>JANNRI010000094.1:0-145477 GCA_031401195.1 Burkholderiales bacterium
CAATCCCAGCGACTCGAACGGAAAGCCCGCCAGCGAGTCGTAGCGGGGGTTGGAAACGAGCAGCGAGACGATGGGGTTCAGCACACCGAAACCGTGGTACCAGACCACCACCAGCACGCTGTGAACCAGCGCGACGAGGAATGTCGTGACGCCGAGATGCCGCCGGTTGTACAACAATGGCTTGAAGCGCGGCGTCAGCCGCGCCAGCGGCCCGATGCACAGCAGGAAGGTGAGCAGCAGGAAGGCCAG
Organism: Burkholderiales bacterium; assembly: GCA_031401195.1. Taxonomy (GTDB): domain Bacteria; phylum Pseudomonadota; class Gammaproteobacteria; order Burkholderiales; family Burkholderiaceae_C; genus Rubrivivax. Next base: position 250 of record JANNRI010000094.1, read on the forward strand.
TGTCCCGGTGGCCCGGATCAGGGTCTGCAAGGGCGTGAAGCTCTCCCCAGCCGGTGGTACCCACGAGGCCACGAGCACGAAGCTGAGCAGGTACACAGCGACGCCGGCCAGCATCCAGGCATCGAAGCGCTTCTTGAATGGCGTCCAGGTGACGACGCGATAGCCGTGGGACATCAAGTGCTCGCTGCCGCGAGTATCGGCGGCCAAACCGGGTTCTGCGGTACGGCCGGTCGCTGGACCAGCGCCAGGCCGACAACGGCAGTCGAACACAGCAGAAGGATCGGCCACACCACTCGGTGGCAGCGGCGGTGCGCTCGCTTCATGACACCGGCGGTGATTTCTGTGTAAACCACTTCCAAAGCATCAGCGGCCACAAGGCCGCGACGCCCGGCACGATGAGCAGACGTGCCCACCGGGGCATGCCCCGTGCGGCGGGGTCGATCGCGGCCACTCCGCGGGTAACGAAGGCCAGCGCGAAAGCGAGCCCGAGCACAAGGTAGCCGGCGAGAGTGCCGACGATTGCTTCAGCCGTCTCGACGCTCATGCGGGCCCCTTGGCAGGCGCGCCGCCCGGCAGCACGGGCAGGCGGCGCGTCCGGGACCAGGTGCGTGGGTCTTGCTCATCGCAGCATTCTCACGCAAGACATCGCTCCCGATGCAGGTCCGGCGCAATACGGGCAACGGGACACGCCATTGACGGCAGTGTCCCGGGGGCCGCCATCGACCAGGTGGACCGGCAGGCCGAGCATCTCGGTGTCCACGGCGCTCGAGGCTTTCTTCTCAGGCCTTGGATTCGATGACTGCGGCGTTGACCAACCAGCGCAACTCGCGCCGGATGGGGTAGGTGCTCGACGGGATCAGCTGAGTGAGGAAGACCACGCAGATATCTTCCACCGGGTCGATCCAGAACGCGGTGGAGGCCATGCCGCCCCACCAGTACTCACCGCGCGACCCAGCCGATTGCGTGCGTGCCACGTCGGTGGTCATCGCAAAGCCCAGGCCGAAACCCACGCCACTGTAGGTGGCCTCGCTGAACATCGAGGTCGACACATCGGCAAGGTCGCGCCCGCCGGGCAGGTGGTTGGCGCGCATCAGCGCCAGTGTCTTCGGCCCGATCAGCCGCACGTCGCCCAGCGTGCCGCCGCAGCGCAGCATGTCGCACCAGCGCATGTAGTCGGCCGCCGTGGACACGAGGCCCCCACCACCCGAAGGCGCAGCCGCCGGCTCGCGAAAGTTGCGCTCCATCGCAGGCACGAGCTTGCCTTCGGCCGAGCGCTGGTAGCAGTGTGCGAAGCGCGCGGCCTTCTCGTCGGGGACATGGAAGTCCGTGTCGACCATGCCCAGTGGCTGAAAGATGCGCTGGCGCAGGTACTGGTCGAAAGGCATTCCGGAGATCAGGCCGACGAGGTAGCCCACCACGTCGGTGGACACCGAGTAGTTCCAGGCCGTGCCGGGCGAGAACTCCAGCGGCAGCCCGGCCAGCGCCTGCACGAAGCCTTCGAGCCCTTCGCGTTGCCTGTAGGGCTCGACCTGGCCGGCGCGGTAGGCCGCATCGACATTGGTGCGTGTCTGAAAGCCGTAGGTCAGGCCCGAGGTGTGGCGCAGCAGGTCGATGATGCGCATCGGCTCTTCTATGGGCCGCGTCTGGAACGCACCGGGCATGCCCGAGACGTACACGCCCAGGTTGCGCCAAGAAGGGATGAAGCGGTGCACCGGGTCCTCCAGCGCCACCAGGCCCTGCTCCACCAGCATCATGAAGGCCACGCTGGTGATGGGCTTGGTCATCGAGTAGATGCGCACGATGCTGTTCTCGGCCAGCGGTGTGCCGTCCTCCAGCGAGGCCTTGCCCAGCACCGACTGATGCACGAGCTGACCCTGCCTTGCGACTTGGATCAGCGCGCAGGGCAGGCGGCCGTTGTCAACGCAACGCTCGGCCAGGAAGCGGTCAATGCGCGCCAGGCGTGCCGAGCACATGCCCAGCGATTCGGGGGAAGGGCTCATGCGCCACTCCGGGTTTCAGCTGCGTTGTGGATGGTACGGATCAGGAAGTCGCAACCATGGTAGTCAGGCGGTGAGGCTCGCCGATCGGTGCTAACCCACCGGGTCCATGCCTACCGGTTGTCGCAGCACTGGTTGTCGCAGCACTGCCGGCATCACTACACTGACCCGATGAGCCAAGCCCACCTTGTTGCGCTCGACTGCCCCATGGAACATGCCGGCCATGGACAAGCTGTGCCTGACGCCACCCGCGCTGGTGCATGCCGACCTCTCGGCCTCACCGACGCGCCGCTGCCGCGCAACGCCAATGGCAAGTTGATGAAGCGGCTGGTTCGCGAGCAGTTGCCGTGTTAGCGCTTCGTCGATCGGCAGGGTCACGCGCGTACGCCATGCCGCTTTGGGCACTGCTGCTCGCGCTGCTTTCGGCGTGCACCACGGTGCCGTCGGTGGTCGGCGGGGATGCCGATTCGCGGCTGCGCCCCTGTTTCGAATGGTTTGCCGGCCTCGATGCAGCCGTGGCGCGCGCAGGCATGACAGATGTGCAGGAAGCCCGCATCGCCGGCCATCCTCATCTGCGCACCAACCGGTACACCGCGGCACTGGCGCGCGACACTCGGCTGGCCGACGCCGACTTCGAGCGCGAAGCGCTGCCTGCGATGCGGGCACTTGACCGCGCCGCCAGAGTGGCCGAGTTGAGCAACATGCCGGCGGCGGCTTTCGAGGCCCTGGCCACGTCCAGCGCCGAGGCCGTGCAACGCAGCGAAGACTGCGCCGCGCAACTGTTGAATGGGCCCGGGCCCGCACGCCGCGGCATCACCGTTCCGGATTCGTACAGCACGGTCAAGCGGGTGCTCGGCGCCTATGCGATCGCGCGCGTGCCGTTCACTGCTGGGGTGCATCACCAGCTCGCCTTGGTGCGCGACGCGTTCGCAAGGCCGCTGGCGACACCGATCGGCGCCCAGGTGCTGCGCTATGTGCCCGCCGAAGCGGCGCCAGATGGTGCCGACGCACACACGCGTCTGCTGGACCAGCACCAGCCCATCTTCGACAAGGAGGTGTCGCTTGACGACGACCGCCCGGGTGCCCTGGCCTGGAATGCGGCGCTGGGCATGCCTGTGCTGCAGCGCGAGCGGCCGGCCGTCTATCGGCACGTCACCTATACGCGCTACCGCGGCCGCACGCTGCCACAACTCGTCTACACGGTGTGGTTCGGTGCACGGCCCTCCGAGGGCCCGCTGGACCTGCTTGCAGGGCACCTCGATGGCCTCATCTGGCGTGTGACACTCGACCCCCGTGGTCGTGTGCTGGTGTACGACACGGTCCACCCTTGCGGCTGCTACCACTACTTCATCACCACACCGCGCGCCTTGCTGGTACCCGCGCCAGCCGATGAGCCCGAGTGGGCCTTCGTGCCGCAGACGCTTGCCATGCCCAAGGCCGATCAGCGCGCGGTGCTGCGCATTGCCACCCGCACGCAGTTCCTGGAACGCGTCACGTTGGAGGTCAAAGGGAGAACCAGGCCCGAGGAGATTCGGCTGCAGTCCATGGCGCAAGACGACCTGCGTGCGCTGCCGGTGCTGGTGCATGGAGGCTCGGGCGGCGCGGCTGGCGCCGGTGCTGCGACCCACAGCGCCTACGGTGATGACGGCTTGGTGCCTGGCACGCAGCGTGCCGAGCGCTTTCTCTTCTGGCCGATGGGCATCTCGTCCCCGGGTCAGATGCGCCAGTGGGGCCACCACGCCACGGCCTTCGTGGGCCGGCGCCACTTCGACGATGCCGACCTGTTCGAGAAGCGCTTTGTCTTCGTGTTGGATGACGATGAGGCAGACGCCGCCCGACCCGCCGGTGCCGCTGGAACGCCCACACCCTGATGGACCGCGTTGACGCACTCGTCATCGGTGCTGGCGTGGTCGGCTTGGCAGCGGGCGCCGAACTCGCCCGGCGCGGCCGCGAGACAGTGGTGGTCGAAACCGAGTCGGCCATCGGCCAGGGCGTGAGTTCACGCAACAGCGAAGTCATCCACGCCGGCATCTACTACGCGCCCGGCTCTCTGAAGGCCCGCCTGTGTGTGCGCGGCAAGGAGTTGCTCTACGCCTTCTGTGCCGAGCGCGGGGTGCCGCACCGGCGCTGCGGCAAACTCATCGTCGCCACGCACGAAGACCAGCATGCGGCGCTGGAGGCCATCGAACGCCGCGCCGGCGCCGTGGGTGTGGCGCTGCAGCCGATGGCGGCCCACGAAGCCCGCGCCTTGGAGCCGGCGCTTCACTGCACTGCAGCGCTTTGGTCACCCAGCAGCGGCATCGTCGACAGCCACGCGCTGATGTTGGCGTTGCAGGGTGAGCTGGAAGGGGCCGGCGGAGCGCTGGCGCTGCAGTCCCGCGTGACGGCGGTGCGATTCGCCCCGGGTGCGCCGGCCCACGTGCACGCCGCCACACCTGAGGGCCCCTTCGAGATGGCAGCCGACCTCGTGGTCAATGCCTGTGGCCTGCACGCGCCCGCGCTGGCCGGCCAGTTCGAGGGCCTTGAGGCGGCGGCCGCGGCGGCCGTGCCGCGGGCGTTCTTCGCCAAGGGCAGCTACTTCGCGCTGATGGCAACGCCGCCGTTCTCGCGGCTGGTCTATCCTGTGCCGACGGATGCCTGGCTGGGCGTGCACGTGACGCTGGACCTCGCGGGTCAGGTGCGCTTCGGCCCCGACCACGAGTGGTTGCACATCGAAGACCCGGCCGACATCGACTACGCGGTGCATCCGGCGCGCGCCGAAGGATTCGAACAAGCCATCCGGCGCTATTGGCCGGGGTTGCCCGATGGCGCGCTGGCGCCGGCCTACAGCGGCGTACGGCCGAAAATTCATGGGCCCGGGACTCCGGCGCCTGACTTCCGTATCGACGGCCCCCCTGTGCATGGGGTGGCCGGGCTGGTCAATCTGTTCGGCGTTGAGTCGCCCGGGCTGACCGCTGCACTCGCCATCGCCCAAGAGGTGTGTGCCTTGCTGGGTGTGCGAGCCGTGCGCTAGGGATGGCGGCGCCGCTGGGCGGGTCGGCCATCTCTCGTGGCCACCGAGGCCTCGCCGCGAGCAGCGGCTGGAACGACAACGCCCGGCCACCCCTGGGGGCGCCGGGCGTCAGGCCGCCGGGCGGACGGCAGATGGGCGCGGATGCGCCTGCCGCCCTCAGGCAGATTGGACCGTCACACCCAGGCAGCCATTGCAACGGCCCAGCCCGCGCAGGCGCGGATCGGGCTTGCCTTCGCCGGTCTTGAAGTTGGCATGGCACTTGATGCACACGTACATCTTCGAACTCGACATCATGGGCCGCACGCCGGGCTCGGCGTTGGGGCGGGCGGCGGTGTACTCGGCCTGGGTCTGGCGAAGCTTCGGGCCCGCGGCGTTGGACGCGGGCTCGGTACCGGGGGTGCTGCGACGAGTGGTCATGTTTGGGGACGCCAGCGCGAGCGCCCTAGTCTGCACGAGGCCTCTATTGTCCCTCGAAATGAATGGCCCCGCACACAGGGGCCACCCAGCCCGGTGAATAGCCCATGGTTGGCTCGGCAGTCAGTGCAGATCGTTGGGCCGATTTCCGAAGCGGCGTGGGCGCACGACGTTGTCCTCGCCTCCCTGTCCACCTCCCTGTCCGCCGGCCTTGCCTGGGCCTTCGCCCGGGTCGCCGTGGCGGGTGGCGGCGTGGCGCCGCGCCCGCTCGATGAGATCGGCCGCCTCCTTCGCGGCATCGCGGTCTGGCGAGTGAGCCTTGCCGCTGCGTCGACGCTGCGCCAGGTCCGCGGGACGCCCTGCGAGTGCAATTCGGCGTTGCTTGACTCGGCGTGCCCACCACTGCCTGACTTGCGCGTCACGTACCGTCCACCACAGGCGAAGCCGGGCTTGGTGTCGCGCGCCGAGCAGGCTGTGCACGAGCAGGGCAAGGCAGACCAGGAAACCGGCGGCGGCGAGGACTTGATGGATGTTCAAAGGTCAGTGCCCGGATTCGGGTTCCATGGCTGGGATTGTATTTTTCAACCCGGGCAACGCCGGGCCGCCTTCCGCGAACCCCGGCACGCTGACTTCGCAGACGATGCCGTGGGGCCCGTTCTCGCGCCAGACCACGGCGCCTCCGAGTTGTTTGACGCGCTTGCGAACGCCGCCCAGCCCGAGGCCATGGGCCCAATCCTGCGGGGCTCTGCCGCAGCCGTTGTCGGCGACGCGCAATGTCAGCCGCGCGCTTGCCAGCCGCAGCCACACTTCGATCCTGGTGGCGCCCGCATGGGCCAGCGCGTTGCTCACCAACTCGCGCAGCACACGCGTCAGGGCCGACCACGGCACCACCGACAGGCGCGGGTCGCGGTCGGCATCGAAGTGCCAGTCGAGCTCCACGCGCGCGGCCTCGGCGCGCTGGGCGAGGTCGGCCTTCCACTCGGCAGCGGCGTGTGTGAGCCTGGTCTCTCCGGCGGCGAGGCCGCGCGAGAGCGTCTTCAGGTCTTTCAGCGTGTGCCGGATGTAGTCCTCCATCTCCGGCGTCTGGGCCTTGTACATGAGCGTCAGGAGGCGCGCGCCGATGTCGTCATGCAGGTCTTGCGCGATGCGCTGGCGTTCCTCGGAGCGGCCGCGCTCGACGGCGCGGTCGTAGGCGACGGCGCGCTTGAGCTGGTCGATCACCCGCTCGGCCAGGCGTGCGTCGTCCTGCGAGAACAGGCGCCGGCCACGCCTTGCGAAGCGAAGCACCGCGGCGGCCGGCGGGGTATCGGCCAGTTCGTCGGCGGCCATGAGGGGCACCACGAGGGCCGTGCCGTTGCCGAGCACGCGCGCCTCCTTGATCTCGCGCTGCAGCGGCATCACCTCCAGCGGGTCGAACAGTTCGCGCAGCAGTTGCGCCGCGCGCGCCGGGTAGCGTGCCGGGTTGGACTGCACGTCGCGCGCGAGACGGTAGATCTGCTCGAAGGTGCGCTCGGTGGTCAGCACCTGGCTGGCCACCATCTGGTTGAGCAGCCACTGGCGCACGCCGGCGTAGACGCCCAGTGCAAGGAACACCGCCAGGGTCAGCGATGCGAAAGGTCCGAGCGCGAACAGCGCGGCGAACAGCAGGTCCAGCGAGGTGGCCACGGTGCTGATGCCGGCCAGCAGCGCGAGCTCGCGCAGCAGGCGCCGCGAGCGCGAGACCAGCGGAGACAGCAGCAGCAGCGAGCCGGCGAAGATGGTCCACATGGCCGACGCCACGGCGGCAGTGCCTGCTGCCGTGGCCGCGAGGTCGGCGGTGGTCGCCAGCGTGCCGGTGACGAGCAACCACACCGCGAGCGCCACCCCCACGAAGCGCCGGATCAGCAACACGTAGGGGTCGGGCAACTCACGGTAGTTGCGCGTGGCCGCCCAGCAAGCGGCGGCGAGCAGCAAGGTGCTCAGGCCCTGTGCCCACCACCACAGGTGTGCCCGATCGCCGAAGTGAAACAGCGGCGCGAAGCCCAGCGCCAGTGCCCAGCCCAGGAGCGCCCAGGTCCAGCGCCAGACAGAACTCGATGCCGGACCCCAGGTCGATTCGCCCAGAGCCGCTGCTGCGCTCATTGGCGCAGCACCGGCGGGGCCGCCCAGGCCAGCGGTGCTTGCGACGCCCGGGAGGCCTGACGGGCCGGATGGGCCGGATGGGCCCGATGGGCTCGAGGGGCCCGAGTTTCCGATCGCGCCCAGCGCGAGCACATGCAAGGCCCCGGCCGCGGTGAGGAGGTCGAGCCCGGCGCGCAGCGGGCCCTCCAGCCACGGTACCAGGCCATCGCCACCCAGGCCATCGACCGACTGCGCGGCGACGAACGCCAGGTTCACTGCCTGCGCCTGGCACATCACGAAGAAGCCGAAGTTGCGCCGGTCGGCACGCGCCAGCGGCAGTACGGCGCCCAGCAGCATAAGCAGGAGCGCCAGCGCAGCCAGCGGCCAGAACATCAATCCCAGGCCGCCAAAGCCGCGCTGGTCCACCGGCATCGCAACCGGCGCGCCATCACGGAATTGCAGGGTCACCTGGCCGGTGGCCAGCCTCTTGTCCAGCCCGGCCTGCTGCGCAAGCTGCCGGTCGCGGCGTTCGTCGTCGACCTGCCAGCGCGCCGAACGGTGCACGAGTTCGGCGTCCACCGGCAGAGGTGCGTGCCCAGGTGCCGAAACGGCCACCAGCGTGCGGCCCTGAGGCACAGCCGTGCCAGACTCGACACCGACAAGCAGCACCAACTCACCGTTGGCACCGGTGCGCCACTCCACGGGCAAAGTGGGCGCGTTGGCCAGATGTCGCGCCAGCAGGAAGACGAGCAGGCAGCCGGCCAACGCCACTGTCACGAGCACGGCGCGGCGCCATCCGATGGTGGGCGCTGTGCTGCGCTGCTCGGGCTGAATCGCCTGCGCAAGCTCCTCGTCCAGCGCGCCGAAGCCGGAGATCGCGCCTACGCCCGCGCCGAAGCCCGAGACCGCGGCCGAGATCGAGTCAGGAGCCCAGGGTTGCAGGCGTCGGGGGAGCGAGCGCCGCAGCGTGGCGAGCAGACCCATGCTGCCCGTGTCGGTTGCTCACCGGTCGCCAGGCGCGTGCGCGCCCGAGCGGATCACACCAGCCCCTGCTTGCTCGCCAGCACCGCTGCTTCGGCGCGGCTGGAGACGTTGAGCTTCTTGTAGATGGACTTGATGTGGTCGTTGACGGTGAACCACTTGATGCCCATCAGGCTGGCGATCTCCTTGATCGTGAAGCCCTTGCTGAGGTAGGTGAGCACCTCGGTCTCGCGTGGGGTCAGGCGGTCGGTTTCCGGTGGACGCTCGATGGCCACCGGCCGGTTCGTGGGGCTGGGAATGTTGGCGTTGCCAAAGCCCGTGGTGGCCAGGAAGCCCGGGTCGGTGATGATCGGCTCGCCCGGTTGCACATGGCGGAAGTGAGTGAGCAGACGCCGTGCGATCGCGGGCGACAGCGGCGGCTGTCCGCGCACGATCTTCTGCAGTTCCTCGACCAGCACTTCGAAGCGGTCTTCCTTGAGCAGATAGCCGTCGGCGCCGCATTGCAACGCCGGGAAGAGGTGCTCATCGTCGGAGTAGAGCGTGGTGACCACCTTCGTGGCCGGGTACTGTGAAAGCTCGGCCAACAGTTCCATGCCGTTGCCGTCGGGCAGTTCGAGGTCGACGAGGAAGAGCTTGTATGGGTCGGTGCCATGCAGCCCGGTGGGGCCGCCGGCGAGAGCGATGTGTTTGCGCGCTGACTCGAGGTCGCCGGCCTCGGTGATGAGATTGGCGTCCGAGAAGCTCTCGCGCACGACGCGGCACAGGAAGCTGCGCGCCACCGGGTTGTCTTCGAGGATGAGTACTTTGACCGTCATGTCTTGTGCTTCCGGGCCCGGCCCGGGGGCGACCCTGGTTGAAGGTCACGCAGGAGGTCAAGCCCCGCCATGCTAGCGCCAATCCCGCGGGCTTCGAGGGCCATCAATCGTTCACCAGAACGACCTTGCCCAGCACCTGGCGGGTGCCCATGCGCGCGTAGGCGGCCCGCACCTCGGCCATCGGCAGCCGGCAATCGATGACCGGTTTGATCTTGCCTTCGCGGTACCAATGAGCCAACTGCATCATGCCGGCGGCGCTGGCCTTGGGCTCGCGCCGCACGAAGTCGCCCCAGAAGACGCCGACGATGGAGGCGCCCTTGAGCAGCGCCAGGTTGAGCGGCAGCGAAGGGATGCCGCCCTGCGCGAAGCCGACCACGAGGTAGCGCCCGCGCCAGCCGATGGAGCGGAAGACTGGCTCGGCAAGGTCACCACCCACCGGGTCGTAGACGATGTCCGGGCCCTTGCCATCGGTGAGGCGCTTGATCGCATCGCGCAGCTCTTGCGCATTGCCGCTGGCGTAGCTGAGTGTGGCGTCGGCGCCCAGCTTCTTGCAGAAGTCTGCCTTGGCGTCACTCGACACGGCGGCGATGACGCGCGCGCCGATGGCCTTGGCAATCTGGATCGCGGCGGTGCCGACGCCGCCCGCGGCGCCGAGCACCAGCACCGTCTCGCCAGCCTTCATCTGGGCGCGGTCGAGCAGCGCGTGGTGAGAGGTGCCGTAGGTCAGGCCGAAGGCGGCGCCGTCCACCACATCGAAGCCCGGCGGCAGCGGCATCACCGCGGCCGCATTGACGCAGGCATGCGTGCCGAAGCCACCTGCGGAGCCCACGCAGGCCACGGCCTGGCCAGCCTTCAAGTGTGCAACGCCCTCGCCGATGGCCTCGACCAGACCGGAGAACTCCGAGCCCGGCACGAAGGGCAGCGGTGGCTTGAACTGGTACTGGCCCTTCACCGTGAGCAGGTCAGGGAAGTTCAGGCTCGCGGCCTTGATCGCGATGCGCACCTCGCCGGCCTTGGGCTCGGGCGTGGGCAGCTCGGCCCAGCGCAGTTTCTCGACACCTTCCAGCGTTTCGCAAAGCCAAGCGTGCATGGTGGTCTCTCACTCCTCGTCATATCGGCGCAGGTGTGCGGGCCGTCATGGGCGGCCCGCCCCGGGTCTTTGACAGGCACCGGCGGGCCGAGTCTGCCGCATGCTTGCACGGACGATGATACGCAGCGAGCTACGATGCCCAGCCACCAAAGTGAGCGGGAGGGGGAGAGGATGGTTCTCAAGGTCTGCATCGTCGGCGCGGGGGCGATTGGTGCGATGGTGGGCACGAGGTTGGCCCTTGGCGGCGTCGCCCAGGTCAGCGCTCTTGCGCGCGGTGCCACGCTGGCGGCGCTGGACGGGCACGGCTGGCGTTTGCAGGAGGCGAGCGGCCTTGTGCAGGCCCCAGCGCGGGCGAGCGAGCGGGCTGCCGATCTCGGGCCGCAGGATCTCGTGGTCCTCACGGTCAAGGGGCCTTCGCTGCCAGGACTTGCGCCGCACCTGGCGCCACTCATCGGGCCGCACACGTTGGTGCTGCCGGCCATGAACGGCGTACCTTGGTGGTTCAGCCAGGCCGTGCCGGCCCTGCAGGGGCAGCCCTTGGCCAGCGTGGACCCCGGCGGCGTTGTCGCGCAGGCCATTCCCTGCGCGCAGGTGCTGGGTTGCGTGGTGCACCTCTCGGCGAGCACGCCCGAGCCTGGGGTCTCGCTGCATCGCATGGGGCAAGGTCTGATCATCGGTGAACCGCTGGGCGACACCACGCCCGGCGGCAGCGAGCGTGTGCGCCGCGTGGCCGAGCTGATGCGCAGCGGTCGCTTCGACGTCACGGTCTCGGCCGACGTGAAACGCGACGTCTGGTACAAGCTTTGGGGCAATCTGACGATGAACCCTGTGTCGGCCATCACCGGCGCCACGATCGACCGTCTGCTCGAAGACGATCTCGTGCGCGGCTTCTGTTCCGCTGCGATGCAGGAGGCCGCCCGCGTGGGCGAGCGCATAGGCTGCCCGGTGGTGCAAACCCCGGAAGATCGCCATGCGGTGACGGCCCGGCTCGGCGCCTTCAAGACCTCGATGCTGCAGGACGTGGAAGCCGGTCGGCCCATCGAGCTCGATGCCATCGTCACCGCGGTGCACGAGATCGCCAGGCGTGTGGGCGAGCCCACGCCCTTGATCGACGGGCTGCTGGGCATCACGCGGCTGTTCGCCCGTGTGCGTGGGCTCCATCCGGTCTGATTCAGCGTTCTGATCCACAAACACCTTCATATCCAACCACCAAAACGGAGACCCCATGGCCGACGGCACGCGCCCCGAAGATTCCCTTCTGCTCGATGGCTTGAAGTGGCGCTGTATCGGCCCGCCGCGTGGCGGCCGTGTGGTGGCGGTGGCCGGCGACCCGCAAGACCCGATGACCTTCTACTTCGGTGGCTGCGCCGGAGGGGTGTGGAAGACGGTCGACGGCGGCGCGTACTGGCGCAACGTCTCCGACGGGTTCCTGGGCAGCGCGACGATCGGTGCCATCGCGGTGGCGCGTTCGGACCCGAATGTGGTCTATGCCGGCACGGGCGAGACCACCATCCGCATCGATGTTTCCTACGGCGACGGCATGTACCGCTCGTCGGACGCCGGGCGCACCTGGGCGCACATCGGCCTGAAGGAAACGCGCCACATCGGCCGCATCTGCGTGCACCCCGACGACCCCGATCTGGTCTACGTCGCGGCCCTGGGCGACGCCTTCGGCCCCAATCAGGAGCGCGGTGTGTTCCGCTCCCGTGACGGCGGCAAGACGTGGAAGAAGACCCTCTACCGCAGCCCCGATGCCGGCGCGGTGGACTTGGCGATGGACCCGCGCAACCCCCGCATCCTCTTCGCCGCCTGCTGGGAGGCCAGGCGCAGCTTCTGGCACTTGAACAGCGGCGGGCCGGGCAGTGGCCTGTTCCGATCGGTCGACGGGGGCGATAGCTGGCAGGAGCTGACGGCGGGCCTTCTGAACGGCCCGGGCGTCGGCTTGCCCACGGGTTTGCTGGGCAAGCTCGGCGTCTCGGTTTCGGCCGCGCGCGCGGGCCGGGTGTGGGCGCTCATCGAGGCCGAGGGTGACAAGACAGGCTTGTATCGCAGTGACGACCACGGGGCCAACTGGATGCTGGTGTGCACGAACCGCGACCTGATGCACCGGCCCTGGTACTACACACATGTCTTCGCCGACCCCGCACATGCCGACACGGTGTACGTGACCAACCTGCAGATGTGGAAGTCGACCGATGGCGGCGCGAGCTTCACCGAGGTGACGACGCCGCACGGCGACAACCACGACCTGTGGATCGACCCCGCCAACGCGAAACGCATGATCGAGGGCAACGACGGCGGCGCCTGCGTCTCGTTCAACGGCGGCGCGAGCTGGTCGAGCATCTACAACCAGAAGACGGCGCAGTTCTACCGTCTCGACGTCGACAACCAGCACCCCTACCGCGTCTACGGCACGCAGCAGGACAACACCTCCATCTCCGTGCCCAGTGCCTCGGAGTGGGGCGTCATCACGCTCGGCGACTGCACCTACCCGGGCACGGGCGAGAGCGGCTTCATCGTCGTGCATCCCGAAGACCCCAACATCGTCTATTGCGGCGCCGTGGGCTCCAGCCCCGGCGGCGCCGGCGCCTTGCAGCGCTACGACCACCGCACGCGCCAGATCCGCCTCGTCAATGTCTGGCCCGAGGAATCGACCGGCGTCGCGCCCAAGGACCTCAAGTACCGCTTCGCCTGGACCTTCCCGCTGGTCTTCGCGCCCGGCGACCCGAAGACGCTCTACGCCGGAGGCAACCGCATCTTCCGCACGCGCGACGAGGGTGTGAGCTGGGAGCCGATCTCGCCAGACCTCAGCCTCAACGAGCGTAGCCGTCAAGGGCCTTCGGGAGGGTCGCTCACCCACGACACCGCGGGTGCCGAGGTGCACGCCACCTGCGCCTGCGTGGCGCCCTCGCCGCACCGGGCGCGCGAGATCTGGGCTGCCACCGACGACGGTTTGGTGCACGTGACGCGCGACGACGGCAAGCGCTGGACCAACGTCACGCCCAAGGCGATGCCCAAGCTGGCCTACGTCGGCTGCGTCGAGATTTCTTCGCACGAGGCGGACACGGTCTACGTGGCGGCCACCTGCTTCAAGCTGGCCGACTACCGGCCGCAGCTGTTCCGCACGCGCGATGGCGGCAAGAGCTGGCAGCCCATCCACGGCGACCTGCCCAAGGACGAGATCACGCGCGTCGTGCGCGTCGATTCCGTGCGCGCGGGCCTGCTCTTCGTCGGCACCGAGACCGGCATCTTCGTGAGCCGCAACGACGGCCGCAACTGGATACGCGTGCGGGGCGGCCTGCCGGTCGTGCCGGTTTATGACCTCAAGCTCAAGGGCAGTGACCTCGTCGCAGCGACTCACGGCCGTTCGTTCTGGATCCTCGACGACATCTCGCCGCTGCGCAGTCTGGGTGACGACCGACGCGCGGTGCAACTCGTGACCCCGCGCGAGACGGTCCGCACGCGTTTGAGCTGGAGCGCCGGGTCGGGCAACGCCAAGAAGGGCATCAGCTACGGCCCCGCGTTTGGCATCGGTGCGGCCACCGAGGCGGTGCAGAGGGCCGACGGCAGCGCTTCACGCGTCTTCCTCGACTGTGGGGAGAACCCACCCAACGGCGCCATCGTCCACTATTGGCTGCCGGAGAAGTTCGACGCGCCGGTGCGACTGGCTTTCATGGATGCCAAGGGCCGCGAGATTGCATCCTTCGCCAGTGACGACAAGGACTTGCCGGTGGGCAAGCGTCCCGGTGCGAAGCCGGGGTTGAATCGCTTTGTCTGGGATCTCAGGCACCGCGGGCCGACCAAGCTCGACAACTCGCTGGTGGCGAGAAGAAATGTGCCGTTTACCGAGGAAAGCGATGATGCGTCCGGGCCACTCGTCGTGCCTGCACGCTACGCGGTGCGGCTGGAGGCGGGGCCGCAAGGCAAGGCTGGGGCGCAAGTGCGCGGCACATCGCCCGCGCAGAAGGCGCAGTTCTCGATCGTCAAGGATCCGCGCGTGAAGACCTCGCAGCGCGCCTTCGATCAGCAAAGCGCGCTCCTGCTGCGGCTGTACGGCAAGCTCTCTGAGCTCAACGCGGCGGTGAATCGCATCCGGCGCCTCAAGCGCCAGATGGCGGAGGTGGGCAAGCGGCTCGTCGGCGGCGATCCGCGGCTTCGCGAACGCGTCGCTGCGCTCACTGCGGCACTCGAGTCCATCGAGGGCGTGCTCGTCGACATCAAGCGGGAGTCGCCGCGCGACATCCTTCGCCACCCTGCCGGGCTCAATGACACGCTGGTCGACCTGATCAACGTGGTGGCCATCGCAGACGAAGCGCCGACCAGCCAGGCGCGGCAAGTCTCGGAGGAGATCATGCAAACGGTCGACGCGGAGATGGCCAGGTTCGATGCAGCAACGGCGGGCCCGCTGGCGGACCTGAACGGCGCTTTGCGCGACGGCGGCGTAGGCATGCTGGAGGTGGCGCTGGCCTGAACCATTGAGCGGCCTGCACCGTGGCGCGGCCAGGCCGCTGAAAAGACCAAGGGCCTGACCGAAACCACGTGCCCACCGCGTATCAAGCCGCGCTTCAAAACAGCTGCCAGGGCAAAGGCTCGTAGGGCCGTTGCAAAGACAAACGGCTAGACCGAAGCCAAGCCCTTGATCTGTCTGAAAAGAGTGGTGGAGACGAGGAGGATCGAACTCCTGACCTTCGCATTGCGAACGCGACGCTCTCCCAGCTGAGCTACGCCCCCACGAGCAAGTCAGATTCTATCGCAGGGAGCTGCCGGGCCCGCGCGCCGGTGAACCGCCCAGACGCCGCCGCGGCGGGTATCGCAAGTCCTTGCGATATCGTCGCCGCCGCAGTCCGCTGCCGACCCACCCTTCGAGCACCAAGGAGAAGCCCCCATGCGTCACCGCACCGATCCAGCCTGGCTCGAAGCGCAATACAACAACCGCGCGCTCGTGCCCGATCATGCCGATTACCTGAACCGTTGGGCAGAGGCCTCGGCCCTGGTACGAGGCAAGGCGCGCTGGGTGGGTGACCAGCGCTATGGCGATGCGCCCAAGTCGACGTTGGACATTTTTCCTGCGCATGGCGCCAGCACGGGAGTGGGCGGTGCCGGCGCACCGGTACTCATCGTCATCCACGGCGGCTACTGGCGCGCGCTCGACAAGAGCGACTTCTCCTTCGTGGCGCCCTCGTTCACCGCTGACGGCGCGATGGTCGTGGTCGTCAACTACGACCTGTGCCCGGCAGTGAGTGTCGAGCACATCGCGCTGCAGCTCACCGAGGCCGTGGCCTGGGTCTGGCGGCACGCCGCCCAGCACGGGGGTGACCCCGGCCGCATGGCGCTCGCCGGGCACTCGGCCGGTGGGCATCTTGTGGCCATGCTGATGTCGTGCCGATGGAAGGACTTCGGCGCTGGCCGGGGGCTGGAGTTGCCGGCACAGCCGCTGGCCGGCGGGCTGGCGATCTCGGGTGTGTACGACCTCGAGCCCATCCGTCATGTGAACTTCCTGCAAACAGACTTGAAGCTCACGCCGACATCCGTGGCGCGCCTGAGTCCGGCGTTTTTCCCGCGACCCAAGGCGGGCAAGCTGTACGCCACCGTGGGGCTGGATGAGAGCAGCGAATTCCTGCGCCAGAACACGCTCATCCGCGATGTCTGGGGCCCCACGGCCGTGCCGGTGTGCGAGACGCTGCCAGGCAAGCATCACTTCTCGGTGCTTGAAAGCCTGGTGGACCCGCACGGGCGCTTGCACGAACTGGCCCTGCGCCTGCTGGGCCTGCGTTGACCGGCGGGAGGGCGGGCCGGCGTTGATGCAGACGCAGACGTAGACGCAGACGTGCGAGCGCTGCGGCTATGACCCACATTGAACTTTTCGATTGGCCCTCCGCGGGCCCTCTGCTACCGTTGCGCTCCGCCGCGCCTCGGGTCCGCAGTTTCGGTCGGGCGCCCGTCACTCCGATCGATCGATCGATCGTTCACACCACCGCAGATGAGGAGCACCCCATGGGCTTGAAGGGTTCCAAGACCGAGCAGAACCTGAAGGACGCCTTCGCAGGCGAATCTCAGGCCAATCGCCGTTATCTCTACTTCGCTGCCAAGGCCGACGTTGAAGGCCAGAACGACGTGGCAGCGCTCTTCCGCAGCACCGCTGAAGGCGAGACTGGCCACGCGCACGGCCACCTCGAGTTCCTCGAGCAGACGGGCGACCCCGCCACCGGCCTGCCGATCGGCCCGACGCGCCTGAATCTGAAGGCAGCCGTTGCCGGCGAAACGCACGAGTACACCGATATGTATCCGGGCATGGCCAAGACGGCGCGCGCCGAGGGCCACGACGAGATCGCCGACTGGTTCGAGACACTGGCCAAGGCCGAGCGCTCTCACGCCAACCGCTACCAGAAGGCGCTGGACCAGCTGGTCGACTGACAAGGTCGCCTGTTGGCCGCACGACAAGGGGCTTCGTGCCCCTTGTCTCTTTGTGAAGCACACCGTCCCCGCAAGTCGCCGCGCGTTGTCCGCTGCGGGGCCAGGCAAGGAACACCATGCGCGAAGGCAATCTCGAGGCCCCTACCCGTCATCCGTTGGACTGGAAGAACCCGGACTTCTACGATGAAGGCAAGCTCCTGGCCGAGATGGAGCGTGTGTTCGACATCTGCCACGGCTGCCGCCGCTGCGTGAGTCTGTGCCAGAGTTTTCCGAACCTGTTCGACCTTGTCGATGCCACCAAGGACGGCGAGGTGCACGGCGTCGACAAGAAGGACTACGGGTCGGTGGTCGACCAGTGTTACCTGTGCGACCTGTGCTACATGACCAAGTGCCCGTACACACCGCCGCACGAGTGGAACCTCGACTTCCCGCACATGATGCTGCGCGCCAAGGCGGTGAAGCACGAGAAGAGCGGCGTGCCGTTCAGCGACAAGCTGCTCGCCAGCACAGACGTGCATGGCCAGTTTGCCGGCATTCCCATCGTCTCGCAGGTGGTGAACAAGGTGAACGGCACGATGGCCATGCGCAAGGTGCTCGACAGCCAGCTGCACGTGCACCCCGATGCGTGGATGCCCAAGACCGCCACGCAGCGCTTCCGCTGGGGCCGGGCGATGAACAACACCGCCTTCACCGTGACCCACGGCGAGCGCACGCCGGGCAAGGTGGCCCTCTTCGCCACCTGCATCGTCAACTACAACGAGCCTGGCATTGGCGAGGACCTGATCAAGGTGCTCGATCACAACCAGATCCCCTACGAGATCGTCGAGAAGGAGCAGTGCTGCGGCATGCCCATGCTCGAGCTCGGTGATCTGAAGTCGGTGGAGAAGAGCAAGGAAGCCAACATCCCGGTGCTGGCCCGTTATGCCCGCGAGGGCTGGGCGATCCTCTCTGCGGTGCCGAGTTGCACGCTGATGTTCAAGCAGGAGCTGCCGCTGATGTTTCCGGGCGATGCCGACACGCAGCTCGTCAAGGAAGCGATGTGGGACCCGTTCGAATACTTCGTGGCGCGGCACAAGGACGGCCTGCTGAAGACCGACTTCAATACGGCGCTGGGCACCGTCAGCTACCACATCCCCTGCCACGGCCGGGTGCAGAACATCGGCCGCAAGACCGAAGACCTGCTCAAGCTCATCGGCAAGAGCGTCGAGGTCAAGCTCACCACGGTCGAGCGCTGCTCGGGCCACGCGGGTACCTATGGCGTGAAGACCGCCACCCACCCGATCTCGATGAAGATCGGCAAACCCGTGTTCAAGAGCATGGCCAAGGACAACCCCGACTTCATCGCCAGCGATTGCCCGATGGCCGGCCACCACATCGCGCAGGGCATGCAGCAGGCCGGCACGCCGGCCAAGGCCGTGCAGCACCCGCTCTCGCTCGTGCGCATCGCCTACGGAATGGAGTAACGAAGCCATGGACACCACATCCACCATCACGCGCACGAGCCTCCTCACGCTGGAGGCCTACTCGAAGATCCGCAAGACCGGCCGCGCCGAGGCCATCGCGCACCGGCGGCAGCGCACCGTGGAGCTCGGTGAGCACATCATCTTGCAGTTCGAGGACGAGCAGACCGTGCGTCGCCAGATCCAGGAGATGCTGTACATCGAGAAGATCTTCGACGAAGAGGGCATCCAGTCGGAGATCGAGGCGTATGCGCCGCTCGTGCCCGACGGGGGCAACTGGAAAGCGACTGTGCTCATCGAGTACCCCGATGTGCACGAGCGCAAGCGCGAGCTGGCCCGGCTCATCGGCGTGGAGGACCGCCTCTTTGTCGAGGTGGAAGGGCATGCGCGCGTGTTTTCCATCGCCGACGAGGACCTCGAGCGCGAGAATGACGAGAAGACTTCGGCGGTGCACTTCGTGCGCTTCGAGTTCACGACCGCCATGCGACAAGCGATCCGTGCCGGCGCCCAGGTGAAGATCGGCTGCGACCATACCCACTATCCGGCCCATGTGACCGTGGCCCCGGAGACGCTGGCTAGCCTAGCGGGCGATCTGCGCTGAGTCCCGCCGCGCTGCCCGCGCGGGCGGCGCCGACCGCGGTGTCCGGCATCGAGGGCCTGAATCACGCGATGGCGGCGCCAACAGCGGCCCCCATCGCGCTTCACTGCGCGAGAAAACCCCCGTCGATGGCCAGCACATGGCCGGTGACCATGCGCGCCGCGGGGCTGGCGAGGAACAGCACGGCGGCCGCCACCTCTTCGGGCTCGGCAAGGCGGCCGAGCGGCGTCACGGCGCGGATGCGCGCCATCAACTCGGGCTGTTCTTCGAGCTGGCCGATGAAAGCCGTGCGTGTCCAGGTCGGTGCCACGGCATTGACGCGTATGCCCCTTGCGGCCCATTCCACCGCCAGCGCACGCGTCATGTTCACGAGGCCACCCTTGGTCGTCTGGTAGGAGATGTTGGGGTACAGCCCACCGCCCGAGAGCCCCATGATGGACGCGGTGTTGACGATGGCGCCGCCGCCAGTGACACCACCTGGTGCGGGTGTGGGTCCAGGCGGGGGCATATGCCGCGCCGCCGCACGCGCACACAAGAAGGCGCCGGTCAGGTTGACCGCCACCACCGCGTTCCAGTCTTCGATCGTGAGCTCCAGCGAGGGCCGGCGTATGGCCAGGCCGGCGTTGTTGACGAGCACGTGCAGCGGCCCGTGAGCGGCCGCCATCTCAGCGAAGCAACGGTCCACGGACTCGGCATCTGCCACGTCGAGCAGCTTGCCTGCGCCACCGCGCACGGTTTCCACCGCCTTGGCCAGCGCGGTGACGTCACGGTCAAGAAGCAGCACCTTCGCACCCGCCTCGGCGAATAGGCGGGCACAGGCGAGCCCGATACCGTTGGCGGCGCCGGTGATGGCGGCCGTTTGACCGTCGAGGCGGAACGCCTGCATGCCGCTCGGTGGGGTGTGCATGATGTCCATGCTAGCTCGCATCTCGCGCGCAGGGTCGGTTCGCGGCGCGAGCTCCGCTCTTGGGGCGCGGGACGTGCCCGTGCGAGGAGACGCTGAAGGCAGCCCCCAGAATCACCCAGCCATGCAGCCGTCGACGAACTTCGAACCGCGCAGCGTGCTGGCCGCCGAGGCGGTGTCGAACCTCGGCGCCACGCGCCTGCGCCAGCTGACCGCTTCGGGTTGATCCGCTTGCCCATCGAGCCGAGCCGGGGCACCGTGATTGGCCGGGGTCGGCACTGAACCGGCCTGTCGATCCGCCCACGATCCAATCCACAGCCCATTGCAGAGGAGCACGCCATGAGCCAGCCCACCAAGTACCTGCTCGACGAGAGCCGCATGCCGAGCCATTGGTACAACATCATGGCCGACCTGCCCACGCCGCCGGCGCCGCCGCTGCACCCGGGCACGCTGCAGCCGGTGGGGCCGGACGACCTCGCGCCGCTGTTCCCGATGGAGCTCATCATGCAGGAGGTGAGCGCCGAGCGCGAGGTGCCCATCCCGGAGCCGGTGCGCGAGGTGTTCCGCCTGTGGCGCCCCTCGCCGCTGGTGCGTGCGCACCGGCTGGAGAAGGCGCTCGGCACGCCGGCGAAGATCTACTACAAGTACGAAGGTGTCTCCCCTGCGGGCTCGCACAAGCCCAACACCGCGGTGCCGCAGGCCTGGTACAACGCCCAAGCCGGCATCCGAAAACTCACCACCGAGACCGGTGCCGGCCAATGGGGCTCGGCGCTGGCTTTCGCGGGCGCGCTTTTCGGCATCCACGTGCAGGTGTTCCAGGTGCGCGTGAGCTACGACCAGAAGCCCTACCGCCGTGCGCTGATGGAGACCTACGGCGCCACCTGCGTGGCCAGCCCGAGCAACCTCACGAATTCCGGTCGTGCCATCCGGGCCAAGGACCCGAACCACCCGGGGTCGCTCGGTATCGCCATCAGCGAGGCGGTGGAAATCGCGGCCACGCACGACGACACCAAGTACGCACTCGGCTCGGTGCTCAACCATGTGCTGATGCACCAGACCATCATCGGCCAGGAGGCGATGCTGCAGCTCGAGATGGCCGGCGACGACCCCGACGTGATCGTCGGCTGCACCGGCGGCGGTAGCAACTTCGCCGGCATCACCTTCCCGTTCATCGGCCAGCAGTTGCGCGGCAAGGGCAAGACCAAGCAGCGGCGCATCGTGGCGGTGGAGCCGGCGGCCTGCCCGAGCCTCACGCGCGGCAGGTTCGCCTATGACTTCGGCGACACGGCGCACCTCACGCCGCTGACGAAGATGCACACGCTGGGCAGCACCTTCACGCCGCCGGGCTTCCACGCTGGGGGCCTGCGCTACCACGGCATGGCGCCGCTGGTCTCGCACTTGTTGCAGCTCGATCTCATCGAGGCCACGGCCTACACGCAGAACGCCTGCTTCGAGGCGGGGGTGCTGTTCGCGCGCGCCGAGGGCATCGTGCCCGCGCCGGAGGCCAACCACGCGGTGAAGGGCGCCATCGTCGAGGCGCTGCGCTGCAAGGCCCAGGGCAAGAGCGAGGTGATCCTGTTCAACCTGTGCGGGCACGGCCACTTCGACATGTCGGCGTATTCGAACTACATGGCCGGCAAGCTTGTCGACCAACCTTACGACGAGAAGGAACTGGCGATGGCGCTGGCGGGGCTGCCGTCGGTGCCGGCCTGAGACGGGGCCCGGGTCCGCCTCGCGAGCCACATTGGCACGATGGCCACGACCTCCTCCTTGGCCGCGCTCCCGTGCCCCCGCGCCCCCGCGCACTTCGCCACTCGCCCGATCGACATGCCACGCATCGTCTTCACGCCGCAGTTGCGACGCTTCACCGCCACGCCGGAGTTCGACAGCGAGGCGGGCACCCTGCGAGCATTGCTGGATGAAGCCTTCGTGCGCAACCCGATGCTGCGCGGCTACGTGCTCGACGACCAGGGGCACCTGAGGCCCAACGTCGTGGTCTTCATCGACGGCCGGCGTTGCACCGAGCGCGTCGAACTCGGCCAGCCGTTGGCCGCGGGCAGCACCGTGCACGTGCTGCAAGCCTTGTCGGGTGGCTGACGCTGGCCACACCATCCCGGGAAACACAAGGAGAGAGGACATGACAGACCGTGCCTGGGCCGCCACCCGCAAGGGGCTCGTCGAATTGCGCCGCCGCGGCGGCGCGTGGAGCGTGCAGCGAACGAGCTTTCTCGGTGAGCCGGTGACCATGCTGCTGCCGCCGGCCGCCGCATCCAGCGGCGCGAACGCGGCTCCGATGCTCGCTGCGCTGAACCTCGGCCACTTCGGCGTGAAACTCCACGCGAGCGAAGACGAAGGCGGCACGTGGCGCGAGTTGCCCACACCCGCCTATCCCGAGCAGCCCAAGGAGGTGACGGGCGTGCCCTGGAAGATGGTGCTCCTCTGGGCGCTCGAGCGCGTGGGTGGCGAGTTGTGGGCGGGCACGATACCGGGCGGCCTCTTTCGCTCGGGCGATGGCGGGGCGAGTTGGCAACTGGTGCGCACACTGTGGGACAGGTCCGAGCGTCTGGAATGGTTCGGCGGCGGTTACGACGCACCGGGCATCCACTCCATCTGCCCGCATCCGAAGCGCGCGGGCGAGGTGCTGCTGGGCATCAGCTGCGGCGGCGCCTGGGTCACGCGCGATGGCGGTGAAGGGTGGGCGCTGTGCGCCAAGGGCATGCGAGCCGACTTCATGCCGCCCGAGCAGGCAGGGCACGAGAACACGCAGGATCCGCACCGCATCGTGCGCTCACCCTCACGGCCCGAAGTGCTGTGGTGCCAGCATCACTGTGGCATCTGGAAGAGCGAGGACAACGCCGCGAGCTGGCAGCAATATCACGCGCCGGCCTCGAGCTTCGGCTTCGCGGTGGCAGTGCACCCGGCCGATGCCGACACCGCGTGGTTTGTGCCCGCGGTTGCCGATCAGAAGCGTGTGCCAGTCGATGGCGCGTTTGTCGTCAATCGCACGCGCGACGGCGGCAAAACCTTCGAAACGCATCGCGCCGGCCTGCCGCAGAAAGACTGCTACGACCTCGTCTACCGCCACGGTCTGGACGTGGCCGTCGACGGTCGCACGCTGATGATGGGCAGCACCACGGGCAACCTGTGGGCGAGCGCCGATGGCGGCGAGAGTTGGGCCACCGTGTCGGCGAACCTGCCGCCGATCGCCGCCGTGCGGTTCGGTTGAGACGGGCGGGGTCGGGCAGGGCAGGGCGAGCAGCGCGGGGCGGGCGGGCAGGGCAGGGCGAGCTGGGCGGGGCAGGGCCGCTGTGGACGCTCTGCCCGCGTCAATCCACCAGCTCGAGCTCCCAGATCTCGCCCACCATCTTGTGGCCGAAGCTCTCGTGCGGCTCGCTGGCCACAAGCCGGTAGCCGCCGCTTTGGTAGATGTGGCGCGCGGCGTCGAGCATGTCGTTGGTCCACAGACGGATCTTGCGGTAGCCGGCCTGGCGGGCAAACACGCTGCAGGTGTCCACCAGCCGCCGGCCCAGCCCGAGGCCACGCGCCGCAGGCTCGACGATCAACATGCGCAGCTGCGCCACGCCCGGGATCACGGCGCCCGTTGCTTCGTCGCGCGCCTGCACGAGGAAGACGCAGCCCAGGCGCTTGCTGTGGCTCGCTGCATTGACATCGCCAGCGCCAGCGCCGGCGCCGACGCGACCGCAATCACGATCACCCACGCGATCATCCACGCGATCACCCACGCGACCGCCCGCGCCGCCGCCAGCGCCATCAGCAACGGCCGCCTCGGCGATCCAGCAGGCCTCGCGCTGTGAATCGAAGCGCTCGATGAAGTCGGCGACGATGCGCGCCACCAGCGCCTCGAAGCGCCAGTCCCAACCGTACTCGGCGCCATACAACGCGCCGTGGCGCGAGACGACCCAGCCCATGTCGCCGCATCGCGGCGCGCGCAGTGCGATCGTCGGTGGCTGGTCGTGGGTGCGGGTGGCCGAGGTGTTCATGTGGCGAGCTTGAACGATGTGCACCGGTGAGGCAAGCTGCCTGGCCCAGCGTGCTGGGCCTGCGTGCTGGGCCTGGGCACCGCGCTGGGACGGCACAGACCGGCAAGACCGGCAACGCCAGAGAACCGAGGCGACGTGCATGACCCGAGCCCCGATAGACTCTCTGCACCGCCGCCGCATCCACCCTCAGGCCCACCATGCTCGACCCTCGCGCCCGCGCCCTCATCAACCTCATGATCGAGCGCGGCGTGCCGCCCGCGCACACCCTGCCGCCGCCCGAACTGCGCCGCATGTACCGCGAACGCGGCGCGCTCACGCAGCCCGCCAAGCCCGATGTGGCCGAGGTGGTGGAGCTTCAGGCCCCGGGTCTCGGCGGCATGGTGCCGCTGCGCTTCTATCGGCCGCTGGGCGCAGAGAAGGCCAAGGGTTTGCCGCTGCTCGTCTACATCCACGGTGGCGGCTGGACGATCGGCGACCTCGACACACACGACGTGCCCTGCCGACAGCTCGCCAACGCCAGCGGTGCCGCTGTGCTGGCCGTGGACTACCGGATGGGCCCGGAACACCGTTTTCCCGCGGCGGTGGACGACTGCCTGGCCGCCATTCGCTGGGCCCGCGCGCAGGCGGCCACATTGCGCGTCGATGCCCGCCGCATCGCGGTAGGGGGCGACAGTGCCGGCGGCAACCTCGCCGCGGTGGCGGCGATCGCGGAGCGCAATGCGGGCACGCCGCTGGTCTTTCAGCTGCTCATCTATCCGGCCACCGACATGCGCGCGTTGGCGCCTTCGCACCTGGCCAACGCGCAGGGCTACCTGCTCACTGCCGACAGCATCCGGTATTACCGCGGCCACTACGTGCCCGACGAGGCGGCGTGGAGCGACTGGCGTGTCTCGCCGCTGCTCGCGCCCGACCTCACTCGGTTGCCGCCGGCGCTGGTCATCACCGCGGGCTTCGACCCACTGCGTGACGAAGGCCGGCAATATGCCGATGCGCTCTCGGCGGCGGGCAACACCTGCGAGTACGTGTGCTTCGAGCGCCAGGTGCATGGTTTCTTCGCCATGACCAAGGCGATACCCGAGGGTGAGATGGCGGTGGCGCTGGCCGCAGCCGCGCTACGGCGGGCGTTCGCCACATGACTTTCGTTTGACGGTCGGCGACCCCGGACTCGTGCGCTACGGCCCCTGCCGTGTCGATCTGGCGCTACTTCAACGCGCCATCGTGAACTTGCCGACCCTTGAGTCGAACCCAATGCGCCATCGTGCGCAGGCGGCGGCGCTTCGGACCTCGACCTCTCCATGAATCGAATGGGCTCTTCCGCGGACTACGGCGCACCCTTGCGTGCGCGCCGCGCCTTCTTGTGCTGCTGTGGTGTCGCGGCCGCGGGGCTCTTCACTGGAAGCGCGCGCGGCGCGGCACCCTGGGCCACCGAGTGCCGGAAGGCTCCGCCTGCCCGCGCCGGCGAGCTGCTGCAACGTGCGCTGCAAGGCCTGTCGGCCGCGGACCTGTGGGACGTTCACTGTCACGTGCTCGGCACCGGTGACAGCGGCTCCGGCTGTTATCTGCACCCGAGCCTGACGAGCGGCTTCAACGTGGTGGAGCGCGTGCGCAAGCGCGTCATCCTCGATGCAGCCTGTGTCGACTCGAGCGAGGCGTCGGTCGACCGGGCCTACGTGCAGCGCCTGCTCGCGCTGACGGAGGGCTTTCCAACGGGTGCACGCTGTCTGCTCTTCGCCTTCGAGCAAGCGCATGACGCGGCTGGGGTCGCGCACCGCGAAGACACCACGGTGCACGTGCCCGACCGATACGTGGCTCAGCTGGCCGCGGCACACGCGCAGCGCTTTGCCTGGGTGGCCTCGATCCATCCCTACCGGCCCGATGCGCTGACAGCACTGCAGCAGGCGCGGCGCGACGGCGCCGTGGCCATCAAGTGGCTGCCCAGTTCGATGAACATCGATCCGCGCGAGCCGCGATGCCTGGTTTTCGCCGAGGCCGCGGCGCGGCTGGACCTGCCGCTGATCGTTCACTGCGGCGAGGAGAGGGCCGTGCCGGGCGCGCGGCGCGACGATCTCGTCAACCCGCTGCACGTACGCGCGCTGTTGGAGCGCGGCGCGCGGGTCATCGTGGCGCATTGCGCGTCGCTGGGCTACGCGGTCGATCTGGACAAGCGCTCGGCGCCCAAGGCGCCTGCGTTCGATCTCTTCTCGAGATTGATGGACGAGCGGGCTTTCGAAGGCCGGCTCTTCGGCGACATCTCTGCGGTGTTCCAGCGCAACCGCGAGCTCGCGGTGTGGCGCGCACTGCTCGAACGCAAGCACTGGCATGGCCGCCTGCTGCAGGGCTCGGACTATCCGCTGCCCGGTTTGAAGTGGCTGACCAGCCTGCCCAAGCTGCGCGAGGCGGGCTTGTTGGCCGCTGCCGACGAGGCGCCCCTGGCCGAGCTGCGCGAGCACAACCCGCTGCTCTTCGACCTAACGCTCAAGCGTTCGCTCGGGCCAGGTGGCGCGCGTTTCGGCGCCGAAGTGTTCGAAACGCGCAGGCACTTCGCGGCCGCCAGCAAGGCTCCCGCCCTTGCGCACCCACAGAAGTAGGGTGCCGGCGCCGGACCGGCCACCAAGAACCATCGACGAGGGACCCGCCGATGTCCGAACCCCACGCGGCCCGCCCGAACCAGTTCGCCCTGCTGTCGCAGCGCCGCTTCGCGCCCTTCTTCTGGACGCGGTTCCTCGGCGCGGCATCATGAAGGTGCTGGCCACGCATCCGGTGCCGGTGATGCCGCTGGCGCTGCAGAACCTGTGGGGTTCGTTCTTCTCGCGCATCGAGAAGGGCGTGGCGATGGTCAAGCCCTTCCGCCGTGGCATGTTCACGCCTGTGGGGCTGGTGGCGGGGCCGGCGGTGCCCGCCGCCGAGGTGTCACCGGCGTTGCTGCGCGCTCGCGTGCTGGAGTTGTTGAACGGCGGATGACGCTCGACCTGACGATACGGGCTGTACAGGCTGGACGGAATCGGCCGCCCACCCGGGATGAACCCCGCATTACATTCAGCGCTGCCTCGCGGCACGGTGCCAGTGCGGGGCCCACTGGACGTGCCCATGACGCTCACCGCCACTGCCCTCTCCGACACCCGCTACCACCTGCACCCTTACACCCAGCCGCGCCACCTCGAGCGCGACGGGCCGCTCGTCATCACGCGCGGCGAGGGGGTCTACGTCTATGGCGAAGACGGCACCAAGTACCTCGAGGCGATGGCGGGGCTGTGGTGCGCCTCGCTCGGTTTCTCGGAGAAGCGCCTCGCCGACGCGGCCACGCGGCAGATGCAGGTGCTGCCGTACTACCACTCGTTCTCGGGCAAGGTGCCGGGGCCGGTGGCGGGGCTCGTGGAAGCGATGATGCGCTGGGCGCCGGTGCCGATGGCGCGTGTGCTCTTCGCCAACTCGGGCTCGGAGAGCAACGACACCGCCTACAAGCTCGTGCACATGTACAACAATGCGCGCGGCCTGCCGCGCAAGAAGAAGATCCTGGCGCGCGTGAAGGGCTACCACGGTGTCACCGTGGCTGCGGCCTCGATGAGCGGGCTGCCCGTCATGCACCAGCAGTTCGACCTGCCGCTGGCGGGCATCGTGCGCGTGGGCTGCCCGCACGCCTACCAGTTCGCCAAGGACGGCGAGTCGCCCGAGGCCTTCGCGGCGCGCCTGGCCGACGAGCTCGAGCTGACCATCCTCAAGGAAGGCCCGGAGACCGTCGCCGCCTTCATCGCCGAGCCGGTGCAGGGCGCCGGCGGCGTCATCGTGCCGCCGCCCGGCTACTTCGAGCGCGTGCAGGCAGTCCTCGACAAGCACGACATCCTTTTCATCGCCGACGAGGTCATCACCGGCTTCGGCCGTCTGGGCACCAACTTCGGCACCCAGTACTACGGCCTGAAGCCCGACCTGATCTCGGTGGCCAAGATGATGACCTCGGCCTACGTGCCGATGTCGGCGCTGTACATCAACGACAAGGTCTACCAGGTGATCGCCGATGCCGCCGCCACCATCGGCACCTTCGGCCACGGCTACACCTACAGCGGCCACCCACTGGCCTGCGCGGTGGCGCTGGAGACGCTGAAGATCTACGAGAGCGACCGTGTCGTCGAGCATGTGCAGCGCGTGGCGCCGCGCTTGCAGGCAGGGTTGCGCAAATACGTGGGCCATCCGCTCGTGGGCGACGCGCGCGGCATCGGCCTCATCGGCGCGCTGGAGCTCGCTGCCGACCCGAAGATGCGCAAGCCCTTCGAAGCGGCCAAGGGCGTCGGTGCTTATCTGGCGAAGGCGGCGCAGAACCACGGCCTCATCGTGCGTGTGATGGCCGGTGACATCGTCGCCTTCTCACCGCCGCTGATCATCACCGAGGCCGAGATCGACGAGCTGCTGGCCAAGCTCGAGCTGGCCATGCGCGACACCGTGCGATGGCTGGACCAAGCCTAGAGCTGGCCTAGAGCGAGACCACCAGGACCCGTGCAGCCATGACGCACTCGGCGCTGCGACCCCAGCCATGCTGGCCTTGGCGACGGTGATCGTCATGGCGATGCGGAGGCGGGCCAGCGTGGCCGCCACGCGCCGAAGCGCGTGGCGCGGGCACCCAGCAGCGCGGGGCGCCCTCAGTAGATCCTGATCGCTGTCTCGCTGCCGCAGATCGGCTGCAGGACCACCCCGTTGAGATCGATGACCTGGCCGGCCAACGTGCCGGCCAAGTTGTTGCCGTCGGCCGCCAACGTCATCGTGCGCTGCAACTTCTGCGAGCCGGCCAGCGAACCGTCCGGATTGAAGCGCAGGAAGCGGAAGTTTGCTGTGTAGGACAGGCCGGCGTCGCGCCGCCAGTTGCCGAGCGCGATGCCCTGCGTCGCCCGCGGCAGCGAATTGTCGGCCGTGAGCGAGCCGCCGCGATGGAACAGCCCGACCCCCTTGAACGTCCGCACCACCGCACCGGTGCTGCAGTCCTTGATGGTGACGCTGGATTCCCAGACGCCTTCGATCGGATCGGCGCCTTCGGCGGTCTGGGCGACCGCGCCGCCTCCGCAAGCCTGGATCAGCAGGCTGGTTGCGGCGGCGGTCACGGCAACGAGTGAAACGGTCTTCAGTGCGAGCTGGGTCATGGTGCCTCCTTGGGGCGTCGATGTGAGCCGGTCGCGACATGCGAACCGGCGCTGCCACAATCGGCCCGCGGCCCGGGGAAGTCCTTAGCCAGCCTTGAAAAGTCGCTGAAAGAAGCCTGAAAGCACGTCATGTCGCCTTCAGAACGCTATGCCTTCGGGGACTTCGTGCTCGAGCGCTCGCAGCAGCGCGTCTTGCGTGGCGACGGCACGCCGCTGAACCTGACGCCGCGGCTGTTCTCGGCCCTGCTCCTGTTCGTGGAACGGCCCGGTGACCTGCTCGACAAGGATGCCTTGATGCTTGCCTTGTGGCCCGGGCTGGTGGTGGAGGAGAACAACCTCAGCCAGGTCATCTCGGGCTTGCGGCGCGCGCTGGGCGACGATGCCCAGGGCAGTCGGTATGTCCAGACGGTCCCGCGCCGCGGCTTCAGGTTCATCGCACCCGTCACGGTGCTGCCGGACGACGGCCGCGTCGAGCGCGCCGCGGGGTCGGATGCGACACCGCTGAAGGTGCCGGACCGATCGCTGTCCGAGGAAGAGGGTGCAAGCGAGCGCCGCCTCGCCGAGGCGCAACCTGTTGACCCGCGCACGAAGCGGCGCTCGCTGGGGCGCGCCCTGGCGGGAGCGGCGGCGGCCATCGTCGCGGGCGGCGCCTGGTGGTGGCTGGTGCCACGGGTGTCATCGGGCAAGGCCTCGTCGGTTCGATCCACCCTCGCCGTGCTGCCCTTCAAGCCCCTGGTCGCCGAAGGCCGCGACGAACTGCTGGAAGTCGGCATGGCCGACAGCCTGATCGCGCGCCTGTCGACCCTGCCGGGCCTGGTGGTGCGATCGGTGGGTTCGGTGCGACGCTACGCGGGCCCCGACCAGGACCCCATGCGCGCGGCACGCGAGCTCGATGTCGCCTGGATCGTCGATGGGTCACTGCAAAGGCGTGACGGCCAGCTGCGCATCACGGCGCGCCTGCTCTCGTCCTCCGACGGGGCCGCTGCCTGGAGCGGCAGCTTCAGCGAGAAGGCCTCGGCTGTCTTCGACATGCAGGATGCCATCTCCGAGCGCATTGCCAGGGTGCTGGCCCCTCAGCTCGCACCAGGCAACAACGCACGCACGCCCTTGACGGCCACCGGGGCAACCCGCGACGCCGATGCCTACCAGCTCTATCTGGCCGCCCGGCAGCACGCGCAAGGCATCGGCTCCGCAGGGCTGCGCAAGAGCGTCGAGCTGTACAACAAGGCGATCGAGATCGACCCCGGCTATGCGCTCGCGTACGCCGGTCTCGTCGAGTCCTACCGGCGCATGATCTTCGGCGCTGACACGCCGCCGATCGAGGCTTTCGAGCCGGCCAAAGTCGCGGCGCAGCGTGCGCTGCAACTGGCGCCTGCGCTGGCCGAGGCGCATGCGGGTCAGGCCTGGATCCGCTTCTGGTACGACTTCGACTGGCAGGGCGCAGAACGCCAGTTTCGAGACGCCGTGGCGCTCAATCCCAACGTCGTCGAAGCGCACTTCGGGCTGGGTCTGCTGCTGCTCACGCTCGACCGCGCGGACGAAGGCTACGCGCACATCCGCCGGGCGCGCGAGCTCGATCCGATGTCGCTCATTCTCAATACGCTTGAAGCGGGCTTCATGCTCGACCGCGGGCAGCGCGAAGAGGCCGTCGCAAGGCTGAACCGGGCGCTCGAGATCCACCCCGACTTCTGGGTCGCCCACCTGACCCAGGCTGGCTTTCACTTTGCCGACAACCAGCCTGAGCTGGCGTTGGAAGCGGCCCGGCGCGCCGACACTCTCGCCGACGGCAGCACGCAGGCCGCAGCGTTGCTTGGCGTGATGCTGGCGCGTCTTGGCCGGCGCGATGAGGCAGCGGCGGTGCTCACGCGTCTGCTCGAGTTGGGCAGGACACGCTACGTCCCCCCGACAACGGTCGCGGCCATTCATGCCGCGCTCGGCCAAACCGGGCCGGCACTGGACGCGCTGGACCGGGCCTACGCGGTGCGGGACACGCGGCTCGTCTACATGAAGGACGATGGGCGCTGGGCGGCGTTGCGACAACATCCGCGTTTCATCGCGCTGCTCCAGCGCATGAAGCTCGACCGCTACGGCCCTGGGAAGTCTGCCAACTGAGATCTGCCTTGAAGAGCCGGATCATGAAAAGGCCACGGATCTGAAAACCGCCCACCTCGCCGCCCACCTCGCGTCGCTCGGCTGGAGCGGCCCATCGCGGCGGATTGGCAGGCGGCGCAGGAGCGAGAGATCGACCGCGGCCACTGCGGTGCGCTGCCACGCGAGGTCTGGCCGCGTATGGCGCGCGCGCAGTTCACGCGTGATGCGGTGATGGCCGAGGTGCTGCGCCGGCACGGCCGCGGCCGCTGCATCGTGCTGCTGGCCGGCAACGGGCATGTGCAGCGCGATATCGGCGTGCCGCGCTGGCTCGGTGGCGAATCAGCGCGCTTGTTCGCGGTAGGGTTCCTCGAACGCGGCGGCGGCGACGCTCAGACCGCTGCCTTGGATGCCGTGGTGGTCACCGAGGCGGCTTCGCGCAGCGACCCGTGCGCGGTCTTCAGGTCGCCTCGATGAAGCGGCAGCAGTGCGGACGCAGGGCTGCACGAAACGGTTGACATGAGTGGGGGCAAGAACTGTATATTCGTACAGTATCAGACTGGCCCGATTCTTCCCCCTCGCCTTTCCTTCTTCTCCACCTCCCCACCTCCTGCTTGCCGGGTGCTCGCCGCTGTGGGCCCTCCTGCCATGGCATCCCCCGCCGCCGCTCTCATCGACTGTGCCGCCGCTTCATCAGCCCCGGCCCTCGAAACCCTGCACCCCACGCTGTGGCGTGCCAACCAGGTGGGCCGCCCGCGTGCAACGGTCTTCGCCAGCGGCTACGCCGCGCTCGACGAGGTGCTGCCCGGCGGCGGCTGGCCGGCCGGCGTGCTGACCGAGTTGCTGCTGACGCACCCCGGCGTGGGCGAGATGAGGTTGCTGGCGCCGGTGCTCTCTCGGCTTCAGCGGCAGCAGCAGGAGCGTTGCCTGATGTGGTTCGACCCGCCGGCCGCTCCTTGCGCCTGGGCGCTGCGGGCGCTGGGGCTCACGGCGCGGCAGCTGGTGCTGGTGCGTTCGGGTTCTCTTCACGGGCTACCCGGGCGACCCGGGCTTCACGGGCTTCCCGGACTGCTCCGAGGCACTCGGCGTGGCTCGGCGAACCACCCGCATGCAGCGGCGCCGGTGCTGTGGGCGCTGGAGCATGCCCTCAAGAGCGGCCATGTCGGTGCTGTGCTGGCCTGGCTGCCAGCGCGCCTGCCGGCCGATGCGCTGCGCCGCCTGCAGCTGGCCGCTCAGGCACACGAGGGGCCGGCCTTCGTATTGCGCGGCGACGAGGCATCGCACCAGGCCAGCCCGGCACCGTTGCGCCTGCAGCTCTCGGCGGCCGCGCCCGACTGGCTGCGCGTGGGCGTGCTCAAGCGCCGCGGCCCGGCGCTGGCTCAGCCGTTGCTGCTGGAACTGCCGCCGGTGCTGGCGGGGCCGGCCTCGGGCCGGGCGCGTGCGGGCAGCTTCGTGCCGGTGGCCGTGCCGGCGTCGGTGGCGGCATAGGTGGTGGCATAGGTGGCGGCGTCCGTGCCTGAGTCGTGGCTGCAACTGGCGCAGGGCACGCAACCCGCGTTGCACCTGCCCGAGCACCCACCCTCGCATCCGCCGCATCTTTCGCAAGGGTCGTGGGCGTGACGACGCGGCTTCCCGCCTCTGTTGTCTCGATGCCTTCCTTTCACCATGCTGTGGCTGGCCCTGCACCTGCCGCTGCTTTCGCTGGAGGCGTTCTGCGCCGCCACGGTCCATCGCGTTTCCGACCCCGCGGCTCAGCCTGTGGCCCTGGTGGCCGGGCACCTCATCACCGAGGTCAATGCCGCCGCTGCGACGCGTGGCATCCGCGCGGGCATGAAACGCGCCACCGCACTGGCGCTCGCAGCCGACTTGTTGCTCGGCGAGGCCAGCCCCGCGCGTGACGCCGCCGCACTCACCGCCGTGGCCCATGCGGCGCTGGCTTTCACACCTTCGGTCACGCTACAAGACGGCCCTGCCACGGTGCTGATGGAGGTGCAGGCAAGCCTGCGCCTCTTTGGTGGCCTGGTGGCACTGCTCGAGAAGCTGCGTGAGGCGCTGGCGCCGCTGTCGCACCGCGTGCAGATCGCCGCTGCGCCCACCGCGCTGGGCGCGGCGATGCTGGCGCGCTGGGGCCTGGCTTCTGCTGGCGTCGCCACGGTAAGCACCAAGCGCTCCGCCGGAACCGCTGCAGGTACAGACGCTGGTACCGCCGCCGGAACAGCCGCCGGAACAGCCGCCGGAACAACCGCCGGAACAACCGCAGATCGGCGCCGCGGGCCGGGCCCTGGCCGCACCGTTTCCTTCGACCCCGTGCTCGGCCCGCATGCCACGCGCCTGGTCGAACTCGTGCGCCTGCTCGAGCGCGCCCCCGTGTGGCTGCTCGGCCCAGCGCGCGAGCACTGGGAGGCGTTGCAAGGCATGGGCCTGCGCACCTTGAGCGACCTGCGCGCCTTGCCGCGCGCCGGCCTCGCGCGGCGCTTCGGCGAAGGCCTGCTCGAAGACCTCGACCGAGCGCTCGGCCGCGCGCCCGACCCGCGCACCTGGATCGAGCTGCCCACACGCTTCGAGACGAAACTCGAGCTGCACCAGCGTGCCGACAACACCGACCAGGTGCTTACCGCCGCCGCAGTGCTACTGGCGCGCCTGGTGGCCTGGGCACAGGCGCGTCACGGGCGCATCGCGGCCTTCACGCTTTCGATGCAGCACGAGCCGCGTCGCGCTCAGCGCTGTGGAGCTGACTCAGCCGGCACGGGGAGCGAGGTGCATGACGTGCATGAGGTGCATGAGGTGCGTGCGGTGCGTGAGGTGCGCGAGGTGCTCGTGGTGAGTGAGGTGCGCGAGGGACACGAGGTCCGTGTCGGCGGCGGGGAATGGGCCACCGAATTGCGCATCGAACTCGCCGAGCCCGCGCTCGACCCCGCCCACCTGCAACTGCTGCTGCGCGAGCGCCTGGCGCAGGTGCGGCTCGCCGCGCCCACGCTCGAGTTGCGCCTGCGCTGCCGCGACCTCGTTGCCGGCGCACCGCCCAACGGCGAGCTCTTCCCCACCCGCGCCAGCGAAACGCTCGGCCTCGCGCGCCTGCTCGAACGCCTGCGCGCGCGCCTGGGCGACGCGCAGGTGCAGCGCCTCGAACCCGTGGCCGACCACCGGCCCGAGCGCGCCAGCCGTAGCGTGCCTGCGCTCGAGGCAGGCCGCACCGGCGGCGCGCCGCCCCCGCATCGACAGGGTCTGCCTGAAGACTCCGCGCTGCCCCTGCACCGCCCCGTGTGGTTGCTGCCCGAACCGCTGCCTCTGGCCGAGCGCCACGCGCTGCCGCTGCTCGACGGCCAGCCGCTGCAACTGGTGAGCGGCCCCGAGCGCATCGAGGCCGGCTGGTGGGACGGCGCCCCCGCCGCGCGCGACTACTTCATCGCGCTGGCGGCCGATGGATCGCTCGTGTGGGTGTGGCGCAGGCGGCTGCCTGCGGCGCAGGCGCACGGCCACGGTGAAGGAGGTGAGGCCGAAGTGCAGTGGATGCTGCAGGGGCGCTTTGCATGAGCGGCACCGTTCCGCAGGCACCTGCTCGCAGGCGTGTGGCGAGCGCCCCGCTCAACTCGCCCAGATGCGCGGTGGCTGATGACCCAGCCCCCAAGCCAGCTGCCGCCACTGTGCCCACACACCCCGCAGCAGCCGCATGGCGGGCTCGACCTCGTGCGACAGCAGACGCAACAGCACCAGGCGCCCCTGCAGCGCCGTGGCGCCGGCCCACATCGACGGGCTGGTGCTGCCCGCCGTGCGCGCCACACCGGCAGCTGCGCGCGCCAGCTCCAGCAGCGCATCGATCATCGGCGGCGCGATGGCCTCGCCCTGGGCGAACAGCAGCGTGCCCATGACACGGTGCCCGGCCAGCCCGCAGGGCCCGAGCATGAGCGCGCGGTCAGCGGCGTCGATGACGCCGCGCTCGCGCCACAGGCCCGGCAGTTCGAAGTGCTGCACGAAGCGGCCGGCCTCGAAGGGCTGCCGCGATTCCGTCAATCCGAGCGCGAGCAGTTCGATCGCGAAGAGCGACGCATCGCCATCGAGCCGCAGATGCCACTCGTTGCGCGCGTGGCAGCCGCTGTGCGCCAGCGTCTCCTGCGGCAGCCATTCCAGCCGTGCACCCGGGGCCAGCACACCGTTCACCTGCTGCGCGGCCTCACCCGCCACGCTGCGATAGAAGCGTGTCGCGGCCGGTGTCGTGACGAGCAGGTGGGCGCCCGTGTCGACCTGGATTTCGATGTCCAGCCGGTCGCCTCCGACCAACCCGCCGGGCGGATGCACGAGCACGGCATGGGCCACCTCCGGGCCTTCGGGGTAGAGCGTCTTCAACAGGCGCAGCGGGCCCTCGTGTCTGGCATGCACTCGCGTGCCGGCGCTTGCGCGCTGCGCGATCAACTCAAGGCGCGCCGGCCAGCGCACGCCGCCCGCCGCGGCGGGCAGTGTTTCGGGCTTCATTCAGCCTTCGAGCAGCAAACCCTTGCGCTCGATGAAGCTCACCACCTCCGCAAGCCCCTCACGCTTCTTCAGGTTCGTCATCACGAAGGGGCGGGTCGGCCGCATGCGCTCGGTGTCACGCCGCATCACCTCGAGGTCGGCGCCCACGTGCGGTGCGAGGTCGGTCTTGTTGATGACGAAGAGGTCGCTCTTGGTGATGCCGGGCCCGCCCTTGCGCGGGATCTTCTCGCCGGCGGCGACGTCGATGACGTAGATCGTCAGATCGCTCAATTCCGGGCTGAAGGTGGCCGCGAGGTTGTCGCCGCCGCTTTCGATGAAGACGATGTCGGCGTTCGGAAACTTGCCGAGCATCTGGTCCACCGCCTCGAGGTTGATGGAGGCGTCTTCGCGGATGGCGGTGTGCGGGCAGCCGCCGGTTTCCACGCCCATGATGCGCTCGGCCGGCAGCGCCCCCGCCACGGTGAGCAGGCGCTGGTCTTCCTTGGTATAGATGTCGTTGGTGACAACGACGAGGTCCCAGCGATCGCGCATCGCCTTGCACAGCATCTCGACGAGCGTGGTCTTGCCCGAGCCGACAGGGCCGCCGACGCCCACGCGCAGCGGCGGCAGGCGTTTGGTGCGGTTCGGGATGTGGTGCAGGGCGCTGGTGCTCATGGTGCTCTCGGACGCGAGTGGGGCTTGGCGGGCTAGTGGGGCTTGTGGGACTTGTGGGACTTGTGCGACGTGAGCGACTTGTGGTGCTCGAGGTGCGATGGCTTGCGGCCCGGGGATCTCAGGATCGGAAGAGACGGGAGTACTGGGCTTCGTGGCGCGCGCTCGTTATCGCCAGGCGCGGCGCGAAGGCGATGGGTTCGCCGGCGGCCAGTGCCCGCTCGACGGCCGCCGGAATCGCATCGACCAGCCGCGCCAGCAAACGCTGCCCCGCGCTCTGGCCCAGCGGCACCGCGCGCACGGTGGCCTGCATCATGTTCTCTGCCCAGCCGAAGGCGGCGGCGTAGAGGCTCTCGCCCACCGCCGCGCCGCGCCAGGCGGCAGCGCAGCCCATCACCACGGGCCACGTGGGCGCAGGCTGCATCGCGCGCAGCAGCGGCAGGGTGGGGCAAGGCGGCGGGGTCGCCGAGGCCGCACCTGTTGCATAGGCAGCATCGGTCGCATCGGCGTGCAGCGACTCCATCCACAGCAGCAGGCTCTTGCCCATCTGCTGCGTCTGCAAGAGCGGCTCGGCGGCTTCGCGCGTCTGGCGCACCCAGTCGTTGAGGGATTGCAGCCGTTGGGCGTCGAGCGCGTGCGCCGCGGCGTGCGCCGCCGCCATCACCGGCAGCTCCGAGCGCGCCATCACCAGTTCGAGCTGGTTGAGCAGCCATTCGCGCGCGCTGGCCTCGTCGTGGACGGCGCCGTCATCGACGGCCGCCTCCAGCCCCTCGGAATAGCTGAAGGCGCCCACCGGCAGCGCCGGTGAGGCGAGCCACAGCAGGTGCAGCAAGCTCACGACCGGGCCACGGCTCCCTCTCCCGGGTTGCGGGAGAGGGTTGGCGTGAGGGCCGATGGCGAGCCACTACCCTCGCCTCTTCCCTCTCCCGCAAGCGCAAGAGGGTCAAGCACGAAGCGCGTCGTCGAAGAGACTCGGGTCATGGGCTGAACGTCAGAACAGGAAATACCGCTGCGCCATCGGCAATTCCTTCGCCGGCTCGCAGGTGAGCAGCACGCCGTCGGCCCGCACCTCGTAGGTCTGCGCGTCGATCTCCATCTTCGGCAGGTAGGCGTTGTGCACCATGTCGGTCTTGCGCACGCTGCGGTTGCCCTTCACCGCGGCCACGGTCTTCTGCAGCTTGAGCCGCTCGCGCACGCTGGCCGCCACCGCGGCCTGGCTCATGAAGGTGAGCGAGCCCGCGCCCACTGCACCGCCGAAGCTGCCGAACATCGGCCGGTAGTGCACCGGCTGCGGTGTCGGGATGCTGGCGTTGGCGTCGCCCATCGCGGCCAGCGCGATGAAGCCACCCTTCAGCACCAGGCTCGGCTTGATGCCGAAGAGCATGGGCTTCCACAGCACGAGGTCGGCCCACTTGCCGACCGCGATGCTGCCGACCTCGTGCGCGATGCCGTTGGCCAGCGCCGGGTTGATGCCGACCTTGGCCACGTAGCGCTTGACGCGTTGGTTGTCGGCGCGTTCGGAGTCGCCACCCAGCAGCCCGCCGTGCTGCGAGGCGCCCGCCAGCGCGCCGCGCTGCAGCTTCATCTTGTGCGCCGTCTGCCAGGTGCGGATGATGACTTCGCCCACGCGGCCCATGGCCTGGCTGTCGCTGCTCATCATGCTGATCGCGCCCAGGTCGTGCAGCACGTCCTCGGCGGCGATGGTCTCCTTGCGGATGCGGCTCTCGGCAAACGCCAGGTCCTCGGCGATGCCGGCGTCGAGGTGGTGGCAGACCATCAGCATGTCCAGGTGCTCGTCCACCGTGTTGACGGTGAAGGGCATCGTCGGGTTGGTGGAGGAGGGCAGGAAGTTCGGCTCGCCCACCACGCGCAGGATGTCGGGCGCGTGGCCGCCGCCGGCACCCTCGGTGTGGAAGGCGCACAGCGTGCGGCCCTTCGTGGCGGCGATGGTGTCCTCGACGAAGCCCGATTCGTTGAGCGTGTCGGAGTGGATCGACACCTGCGTGTCCGTGGCCTCGGCCACGCCGAGGCAGCAGTCGATGGCCGAGGGCGTGGTGCCCCAGTCCTCGTGCAGCTTGAGGCCGATGGCGCCGGCCTCGATCTGCTGCATCAGCGCCGCGGGCTGCGACGCGTTGCCCTTGCCGAGGAAGCCCAGGTTCATCGGGAAGGCATCGGCCGCGCGCAGCATCCGCGCCATGTTCTCGGGCCCCGGCGTGCAGGTGGTGGCGAGCGTGCCCGTGGCCGGGCCCGTGCCGCCACCGAGCATGGTGGTGACGCCGCTGGCGAGCGCCTCGTCGATCTGCTGCGGGCAGATGAAGTGGATGTGGCTGTCGATGGCGCCGGCGGTGACGATCATTCCCTCGCCGGCGATGATCTCGGTGCCCGGGCCGATGACGATGTCCACGCCCGGCATCACATCGGGGTTGCCGGCCTTGCCGATGGCGGCGATGCGGCAGCCGCGGATGCCGATGTCGGCTTTCACGATGCCCCAGTGGTCGACGATGACGGCGTTGGTGATGACGGTGTCCACCGCGTCGCCGGGGCCCGGCCCGTTCGGCTGCTGGCTCTGGCCCATGCCGTCGCGGATGGTCTTGCCGCCGCCGAACTTCACTTCCTCGCCGTAGCTGCCGGCCTTCAGCGTGTGGTCGTGTTCGATCTCGATCACGAGTGCCGTGTCGGCCAGACGCAGGCGGTCGCCCACGGTGGGGCCGTACATCTCGGCATAGGCGCGGCGGCCGATCTTTGTCATCAGAGTGCTCCCCGCACGCGTTTCTACAGATCGCCTTGAACCAGTCCGCGGAAGCCGAACACGCGCCGCGCGCCCGCATAGGCCACCAGCTCGACGGTGCGCGCCTGCCCCGGTTCGAAGCGCACCGCGGTGCCGCTCGGAATGTTGAGCCGCATGCCGCGCGCCGCGGCGCGGTCGAAGGCGAGCGCGGCGTTGGTCTCGGCGAAGTGGTAGTGCGAGCCCACCTGGATCGGCCGCTCGCCGGTGTTGGCCACGCGCAGCGCGACGGTGGTGCGGCCGCTGTTCAGTGGATGCTCGCCGTCGGCGGGCAGCAGTTCGCCGGGGATCATGGGCACGCTCCTGCTCTACGGAATCGGGTGGTGCACGGTGACGAGCTTGGTGCCGTCGGGGAAGGTGGCCTCGACCTGGATCTCGGGGATCATCTCCGGTACGCCTTCCATCACGTCGGTGCGCGCCAGCACCTTCTGGCCTTCGCTCATCAGCTGCGCCACGGTCTTGCCGTCGCGCGCGCCTTCGAGGATGGCGGCGCTGATGAATGCTACCGCCTCAGGGTAGTTGAGCTTGAGCCCGCGCGCGCGGCGGCGTTCGGCCACCAGCGCGGCGGTGAACAGAAGCAGCTTGTCCTTCTCGCGCGGGGTCAGTTCCATGAATCGTGTCTACAGCAAGGACGGTGCCACGGCGGGCGGGGAGGGATCAGGGTAGGGCTCGGTACGTCTTCGGGCGCGCAGGCTCCGGATTGAGGCGGCACAGGCTGCGGGCGCCCCAGAGGAGGGCGAGTTGCGTCCTCGTTTACGGTGCGGCCGTCAAGGTGATGATGTACCGCAGCCCGGGCACATGGCCATAGGCTTCACCCTTGTCGAACGTCTCGACCAGCTGGCCGCCGTTGGCTTCGATCACTCTTTGCGAAGCCCGGTTGTCCGGGTCGGTGGTGATCTCCACTTCGCGAAGGCCGCGCTCGCGTGCCAGC
Source organism: Burkholderiales bacterium (assembly GCA_031401195.1). GTDB lineage: Bacteria > Pseudomonadota > Gammaproteobacteria > Burkholderiales > Burkholderiaceae_C > Rubrivivax. The sequence continues at coordinate 40,088 of JANNRI010000094.1, forward strand.
GGCAGCAGCAGCGCCAGGCCGCGTGTGGCATGGCCATGCTGACGGTGCCAGGGCACCACGGCATAGCCGATGTGCCCCAGCACATGCGGCGGCAGTGGCGACCCGTCGGCCGTCCAGCGCAGGCCGATGCTGCCGATGAAGCCGTCGGGTTGGAGATCGTCGCCCAGCCACATCCAGCGCCTGAGGCCCGGGATGCGCGCGCGTGTGCTGCCGTCGGGCAGCTTCACTGGCGGGCCCTGGGCCTCAGGGTCGTCCATCAGCGCGAGGAACGCGGCGGCGTCGCGCGCGATCTGTTCAAGCTGCTCTTGCGCGGCCACGGCGCCACGCACGTTGTCGGGCGACCAACCGCGCTCGAGCGCGGCACGGTAGCTGCCAAGGTTCACCTCGGCCGGGCGGATGAGGCGCATGGGACGCAGCGCGCCGGGCATTCAAGCCCCGCTGCTGCCCAGCACCTGGCGCAGGAAGTGCTCGACATCGCGCAGCTCTTCCATGCTCACCGAGTGCTCCATCGGGTACTCGTGCCAGGCCACCGGGTTGCCGAGTGCCGCCACAGCCTCGCGCGAGGCCTGGCCGCGGGCGAGCGTCACCATTGGGTCGAGCGTGCCGTGCGCAATCAACACCGGCGTTGCCGCGTTCGCCGTGTGGCGCTCGGCCGCGGTAGTGGCGGCGAGGGGCAGATAGCCTGACATGCCCACCAGCCCCGCCAGCCGCTGCCCATAACGCAGCCCTGCACCCAACGTGACGGCGCAACCCTGCGAAAAACCCGCGAGCACGATGCGTGTGGCCGGCACACCGCGCGCCACTTCGCGGTCCAACAGGGCGTGCAATGCGGTGAAGGTTTCGCGCAGGCCGGCTTCGTCTTCGCGGTCCTTGGCGCCGCCGAAGGCAAGGATGTCGTACCAGGCGCGCATGCGCTGCCCGCCGTTCACGGTGACGGCCCGCTCCGGCGCGCGCGGGAAGATGAAGCGCACCGGGCCCACCGCGCCCAGGTCCATGGCATCGGCGAAGGGCAGGAAGTCGGTGCCGTCGGCGCCCAGGCCGTGCAGGATGAAGACCGTGGCACGCGCGGGCGCGGCCGGGTGCAGCTCGAGGGTTTGAGGAAGCGTCATGCGCCGATGCTAGTGCAGAGTTTTGACGCTCCGCCGATGGTCGAGCTTCTGGTCAGTCTCGGACCAGCCCGAGGCGGGTGCCTCACGCCGCCCCTCACATCGCCGGCGCCAGCGGCGGCCGTCCATCGCCCTCGCCGCGCCGCGACCAGGCAAACGCCGCCTGCACCAAGCCCCCGATGAGCCCGAGCGCCACGCCGATCTGCCAGGCCGCGTTGTACGAGCCGGCAAGGTCGAAGATGAGCCCGCCTCCGAGCGCGCCGACAAAACTGCCCAGCTGATGGCTGACGAAGGCCACGCCGCCGAGCATCGCCTGCCAGCGCAGCCCGAACGTATCCGCAATCCAGCCCGTGACGAGCGGCGCCACGCCCAGCCACAAGAAACCCATGATGCCGGCGAAGACGAGTGTGGTGCTTGGCGTGGGCAGCGAGACGAAGTACCACGCAATGGCCAGTGAGCGCACGGTGTAGATGCCGCCCAGCAGCACGAGCTTGTTCCAGCGCCCGCCGGCCCAACCGAAGAAGAGGCTGCCCAGCACGTTGAAGCCGCCGATCATGCCGAGCGCCTGCGCGCCGAGCATCGGGTCCATGCCGCACAAGTCCAGGTACGAGGGCAGGTGCGTGGTGAGAAAGACGAGCTGCATGCCGCAGACGAAGAAGGTCACGGTCAGCACCACGAAGAGCGGGTTGCGCAGTGCGATGCCGAGCGCCTCGCCGGCGCTTGCACCTTCACCGGCCTTGTGCGGCAGCGGCAGTTCATCCACCTTGCCCGCGGCCCAGGCCGCCGGCACCATCAAGAGCGCCAGCACCACGAAGGCCCACACGCCGATGCGCCAACCATGTGACTGCGACAGCGCCTGGCCGATGGGCGCGGCGATCATCGCACCCACCGAGCCCGCCGCCGAGACGATGCCCAGCACCGCACTGCGCGCTGCCACCGGCACGGGCCGCGAGGCTGCAGCCAGCGCGAGTGCACTGCCGGTGCAGGCCATGGCCGCGCCGATGGCCACGCCCGCGCCCAGCACCACGCCTGGCAGCCCGCTCGCTGTGGCCAGCAGAACGAGGCCGAGGATGTAGAGCAGCGAGCCGCCCACCATCATGCGCCGCATGCCCAGCCGCACGGCCCAGGCACCGGCCAGCGGCTGCAGCACACCCCAGGCGAGGTTCTGCACCGCAATGGCGAGGGTGAAGTCGGACACCGAGATGCCGGTGTCCTTGGTCAGCGGCGTCATGAACAGGCCCAGGCTCTGCCGCAAGCCCATCGCCAGGCTCAGCATCACAGAGGCGCCGATCAAGATCGGCAACGAAGGGCGCAGGTCGCGAAGGAGGGACATTGAAGCAGGCTCTGGCGTTGGCATCGGAGCCCGTGCGCGAGGGCGCGCAAAGGGAGGGCCGATTTGGGAGGGCAGATTGATGGGCGGTCGAGTACCGTAACGAGGGCGTTCGGGGGTTGTCAATCGCGGTGGCGACGCGGTGGATTGCAATGACGCGCGGCGGGGCAGATGGCGGTGGAACGGCCGAGCGCATGGCCCATAGGGCCGAGCACACAGCCGGCATCGGCGGCATCGCGCAGAATCGCGCCCGGCCTGCCCACTCCGCGCAAACCATCCACCACCATGACCCAAGCCACACCACCCGCTGCGTCTGCTGAGCCTGCCGCGCCTGCCCTGCCCCAGGTGCTCGACCACCTCAGCACCGACCCACGCAGCCCGCACTACAACGCCGCGGCCTTCGAGCACGATGTGGGTATCCGCTTCAACGGCACCGAGCGCTTCGACGTGGCCGAGTACTGCATCAGCGAAGGCTGGATCAAGGTGCCCGCCGGCAAGACACTGGACCGCAAGGGCCAGCCCTTGATGATCAAGCTCAAAGGGAGAGTGGAAGCGTTCTATCGGCCGGCGGCGGGGGAGGCTGTGGGTGCTGCAGCCTCTGCCTCCGCCGCGGCCACTGCGGCCGCGGCGGCAGGAGTGCCGCCGGCTGCGGCCGGCGTTGCCAAACCTTGATGCCGTGGTGGCCATGAGCGCGAATGCCACCACCGCGACCAGCACCTCCATGGGCTTCCGCCTGCCGCGCCTCGTGCTGCCGCGGCGCGGCGTCGACCTCGCCAAGTGGGCCGTCATCGCCTGCGACCAATACACCTCCGAGCCCGAGTACTGGCAGCGTGTGGAGGCGCTCGTCGCCGACGCGCCGTCCACGCTGCACCTCATCTTCCCCGAGGTGTACCTGGGCGCCCCGGATGCAACGGCACGCATTGCCGCCATCCAGCAGGCCATGCGCAGCTACCTCGGCGCGGCCCTGCTCGAAGAGCGCGTAGGCGCCGTCTACGTCGAGCGCACGGTGGACGGGCGCACCCGCCGCGGCCTCATGCTGGAGCTGGACCTCGAGCACTACGACTTCAGCGCCGGATCGACGAGCCTGATCCGGCCCACCGAAGGCACGATGGTCGCGCGCCTGGCGCCACGCATCGAAGTGCGTCGCGGCGCCGAGCTGGAGCTGCCGCATGTGCTGGTGCTGATCGACGACCCCGAGGACACGGTGATCGGGCCGATCGCGGCCGCGACCGGCGCGACCGGCGCGGCTGGCGCCGCTGCCCCTGCCGCCGCAGGCGACCGGCTCGCCCGGCTGTACGACACCGAGCTCATGGAAGGCGGCGGGCGTGTCGCGGGCTACGCCGTGGATGAGGCTCGCGGCAAGCGGGCGGCGCAGGCGCTGCAGGCGCTGGCGCAGCCACAGGCATTCGCGCGACGCTACGGCGTGCCGGCCTCGACCCCGCCGATGCTGTTTGCGATGGGCGACGGCAACCATTCGCTGGCCACGGCCAAGTCGATCTGGGAGCAGGCCAAGGGCACCGTAGGCATGGACCACCCGAGCCGCTGGGCGCTGGTGGAGGTGGAGAACATCCACGATGCGGCGCTGCATTTCGCGCCCATTCACCGCGTGTTGTTCGGCGTGCGAACCGATGGGCGGGGCGATGTCCGCGCGGCACTCGCCGAGGCCTTCGGGGCCCAACTCACCTGCACCGAGGTCTCCAGCGCCGCCGAGATGCGCCAGCGCGTGCAGGCGGCCACCGGCCAGCGCCAGGCCGCGGGGCTCGTGGGGCCGGGGGCGCGCTTCAGCGTCATCGAGCTCGGCAGCGGTGGCGCTGCCGCAGAGGCTGCGGGGGCGGCATCGACCTCGGGCCTGCTCGTGGGCGTGCTGCAAGGTTTCATCGACCGCTTCATCGAACGAGGCGGTGCCGGGGAGGTCGACTACGTGCACGGCGACGACGTGCTCGAACGACTGGCGCAGCAGCCGGGCTCGGTGGGCTTTCACCTCGCCACGGTGAGCAAGAGCGAACTGCTCAAGCGCGTGGTGCACGACGGGCCGCTGCCGCGCAAGACGTTCTCGATGGGGGAGGCGCACGAGAAGCGGTATTACGTGGAGGCGCGGAGGATCCGGTAGCGGGCGACGTAGCGATCGTCAGCTCCCTCATTGAAGTGCAGGCCGCAGGTGGCAGCAGCCTGGCTCGATGGTGGTGAGCAAGTTCATCGGCGAGACCGAGAAGAACCTGGCGCGCGCGTTCAACCAGGCACAGAACCGGGACTGGATCCTCATCTTCGACGAGGTCGATGCGCTGTTCGGCAAGCGCACCGCCACCAGCCCGGTCAGTAGTCGAGCCCCATCGCCGCGCGCACGTCCTTCATCGTCTGCCGCGCCACCGTGCGTGCACGCTCGGTGCCGTTCTCCACGATCCACTGCACCTTCTTCGGCTCGGCCATCAGCGCCGCGGCCCGCTCCCTCCACGGCTGCTGCTGCGCGACGATCGCATCGATTACCGGCTGCTTGCACTCCAGGCAGCCGATGCCGGCACTCTTGCAGCCTTTCACTACCCAGTCTTTGGTGGCCTCGTCGCTGTAGGCGCCGTGGAACTGCCACACGGGGCACTTGGCGGGGTCGCCCGGGTCGGTGCGGCGCACGCGAGCGGGGTCGGTGGCCATGCCGCGGACTTTCTTGGTGACCATATCGGCGTCGTCGCGCATGAGGATGGCGTTGCCGTAGCTCTTGCTCATCTTGGCGCCGTCCAGGCCCGGCAGTTTGAGCACTTCGGTGTGCAGCGCTTGCGGTTCCACCAGCACGCTGCGGCCGCTGCCTTTGAGGTGGCCGAGCAGCAGTTCGGCATCTCCGGTGCTCCAGCCGGTGAGGTTTGATGCGGTGGCTTTCCTGACGATGCCTTCGCCCTTGGCGCGCGCTTCTTCGCTGCCGGTTTCGCCAAACGTTTTGCGCTGCTTCTCGTAGTAGCGCGCATCGTCCTTGGGCAGCTTGCCGAGCGCGGCGCTCACCTGAGCCCCGAAGTCGCGGCTGCGACCGTACAGGTGGTTGAAGCGGCGCGCCACTTCGCGCGTCAGTTCCACATGGCTGCTCTGGTCTTCACCCACCGGCACATAGTTGGCCTTGTAGATGAGGATGTCAGCCGCCTGCAGCAGAGGGTAGCCAAGGAAGCCGTAGGTCGCGAGGTCGCGGTCCTTGAGCTTTTCGATTTGGTCTTTGTACGTGGGCACGCGTTCGAGCCAGCCCAGCGGCGTGCCCATGGCCAGCAGCGTGAAGAGCTCGGCGTGTTCGGGCAGGCGGCTTTGCAGGAAGATGGTGCTCTTGTCGGGGTCGAGGCCGGCGGCGAGCCAGTCGATGACCATCTCGTAGACGCTCTGGCCGATGACCTCGCGCTCTTCGTAGTGCGTGGTGAGTGCGTGCCAGTCGGCGACGAAGAAGAAGCAGTCGTGCTCGTTTTGCAGGCGCACCCAGTTCTTGAGCGCGCCGAGGTAGTGGCCGAGATGCATGCTGCCGGTGGGGCGCATGCCGGAGAGGACGCGGGTTCGCATGGACGAGGCTCGGGCGGGGCAGGGGAGGGGCCGCGATTCTCGCAGAGCAGCCTGCGCGCGCGGCCTGTGCGCCAGCATCGCACACGGCCGCGCAAGCGAGCGTGCCCCGGCCCAGCCCGACTCGCTCAGGCCCGCCACTACACTCTCGCGCCCGATGAAACGCATCGTCATCCTCGTCTCCGGCCGTGGCTCCAATATGCAGGCCATCGTCTCGCATTGCCGCAGCGAGGGCTGGCCGGCCGAGGTGGTGGCCGTGCTCGCCGATCGTGCCGGTGCAGCCGGGTTGGCGTGGGCGGCGGATCAGGGCATCGCCATCGCGGCGGTTGAGTTCAAGGGCTACGCCGATCGCGAGCAGTTCGATGCGGCGTTGGCAGAGACCATCGACCTGCACGCACCGGATCTCGTGGTGCTCGCGGGCTTCATGCGCATCCTCGGTGCGGCCTTCGTGCGGCGCTATGAGGGTCGGTTGCTCAATATCCACCCGTCGCTGCTGCCGGCATTTCCGGGCCTGCACACGCACCGGCGCGCGCTGGCAGCCGGCTGCAAGGCAGTGGGGGCCACGGTGCACTTCGTGACGCCGCAGCTCGACCACGGGCCCATCGTCATGCAAAGCGTGGTGCCAGTGCGCACCGGTGACGACGAGGCCACGCTGGCCGCGCGCGTGCTGGCCACCGAGCACGTGATCTACCCCTTGAGCGTGCGCTGGTTCGTCGAGGGCGCGTTGTTGCTTGAAGGCGGGCTTGTGCGGCAACGGCACGGGGCTTCGCAGCTGCTCTGTTGAATTCGTTCTGCTGAGTTCTTACACCGAGATTCCCCCATGCACCCCGGCGCCCTGCTGGACCTTGCCACTGAACTGCTGCGCGCCGTGCTTCGCTTCGACCAGCCGGCCGATGCCGTGGTGTCGGAGTTCTTCCGCCGCCATCGGACGCTGGGCACGCGCGAGCGACACACGCTGGCCGAAACCACTTATGCCGTGCTGCGCCAGCGCCTGCTGCTTCAGCACTTGGCCGCGCTCGGCTCGAGCGCAGGCGGCAAGGGTGGCGCCAAGAGTGCCGGTAAAAGCCCAGGCAAGGCCTCCGGCAAAGGCGGTGGCACGGGTGTCGAGCGCCGCCTGGCGATGCTGGCCTGGGACGGCTCGCCCACCTTCCTGCGTGGCGCGCTCGGCCCGCACGAGTTGTTGTGGCTGGAAGAGGTGCGCGGCATCGACCGCAGCGCGCTGCCCGACAAGTTGCGCCACAACCTGCCCGACTGGCTGGCGGGGCCGCTGCGCGAGATGCTGGGCGATCAGTTCTGGCCGCTGGCCGAGGCGTTGTTGCGGTCCGCGCCGCTGGATCTGCGTGTGAATACGATGAAGGCCAAGCGCGAGCAGGTGCAGGCGGCGCTGGCCGAAGCCGGCATCGTGACAGCGCCCACTCCGTACTCGCCCTGGGGGCTGCGCGCCGATGGCAAGCCGGCCGTGAACAAGGCGGCACCCTTCATTGACGGCTGGGTGGAAGTGCAGGACGAAGGCAGCCAGCTGCTGGCCTTGCTCAGCGATGCCAAGCGCGGCGAGATGGTGGTGGATTTCTGCGCCGGCGCCGGCGGCAAGACGCTGGCGCTGGGAGCGGCCATGCGCAACACCGGGCGCCTGTATGCCTTCGACATCTCGGGCCACCGGCTCGATGCGCTCAAGCCGCGGCTGGCGCGCAGCGGGCTATCCAACGTGCACCCCGTGCAGATCGCGCATGAACGTGATGACCGCATCAAGCGGCTGGCCGGCAAGATCGACCGCGTGCTGGTCGATGCCCCCTGCTCCGGTCTGGGAACACTGCGTCGCAACCCTGACCTGAAGTGGCGCCAGTCGCCCAAGGCAGTGGAGGAAATGAAAGCGAAGCAGCAGGCCATCCTCGCCGCCGCGGCACGTTTGCTCAAACCGGGCGGGCGGCTCGTCTACGCCACCTGCAGCCCGCTCGTGGCCGAGAACGAGGAGGTTGTGCGCACCTTCGACGCCGAGATGGCGGGAGAGTTCGAGCCGCTTGCCGTGCAGGACCTGCTTGAAGCGGCTGAGGTGGCCCCTGCGGCGACGCTGGTCGCAGGCCCCTGGTTGCGGCTGTGGCCGCACCGGCACCACACCGATGGCTTCTTCGCGGCCGTCTGGCGCCGGCGCTGAGGCCGGCATCCGGCGCAGCGGCGCGGGCTGAACGTTCGGGCGCGGATCACGAGGACGCGCGTTGGGCACGGCCTCGTCGCGTGCCCCTCGGGATGAGTGTTGAATCCGCCGTTTTCCCAGGCTTTCCTACGATGGCGACCAGGGGCTGACCCGTAGAATCTGAGCAACCTTGCACTGCCGGGTCTGCTCCCGGACTACCAATGAACGCACTCTGGCTGGCGCATGACGCCCTGGTCAATTGGCTGGCCGACGGTCTGCTTGGCTGGTCGTGGTGGCAGATCACCCTCTTCGCCTTGGTCGCGACGCACATCACGATCGCATCGGTCACGATCTTCCTGCACCGGGCCCAGGCGCACCGTGCGCTGGGTCTGCATCCGATCCCGGCTCATTTCTTCCGTTTCTGGCTGTGGTTGACCACCGGCATGGTCACCAAGGAATGGGTGGCCATCCACCGCAAGCACCACGCCAAATGCGAGACCGAGGAAGACCCGCACAGCCCCGTCACGCGCGGCATCAAGACCGTGCTGTTGAGGGGCAGCGAGCTCTACCGCGCCGAGGCCAAGGTGCAGACCACACTCTCGAAGTACGGCCATCACACGCCCGAAGACTGGATCGAGCGCCATCTCTACAGCCGCTACACGTGGCACGGCGTGGGCCTCATGCTGATCATCGACATGTTGCTCTTCGGCGCTGTGGGTGCGGCGGTGTGGGCGCTGCAGATGGCTTGGATACCCATCACCGCAGCGGGCATCATCAACGGCATCGGCCACTGGTGGGGCTACCGCAACTTCGAGGCCGCCGACGCCTCCACCAATGTCTCACCCTGGGGCATCGTCATCGGTGGCGAGGAGTTGCACAACAACCACCACACCTACCCGACCTCGGCCAAGATGTCGGTGAAGCGGCACGAGTTCGACATCGGCTGGCTCTACATCCGCGTGCTCGAGATCGCCGGGCTGGCCACGGTGCGCAAGACCCCGCCTCGTCTGGCGCTGGGCACGGTGCGGCCGGTGGCCGACAGCAAGAGCCTGGAGGCGCTGATCGCCAACCGGTACGAGGTGATGGCCCGCTATGCCGCCGAGTTGAAGCGCGCAGTCGCCGCAGAGATGCAACATCTGAGGGCCCAGGGCGTGCCCAACCCTGTGCGCTGGGCCAACCTGCGCGCGGCGCGCGAGTGGCTGCACAGAGACGACGACAAGATCCCGCTGCAGATGAAGCCGCAGATCGCGCAGGCCCTCGGCTCCAGCCCCAAGCTGGCCAAGCTCGTGGCCATGCGCGAGGAATTGCGGTCCTTGTGGACGCGCACCAACGTGTCGGCCGAACAACTGGTGGTCGAACTGCAGGCCTGGTGTCGCCGCGCTGAAGACAGCGGCATCGCGGCACTGCACGACTTCTCGCTGAAGCTGCGCGCGGCGCACGCCTGAACGCAAATAACGCCCAGGAATGAAAAAGGGCCCGCCATTGGCGGGCCCTTTGCTTGCGGGGTGGTTCGGATGCCGGCGTCGGGCAGACGCCGGGAAGGCGCCGAGCCTACGCCCAGCACTTGGCTGCGGCGGCCTCAGCCTTTCTTGGCCCAGGCCGAGCACCAGCCCTTGCCGGTCACCTGCTTGGTGCCGAACAGCGGGCAGCCGCCAACCGCATCGGTGGCCTTGCCCTGGTACAGCGCGCAATTCGTGCAGACTTGGCCGGCGGCGTACTGTTTGTATTTGGCCTTGTCGGCCTTGGTCGCGTCGGCGACGTAACCGAGGGCGACTGCCTGCGGGTCTTTCTCCCCGACCATGTTGGCCTGCGCCGAGGCAGTCTGTGCGCCCAACAGGGCGGCGCCTGCGAGGGGCACGATCTGGATGAAGCGGCGGCGAGAAGTCATACGTGGTTGCTCCAGGGTCTGTGGTTGGATAGATGAATGGAAGAATGGATGCATCGGTGCGGGTGTCCTCGCCGACAAGGCGGGGAACTCGACCTTAACGAAGCGGGCCGCGACTGCGCTGACAGCGCCGGCATACATGGCGCCTGGCGGCTGGCGCCTGATGCCCTTCGGCGCCATCCCGGCCTCGGGCCCCGGCTCGGAGGCAATGATAGCGGCCAGCATCTTCAAGCCGCTTGATCCGCCACCGTGGCGCACAATGACCGAGGCGCTACTACGTCGGCCCCAAGCACGAGGAGTGCGTGCGGGCTCCGCGAAGGAACCTCTTGAGCCTCACCACCCGCGTCTCGCTTTGGCTTGCCGGCCTGTGGCTGCCGGTGCTTGGTTGCGTGCTGGGCTTCGAGGCGTGGGCGCTGCTGGATACGCAGCGCACGCTCTGGACGGAGCGCAATCAGGCCAGCGCCGCCCTGATCGCCGCCGAGTTGGCCGGCCTGTCAGACGACGGTGATGCCCGCCGAAAGGCGGCCACGGCCCGCTTCGATCGGGGCGGGCTGCTCACCCTGGTGGTGTACGAGGCCGGCAGTCCACCCGTGTTCGAGCAACGTCCGGCGGCGGGGGCGAAGGCCGCGGGCGTGCCCGGCTGGTTCTCGGCGTTCGTGATCGGCAACCTGGAGCCGGCCACCGCGGCCGCGCCGGCCGCGAAGGGCGAGGCACGCACGCTGCAAGTCGAAGTGATCACGGATGGCGCGGACCTGCAACGCCTAGCCTGGGGCGCACTGTGGCACACCGCGGTGTCGTTGCTCACGGTATCGACGATCGTCGCGGTGCTGGCCGCCTGGGTGTTGGTGCGCTGGCGGCGTTCGCTCAAGGCCACGCTGGCCCAGGCGCATGCGCTGGAGCGGCTGCAGTTCGTCGAGGCACCTGAGGGGCGCTGGCCGGAGCTGCGTGATCTGACCCGGGCCATGAACGCCGTCGTGCGCCGGCTGCGCGAGCAAGTCGCGGCGCAGGCCGAGCAGGTGGTTCAGTTGCAGCGGCAGGCACAGACCGACGGCGTCACGGGCCTGCCTTCGCGGGCCTTCTTCGTGCCACGCCTGGCCGATCTGCTGAGCGATGCCCGTGCACCGGCCGCCTCGCTGCTGATGGTGCGTGTGCCTGAGCTCGGGGCGCTCAACGAGCGCCATGGCCGCGAGGCTGCCGACCGGCTGCTCGCGGCGGTCGCGGATGTGCTGCAGACCTACGCCGAGCGTGTCCCTGGCGCGGTCGCGGGCCGTGTGGCGGGGCCGGACTTTGCGCTCGGCTTGCCTGCCGCCGGCGCCGCACGCGAAACCGCCGCCGCGATCCAGGCGGCCATCGCCGCGGCGCCGGCGGCGCGGTTGCCGGGTGTGCGCATCGTCATAGCCGGCTGCGACGGATTGCAGGGCATGGCCGCTGGCGCGGCGCTGGCCGCGGCCGATGCCGCGCTGGAGCGCGCCGAAGCCACCGGCGAGTGCGTCGTCGAAGAGACCCCCGATCGGGGTGCGCCAGGCGTGCGTGCCTGGCGTGGCCTGGTCGCCGCTGCGCTGGATGAGTCACGTGTGCGCCTGGGCGCCTTTGCCGTGATTGATGCGAGGGGTGGTCTGATCCACCTCGAGTGCCCGTTGCGCGTGCAGTTGGAGCCGGGCGGCGAGTACCTGGTGGCACGGCGCTGGCTCGCGATCGCCGCGCGCAACCGGCTGTTGCCATTGGTGGACATGGCGGCCCTCGACTTGGCGCTCCTGGCCATCGGGGCCGACGGCCAGCCGCGCTGTGTGCATGTGGCGCCGCGCTCGCTGCTCAGCCCCGGCTTTGCGCGTGCGCTGCTCGCGCGCCTCAAGTCAGCCGGCGCGGCGGCCGCGAGCCTCTCGATCGAGTGGCCTGAGCTCTCCGAGGGCAGCACGCCCGCCGCTGCGTTGCGCGAGGCGGTGCCCGCCTGGCGCAAGCTGGGGGTGCGCGTGGGCGTGGAACATGCCGGTGGATCGCCGCGCGGGCTGCCGGCGCTCAAGGAGTTCGGCGTCGACTATGTCAAGGTCGATTCGCGTCACCTCATCGGCGTGGCGGATGACGACGCCGCACGCAATCACGTGGAGGGCCTGGTGGCGCTCATCCGCGGCCTCGGGCTGCAGGCCATCGCCGAGGGTGTGGCCGAAGAAAAACAACTTGGCTTGCTGTGGACCGTGGGGTTCGACGGTGCCACCGGTCCGGGCGTCAAGTTCGGTGGTGGTCGCATCCCCATGACGGCTGCGACGCTTGACGATTTGCCGGCCACCTCGGGGTAATCGCAGGAGGCAGCCGCAGGACTCACTTCACCTCGCCGACGTGGAAGCCGAAGCTGCCGCGTTGCCGGTCGGCAAAGAAGAGTTCCAGTGTCTGGCGAACAGTGCGAAAGGCGATCTGTTCCCAAGGCACCTCGTCTTCGCGGAACAGGCGCGCTTCGATCGTCTCCGGCCCCGGCGCGAGGTGCATGTCCAGCATGCGGGCGCGCCAGAAGAGGTGGATCTGGCCGGCACGCACGACATCCAGCACGGTGTACAGGCCTTGCAGTTCGACATGCGCGCCGGCTTCCTCTTCGGTCTCGCGCAGCGCGCCCTGGCTGGCTGTTTCGCCCAGTTCGAGAAAGCCCGCCGGCAGCGTCCACATGCCGTAGCGCGGCTCGATATTGCGCCGGCACAGCAGCACTTGGTCGCCCCAGACGGGCAACGTGCCGACGACGTTGATCGGGTTCTCGTAGTGGATTTCGCCGCAGGCTGTGCACACGGCGCGCTCGCGGTTGTCGTCGGCCGGTACGCGGTAGGTCGTGGCGGCGCCGCACACTCGGCAATGCTGGATGCGGCGTGCGGGAAACATCCGCGCCAGTGTACCGAGGCTCGCGTGGCCTGGGCGCGTGGGGCGCGTTGGGCGCGTACCATGACGTCTGCGTTTGTCTTGTCGACGAGCGCTGCACCTGTTGTCGACACAAGGGAAGTGACGTGATGGAGCTGTACAACTACTTTCGCTCGTCGGCCTCGTACCGGGTGCGCATCGCTCTTGCGCTGAAGGACCTGGTTTACGACTACAAGCCGGTGCACCTGGCGAAGAACGAGCAGTTCCAGGAGAGCTATTCCGCAGTGTCGGCGGCGCGCCTGGTGCCGCTGCTGCGCGACGGTGCGCACACACTGACGCAGTCGCTGGCGATCATCGAGTACCTCGAGGAGACGCACGCCGAGCCGCCGCTGCTGCCGCGTGACGCGGCCGGTCGTGCGCGCGTGCGCGCGCTGGCCTTCGACATCGCCTGCGAGATTCATCCGCTCAACAACCTGCGCGTGCTCCGCTATCTCGTTGGCGACCTCAAGGTGAGCGAGGATGACAAGAACCGCTGGTACCGGCACTGGGTGGAGACGGGCCTCGAGGTGGTGGAGCGCCAACTCGCCGCTGCGCCGTCCACGTACTGCCATGGCAGCACGCCCACCATCGCCGACTGCTGCCTGGTGCCGCAGATCTTCAACGCCAAGCGGTTCGACTGCCGGCTCGAGCATGTGCCGCAGGTGATGCGCGTGTTCGACGCCTGCATGAAGCTGCCGGCGTTCGAGCAGACGCGGCCCGAGGCCTGCCCGGATGCCGAGTGAGTTGGCGGCCCAGGTGGGTGTGGCGCCGGCTGCGGAGAACGCGCTGAGCGCGCTGAGCGCGCTGAACGTGCCGCAGGCGCACGCCGCCTTGCGCACGCAGCGGCCGCCGATACCGGCCCATGCCGACGTGGTGCGCCCTGCCTGGCCGGCCCCGGCGGCCGTGGCTGCGCTGATGAGCACCCGTCTTGGCGGCACGAGCGCTGGGCCCTGGGCCAGCCTCAACCTCGGCCGCTCGGTAGGCGATGCCCCCGAGGCGGTGGCCGAAAATCGCCGCCGCTTCGCCGCCAGCCTGGTGACGCCCGGTGATCCATCTTGCGCGCCGGCACGCCCGGTGTGGTTGAGCCAAGTGCACGGCACGTCCGTGCTCGAACTGGACGAGAGCACGCCCGAGCACCCCGGACAGCCGGCTGACGCGGCCTGGACCCGCTCGCCCGGCATCGCCTGCATGGTCGGCGCCGCCGACTGCCTGCCGGTGTTGTTTGCCACCCGCGACGGCCGTGCCGTCGCGGCGGCGCACGCGGGCTGGCGTGGCCTGGCAGCGGGCGTGCTCGAGGGCACGGTCGCGGCACTGGGTCGCGGCGCGGGTGCGCAGCCGCACGAGTTGCTGGCCTGGCTTGGGCCGTGCATCGGGCCACGGCACTTCGAAGTCGGCCCCGACGTGTTGCTGGCCTTTGGCGCCTCGCCCGCCGCGGCCGACATCGGGCACTTTGTCTACAGCCGCAGGCCCGACGGCACGGCGCGCTGGCGGGCCGACCTGCAAGGCCTGGCGCGCACACGCCTGCAGGCGCTGGGAGTGGGCTTTATCGCCGCAGACTCGGCCTGCACCCACGAGGATGCGTCAAGGTTCTTCTCGTTTCGGCGCGACGGGTCGACCGGGCGCATGGCCGCCGCCGTCTGGATCGGCGCGCGCGGCTGAAGCGGGTTCGCCGCTGACGCGGGCAGCTTGTGTGCTTCCATCCGCGGTCTTGGCCGCCTCAGCCGCCTCAGCCGCTTCAGACGCTCTGGCCCTCTCAGCCCCAGCAGCGTTGCGCAATGCCCGCTTTCGCGCCGGTGTGCCGAGCAGGTACATCACCACCGTGAGCGGCAGCACGCCGTACAGCACGAAGGTAAAGAACGCGCCCAGCAGCGTGCCCTGGGGCGACAACGCCTCGGCGACGGCCGCCATCAGTACCACGTAGATCCAACCGAGCGCGACGATGAGCATGTCTAGAAGCCACCGGCGTTGCAAGGGAAGCCACCGGCGTTGCAATGGAAGCCGGCGGCGTTGCAATGGAAGCCAGCGGCGCGGCCATGGAAGTGAGCGGTGTTGTCACGCCCGAGCGGCGTCATGGGCAGGTAAGGCACTGTGCCTCAAAATGCCGGCAGCACGCCAGTGCGTTCAAGTCACTGCTGGTGTGCGGAGGAGACCTCATGAAGACGAAGAGTAAACCCGCGCCCGCTCGCGCGCACGGCGCTGCGCATCGACCTGAGGCCAACGCAGGCACTGCAGCGTCCAGCGCCGACGATGCGGCCAACGCCTTCGGCGCCGCGATGGGGGGCATCTGGAAGTCGATGTCGGGCCTGTCGTTGCCCATCGATCGCATGGTTTCTCTCCAGGGCGACTACCTGAAGAATGCCACCGAGTTGTGGAACCAGTCGCTCACGGCATTGCAGCCTGGGGTCAAGCCCGTCGCGCCGGCACCCCTGTCCGACCGCCGCTTTGCCGGCGAGGAATGGCTCAAGAACCCTGCCGCAGCGTTCAACGCCCAACTCTACTTGCTCAACGCGCGGACCTTGATGCAGATGGCCGAGAACGTCGAAGGTGATGCCAGGACCAAGGCACGCGTGCGCTTTGCGGTCCAGCAGTGGATCGATGCGGCCAGCCCCAGCAACTACCTCGCATTCAACCCCGAGGCGCTGGCCAAGGCGGTGGCAACGAAGGGCGAGAGCATCTCCACCGGCATGCAGCACCTGCTCGAAGACGTGCAGAAGGGCCATGTCTCGCAGACCGACGAGAGCCTGTTCGAAGTCGGTCGCAATGTCGCCACCACCGAAGGTGCGGTGGTGTTCGAGAACGAGCTCTTCCAGCTCATCGAATACAAGCCGCTCACGGCCAAGGTGCACGAGCGCCCGATGCTCTTCGTGCCGCCGTGCATCAACAAGTACTACATCCTCGACCTGCAGCCCGAGAACTCGGTCGTGCGCTACACGGTCGAGCAGGGGCACCGCCTGTTCGTCGTGAGCTGGCGCAACCCTGACCAGACGCTGGTCGACAAGACCTGGGACGATTACATCGAGGGCGGCCCCATCACCGCCATCCGCACGGTGCAGGCGATCACCGGTGCCAAGACCATCAACACGCTGGGCTTCTGCGTTGGTGGAACCATCCTGGCCACCGCGCTGGCCGTGCTGGCCGCGCGTGGGGCACGCCTGGGCAAGTCCGAAATGTCGGAGTGTCAGCCCGCACACAGCGTCACCTTGCTGACGACGCTGCTGGACTTCGCCCAGACCGGCATCCTCGACATCTTCGTCGACGAAACCAGCGTGCAGATGCGCGAGATGACCATCGGACCGCAGGCGCCGAACGGCCCGGGCCTGCTGAAAGGCAAGGACCTTGCCACGACCTTCAGCTTCCTGCGCCCCAATGATCTGGTGTGGAACTATGTCGTCGGCAACTACTTGAAGGGCGAGACACCGCCGCCCTTCGACCTGCTCTACTGGAACGGTGACAGCACCAACCTGCCCGGGCCCATGTACTGCTGGTACCTGCGCCACATGTATTTGCAGAACGAACTGATGATTCCCGGCCGCCTCACGGTGTGCGGTGAAAAGGTCGATCTCGGGCGCATCCAGGCGCCGGTGTTCGTCTACGGCTCGCGCGAAGACCACATCGTGCCCTGGGAGGCGGCGTATCGCACGGTGCCGCTGCTCAAGGGCAAGCGAACGTTCGTGTTGGGCGCTTCGGGGCATATTGCCGGGGTCATCAATCCGCCGGCCAAGGGCAAGCGCAGCCACTGGGTGAATGACAAAACGGGCGACAAGTTACCGGCCGCGGCCTCTGCCTGGCTGGAAGGCGCCGTGGAGCGCCCTGGCAGTTGGTGGCCGGTGTGGACCCAGTGGCTGGCGCCCCTGGCTGGCAAGGGGGTCCCCGCGCCCAAGGCGTTCGGCAACAAGCAGTTCAAGTCGATCGAACCCGCGCCAGGCCGCTACGTCAAAGCCAAGGCCTGAGGGCAACGCCTGCCGGCCCGTCCCAGGCAGTGTTAACACGGGGCTGCGCCGCCTTTCGCGGTCCCTGTTCCGGGCAGATACTCGGTCCATCACCCACCCCTCTCAAGGAGCAAAGCAATGGCACAAAGAGTGGCTTACGTCACCGGCGGCATGGGCGGCATCGGCACGGCGATCTGCCAGCGCCTGCACAAGGGTGGCCTCAAGGTCATCGCCGGCTGCGGGCCCAGCCGCGATCACGTCAAATGGATCGACGAGCAGAAAGCGCTGGGCTACACCTTCCACACCTCGGTGGGCAATGTGGCCGATTGGGACAGCACCGTGGCCGCCTTCACCAAGGCCGTGGCCGAGCATGGCGCCGTCGACGTGCTGGTGAACAACGCCGGCATCACGCGCGACCGCATGTTCCTCAAGATGACGCGCGAAGACTGGCAGGCGGTGATCGACACCAACCTCACCAGCATGTTCAACGTCACCAAGCAGGTGGTGCCGGGCATGATTGAAAAAGGCTGGGGCCGCATCATCCAGATCAGCAGCGTCAACGGCGAGAAGGGCCAGTCGGGCCAGACCAACTACAGCGCGGCCAAGGCCGGCATGCATGGCTTCACGATGGCGCTGGCGCAGGAGATGGCCAACAAGGGCGTCACCGTCAACACGGTGAGCCCGGGCTATATCGGCACGGATATGGTGCGTGCCATCAAACCTGAAGTGCTGGAGAAGATCGTGGCCACGATTCCTGTGAAGCGCGTGGGCACGCCCGACGAGATCGGCTCCATCGTGGCTTGGCTGGCTGGCGACGACTCGGGCTTCACTACCGGGGCCGACTTCAGCTGCAACGGCGGCCTGCACATGGGGTGAGCCCGGGCCGCGCGGCTCTGTGCCTCAGCGGCGCTGCGCGCCAGCAGCCTGCGTCAAGGCTGCGATGACCGGCGCGAGCCTCGTGAGCACCTCGGCCAGGGGTTCGCCACGGTTGGCCAGTGTCTGCTCTGGCAGCGTGTCGAGCGCCTGCTCCAGCACCTGCGCGCTGTCGGCCAAGGCCTGCGCGCCGACCGTGGCGGCGATGCCCTTCAAGTCATGCGCCAGGCGCAGTGCCCGCGGGGCGCTGCCTTCGGCACGCACACGTTCGTAGTTGGACGCCCATTCCTGCATGAACACCGCGGCGTGTTCGGTCACGCGCTGCAGGAGTTCGGTGTCGCCGCCCAGGCGCGCGATCGCGGCACTGGTGTCGAGCATTTCGGCCGCTGAGCCCTCGGATCGATCACTTGCCACGGGCGCGCCGCTGACTGGCAGCGGGGTGTTCGCCGCGGCGCTTTCCGAGGCCCTGGCGCCGGTGAGCTCGACCAATGCGCGCAAGAGCTGCACGCGAGCGAACGGTTTGGCCACGTGCCTGTCGCAGCCTGCCTCCACGCTCGCTTGCACGTCGGTGGCGAAAGCGTTGGCCGTCAGTGCCACCACCGGTGTGCGCAGGCGTCCGCTGGTGGCCTCGTGGCGGCGCAGCTCGCGTGTCACGCTCAAGCCGTCCATGCCGGGCATCTGCACGTCGATGAAGGCCAGGTCGTAGCTGCGACGGCGCAGCAGGTCCAGCGCCATCGGGCCGTTGGCGGCCACTTCCAACGTGACGGGCTGGCCTTCGAGCATGGCGCGGAAGATATAGACGTTGATCTCGTTGTCCTCGGCCAGCAGCACGGTGCGGGGCCCAGACAGTACGGCAGTCGGCGTTGCTTCGAGCGTGAGGGCGGCCGGCGAGACGGGCAGTTCGCAGGCGGCCAACGGCAGGCGCAGGGCGAATGAACTGCCCACGCCAGGCGTGCTGCGCACCTGCAAGGTGCCGCCCATCAAGCCGGCCATGCGCTTCGTGATCGCCAGCCCGAGCCCGGTGCCTCCATACAACCGGGTGACGCTGCCGTCGGCCTGTGCGAAGGGCTCGAAGATCACGTCGAGCTTGCTCGGTGCGATGCCGATACCGGTGTCGTCCACGTCGAAGCGCACGAACCCGGTGGCATCGGTGACAGTGGTGGCATCCGCAGCGGCGCGCAGCCGCACTTCACCGCGCGGCGTGAACTTGATGGCATTGCCCAGCAGGTTGAGCAGCGCCTGTTCCAGACGCCTGCGGTCGCCGAGCACGCCATCGGGCAAGCTGGGCTCGATGTCCAGGCGCAACAGCAAACCCTTGCCCTCGGCCCGCGGGCGCAACAATACGTACAGGTGTTCGAGCAGGTGGTGCAGCGAGAAAGCGACGCGCTCCAGCTCGAAGCGGCCAGCCTCGATCTTCGACAGGTCCAGCAAGTCGTTGATCAACTCGTGCAGCGCCTGTCCTGACTCTCGAAACACCTGCACATGCTGGCGCTGCTGCGGCGAGAGCGGCCCGTGGTCCAGCAACTCGGCCACGCCGAGCAGCGCATTCAGCGGCGTGCGGATTTCGTGGCTCACGTTGGCGAGGAACGTGCTCTTCGCATGGGCGGCCTCGGCCACCACCGCCAGTTGATGCTCCAGCTCGCGCTGCTCGGCCATTTGCCGGCGTTGGTGAGCGAACAACGAAAGCGCCAGGCCGCTCGCCAGGGCCAGCACGGGTGCGGCCCAATGCGTGGGCTGGCGCCCATGCATGAGCGCGAACCACATCGCACCGGCCAGCAGGGCCAGCCCCATCAATGCCAGCAACATGTCGCGCGACGGCAGAGCACGGCCGCGCACCACGGTCAGCGCGGCGGGCAGCAGGGCAATCACGAGCAGCAATCCGTCGACCCGTAACGAGGGCGGGAGCACCCAGGCGCGCTCTTGCAATGCCGCGGTTGCTTGGGCAAGCACGGTGGTGCCCGAGGCTTGCCCGCTGACGGTCATCACCGAGTCCGCAAGCAACGCGCTGCTGCCGATGAAGACGATGCGGCCTCGCACCACGGCTTCCAAAGCCGTTGCCGGCCGCTGTAGCAGAGCCACTTCCGCAAGCGACGCGAACGGGTGCACATCGACCAGGCCCGACCGACCCGGGAACGGGATATGCAGCGCGCCTTGCCGGTCGGTCGGCGCTGTCGTCCAGGGACCCGCGGCGTCGGTGAGTTGCAGCAGCGCCACCGGCATCGAGGGCAGGCGGAGATCGCCCGCGTGGTGCCTCAGCGGCAGGCTGCGCAGCGCACCGTCACCATCCAGCGGCGAGGTGATCACGCCCAGATGCGGCAGTTGTGCCGTGGGCCAAACGCTGCGAGTGGGCAGTGCCATCGCGGGCCACCCGTAGGACTGCGCTGACGTCGACGCGCCCTGCGCTTTGGCGGCCGGCATGGCCGGCGCGTCGTCACTGGCGTGGCGCAATCCGGCCGCGCCCAGCACCACCGGGGCGCCGGGGCGTGCGATCGCGCGCGCCAATGAGATGTCGCCGGGGTGCTCGTCGGCCAGCAGCAGATCGATGGCAATGGCGCTGGCCCCGAGTTCGCGCAGCAGTTCGATGGCCAGCGCGTACACGTCGCGCTTGAACGGCCACGTACCGAAATGAGGCTTTAGCGCGGCCAGCGAGGCATCGTCGATGTCGAACACGAGCACCCCTTTGGCGGGATGCGAGGGCGCAATCAGGCGCAACTGCGCGTCGTGCGCGCTGCGGGAGAGCTGTTCGTTCAGCGGGGTCAACAGCACCAGCAAGCCCACCGCCAGAGCGGCCGACGGCACCCACCAAGGCCGGGCGCCAGGCAGCGCCGTCACAGCAAAAGCAACAGCAGTGGCAGCGGGACCAGCCACAGCCAGTTGAACGAGCGCGGCACTTCCACCACTTGCGCCGAGCCGAAGTCGCTTGCACGCCCGTCGGCGGCGATCGTGCGCACGCGCACGTGGTACGTGCCGGCATCTGGCCGCGCCAGCAGCATCTGCGTCTGCGTCGTCGTCTGGTCGAGTACGGGCGCGGCAAATGCCGGGTCGCGTGCCACTTGCACCTGGTAACGCGCGCCCGGCAGCGGCGAGGCGGACCAGCTCAACATGACGCCTTCTTCGACCGCTTGTGGCCCCTGCGAAGCTGGCGCGCCAGGGGCTGGTGGCGGCGGAGGTGGTGGCGGCCGCTCCAAGCGCTCCATCACGAGGGCGTCGCCCCAGGGGCCGCTGTCGCCGTCAGGTCGCACGCTCATCACGCGCCAGTGGTAGGTGGCGGGAGGCAGCCGCACGCGCAGTTCGTTGGCTGTGAGGTCGTCGCGTTCCAGCGCAAGCGGTGCCTCGAAGGTGGGTGTGCGCGACACCTGCAGCCGATAACGCGCCGCCTGGGGATTGCGTGACCACGCCAGTTCGACCTCTTCGTCGACCACGGCCTCGCCGGCACGTGGGCGCAGCAGGAAGGGCGGCTCGGGGCGCGCCTTGAGGGTGATCTGCGCGATGGCTTCGTGGCCTTCAACGCCGTCGGTATCGGAGGCACGCACGCGCACCTCGTAGCGCCCGTCAGGCAGGTTGTCGGGCCAGGCGGCCGTTGGTGGTGCGAACAGTCCCTCGAGCAACAAGCGCTGCGGCGTGGCCAGGTCGAAGATCTGCACGCGCTGCGTGGCGCTTCCGCTCACCTCGGGCAGAGGGAGTCGCAGCGGCAGCCGTTCCACGCGTTGCGGCATGCCGGCCAGATCGGGCGCTGCGAGCAAAGCGCGCACGGGCCCGACACCTCGCTGATCCGCGGTGACGCCAAAGCCGGCGTCCAACGCCTGCGGCCCCACTGCGACCCGGCCCGACGTCACTTCGGCCACGGTGCGTTGGGCGTCGGCGCGGCCGCGAAAGGCCGTGCCGCGCACGCCCAGATTGACCGCCGGCGTGCGCAGTTCGAATCGAGGAGCCGGTCGCGCCGGCGCCGACGCAGGCGGCACCTGCGCCTCGATGCTGCCGCTTTCAAGCCGCAGTCTTGTATCGGCCACGCCGGAAGCACCAAGGCGCATCAGGCGTTCCACGGCCAAGCGCCCGCCGGGCCCCAGCAGGGCGCGCGAGCCATCGGCAAAACGAAGCGAGAGCGACGACTGCGCACCGGTGTGGAGCACGTCGCCAGCGGCCAGCGTGGTGCCGGCGCTCAGGGGCGCTCGCGGCGTGCCGCCACGTTCGACCCAGACTTCGCCATGCGTGTGCAGCACCTCGACCGTGACCGGCTCTTCGCGCAGCATGGCCAGGGGAATGCGCAGCGCGGAGCCCGGCACCAAGCGCCGCGGGTCGGCGATGCGATTCAGCCGCTGCAACTCGCGCCAGCTGGCCTGCGGGCGCAACAGGCGCGCGTGCAGACCGATCAGCGTGTCTCCGCGTTCGACGCGGTGGACCCATTCGTCGGCCACTGGCCCCGCGCACGCCGCGCTGCCCAAGCACGACAAGGTGGTCGCGGCCAGAACACGGCACTTGGCTGAAAAGGGTATGGATCCCAGACGACGCTCCGTGCGGATGAACTCGATGGCATCGGTTCCGCCTCGGGCCCAGGGGCCGTCGGTACTTTCCACTGTACGCCCATGACTTGGAACTTGATCGGCCCCTGGGTGAAAAATCCGACCAGATCCACGCCAAGCGCGAGGAACAGCACGAAGGCGAGCTTCGATCGGCGTCAGGTCGATACCGGCTGGCTCGATCCGCGGTGCAGGCCTTGGGCTGCCGAGGCCAGCGTGGCCGCCTCGCCATCCGCCAGGTCCAAGGGCAGGGCTCGCGTGAAGCCGGTGTAGTTGCGCGCCATCGATTGTTCGTAAGTTGGATCGTAGTGCTGCTCGAGCAGTTCCCGCACCGCGGTCGCATGCCCGCCCTGGCGCGCCAGCGCTTGCCAGTGCGCCACGGTTTCGCCGCCGCGGTGCTCGCGCAGGGCGGCGAGCCTGTCGCAGAAGGCTTCCGTGTCACGCACGAAGTGGCCGTAGTCCGCCATCAGCAGCGCCACCCGCGCGGCCATCGGCATCTGCACGGCCACGCAGGGCGCGGCACGCAGCCGCACGAGCAGGGTCTCGGGCACGCGTAGGCGGCCGATGGTGCGGCTCTCGCTCTCCGCCCACACCGTGCATGAGGAGTCGAAACCCCGCAGCGCCTGCCACAGTGCCGTCTCGAAGGCCTTTTGCGATGGTTGCACCTCGCCCGGTGTGAGCCCGAGCACAGAGCCCTTGTGGTTGGCGATTCCCTCGAGATCAAGCACCTGCGCGCCAGCGTCAGCCAAGGCCGCCAGCAGCCGGCTCTTGCCGCTGCCGGTGCGTCCACACAGCACGCGCAGCGGCAGCGTGTCAGGCAACGCCTCCAGTTCGCGCAACACCTCGCGGCGGAACTCGCGGTAGCCGCCCTCCAGCATGCTGGTGCGAAAGCCGATCGCGTCCAGCACCGTGGCCAGCGACCCCGAGCGCTGGCCGCCGCGCCAGCAGTAGATGAGCGGCTGCCATTCGCGCGGCAGCGCGCCCACGTGGCGCTCGATGTGCGTGGCGATGTTGCGCGCGGCGATCACTGCACCGCGCTTGCGTGCTTCGAACGCCGACACCTGCTTGTGGAGCGTGCCTATGTCGGCGCGCTCGGCGTCATTGAGCGAGGGCCAGTTCACCGCACCGGGCAGGTGGTCTTCGGCGAACTCGCTTTCGCTGCGCGCGTCGACGACGGCATCGAACTTGGCCAGGCGCGCGACGGCCTCGTCAGCTTGGAGGCGTTGCAGTGCCATCGTCGACGACCGTCAGCCAGGTAGCTGCCGCGACGCCAGCGGCGCCGGTGCGGCAGCGGCGCCCCCAGGGCCACGCAAGGGTCCCTGTGGCGCGGAGAGGGCAGGCGACCGCGCATCGCCTCGGGGAGTAGCTTCGAGCGCATCGAGGATCTCGCTTTCGATGCGCAACTGCGCCTTCGGCTGCTGCAGCGCCGCGCCGTCGACGAGGAAAGTGTCCTCGACGCGCTCGCCCAGCGTCGTGACCTTGGCCAGCTGCAGATTGATGCCGTGCGCGGCGAGCACGCGTGCCACGGCGTACAGCAGGCCGCTGCGGTCGCTCGCCGAGACCGTGAGCAACCAGCGCTGCGCGCGTTCGTCGGGCGCGAGCGCGACGCGTGGAATGACCGGGAACGAGCGCACGCGCCGCGAAACGCGCCCGTGCCGCGGCTGCGGCAACGGGCCGGTGGCGGTCAGGGCGGCCGCCGCCTGGGTCTCCACCAGCGAGATCAGGCTGCGGTGGTCGACCTCTTCATCCTCACTCGCGAGCGTGCTCGTGACCTGGAACGTGTCGAGCGCGTAGCCGGTGCGTGTGGTGTGGATCTTCGCGTCCTGGATGCTGAAGCCAGCGTTGTCGAAGTAGCCGCAGATGCGCGCGAAGAGGTCGGACCGGTCGGGCGAATAGACAAGCACCTGCAGACCTTCGCCCACAGACGACGGGCGTGCGCTCACGATCGGCGCCATGCTCTGCAGGTGGCGCCAAAGCGAGCGTGCATGCCAGGCGATCTCGGCGGCGTCGTGGCGCGCGAAGTAGCTCACCTCGAGCGTCTTCCACAGCGGCTCCTCGGTGCCCGGAAGCGCCGAATGCAGCGCGAGGATCTGGCGCGCCTCGGCCTTGCGCGACTCGATTACCGCGTCGGTACTGGGCTGCGCGCCGCCCATGGCGCGCAGCGTCAGGCGGTACAGATCTTCGAGCAGCTTGCCCTTCCAGGCGTTCCACACCTTGGGGCTGGTGCCGCGGATGTCGGCAACGGTCAGCAGGTAGAGCGCGTCGAGTGTTCGCGGGTTGGCCACGAGCTTGGCGAAGCCGCGGATGACCTCGGGGTCGGACAGGTCCTCCTTCTGCGCCAGGTGGCTCATCGTGAGGTGGTGCCTGACGAGGAACTCGATCAGGTGCGCGTCCTCGCCCTCGATGCCGTGGTCGCGATTGAATCGGCGCGCCTCGGCGGCGCCGAGCTCGGAGTGGTCGCCGCCGCGGCCCTTGGCCACATCGTGGAAGATCGCCGCTATGAGCAACAGCCAGGGCTTGTCCCACTGGGCCGCGATTTGGCTGCAGAACGAGTACTCGTGCGCGTGCTCCGGGATGAAGAAGCGCCGCACGTTGCGCACCACCATCAGGATGTGCTGGTCCACCGTGTAGGCGTGGAACAGGTCGTGCTGCATGCGCCCGACGATGCGGCGGAAGACCCACAGGTAGCGCCCCAGCACCGACGTCTGGTTCATGAGCCGCAGCGCGTGTGTCTGCCCCTTGGGCGCGCGCAGGATCTCCATGAACAGGCGGTGGTTCACCGGGTCGCGCCGGAAGGCTGCATCCATCACCTGGCGCGCGTTGTAAAGCGCGCGCAAGGTGCGCGCCGAGAGGCCCTGTAGCCCAGGGGTCATCACGAAGACAAGGAAGGTCTCGAGGATGGCGTGCGGGTCGCGCAGGTAGATGTCGTCGCTTGCCACCTCGAGTGCGCCGCCGCGGTCGAAGAAGCGGATCGTGATCGGCCGCATCGGCGCCTGCTCCGAGCCGACGATGCGCTCCTCGATGTTGAGCATCAGGATCTGGTTGAGCTGCGTCACCGCCTTGGCCGCCCAGTAGTAGCGGTGCATCAACGCTTCGCTGGAGCGCTGGCCGTTGGTGGACTTGAGGCCGAAGGTCTCGGCCACGGCGGTCTGCAGGTCGAACACCAGCCGGTCCTCGCGCCGCCCTGCCACGGCATGCAGGCGTGCGCGGATCAGCTTGAGCGTGCCCTCGTGCTTGACGAGCTGCGCCGCCTCGAAGGGCGTGATGAGCCCCTTGGCAGCCAGTTCCGACCACGTGCGCCCCAGGCCGGCGGCGCGCGCCACCCAGATCACCACCTGAAGGTCGCGCAGCCCGCCAGGGCTCTCCTTGCAATTCGGCTCCAGCGCGTAGGGTGTGCCCTGGTATTTGACGTGGCGTTGGCGCATCTCCAGCGTTTTGGCTGTGAGGAAGGCGCGCGGGTCCATGGCATCGGACAGCGCCATGCGCAGCGCGTCGAACGCGCGCTTGCTGCCGCAGACGAAGCGCGCCTCGAGCAGCGAGGTCTGCACCGTCACGTCGCGCGCGGCCTCTGCCTCGCACTCGGCCACGCTGCGCACGGCGGAGCCGCACTCGACGCCGATGTCCCAGCAGGCGGTGATGAATGCAGCCACGGGCTCGCGCGCCGAGTGCTCGTCGCTGCTCACACCCGGCAGCAGCACGACGAGGTCGACGTCGGACTGCGGAAAAAGCTCGCCGCGCCCGAAGCCCCCCACCGCCACCAATGCCGCCCCAGGTGCGAGTGCCGACAGGTCGAGTTGCTGCCACAAGCTGGTCAGCGTGATATCGACATGGTGCGCCAGTGCTCGCAGCAGGCGGGTGGTCACGGCTCCTGTGGGGCGGGCGCCGCGGAAGCGCTCGATGAACTCGGCCTTGCCATTCTTGAATTGCTGGCGCAGCACCGGCAACGCGGGCACACTCAGAACGATCGGGTGCGGTGGCTCGGGATCCGGCCGCTCATCGGCGTGCCGCGCTGCTGCAGGCCGCGCAGATGCTGGCCGCGCAGATGCGGGCCGTGCCGACATGCCGATATCCCTCAGCTTGCCGCAGCGGCGGCCGAAACGGCGACGGGCGCGCTCCCGGCCGTCGGCACAGAGGCTGCACGGCCGTAGCCCAGCGGCGCAAACTCCGGCGCCGCGGGGCTGCCGGCGGAAA
The DNA here is from genome assembly GCA_031401195.1 of Burkholderiales bacterium. Classification (GTDB taxonomy): domain Bacteria; phylum Pseudomonadota; class Gammaproteobacteria; order Burkholderiales; family Burkholderiaceae_C; genus Rubrivivax. Next base: position 66,449 of record JANNRI010000094.1, read on the forward strand.
CGGTGAGCACCTCGTAGCCTGTCTCGGTGACCAGTATCGTGTGCTCCCACTGCGCCGAGAGTGAACGGTCGCGGGTGACGATGGTCCAGCCGTCGTAGGGGCGGTTGCCGCGGCGGTCTTCCTTGATCTCGCGCCGGCCGGCGTTGATCATCGGCTCGATCGTGAAGATCATGCCAGGCACCAGCTCCTCGAGCGTTCCTGGACGGCCGTAGTGCAGCACCTGAGGTTCCTCGTGGAAGCGCGCGCCCACGCCATGGCCGCAGAACTCGCGCACCACGGAAAAGCCCGCAGATTCGGCGAAGGTCTGGATGGCATGGCCGATATCGCCCAGCCGTGCGCCGGGTTTGACCTTGACGATGCCTTTCCACATGGCCTCGAAGGTGACCTTGCACAGCCGGCGCGCGGCAATGGTGCCTTCGCCGACGACGAACATGCGGCTGTTGTCTCCATGCCAGCCGTTCTTGATAACGGTAACGTCGACATTGATGATGTCGCTGTTGCGCAGCGGCCTGTCGTCGGGGATGCCGTGGCACACCACCTCGTTGAGCGACGAGCACAGCGAGGCCGGGTAGGCCGGGTAGCCGGGCGGTGCATAGCCCAAGGTTGCCGCGACGCCGCCTTGCACCTTCGTGATGTGGTCGTGTGCGATGCGGTCGAGTTCGAGCGTCGTGACGCCCGCCTGCATGTGCGGCGCCAGCAGGTCCAGCACCTCGCTGGCGAGGCGGCCGGCGAGGCGCATGCCGTCGATCTCGGCGCCGGTCTTGAGGGGGATGGACATGGGCACATATTATGCCCACGCACCTAGAATGACGGGCTTCTGCGGCCCCCTGGTATTGCATGCCTGCCTCGCCCTTGCATCTGAAGTCGTTCGAGGGCGGCAGTGCCCTGAGCACTTTCCGGGCCGAGGCCTTGCTCAAGCGTTTGCAGGCGGCCGTTTCGCGCATCACCGCGGTGGCCGCTCGCCACGTGCATTGGGTGGCCTTCGACGAAGCGCCTGCGCGCGCGTCCCTGGACAAGATCGAGGGCCTGCTCGCTTGTGGTGAGGCCTATCTGGGGCCTGCCGAGGGCGCCTTGTTTCTGGTCATGCCGCGGCCGGGCACCGTTTCGCCGTGGGCCAGCAAGGCCAGCGACATCGCCCGCAACTGCGGCGCTGTGCTGCACCGTGTGGAGCGGGTCACCGAGTTCCGCCTGACGCTGAAGAGCGGCCTGCTCGGCGCGGGCAAGCCGCTGTCGCTGGCAGAGCGCGCCTGGCTGGCCGACCTGTTGCACGACCGCATGACCGAGAGCGTGGCCTTTGAACGAGAGGCGGCCGCGCAGCTGTTCGAGCCGCAGGTGGCGCCGCCGTTGGCGCACGTGGATGTGCTCGGCCGCGGCCGAGCGGCGCTGGTGCAGGCCAATGGCGAATTCGGCCTCGCGCTCAGTGATGACGAGGTCGACTACCTCGTCGAGGCCTTCGCGCGCCTGGCGCGCAATCCGAGCGATGTCGAGCTCATGATGTTCGCGCAGGCCAACAGCGAGCATTGCCGGCACAAGATCTTCAACGCCGACTTCACCATCGATGGCGAGCGCCAGCCGATGTCGATGTTCGCGATGATCCGGCACACCGAGAAAATGTCGCCGCAGCACAGCGTGGTGGCCTACAGCGACAACGCCGCGGTGATGGAAGGCGGCCCCGTCGAGCGCTGGTTGCCCCAGGGCTACACAAATGCACCGGCCTACGGCGCGCGCCGCGAGGTGGCGCATGTGCTGATGAAGGTGGAGACGCACAACCACCCCACGGCGATCTCGCCCTTTTCGGGTGCGGCCACCGGGGCCGGGGGCGAGATCCGCGACGAGGGCGCCACCGGGCGCGGCGCGCGGCCCAAGGCGGGCCTGACGGGTTTCTCGGTCAGCCATCTGCACCTGGGCCAGCTCGCAGGTGTCGGCCCCGAGCCCTGGGAGCAGGGACAGGGCACGAGCATCGGGCGGCCCGGGCACATCGCCAGCCCACTGGCCATCATGACCGAGGGCCCTCTCGGCGGCGCGGCGTTCAACAACGAGTTCGGCCGGCCCAACCTCGGTGGCTACTTCCGCGTCTTCGAGATGGCCGTGGCCGGCGTGCAGCGCGGCTACCACAAGCCGATCATGATCGCCGGCGGGCTGGGCAGCATCGCGGCGGGCCAGACGCACAAGCTGCGCTTCGCGGCGGGCACGCTGCTGGTGCAGCTCGGCGGCCCGGGCATGCGCATCGGCATGGGCGGCGGTGCAGCCAGTTCGATGGCCAGCGGCACCAATACCGCGGCGCTGGACTTCGACAGCGTGCAGCGCGGCAACCCCGAGCTGCAGCGGCGGGCACAGGAGGTCATCAACCACTGCTCGGCGCTGGGCGAGATGAATCCCGTGCTCGCCATCCACGACGTCGGTGCCGGTGGCCTCTCGAATGCGTTTCCGGAACTGGTTGATGGCGCGGGCCTGGGCGCGCTCTTCGATCTGAGCCGCGTGCCGCTGGAGGAGAGCGGCCTCGCGCCCAAGGAGATCTGGTGCAACGAGAGCCAGGAGCGCTACGTGCTGGCGCTGAACCCCGATTTGCTGCCGCTGTTCGAGCAGATGTGCGCGCGCGAGCGGTGCCCGTTCGCGGTGGTGGGCGTGGCGCGGACCGAGCCGGACCTCGTGGTGCGGGACGGGCCCGCGAAGTCGCTGGCCTGCGGGCCTGCGGCGTCATCGACCGGCGGACCCATGGCCCCGGCCGGCCGGCGCGTCATCGACATGCCGATGGAGGTGCTCTTCGGCAAGCCGCCGCGGTTGCATCGCGATGTCAGACGCGTGGCGCGCAGCGAGCGCGCGCTCGACCTCACCGACGTGAAGCTCGCGACCGTGGCGCGCGACGTGCTGCGCCACCCGACTGTGGCCAGCAAGCGTTTCCTCGTCACCATCGGTGACCGCACGGTGGGCGGTCTCAGCCACCGCGACCCCATGGTCGGCCCCTGGCAGGTGCCGGTGGCCGATTGCGCCGTGACCTTGGCCGACTTCGCTGGTTTTGCAGGTGAGGCCATGAGCATGGGCGAGCGCACGCCGTTGGCTGCGCTGGATGCACCGGCTTCTGGCCGCATGGCGGTGGGCGAGGCGATCCTCAACCTGCTGGCCGCGCCGATCGATCTGCCGCGTGTCAAGCTCAGCGCCAACTGGATGGCCGCCTGCGGTGAGCCCGGAGAAGATGCGGCGCTGTACGACACCGTGAAGGCCGTGGGCCTGGAGATCGCGCCGGCGCTGGGCATCGGCATTCCGGTGGGCAAGGATTCGCTGTCGATGCGCACGCGCTGGCGCGATGGCGGCGAGGGTGGTGCAGGCGACGTTGCCGGTGGCATGGACAAGCAGGTCACCGCGCCGGTGTCGCTGATCGTCAGTGCTTTCGCAGCGCTCGCCGATGTGCGCGGCACGCTCACGCCGCAGCTGAAGACCGCCGCGGAAGCGGGCGACACCACGCTCATCCTCGTCGACCTCGGCGCCGGGCGCCAACGCTTGGCCGGCTCGATGCTGGCGCAGGTGCTCGGCCGCTTCGGCAGCCTTGAGCGGGACGGCGTGCCCGACCTCGACGACCCTGCGTCTCTGAAGGCAGCCGTGGTGGCGGTGAATGAACTGCGCGCTGCAGGCCAACTGCTGGCCTACCACGACCGCAGCGACGGTGGCCTGTGGGCTTGCGTGTGCGAGATGGCTTTCGCGAGCCGCCTGGGCGTGAGCCTGAATGTCGACATCCTCGTCACCGAGGGCGACGGCATCGGCGACAGCCGTGCCGAGCACGGCGACAGCAAAAACTGGGCGACCCAGGTGGGCGCGCGCCGCGACGAGTTGACGCTGAAAGCCCTCTTCAACGAGGAACTCGGCTTCGTGCTGCAAGTGCGCAGCGCCGAGCGCGACGGCGTCATGGCCGTGCTGCGCCGGCACGGCCTGGCGCGCCACGCCCACGTCATCGGCAAGCCCAATGATCGTGGCGCGATGGAGGTGTGGCGCGATGCCAAGTGCCAGTACGGCGCGCCGCTGCAGGAATTGCAGCGCCAATGGGACGAGGTGAGCTGGCGTATCGCACGCCAGCGCGACAACCCGGCCACTGCCGACGCCGAGCACGAGGCCGCGGGCGCGCCGGGCGACCCAGGCCTGCACGTGCACCTGAGCTTCGACCCCGCAGAACCCGTGATGGCAGCTTCTGCGGCACCCGCGGTCCACACGACGCGCCCGCGTCTGGCCATCCTGCGCGAGCAAGGCGTGAACTCGCATGTCGAGATGAGCTACGCCATGGCGCAGGCAGGCTTCGAGACCTTCGACGTTCACATGAGCGACCTGCAGGCCGGCCGCGCGCGACTGGCGCAGTTCCAGGGCATGGTGGCGTGCGGCGGATTCAGCTACGGCGACACACTGGGTGCGGGCGAGGGCTGGGCGCGCTCGATCCTGTTCAACCCGGCATTGGCCGAGACCTTCGCCGCCTTCTTTGGCACCAGGGACGTGTTTGCGCTGGGCGTGTGCAACGGGTGCCAGATGCTGGCCGCGCTGGCGCCTCTGATTCCAGGTGCTTCGGCCTGGCCCAAGTTCACGCGCAACAAGAGCGAACAGTTCGAGGCGCGCCTGTCGCTGGTGGAAGTGCTGGCCAGCCCGAGCTTGTTCTTCGCGGGCATGGCGGGCAGCCGCATCCCGATCGCGGTGGCGCATGGCGAGGGTTTTGCCGATTTCTCCCAGCGTGGCGACGCGGCGTCGGTGCAGCGCGCGCTGCGCTTTGTCGACCACCACGGCCAGGCCACCGAGCGCTACCCGTCCAATCCCAACGGCAGCGTTGGTGGACTCACCGGGGTGACCACAGCCGATGGCCGCTTCACGGCACTTATGCCGCACCCCGAGCGTGTCTTTCGCAACGTGCAGATGAGCCACCTCGCGGGCGGGGACATCTCCGCCGCCAGCCCATGGATGCGGATGTTCCACAACGCGCGGCGGTGGTTGAAGTGAAAGTGGTCCGGCGGCATGATCACCCGCGCGCGGGGCCAAGCGCGCACGGCCCGGTTGCTGTCTGAGTCGTTGGACCCGTTGATAGGCCGAACCGCACGGAGCCCACACATGCACCCTGCCTTGAAGCGTGCCTATGAATTCGCGGAGCGCTTCGGCACACGCAAACCGGTGTTGCTCGCGCCCATGGCCGGCGCCTGCCCGGTGGCTCTCTCGCTGGCCGTCGCGCGCGCCGGCGGTATGGGCGCCATGGGGGCGCTGCTGCACGACGCGGCCGGCATCGCGGCCTGGGTGGCCGAGTACCGTGCCGGCGGTGGTGGGGCGTTGCAGATCAACCTGTGGGTGCCCGATCCGCCGCCCGTGCGCGACCCGGTCCATGAGGCCGCCGTGCGTGCCTTCCTGGGGCGCTTCGGACCGCAGGTGGAGGCGGCGGCAGGGGATGCAAAACCCGTTCCCTTCGAGGCGCAGTGCGAAGCGCTGCTGGCGGCTCGGCCGACGGCGGTGTCGTCGATCATGGGCCTGTACCCACCGGAGTTCCTCGCACGGCTGAAGTCGGCCGGAATCGCCTGGTGGCCCACTGTCACCACCGTGGGCGAAGCCCGCCTGGCGGACGCCGCTGGTGCCGATGTGATCGTGGCGCAGGGCGCCGAAGCCGGCGGCCACCGAGGTGCGTTCGATGCATCCAGGGCGCGCGACGAGGCCGTAGGGCTCTTCGCGTTGTTGCCGCAAGTGGTGGATGCAGTGCGTGTGCCTGTTGTCGCCACCGGTGGTGTCTCCGATGCGCGAGGCGTGGCTGCAGCCCTGCTGCTGGGGGCGAGCGCGGTGCAGGTGGGCACCGCGTTCCTGCGCTGCCCCGAGGCCGGAATCTCGCCGGCCTGGGCCGCGGCGCTGCTCGGGCTGGAGCCCGAAGGCACGCGGCTTACACGGGCCTTCTCGGGGCGCTTCGGGCGCGCCATCGCCACCGACTATGTGGGCGCAGCGGCTGCATCCGGTGCGCCTGAACCCGCACCCTATCCCGTGCAGCGAGGCCTCACAGCCGGCATGCGCCGTTCTGCCGAATCGGCTGCGGATGTGCAGCGCATGCAGGCCTGGAGCGGGCAGGGCGCTGGGCTCGCGCGCGGGGGTGCGGCGAGCGATCTGGTCGATTCATTGTGGTCCGGTGCGCTGGCGCTCCTGGCGTAGGGGCGCAAGAGTCGTGCCTGCAATGCCGAAGGGGCCGTTGCCGGCCCCTTCATTCGCTCGACTGCAGGGCATATGCCCGAGCGACTATCGCATCTGTTCGATGCCCGCGATGAACCAGCCACCTTCGCTGCCCGGGCCACTGCGCGGACGCACGAGGTGCCACACCTCGTCGAAGCTCTCCGGTGCTGCGCCCGCCGCCTCGGCCACTTCGCCGCGATAGCGCACGCTCACGACCTGGCGCTCGGCCTCCTCGGCGACGTCGATGACCTTGGCATCGACGCTCTTCACTTCGGTGGTCTGCACAGCCGAACCGCGCTCGAGCAGGTCCACCTTCAGTTCGGCGAACATCTCCGGCGTGGTGAACTGGCGCAGGTCGGTGAGATTGGCGCTGTCGTTGGCCGCCTGCATGCGGATGAAGATGGCCTTGGCGATGCGCTCGAAGCTCTCGCTGTCAAAGGCCGCAGGCACGAAGGCAGCCGTGACGGACGCGGACTGACCCGGCGCCACCGACGTGGCTGCAGGCACGGAGTCGACGGCGGACGCTGACCCCACTGTCGCGCTGGCAGGTGCGCTAGCAGGTGCGCCGGAGGGTGCGCCGGAGGGTGCGCCAAACGCTGGCTCGGCCTGACGCTGCATCGGCGCTTCTGCCGTAGCCGGCCCTTGCGCGGGCCAAGCCACCTGGGTCGAAGAACTGCTGCCGGACCCAGCGCCGGCCAGGGCTGGTCGTGCGCCACCGGCCATGCGGCGACGGATGAAGACCACCAACGCAATCACGGCCACTGCCAGCAGCGCCAGCATCAGGAAATTGGCGAACGCCTCACCCATGCCGAGATGGCTCATCAGTGCGGCCAGGCCCAGGCCAGCGGCCAGACCGGCGATCGGCCCCATCCAGGAACGCTTGCCTGCCGCGGCGGCGGCGCCTGTGGCGCCCGCTGCCTGCGCAGGCACGGCGGCCGGTGTTTGCGCTGGAGCCGTTGCAGGAGGCGCATTGGGCGCCGTGCGCTCTGGCATGTTGCGCTGCGTACCCGTGGACTTGCCCGCGCCCAGGCGCTTGGCATCGGCGACGTTGGGAACAAAAGCCGTGGACAGCGCCACCACGAGGGCCCCGATCAGCCAGGTTTTCATCTCGACATGTCTCCAAATGGGTGAGCACGCGCAGCGCGCGTGCGAGGGCTGGAGTGTGCGGCATTTCTGATCGTCCACGAAAGACCCCACGCAGCTCGCCGTTGCTAGCATTACCCGAATAGGGAGGAGTTCTGTGACATGACCACGGCATTGTTGTGGGTGGCCTGTTACGCGCTGATCGCGCTCGGGGTGGCCGGCACCGTGCTGCCGGCCCTGCCGGGGACTGGACTGGTTTTTGTAGGCATCCTGCTGGGGGCCTGGGCCGACGGCTTCACGAGGGTGGGTGCGGGTACGCTGACTGCGGTTGGGGTGCTGGCCGTGTTGGCTTGGGCGCTGGACTACCTGGCTGCCTTGTTTGGCGCCAAGAAGGCCGGTGCCAGCCGCCAGGCGCTCATCGGCGCGGCGCTGGGCACAGTGGCCGGACTGTTGTTCGGCCTCGTCGGGGTGCTCTTCCTGCCGCTCGTCGGCGCTGCGGCGGGCGAGTACCTGGCCCGCCGCGACCAAGGCCAGGCGGTGAAGGTGGGTGTGGCGACCTGGCTGGGATTGATGGCGGGCATGCTGGCGAAGATCGTCATCGCCTTTGTCATGGTCGGCATCTTCCTCGTTGCGCTGGCCCGATAGCGCAGAGCCGTTCCGGCAGCGTGGGTCGGGCGCCGATGGAGTGCCGGGTGGGGCCGATCAGGGCCGATCGGGATCGCACCGACGCCAATCGGGCGCCAATCAAGCGCCAACCAAGCGCCCGACGAATTCATGCAGCACCAACCTCACCTGGGTGTAGCCGCTGTGGTTGGGCAGGAAGTCGCGCAGGCGCGGCCCGACCCATGGAACGATTCCCATCGGCGCGGCCACCAGTTGCATGCGAGCATCGCCCGCGGCCGCTTTGCGGAAGTTGTCCATCGCGCGAGCCATGTGGTATCCGTGCGTGACCACCACGATGCGCTCGATGCCCTGTTCGCGAAGCAGCTTTACCGAGCGCACGGCGTTCTCGCGCGTGTCGCGAGATTCGCTCTCGATCCACTTCACCGGTCGCGCGAAGTCCCGTTCCGCGATACGCGCGGCGATTTCGGCCTCGCTCTGGCCGGGCCGCGAGCTGTGGGAGCGCCCGCCGGTCACGAGCACCGGTAAATCGGTCTGGCGCGAGAGCCACAGGCCGTAACGCAGCCGCTCGACGCCATTGGCGGGCAGCTCGGACACGCCGTACTCGGGGGCATAGTCGCGGTGCCCTCCACCGAGCACAACGATGGCCGTGCGCGGGGCCTTCTTCAGGTCGCCCACTTCGTTGGCTGTGAGCGAGCGAGTGGGCGGCAGCAGCCAGTTCGTGAGCGCATAGCCGACCAGATTCGTGCACATCGCCCACACCCCCAGGCACCCCAGCAGCAGCACGAGCCAGGCGCGAAATCGGTACCTCGTGAACAAGCGCCCGCCCAGCAAGATCAGCAGCAGAAAGGGCACCGGCGGCATGACCAGCGATGCCAGCTCCGAGCGCCAACCGTCCAGGCCGAGCCAGATGAAAAAGTCGTTCATGTGCCGATGCCCCGGGTGAGCCGCTGCCTGTCCTGCCGATCAGGCCGATCAGACGGCGGGCGAATCAGAAGAACGCCTGCAGGCCGGTTTGCGCGCGCCCGAGAATGAGGGCATGCACATCGTGCGTGCCTTCGTACGTGTTGACGGTCTCGAGGTTGATCATGTGCCGGATGACGTGGTACTCGTCATGAATGCCGTTGCCGCCGTGCATGTCGCGCGCGGCGCGCGCGACGTCAAGCGCCTTGCCGCAGCTGTTGCGCTTGATGAGGCTGATCATCTCCGGCACCGCCGTGCCCTCGTCGAGCAGTCGGCCCACACGCAGGCAGCCCTGCAGCCCGAGCGTGATTTCGGTCATCATGTCCGCGAGCTTCTTCTGGATGAGTTGGTTGGCCGCAAGCGGGCGGCCGAACTGCTGTCGGTCCAGCGTGTACTGGCGCGCCGCATGCCAGCAGAACTCGGCCGCGCCGAGCGCGCCCCAGGCGATGCCGTAGCGGGCCTTGTTGAGGCAGCCGAACGGGCCCTTGAGGCCGCTCACGCCGGGCAACCGGTTCTCGGCCGGCACGAAAACGTCATCCATCACGATTTCGCCGGTGACGCTGGCGCGCAGGCTCATCTTGCCTTCGATCTTCGGCGCCGAGAGACCCTTCATGCCGCGTTCGAGCACGAAGCCGTGGATGGCCTCCTGGCCGCCGACCTTGCCGTCGGGATCTTCCTGCTTGGCCCAGACGACGAAGACATCGGCCACCGGGCTGTTGGTGATCCACATCTTGCTGCCCTTGAGCACGAAGCCGCCGTCGACCGGCCGCGCACGCGTGACCATGCTGCCGGGGTCGCTGCCGTGGTTGGGCTCGGTGAGACCAAAACAGCCGATCCACTCCCCGGTGGCCAGACGCGGCAGGTACTTCTGGCGCTGCGCTTCGCTGCCGTAGGCGTGGATCGGATGCATCACGAGCGAGCTCTGCACGCTCATCGCGCTGCGATAGCCGGAGTCGACACGCTCGACTTCGCGAGCCACGAGACCGTAGCAGACATGATTGAGGCCGGCACAACCGTAGCCCTCGATGGTGCTGCCCAGGAGGCCGAGCGCACCCATCTCGTTCATGATCTCGCGCTCGAACTTCTCGTGGCGAGCGGCCATCAGCACGCGCGGCTGCAGCCTCTCCTGGCAGTACGTGCGCGCGGCATCGCGCACGGCGCGCTCGTCGTCGGAGAGCTGGGCGTCGAGGTGGAAGGGATCGTCCCAGGTGAATCGGGCTTGGCTCATGGAAGGGCTTTCGCGGAGCGCAGGTCTTCGCTCGTGTTTGGATAATGGACACGAGTGTAAGGACTGGTCGGGCGGGCGCGACAGTCTGACTCGGGGACAACGTTGCATCGAAGGAGCTTCGGCATGGACACGACTGCGGGCACGGCGAACGCCTCCCACGAGACCATCACACTCGGTGGCGGATGTTTCTGGTGCCTGGAGGCGGTGTACGAACTCGTCGACGGAGTGCTCGCCGTCGAGAGCGGCTACTGCAACGGGCGTGTGTTGAATCCGAGCTACGAGCAGGTGTGTGGTGGCGACACCGGCCACGCCGAGGTCGTGCAGGTGCGGTTCGATCCGGCCCTCATCACGCTCACGGAGATCCTGGAGGTCTTCTTCCACATCCACGACCCGACCACACGCAACCGCCAGGGCAACGATGTCGGGCCGCAGTACCGCAGCGGTATCTACTGGCACGGGCCGGCGCAGGAGGCAGTGGTGCGCCAGGTGCTGGCGCAGGCGCAGGAGGCCCATGGCGGGCGCGTCGTCACCGAGGTCGCGCAGCGGCAGAACTACTGGCGCGCGGAGGACTACCACCAGCACTACTTCGCCAACAACCCCGGGCAGGGCTACTGCGCTTTCGTGGTGGCACCGAAGGTGGAGAAGTTTCGCCGCACCTTCAAGGCACGGGTGCGGGCCTGAGGTTCGTTTCGCTGCGCTTGCGCGGGTCAGGCGCGACCCATGTGTCGCGTCTGGCTCACCGAAGGGTGGCGAAAGCCGTGGTCGGCTGAGGCTCGGCGAACATGGCCTCGAGCGCCCGGCGCACGCGCTGGCGCAGGCGGCGGCGGCGCTCGGGGTCGGCCCCCGCCAGGCTGCTGAATAGCGGCGCGCGCAGCAGCCACAAGTCCACCGGCTCTTCGGCAGCCCGCACCTGCTCGCGCAGCCATTGCGTCTCCCGGCCTTCCAGCACGGTGGCGGCGTCGAGGTAGGTCAGCTTGAGCGCCACGAAGGAACGGCGCGCTGCGATCACAGCGAGGCGGTCTCCGGGCAAGCCGGCGCCTGCGGTGTAGTCGCGCGGCTCGCTGGCGGCGGTACGAGTGGTGGCAGCAGCGGGGCGGGTGAGGGCGGTGGGAGCAAACATCACAAGCCTCCGAGTCGCGAACGCGTGGCGCGCATTGGAAAGTGGCGATTCAGGCTCAGCAGGCGCCGTTCGGCCTCCCACTGCGAGTGCTCGAGTCCGACCAGGCTGAACACCTCGGAGCGCAGGTGCCACAGGTCGCGCAGGGAATGCGCGTGCACGATGCGATGGCGCAGTTCGTGGACCGGTTCCCCCGGCAGATCGGCGACGGCCTGGAGAAAGTCGGTGCGCACGATGGGCAGGCGGTTGAGCGGCGGTGCCGCCTCCCGCGGCGCCGGGGCCAACAGCCAGAACACGAGCCGCTGCCAGGCGGTGTCGGGCGCGTGGCGAAGCGAAGGCGGTGAGGCGTCCATCCGCAGGCTGCTGGTGCCCGGCCCCAAGGTCGAGCGCCGGCCCGCAGGCAAGGACCGCACGGCCTTCACCGCCTCGGTGAAGCGCACGACGCGTCCCGGACGGGACGCGACCTTCGGGTGATCAATGGAGGGCGGCAGCGGCATGGGCGTGATATCGGACACGGGGCCCGGAACTTCAGTCCGGCCTGCAGGCATGCTCGCGCGGCTTCGGCCCAGCCAAAGCGTGGAACAACGGGGTGTCTGCTCCCCAAATCGGCCGGACAGGCGCGCTCGGGGTGGCTGCGCCTGCAGAAGATGACCGTTCGCCTTGCCGGCTGACCGAGCTACCAACGAGGCTGGCCCGGGTTTTGTTTGCCGCCCGCGCGGTCTGCGCGGCCCGAGCGGCGTGGGCCGTCGCGCTACATCAGCATGGTGTTGCGGATGAGCCCCACGGCCAATCCCTCCAGCGCAAAGCCCTCAGTGCCGGGTGGCACGACGATGGTCTGGAAGTCGGTGTTCTCGGGGATCAGCTCCACGCCTGCCTTGGTGCGCCGAAAGCGCTTGACCGTCACGTCGTCGCCCAGACGGGCGACCACGATCTGGCCGTTCTTGGCCTCGCTCGCCTTTTGCACGGCGAGCAGGTCGCCATCGAGGATGCCGGCGTCGCGCATGCTCATGCCGCGCACCTTGAGCAGGTAGTCGGGCCGGCGCTGGAACATCGAGGCTTCCACCAGGAAGGTCTGGTCGATGTGCTCCTGCGCGAGGATGGGGCTGCCGGCGGCCACCCGGCCGACAAGCGGCAGCGTCAGCTGCGCCAGGCTCGGCAGCGGCAAGGCGTACTGCTTGCCGTACTGCGACAACCGCGCCTCGTTGAGCGCACGCAGGGTGTCGGACTTCAAGCGGATGCCGCGCGAAGTGCCCGGCGCCAACTCGATGACGCCTTTGCGGGCGAGCGCCTGCAGGTGCTCTTCGGCCGCGTTGGCCGAGCGGAAGCCCAGCTCGGTGGCGATCTCGGCCCGGGTGGGCGGGGCGCCGGTGCGCTCGATCGCACTTTGCACGAGGTCGAGAATCTGCTGCTGGCGCGGCGTGAGCTTGGGGGTTTCATCGATCATATTGGATGCCCCGGCCGTTGGCGGCTCGGGGCTGGCTGTTTATCCAGTGGCTGTATTTTCATCCAGAGTTGAAGAAATGCAAGCAGGCATCGTCGTCGTGGTGGGCACGGGGGGCACGATCGCCGGCACGGCGGCGTGCGCCGACGACCACGTCAGCTACCGGGCGGGGCAGATTGGCGCCGCGGCTCTGGTGGCGGCGGTGCCCGCCCTGGCCGCGCTGGCCGAGCGGGCCAGTCTGCTCGAGGCCGAGACGTTGGCCAGCCTGGACAGCAGCGACATGAACCACGCGACCTGGCTCGCACTGCGCGATCGCTTGCGCGCGCACCTCGCCCGACCCGAGGTGCAAGGCGTGGTGGTGACCCACGGCACCGACACGCTGGAGGAGACGGCCTACTTCCTGCACCGCACATTGCACGCACCCAAGCCCGTGGTGCTGACGGCAGCAATGCGCCCAGCCTCGGCGCTCTCGGCCGACGGGCCGCAGAACCTGGTCGACGCGGTGCTGCTGGCACGCACGCCCGGTGCGATGGGCGTGCTGGCGGCATTCGGCGGCCGCGTCTTCGCCGGAGCCGACCTGCGCAAGGTACACGGCTATCGCATCGAGGCTTTCGATGCCGGCGATGCCGGCGCGCTTGGCGTGTTCGAGGACGGTCACGTGCGCATCTTCCGCGCATGGCCCGCGCAGCCGTTGCACGTTGCCCATGCATCACTGGGCACGGCCGCCGATTGGCCGGCGGTGGACATCGTCACCAGCCATGCCGGCGCGCGAGCGGCATCGATCGAAGCGGCCGTGGCCGCCGGTGCCCTCGGCATCGTGGTCGCCGGCACCGGCAACGGCAATGTGCACGAACAACTCGTCGCCGCCGCGAGGCGGGCGATGGCGGCAGGCGTCCAGGTGCGCCGAGCCTCGCGCTGTCAGCTCGGTGGTGTGGTCGGCGCGCGGCCCGACTCCTTGCCGGGTTACGGACCGCTCACGGCGCCGCAAGCGCGCATCGAACTGCTGCTCGACCTGCTCGCCACCAGCGGCGCAGCCGCCACGCCGGCGCGAGAGTGAAGAGACAGTGACGCGAGAGTGACGCGAGAGTGACGTTGAGCTTGCAGGACCGCAGGTCTGATTCGACCGTTGCTTGCCGGGCCGTTGCCTAACCGGCGGTCGCCTGCAGGCTCTCGATCTGCGCTTGCAGTTCAAGCCAGCGTTCTTCGAGCATCGCCACTTCTGCGGCAACGTGATTGAGGCGCCGGCCTGCTTCGGCAATGTCCGCCGCCGCAAGCCGCCCGCTGGACAGGGCGCCCTCGACGTCGGCGCGCTCTTTGGCGAGCCTTTCGAGTCGCGCGTCGATCTCCTGCACTTCCAGCCGAAGTGGGCGCGTGCGGCTGGCCAACTGCTGTCGCTGATTCGCCGCCTGTTTTCGGTCGTCGCGGGAACGCGCGAAAGCCCCCGCCCCGGATGTGTTGCCCGGAAGGGCAGTGCCAGCGGCGGAGGCGATGGCGTCGGCTCCCGCGCCGGCCCTAGCCCTGGCCGCGGCCGGTGCGGCCGCGGCCTTCGCAGCGGAAGCAAAGGCTGCGTTTGGCGCTGTCGCAACCACGGCCGAAGAAGGCCGTGAGGGAACGGCACCGCCCTTGGCCACCGCCCGCGAGACTTCGAGCAGCCAGCGCTGATAGTCGTCGAGGTCGCCGTCGAAGGGCTCGACACCACCGCGCGTGACGAGCCAGAACTCGTCGCACACCTCGCGCAGCAGTGCGCGGTCGTGGCTCACGAGCAGCACCGTGCCCTCGAACTCGTTGAGCGCGATCGACAGCGCCTCGCGCGTGGTGAGGTCGAGGTGGTTGGTCGGCTCGTCCAACAGCAGCAGATTGGGCCGCTGCCACACGATGGTGGCGAGCACGAGGCGCGCCCGCTCGCCGCCTGAAAGCGTGCCGGCGGCGCGCTTCACCATCTCGCCATCGAAGCGGAACTGGCCAAGGAAGTTGCGCAATGCCTGCTCGCGCGTGTCCTCGCCGGAGCGCGGCAGTTCGCGCGCAAGGCGCGTCATCAGTTGCAGCGGTGTGTCGTCGGCGTGCAGCAGATCCATTTCCTGCTGCGCGAAGTAGCCGATGGCGAGGCCCTTGCCTTCGGTCACGGTGCCGGCCAGCGCCGGCAGCGTGCGCGCGATGGTCTTGACCAGCGTGCTCTTGCCCTGCCCGTTGGCGCCCAGGATGCCGATGCGCTGGCCGGCCAGTACCGTGCGATTGACATCGCGCACGATCGGCGTCTGGCCATATCCGCAGACCACGTCGCGCAGCACCAGCATCGGGTTGGGCAGGTTCGCCGGCTCGCGGAACTCGAAGCTGAAGTCATTCGCCGTGAGCACCGGCGCGAGCTTCTCCATGCGGGTCAGCGCCTTGACGCGGCTTTGCGCTTGCTTGGCCTTGCTTGCCTTCGCCTTGAAGCGGTCGATGAAGCGTTGCAAGTGGGCGATGCGCTCCTGCTGCCGTCCGTAGGCGCTGGCCGCCTGGCTCAAACGCTCGGCGCGCATGGACTCGAACGCGCTGTAGTTGCCGCCGTAGCGCGTGACCTGGCGCTGATCGACATGCAAGGTGACACGCGTGACGGCGTCGAGAAACTCGCGGTCATGGCTGATCACAAGCAACGTGCCGGCAAAGCGCTGCAGCCAGTTCTCCAGCCACACCAGCGCATCGAGGTCGAGGTGGTTGGTGGGCTCGTCCAGCAGCAGCAGGTCGGCCGGACACATCAGCGCGCGCGCCAGTTGCAGCCGCATGCGCCAGCCGCCGGAAAAGCTGTTCACGGGCGACACGAGTTCGGCCACCTTGAAGCCCAGGCCCAGCAGCAACGATTGCGCGCGGGCGCGTGCGTCGAAGGCACCGGCCTCGTCCAGGGCCACATGCGCCTCCGCGATGGCATGGCCGTCATCGGCGGCCTCAGCGGCGGCCAGCGCCGCCTGAGCGCACACCAGCGGCGCGTCGCCGCTCAGCACGAAAAGCGTGGCGTCGTCGTCGGTCTCGGGCATGTCTTGCGCCACCTCGCCGATCTGCCAGCGCGCGGGCACCTCGATGTCACCCGCATCGGCATGCAAGCGGCCGGCCAGCAAGGCGAAGAGGCTGGACTTGCCCGCGCCGTTGTGGCCCACCAGGCCGGCCTTCTCACCCGGGTTGAGCACAAAGCCCGCGCTTTGCAGAACGACATTTGGGCCGCGGCGCAGCGTGGCTTGGCGGACGGTGATCATGTCTTCGCACCCGGTTTCGCACCCGGCTTCGAGCCTGTCGGTGCGTCCGGCCTGGCGCCTGCATTGGCCACCTTGTGCGCCCGCACGAGCTGATCGCACGTGAGCATCAGCACTTGGTCGTCGCCCGCGCTGGTGGTGAGCCACAGCGGCGCGAGCGCGGCGAATGCGGCTTCAAAGTGCGCCCGCTCATGGCCGATTTCGAGCAGCACCGCGCCGTCACGGTCGAGGTGTTTGGCCAGCCCGATCAACAGCGGGCGCACGAAATCCATGCCGTCTTCGCCACCGGCGAGAGCCATGGCCGGTTCGGCGCGGAACTCCGGGGGCAGCGCGGCCATCGAGGCCACATTCACGTAGGGCGGGTTGCACAGCACGAGGCCGAAGCGCTCGTCGCGGTGCAGCGCGCGCAGGCCGTCACCCTGGCGCAACTCGATGCGCGCAGCAAGCCCATGCCGATCGACGTTGCGCCGCGCCAGAGCCAGGGCGTCCGCGCTGAGGTCGGTGGCCAGCACCTCGGCGCGCGGCCAGGCGAGCGCGGCCATCACGGCGAGACTGCCGTTGCCCGTGCACATGTCGAGCACGCGGCGTGGCTCGCTTGGCAGCAGGGTGTCGAGCACGCCTTCGCCCAGCGGTTCGGCGAGCAGCGAGCGCGGCACGATGCAGCGCTCGTCCACAAAGAAGGGCAGGCCATGCAGCCAGGCTTCGCCCGTGAGGTAGGCGGCGGGCTTGCGCGTGGTGATGCGCTCATCGATCAGCGACTCCACCGCGGCCAATTCCGCGGCGTCCAGTGTTCGCCCGGCGTGTTCGTCCAGTTCATCCAGCGGCAACGCGAGACGCCAGAGCACCAGCCAGGCCGCCTCGTCGAAGGCGTTGGTCGTGCCGTGGCCGAAGGCCACCTGCGCGGCATCGAGCCGCTGGCTCATCCGCTCGATGCACTGGATAAGCGTCACGAGGCTGGCGTGGAGCAGAGCAAGCTGGAGAGCGTGCGCTGGTAGATGCGGGCCAACGGCTCGATGGCGTCCACTTCCACCCACTCGTCGACCTTGTGGATGCTGGCGTTGACCACGCCGAACTCCACCACCTGCGGGCAGATGCGCGCAATGAAGCGGCCGTCGGACGTGCCGCCCGTGGTCGATAGTGCGGGCTCGAGCCCTTTGCATTCCACCGCGATGGCGGCGGCAAGCGCCTGGCTCAGGGTGCCGGGCGGCGTGAGGAAAGGGTCACCACCATGGGTCCAGACGATGTCGTGCTCGAGGCGGTGCCGTTGCAGGGTGGCGTGCAGGCGGCTCTTCAGCGTCTCGGGCGTGGACTCGGTGCTGTAGCGGAAATTGAACTCGCACACCAGTTCGCCTGGAATGACGTTCAGCGCGCCCGTGCCGGCGTGCAGGTTGCTCACCTGCCACGTGGTGGCCGGGAAGTAGAAGTTGCCCTCGTCCCAGCGCGTGGCAGCGAGTTCGGCCAGGGCCGGGGCGAACTCGTGCAGCGGGTTGCGCGCCAGCTGCGGGTAGGCCACGTGTCCCTGCACGCCCTTGACGACCAGCCGACCCGACAGGGTGCCGCGGCGGCCGTTCTTGATCATGTCGCCCAGGCGCTCCACCGACGTGGGCTCGCCGACGATGCAGGCGTCGAATGTCTCGCGGCGCGCCTGCAACACCTCCACCACATGGCGCACGCCGTACTGGGAAGGGCCCTCTTCGTCGCTGGTGAACAGCAGCGCGACACGCCCGCCGTGGCCCGGTGAGGCAGCGACGAAGTTCTCGGCAGCGACGGTCATCGCCGCGACCGCGGCCTTCATGTCTGCAGCGCCGCGGCCGTAGAGGCGCCCGGCGCGGTGCGTGGGCACGAAGGGGTCGCTGTGCCATGCCGCCAGCGGCCCGGGTGGCACCACATCGACATGGCCCAGCAGCACCACCGTGGGCCCCGGGCTCGCGCCGTTATGCATGGCCAGGAGATTGCCCACACGGGCGTCCGGGGGGCCCGCGTCGAGCCGCTCGCAGGCGAATCCCGCCTGCGTGAGTCGGTCCGACAGCATGTCGAGCGAGCCGCCATCGGCCGGCGTGACCGAGCGGCAGGCGATGAGTTGCTCGGCCAGACGCACGGTGGCGTTCATCGCGCGGCCCGCCGCGCGATGAACGTCATCCGGTGCGGCGGCCGCCGTCGCCGCCCGAGGTGGCGTAGGGACCGGCGGCCGTCGGGCCCGGTTTGCGCGGGGGCGGTTCGTCGCCGCGTACATCGATGGCGAACTCGGTGAAGCTCGCTGCCTCGGGCTCGTCCTTCTTGACCGGCGTTACGCGCGAGATCGGCGTCTGCTCGTTCTGCAGCCGCCAGAGCAGGTTGGTGGGGCTGTCGGCGTACGCCATGCCCTCGTCGCGCGAGACGACACCTTCGTTGATGAGGCGGGCGATGTCCTGCTCGAAGGTCTGCGAGCCTTCGGCCATCGATTTCTCCATCGCCTCCTTCACCCCGGAGAGGTCGCCCCTTTCGATGAGCTCGGAGATGAGCTTGGTGTTGAGCAGCACCTCCACCGTCGGCACGCGCCCGCCGGCATTGCTGCGCAAGAGGCGTTGCGAGACCACGGAGCGCATCCCTGAGGCGAGGTCGGAAAGCAAGGTGGGCCGTGCCTCCGGCGAATAGAACGAGAGGATCCGTCCCATCGCGTGGTAGCTGTTGTTGGCGTGCAGCGTGGCGAGCACGAGGTGGCCTGACAGCGAATACGACAGCGCCGAGCTCATCGTCTCGCGGTCGCGGATCTCGCCGATCATGATGCAGTCGGGCGCCTGGCGCAGCGCGTTCTTGAGCGCGATCTGCAGCGTCTGCGTATCGCGACCCACCTCGCGCTGGTTGACGATGCTCTTCTTGTTGTTGAAGAGGAATTCGATCGGGTCCTCGATGGTGAGGATGTGGCCGGTCATCTGCTGATTGCGCCACTCGATCATCGACGCCAGTGTCGTGCTCTTGCCGGTGCCGGTGGCGCCCACCATCAGGATCAGGCCGCGTTTTTCGATCACCAGTTGCGACAGCAGGTCGGGCAGACCGAGCGACTCCAGTGAGGGGATCACGAAAGGAATGCAGCGGACCACTGCCGCAATGGAGCCGCGCTGCTTGAACGCCGAGAGGCGGAAGCTGCCCACGCGCTGCATCGAAATACCCACGTTGAGCTCACCGGTGTCGTCGAGCTCCTCCAGCTGCTGCGGCGTCAGCATCTCGGCCAGCAGCTGCCGCGTCTGGTGCTGAGCCAACAGTTGATCGGACAGCTGCAGGATCTGACCGTGGATCTTGATCAGGATCGGCGTGTTCGCCGCCATGTACACGTCGGAGGCGCTCTTCTCCGCCATCAGGCGTAGAACGCGCTCGAGGTTGTTGGACATGGCCGATGCTCCGGTTGTGGGTCGCGCTTCAGTCGCGCAGCAGTTCGTTGATCGAGGTCTTCTCGCGCGTGGCCGCGGTGACACGCTTGACGATCACGGCGCAATACAGGCTGTGGCTGCCGTCTGTGGCCGGCAACGAGCCGCTCACCACCACGCTCCCGGCGGGCACGCGGCCATAGCTCACCTCGCCGGTCATGCGGTTGAAGATCTTGGTGCTCTGGCCGATGTAGACGCCCATGCTGATGACCGAGTTCTCCTCGACGATGACGCCCTCGACCACCTCGCTGCGCGCGCCGATGAAGCAGTTGTCTTCGATGATGGTCGGGTTGGCCTGCAGCGGCTCGAGCACGCCGCCGATGCCCACACCGCCGCTGAGGTGCACGTTCTTGCCGATCTGCGCGCACGAGCCCACCGTGGCCCAGGTGTCGACCATGGTGCCTTCGCCGACATAGGCGCCGATGTTCACGTAGCTGGGCATCAGCACCGCACCCCTGGCGATGTAGCTGCCGCGCCGGGCCACCGCGGGCGGCACCACACGCACGCCGGCCTCGCGAAGCTGGGCCTCGTCCATGCGCGAGAACTTGGTCGCCACCTTGTCGTAGAAGCCGAGGTCGCCGGCGCGCATGAGTCGGTTGTCGTTGAGGCGGAACGACAGCAACACCGCCTTCTTGACCCACTGGTTCACCGTCCAGTCGCCCACGCCGCGCCGCTCGGCCACGCGCAGGCGGCCGGCGTCAAGATCGTCTATCACCTGCTCGACTTGCTGGCGCACCTGCGGCGCGTTGGTGGCATTGATCTGGGTCCGGCTCTCCCAGGCATTTTCGATGGCGGCTTGCAGGGTCGGAGAGGTCATGAGTCGGCGTCTTGGAGACTTCGGGTGTAGGCGACGATGCGCCGGGCGGCTTCAAGGCATTCGGCCGGTGTCGCAACGAGCGCCATGCGGATGCGGCCGGCGCCGGGGTTGGGTTGACCACCCACCTCACGGGCGAGCAGGCGGCCGGGCAGCACAGCGACATTGTATTGAGCGAGCAGCCCGCGGGCCCATTCAACTTCGTCGCCGGCCTGCCCGCGGCGGCCAGGGACCCCAGCCCAGAGGTAGAAGGCGGCATCGGGCAGATTCACGTCCAGCACGCCTTGCAGCATCGGTGTGACCTGCGCGAACTTCTCGCGATAGAGCATGCGGTTGTTCACCACGTGCTCCTCGTCGCCCCAGGCGGCGATGCTGGCGCGCTGCACCAGACCGCTCATCGCACTGCCGTGGTAGGTGCGGTAGAGCAGGAAGGGCTTGATCCAGCGGGCGTCGCCGGCGACGAAGCCGGAGCGCAGGCCGGGCACGTTGCTGCGCTTGGACAGCGACGTGAACGCGACGAGGTTGCGAAAGTCGTCGCGACCCAGTGCCTTGGCCGCCTGCAGGGCGCCGAGTGGCGGTTCATCGCGGAAGTAGATCTCGGAATAGCACTCGTCGCTGGCGATGACGAAGCCGTGGCGGTCGGACAGTTCGAACAGCCGCTTCCACTCCGCCAATGGCATCACCGTGCCAGTGGGGTTGCCCGGCGAGCACACGTAGAGCAACTGCGTGCGCGCCCAGACGTCGGCGGACACGGTGTCCCAAAACGCGCCGAAGTCACCCTCTTGGGCGCGCTGCGGGTCGCTCGCCACGTAGTGCGGCAACGCGCCTGCGAGCAGCGTGGCGCCTTCGTAGATCTGATAGAAAGGATTGGGGCAGACGACGGTGGCGCCCGGTTTCGTGTGATCGACCACCACCTGCGCGAACGCAAACAGCGCTTCTCGCGACCCGTTCACCGGCAGCACCTGGGTGCCGGGATGAATGGCCACGCCATAGCGGCGTTGCGCCCAGCCGGCCACCGCTTCGCGCAGGGCCGGCTCGCCGGCCGTGGCCGGGTAGCCCGACAACGCGGGCAGCGCACCCACGAGGGCCTCCTCGATGAGGGCGGGCGTCTTGTGCCGCGGCTCGCCTATGCCCAGGCTGATCGGCGCAAGATCGGCCGGCGGGCGGATGTCGCCGGTCATCTCGCGCCAGCGTTCAAACGGGTAGGGATGCAGGAGCGCCAGCCGCGGATTCATGGGTCGCGATTATCCTTGGCAGCGATGTCACTTCTACCGCTACGCGAGACCGAACCAGCTTCCGGCGGGCTGCCGCACCGGCGCGACGCGGGTTCGATCCGCTTTGCACTGGCCTGGCTGCTGCCGCTCAGCGTGGCTGCGGCGGCGGTGGGGGTGTCGGCATGGGCGGCCTGGGGCGTGATGCTCGCCTGGCAGGTGCTGTTCGCGCTGCTCGAGCGGGTGCCGGCCCTGCAGCACTCGCCGCCGGCCGGGCGGGCCGGTGCCTGGCACCGCCTGTGCATCCGCATGCACGTGCCGCTGCAGGTGGTTTTGCTCGGGCTTGGGCTCTGGCTGGTGGCCTCTGGGCCCCTGTCCGTGGCGGCCACGTGCGCCTTGGGTTTGGCGGTGGGCGGGATCACGGGCAGCCAGGGCATCACCTTTGCGCACGAACTCGGGCATTCGCGCTCGCGCCTCGACCGCGCGCTGGCCTGGGCGCTGATGGCCAGCGTGTGCTACGCGCACTTCATGGTTGAACATTACCGTGGCCACCACGTGCGCGCTGCCACGCCCGACGACCCGGCAAGCGCGCGCCGCGGTGAGAGCCTGTGGCGGTTCATGCCGCGCACGCTGCTGGGCAGCTGGGTCAGCGCCTGGCGCTTGGAAGCCGCCGGGCTCATGCAGCGCCGCAGGGGCTGGCGCGCCAGCCCGCTGGTTTGGGTGACGCTTGCGCAGGGCCTGTGGCTGATCGTGCTGCTCGTCTGGCTCGGGCCGCTGGCGCTGCTGTTCTGGGTCGTTCAGGCAGCCTACGCGGTGTTCCTCCTCGAGGCCGTCAACTACATCGAGCACTATGGCCTCGTGCGGCAGCCACAGAGGGGCCGCTACGAGCCGTTCGGCCTGGCGCATGCCTGGAACGCCGACCATCTCGTGACCAACAGCGTCATCGCCAACCTGCAGCGCCACAGCGACCATCACATGCACGCGTGGAAGCCTTACGCCGAACTGCGGCCGTTGCCCGGGCCGCAACTGCCCAGCGGCTATGCCGGCTGCCTGTTCCTGGCCATGGTGCCGAGGTTTTGGTTCGCGGCCATGGAACCTCGGCTGACGGACCTGGCGGCTTTGGCGGCATCGCAGGCCTCGCAGGCATCGCAGGCCGTGCTGGCGGCGTCAGCGCCGGCCGCCTTGGGCCCCGGCTGAGCCGGGCCGATGTCCGCTGTACGGCCCCGCATGGTGAGCCGCATGCACCTGTTGTGGTCTGTGCCCCTGGTGGCGTCCGGCGTCTATGCCGCAATGCTCCTGCTCCTGTGGTTCGCGCAGGAGAGATTGATCTTCCTGCCCCAGAAGCTCCCGGCCGATCACGCCTTCGACTTCGGCCCCGACGTGCACGAGGTGTGGGTGGACCGCCCAGATCGCTCAGATCGCCCAGACCCCCTGGACCCAAAACGCACGCGACTGCACGCGCTGCACCTGCGATTGCCGGCACCCGACGGCCTCGTCTTCTACCTCCACGGCAATGCCGGCAACCTGCAGGGCTGGTTCGCCAACCCGGAGTTCTGGCGCCGCAACAACTTCGACGTCTTCATGCTCGACTACCGTGGCTATGGCAAGAGCGGCGGCCGCGTGCGCAGCGAAGCCGAGTTGCTGGCCGATGTGCGAGCCGCCTGGGAGCAGGTGGCGCCCGCCTACGCGGGCAAGCGCCGCATCGTGTTCGGTCGTTCTCTGGGCAGTGCGCTGGCGGCCGCGCTCGCGGTGCAGGTGCAGCCGGAGCTCACGGTGCTGGTTTCGCCTTACGAGAGCATGGCCGCGCTCGCGGCAGAGCACTACCCCTGGGTGCCCTTGGCGCTGCTGCGTTATCCCTTGCGCACCGACGAGGCCGTGGCCCGCCTCAGCGGCCCCCTGCTCCTCGTGCATGGCGAGCGCGACGAGGTGATCGGCCCGCACCACAGCGAGCGCCTGCTCGCGAAGGCCAAGGGCACGTCGCATGCGCGCCTGCTGCGCGTGCCGGGCGCCGGGCACAACGACCTGCAGCTCTTCAAGGAGTACCTGGCAGGGCTGCAATCCGCGCTCGCCCTGCGCTGAGCGCCAGGTGCTGGATGTCGCGCGCCGCATCGCGGCGGCAGCCCACCGCATCCGCGGGCTCACAGCGCCCCGCGGCACCCCATCGCACCGCAGCGACAGGCCAGCCGACCCTCGTGGTGCGTCTCACCGTAGTCCACCGTGATCTCTTCGCCAGACCCGATGGCGCGGCGGGCATAAAACTCGACGCGGCCGTTGCGGATGACCAGCCGCGCGTTGGGCTGGCAGCTGTGGTTGGTGTAGCGCATCGGGTCGGCGCTCTTGCTGAAGTCGATGGCCTTGCGCGCGGACAGCTCGACGATCATGATGCGCTCGCTGCGCGTGGCACGAATGCGCGCCTCGGCCACACTGATGCTCTCGCCGCGGATCTCGCCGATCTTCAGGCGCGCCGCGATGGGCTCGGCTGCGAATGCGCCCTGGCCGTCGATGCGGCTGGGCTGCACGTGCACCTCGAACTTCTGGTAAGCCGGGCGCGTCGCGATCAATCCGCTGGTCGTTGTGGCATCGAAGCCGCTCACGTTGCCGCTCACGTTGCCGCTGATGTTGCTGCTCACGTTGCCGCTCACATTACCGCTGATGTTGCCAACGCTGCCCATGCTGCCCATGCCACGCTCACCTATGCCGCCGGCAAATCCACCTTGGGCGCCGGCGTCCAGCCCTTCTTGCGATGCTCAGCCGTGACGAAAGTGCGGATGCCACCGCGCACGTACCAGTCGGCGTGAATGCGCACGAAGCGCGGCGCGATTGCGTCGACGATGTCGTCGCAGATGGTATTGGTCACCTTCTCGTGGAACGCGCCCTCGTTGCGGAAGCTCCAGAAGTACATCTTCAAGCTCTTGAGCTCCACGCAGAGCTTGTCGGCCACGATCTCGATCGTGAAGTGCGCGAAGTCGGGCTGCCCTGTCAGGGGGCACAAGCAGGTGAACTCGCGCACGTCGAAGCGAATGACGTAGTCGCGCCCGGGTGCAGGGTTCGCGAACACCTGCAGGTTCTTGCTCGGCGCCGTTGGTGGCACCGGCGGCGCCAGCCGCTGATTGAGGGGTTTCTTGGCCATCACGACGATCAGTTCGGGCCCTGGCGCAAGAGGGCTCGCACGGGGCGGTTCAGAGGGGGCGCGATGCTATCATCCGCCGCCTCTGCGCTCGGCTCCGAGCGCATTTTTCCTTGTAGATTCAAGCACTTGCAGCGGTCCGGCTGATTCCCGCCGGACTTGCGCGATGCCCCACGATGCGCCTTGCCTCCATCAAGCTTTCGGGCTTCAAGTCATTCGCCGATCCGACCACGTTCCAGTTGCCCGGGCAACGCGTGGGCGTGGTCGGCCCCAATGGCTGCGGCAAGAGCAACATCATGGATGCGGTGCGCTGGGTGCTCGGCGAGAGCAAGGCGAGTGAGCTGCGTGGCGAGAGCATGCAGGACGTCATCTTCAACGGCAGCGGCCAGCGCAAGCCGGCCGGCCGCGCCAGCGTGGAGCTCATCTTCGACAACACCTCCGCGCGCGCCGGTGGGCAGTGGAACAGATTTGCCGAGATCGCCGTCAAGCGCGTGCTCACGCGCGATGGCAGCTCAAGCTACTACATCAACAACCAGCCCGTGCGCCGCCGCGACGTGCAGGATGTGTTTCTCGGCACGGGCCTGGGCCCGCGTGCCTACGCCATCATCGGCCAGGGCACCATCAGCCGCATCATCGAATCGCGTCCTGAGGAGCTTCGTCTCTTTCTCGAGGAGGCGGCCGGCGTCAGCAAGTACAAGGAACGCCGCCGCGAAACAGAGAACCGCCTCAAGGACACGCGCGAGAACCTCACGCGCGTGGAAGACATCCTGCGTGAGCTGGGCGGCAATCTGGAGAAGCTCGAGAAACAGGCGGAAGTGGCCTCGCAGTACCGTGCGCTACAGGATGCGGGCACGCTCAAGCTGCACCAGCTGTGGTTCCTCAAGCACCGCGACGCGGCAGGCGAAGAAGAGCGCGTCAAGGCCGCGGCGGCCGAAGCCACGACGGCGCTGGAAGCGCGTGTGGCCGAATTGCGCCACGTGGAGGCCGACCTGGAAACCTTGCGCCAGGCCCACTACGCGGCCAGCGATGCGCTGCACGGCAAGCAAGGGCTACTGGGCGAAGCGCAGCTCGAGGTGAGCCGGCTGGAGGAGCGCATCCGCTACGTTGTCGAGGGCCGCAATCGTGCCGAGCAGCGCCTGGCCGAACTGCGTGCACAGAACCAGCAATGGGCCGAGCGCCAGGACACGGCGCGCGCCGAGCTGGCGCAGATTGCCGAGCAGATCGCCGCCGCAGACGAGCAGGCCGAGGTGCTGGCCGGCCAGGCCGAGGAGCAAGTGCAGCGTCTGCCGGATCTCGAAGAGGCCCTGCGCACCGCCCAGGGCCGCAGCGGCGCGCAGCGCGGTGTGGTGGCGCAGGTGCAGCAGCAGATCCAGGTGCTGGCCGCCGAGGGCCGCAGCATCGAGGAGCAGACACGGGCGCTGAGCGCACGCCGAGAGCGCCTGGCTGGTGAGCACAAGGGCATCGAGGCGCCCGACCTGGCCCGGCTCGAGGCGCTGCGTGCGCAGGAAACTACCGCCACCGGCCAACGTGATGTGAGCCAGGGGCGGCTCGCGGAGCTCACGGCACAGGTACCGAAGCTGGACGGGCAACGCCGGGCGGCCCAGGAAGAGTCGGCGCGCGCTGCGGCCAAGTTGGCCGACCTCAAGGCGCGCTGGGAAGCCCTGCGCGCCTTGCAGGAGAAGGTGCAGACCGAAGGCAAGCTCAAGCCCTGGCTTGAGCGCCATGGCCTCACCGGCCTGCAGGGCCTGTGGACCCGCGTGTACATCGAGCCGGGCTGGGAGACCGCGCTCGAGTCGTCGCTGCGCGAGCGGCTCAACGCACTGTCGGTGGGGCGTCTCGATACCGTGCGCGCCTTTGCCACCGATGCGCCGCCGGCCAAGCTCGCCTTCTACGCCGCGCCGCAGGCGGCGATTGCCAACACGCACCAGACGCTGCCGCGCTTGTCGGACCTGTTGCGCCTGTCCGATGCGGGCCTCAAGGCCTTGCTCAACGATTGGCTGGAGGGTGTCTACACCGCCGCCACACTGGACGAAGCACTCGCCAACCGCGGCAAGCTCACGCACGGCGAAGTCATCATGACGCGCGACGGGCACGCGGTGTCGCAGTTTGCGGTCAGCTTCTACGCACCCGACTCCGAGCAGGCCGGCATGCTGGCGCGCGCGCAGGAGATCGAGAACCTCGAGCGCGGCCAACGCGCGCAGGCGCTCATAGCCGAAGACCTGCGTGGCCAATCGGTGCAACTGGAGGCGGCCTACACCGAAGCCGCGCAGCGCGAACAAGTGGCGCGCCGCGAGGCCGCCGAGGCGCAGGACCGCACGCACGCTCTGCACGTGGAAGTGCTGCGGCTGGCACAGCAGGCGCAGGCCGCCGCAGAACGCGGCCAGCAACTTGCGGGCGAGCTGGAAGAAACCGATGGGCAGCTCGAGACGCTGGCCGAGCGCCGCGCCACCGGCGAGGCGCGCTTCGAGGAGCTCGACATCGAGCTCGCCACGGCGCAGCAGCGCCATGCCGAGGTGGACGACGCCGTGATTGCCGCCGAGCGCTCGCTCGCCGATGCGCGCGAACAGCAGCGCGCACTCGAGCGTCAGGCGCAGGAGGCCGGCTTCCAGGCGCGCGCGCTGGCCAGCCGCCGCAGCGAACTGCAGCGTGGCATCGAGACCGCTGCCTCGCAGATCGAAAGCAACCAAGCCACCGGCCAGCAGCTCGAGCTCGAGCTTGGCGCCTTCGACGATGCCAGCGCCGAGTCGGGCCTGCAGGCGGCACTGGCGCTGAAGCTGGATCGCGAGCAGGTGCTGGCCGCCACGCGCGGCGAGTACGACGACCTCGCGGCGAAGCTGCGCGCCGCCGACGAGCAGCGCCTGGGCTTCGAACGCAGCGTGGAGCCGCTGCGAGAGCGCATCACGCAGTTGCAACTCGAGCAGCAGGCGGCACGGCTGGGCGGCGCCCAGTACCTGGAGCAACTGAGCGCGGCCGCGGTCGACCTGGAGTCGCTGGCGCGCGGCATCGAGGAAGGCGGCATCAAGCTGCACGGACTACAGACCGAGATCGACCGCGTCCAGCGCGAGGTCGCGGCGCTGGGCGCCGTCAACCTCGCCGCACTCGAGGAACTGACCACCTCGCGCGAGCGCAAGACCTTCCTCGACGCGCAGAACGCCGACCTGCGGGACGCCATGGGCACGCTCGAGGATGCGATCCACAAGATCGACCTCGAGACGCGCGACCTGCTGGCCTCCACGTTCAACCAGGTCAACGAGCACTTCGGGCGCATGTTCCCGCAGCTCTTCGGTGGGGGTACCGCGCGCCTGGTGATGACCGGCGCCGAGATCCTCGACGCCGGTGTGCAGGTGATGGCGCAGCCGCCGGGCAAGAAGAACAGCACCATCCACCTGCTCTCGGGCGGCGAGAAGGCGCTGACCGCGATCGCGCTCGTGTTCGCCATCTTCATGCTCAACCCGGCGCCGTTCTGCCTGCTCGACGAGGTGGACGCGCCGCTGGACGATGCCAACACCGAGCGCTACCGCAAGCTCGTCTGCGAGATGAGCGCCAAGGGCACGCAATTCCTCTTCATCAGCCACAACAAGATCGCGATGGAGATGGCCGAACAACTGATAGGCGTGACCATGCAGGAGCAGGGTGTGAGCCGTATCGTGGCGGTGGACATGGAGGCCGCGGTCTCCCTGGCCGAGGCATGAGGCAGCGGTGATGTCGCTGACCGCTGCGCTGGCCCTGTTCGGTGCAGTGGTGTTGCTGGCGCTGGCGGTGCACGGCTGGTGGCGTACACGAAAGGTGGCGCCGCGTGCGCGCAGCGGTGTGTTGCCGGAGCAGGCGCAGGCCGATCGGGTGGAACCCTCGCTGGGCCGGGATGGCGCCGACCATGAGCCCACCGTGCCAGGTGAGCCCGAAGGCGGTGGCATCCGTCTGGAGGAGGGCCTGCAACCCGTGACACCCGCCGAGCTGGCCGCGGCCTTGCGCAGCCCGCCCCGACGCGAGTTGCGCCTCGATGCGCTCATCGACGCGATCGTGCCGCTGATGTTGGAGCACTCCATGAGCGCCGAAGTGGCGCTGGCCCACTTGCCGCCCTCGCGGCGCGCCGGCAGCAAGCCGTTCTACGTCGAAGGGCTCGACACGCAGACAGGTCAGTGGGGGCCGCTCACGCCCGGGCGGCGCTACGGCGAGCTGCAGGCCGGCGTGCAGATGGTGAATCGCCTGGGGCCCCTCAACGAGATCGAGTACAGCGAGTTCGTGCAGAAGATCGAGGCCTTTGCAGACACCGTACACGCCCGCGCTGACGCGCCTGACATGCTGGAGGTGGTGGCCCGTGCGCGCGAGCTCGATACGCTGGCCGGTCCGCTGGACGCCCAACTCAGCATCATGCTGCGCAGCAATGGTGTCGCCTGGTCGGTGGCCTACCTGCAGCAGATTGCCGCACGTGCGGGGTTTCTTCCTGGCGTGCTGCCAGGGCGCTGGGTGCTGCCTCCGGCCGAGGAGGGCGAGCCGCCGCTGCTGGTGCTGTCGATGGACCCCCAGGCCGCGCTGGCCGACGACCCGCAGGTTGCCGCAGTGCGCGAATGCTCGCTGTCGCTGGACGTGCCGCAGACACCGGAAAGCGCCGAGCCATTTCCCGCCCTGCAGCGCATGACCAGGCAGCTGTCCGAGGATCTCGATGCGACGGCGGTCGACGACCACGGCGAGCCACTCACGCTGCACGCCTTCCAGGCCATTGGCGAGGAACTGCAGCGGCTGTACCGCGGGCTCGAGGCGCTGGATCTTGCGGCGGGCACGCCGGCGGCGCGACGACTGTTCAATTGAAGGGGCGTGCACGATCTTGCTGCGCGCCGCGGTGCTGCAAGGCCTGATGGGCCTGATGGACGCAACGCCCTTGCCTACACTCGTGGCATGAGACGCCGGGCCGCTCCCAAGGCGAATGCCGCAGTGCGAAGCACGGATGTTGCCTGATGAGCCTGGAAGACCTGCCCACCGGGACCCGCGAACGCGCGGAGCAGTTGCGCGGGCTGCTGCACCACCACGCCCACTGTTACTACGTGCTCGACGCGCCGCAGATCCCCGACGCCGAGTACGACCGGCTGTTCCGCGAGTTGCAGGCGCTGGAGGAGGCGCACCCTGAATTGCGGACGGCCGACTCACCCACGCAGCGGGTCATCGGCCAGGTGCTCGATGGGCTCGTGCCGGTAAAGCACGCGGTGCCGATGCTCTCTATCCAGACCGAGACCGACACCACCGCGGCCGGCGCCGAAGCTTTCGACGCACGCGTGCGCCGTGAGCTCGAACTCGCTGATGACGGGCCGGCTGTCGAGTATGCGGCTGAGCTGAAGTTCGACGGCCTCGCGCTCAACCTGCGCTATGAAGCCGGGGTGCTGGTGCGCGCCGCCACCCGTGGCGATGGCGAGACTGGCGAAGACGTGACGCAGAATATCCGCACCATCGGGCAGATTCCACTCAGGCTTTCCACCGCCGCGCCGCCGCCGGTGCTGGAGGTGCGCGGCGAGGTCTACATGCGGCGCGATGATTTCGAGCGCCTCAACGAGCGCCAGCGCGAGAAGGGAGCGAAGACCTACATCAACCCTCGCAACACGGCCGCCGGTGCGGTGCGCCAGCTCGACCCGGCGGTGACGGCCTCGCGGCCGCTGTCGTTCTTTGCCTACGGGCTGGGCGAAGTGCAGGGCTGGAGCCTTCTGGCCGACGCCGCGGCCACGCACGGTGGGGTGCTCGATGCTCTCGCGGGCCTCGGGTTGCCGGTGTCGGGCGACCACGGCGTGGTGCGTGGCGTCGCCGGGCTCGTCGCCTTCCATCGCGATGTGGAGGCCCGGCGCGACGCGCTTCCTTTCGACATCGATGGCGTCGTCTACAAAGTCAATTCGCTGGCACTGCAACGACGGCTCGGCTTCAAGACCCGCGAGCCGCGCTGGGCAGTGGCGCACAAGTACCCGGCGCAGGAGCAGGTGACGCGGCTCAATGCCATCGAGGTGCAGGTGGGCCGCACCGGCAAGCTCACACCGGTCGCCAAGCTGGAGCCTGTGTTCGTGGGCGGCACCACGGTGAGCAATGCGACGCTGCACAACGTGTTCGAGCTCAGGCGCAAGGGCGTGCGCGTCGGCGACCCCGTCATTGTGCGGCGTGCGGGCGACGTGATTCCCGAGGTGGTCGGCCGGGTGCTGGAAGGCGCGCCCGGCATACGTTCTCCCTACGTGCGCAATTTCCAGATGCCGCGCATTTGCCCCGTATGCGGCAGCCAAGCCCAACGTGAGACGGGAGGCATCGACCACCGTTGCACCGGGGGCCTGTTCTGCGCCGCGCAGCGCAAACAGGCGCTGTTGCACTTTGCCGGTCGGCGCGCAATGAACATCGAAGGCCTGGGCGACAAGCTGGTCGATCAACTTGTCGACGGCGGCTTCATCCGCACCCTGCCCGAGCTCTACAAGCTCGGTGTGGGCAAGCTGGCCGGCCTGGAGCGCATGGCCGAGAAGAGCGCGGCCAACCTGGTGGCAGCGCTGGAGGCGAGCAAGCGCACCACGCTGGCCCGCTTCATCTACGCGCTCGGCATCCGCCAGGTGGGCGAGGCCACGGCGAAAGACCTGGCACGGCACTTCGGCGGCATCGATCTCCTCATGGAAGCCAACGTCGAGCAGCTGCTCGAGGTCAACGATGTCGGGCCCGTGGTGGCGGCCAGCATCCACACCTTCTTCGCACAGCCGCACAACCGCGAGGTGGTGGAGCAGCTGCGCGCCGCCGGCGTGCGCTGGGACGAGCACGAGGGGGCCGGGCGTGCCGCCGCCGCCGGCGCGCCGATGCCGCTGGCCGGCAAGACGCTGGTGCTGACGGGCGCGCTGCCGTCGCTCTCACGCGACGAAGCCAGGGACTTGATCGAATCCGCCGGCGGCAAGGTGGCCGGATCGGTCTCGAAGAAGACACACTACGTCGTGGCCGGCGCGGACGCCGGCAGCAAGCTCGACAAGGCACGCGAGTTGAACGTGGCCGTCGTCGACGAGGAGGGCCTGCGCAGGCTGCTGGCTGGCGGCGCGGGCTGAGCACATCCCACCCAGCCGGAAGGAGAAGTCACGATGTCGATGCAAAGTCTGCGAGCCGGCTTGGTGAGTGCGGCCCGGGTCACTTGTCTGACCGCGCTGCTGGTGCACGCGCCAGGCGCCCACGCCGCCTGCCTGGTCGATGCCGAGGTGGCGGCCTTGTTCGATGCCTACAACGCGCGCCGGCCGGCCGCCAACCCCGAGGGGCTGAGCGGCGCCGACGGCGAGTGCACGCGCACCAAGCTGAACCGCCTGCTGGCCACGCAGATGGGCGCGGTGGTCGGCTACAAGGCCGGCCTCACCAACCCGGCGGTGCAAAAACGCTTCAATCACGACGCGCCGGTGTGGGGCACGCTGTACGAATCGATGCTGCTCAAGGACGGCGCCGTGGTCGACGCCGCCTTCGGCGCCCGCCCGCTCTTCGAGGCCGACCTGCTTGTGCGCGTGAGCAGCGCCGACATCAACCGGGCCCAGACGCCGGCCGATGTGATGGCGGCCATCGACCAGGTGATCCCTTTCATCGAACTGCCCGACCTCGTGGTGCAGGCACCGTCGCGCCTGAACGGCGCCGCCATCAGCGCCATCAATGTCGGCGCGCGCCTGGGCGTGCTCGGCGCGCCCATCGCGGTGCCGGTGACCCGCGCCGAGCGCTTCGTCATGCTCGATGCGTTGCGCGACATGGTGGTCATCGTCAGCGAAGGCGGCAAGGAGGTCGACCGTGGCAAGGGCAGCGACGTGCTCGAGCACCCGCTCAACGCCGTGGTGTGGCTGGCCAAGGACATGGCCCGTAGCGGCGGCGGCGCGGCGCTCAAGCCGGGCGACCTGATCAGCCTGGGGTCGTTCTCGCGCCTGCTGCCCCCGCGTCCGGGGCTGGCCGTGGAGGTGGCCTACTGGGGGCTGCCGGACACGCCGGTGGTGCGGGTGAGCTTCCGCTGAGGCGCAAGGTCGAGGCAGACGAGCATGGCCGTCCACGAGATACTCAAGATGGGGGACCCGCGCCTGCTGCGCGTTGCGCAGCCTGTGCGCGAGTTCGACACCCCGGCGCTGCACGCGCTCGTGGCCGACATGTTCGACACCATGGGTGCGGCACAGGGCGCCGGGCTGGCGGCGCCGCAGATCGGCGTCGATCTGCAACTCGTCGTCTTCGGCTTCGACCACAACCCGCGCTATCCGGATCGGCCGCCGGTGCCGACCACGGTGCTGGTCAACCCGCTCGTCACGCCGCTGTCGAACGAAAAGGTGGAAGGTTGGGAGGGCTGCCTGTCGGTGCCCGGCCTGCGTGGGCTCGTGCCACGATATGCGCGCGTGCGCTACCGCGGCTGGGACGCCAAGGGCGAGCTCATCGAGCGCGAGGCGGAGGGCTTTCACGCCGTGGTCGTGCAGCACGAATGCGACCACCTCATCGGGCGCCTGTACCCCACGCGCATGACCGATCTGAGCAAGCTCGGCTACACGAGCGTGTTGTTCCCCGAACTGGACCCGGCGAGCGAGGACTGAGAACCCGGCTTGCGAGTCAAGCGCCGAGGGCGCGGGCAGGCCTCAGCGGGGGAGATGCGGCAACTCCGCCGCCGCCACTTCGTCAGGGGCCACGGGCCGAGGGATCGCCAGCATGGCCAGCACTGCCGCGCTGACGAGGCCGAAGGTCAGCCAGAGCGTGGCCGCGCCCCATGCGTCGAGCGCCAGGCCGATGAAGTAAGGCGCGAGCGCGCTTGCCACGCGCGAAGGCAGCACCAGCCAGCCCTGGCGGGCGCCATAGCCGTCCGGCCCGAACAACGCCAGCGGCAGCACGCCGCGCGCGATGGTCATCACGCCATTGCCCATGCCGTGCAGCACGGCGAAGGCTGGCGCCGCCGCCGGGCCCAGCAGCACCAGCGAGAGCACGCCGATCGGGTGGCCCAACGTGGCCAGCCGTGCCGACCAAAGCGGGTGCAGGCGGTGCAGCCAGAACATCTCGAGCAAACGCCCGGCCACCTGCGCCGGCCCGATGAGAGCACCGATGGTCACCGCCGCCGCCAGCGTGACACCGGTGGCCTGCAACAAGCGCGGCAGATGCGAGGCCATGGCGACACTGGTGAACCACATCGCCGCAAAGACGAAGGC
Source organism: Burkholderiales bacterium (assembly GCA_031401195.1). Classification (GTDB taxonomy): domain Bacteria; phylum Pseudomonadota; class Gammaproteobacteria; order Burkholderiales; family Burkholderiaceae_C; genus Rubrivivax. Next base: position 99,993 of record JANNRI010000094.1, read on the forward strand.
GAGCAGCACGCTGGCGCGCGCCACCTGGGGCTGTGCAAGTGTCGGCGCCGGTGCAAGGGTCTGCGCGGTCTCGCCCGCTGCCTCATCGGGCACGGCGCTGGCGGCCGCCGGGGCGAGGGCACGGCGCGGCAAGGCGGCATTGAGTGGGATGGCCAGCAGCAACTGCAGGCCCGCCCATCCAAGGCAGGCGCCGCGCCAGCCCCACTGCACCTCCATCCAGGCCGAGAGCGGCCAGCTCACCGTGCTGGCAAAACCGCCGATCAGCGTGACGCCCGTGATGGCGCTGCGCGAGTCGCGGCCGTACAGCCGCGTCAGCGCCGCGAAGGCGGCGTCATAAAGGCCTGCGCCCATGCCAATGCCGATCAGCGCCCAGGCTGCAAACAGGCCCCACACGCCTTGCGCGAACGACAACGCGATCAGACCTGCAGCCAAGACGAGATTGGTGCCGATCAGCACCGCGCGCCCGCCATGGCGGTCGATGAGGCGGCCGCTGAGCGGCGCGAGCGGCGCCGAGATCAGCAGCGCCAGCGAGAAGGCAGCAAAGACTGTTGCCGGCGCCACGCCCAGATCACGCGCCATGGGCGCGGCCAGTATCGCCGGCAGGTAGTACGAAGAAGCAAAGGAGACTGTCTGCGCGCTGCCCAGCAGCGCCACGGTGGCCGTGCGACCCGGGGAGTTCATCCAGAGAATGCTATGCGATGCGCCTGGTCGCGCCACCCAGCCCTGCCTACGGCGCGTGGCTGGTCTGCGCGCGGCCGCGGCCCGGCGGCGCGCGCCCTTGTGCCTGTGCTGGTATCTTCGGAATCAGCTTCTGGTGCCCGAGGGTCCGCCCGGATCCGAGGGTCAAACGGGAAGCTGGTGCGACGAGGCCAAGGCCTTGCAGTCCATGCCGGCACTGCCCCCGCAACGGTGAGCGAAGAGCACGCGGCAACAGCAGCCACAGGGGTTGACCCCCTGGGAGGGCGCCGCGGGCCACCAGGTGCCCCCAAGGCGCCTGGCCTTCGCAAGTCCGGATACCGGCCCGAGGCGACGAGGTTCCGGTGTTGCGGTGGGCAACGCGGGCCGGATGTGCAGTTGCGCGCCCTGCGGGCCCGGCTGGACATTCGATGCCGCGATGTCCGCTGCCATGCCGGGGGGACACATGAGCGAGCAAGCATGGAACATGACACCCTGGACCCCATCGATCGCGCACCGGGCCTGCGCGGGCCGCGCCGCGGCCTGGTCATCGTGCACACCGGAGACGGCAAGGGCAAGAGCACGGCCGCCTACGGCCTGGCGCTGCGCGCGCTCGGGCGTGGCAAGAAGGTGAAGATCTTCCAGTTCAGCAAGGCCATCTCGGCGCGGGTGGGTGAGTACCGCGCATTTGCGCGGCTGGGCATGCCGGTGGAGGTGCTGGGCGGCACCTTCGACTGGGACTGCCGCGATGCCGACCATTGCGCGCTCGAGGGCGGCCGTGCCTGGGCCCGGGCACGCGCGGCCATCCTCGGCGGCGAGCACTTCATGGTCGTGCTCGACGACATCATGCTGGCGCTGCGCCGCGGCTGGCTGGCGCTGGACGAATTGCTGCTCGTGCTGCAGCAGCGGCCGCACGCCATGCACGTGGTGCTGACCGGGCGCAATGCGCCGCAGGACCTGATCGATCTGGCCGATACGGTGACTCGCATGTCGCTGACCAAGCACCACCATATGGCCGGCGTGCCAGCGCAGCGGGGCATCGAAGACTGACCCTGCGCCTGCGCGAGGCTGCCACCGGCCGCTACGGGCACTATGCTTGAGCGCAGTCTTTCAGACCCCGGACCCATGCTGCCCTTCCAGACCCCACCCACTTTCCCGGCGCTTGCGCAGGCCCACTACCGGCGCCCGTCCGTGCAGGGCCTGCACGCACCCACGCCGTCGACACACGCGCCGCGCATCCTGATGCTCTATGGCTCGCTGCGCAAACGCTCTTTCAGCCGCCTGCTCACCTACGAAGCCGCGCGCCTGCTGACGGCGATGGGCGCCGAGGTTCGCATCTTCCACGCCGAGGGCCTGCCGCTGCCCGACGGCGCACCCGAAGACCACCCGAAGGTGCGCGAGCTGCGCGAGCTCGCCGCCTGGTCCGAGGGCATGGTGTGGTGCTCCCCCGAACGCCACGGGGCGATGACCGGCATCATGAAGGCGCAGATCGACTGGATTCCGCTCGCCGTGGGCGCGGTGCGCCCGACGCAGGGCAAGACGCTGGCCATCATGCAGGTGTGCGGCGGCTCACAGAGCTTCAATGCCCTGAACCAGCTGCGTGTGCTGGGGCGCTGGATGCGCATGATCTGCATCCCCAACCAGAGCTCGGTGGCCAAGGCTTTCAACGAGTTCGGCGACGACGACCGCATGAGGCCCTCGGCCTTCTACGACCGTGTCGTCGACGTGATGGAGGAGCTTGTGAAGTTCACGCTGCTCACGCGCGACATCAGCGCCCACCTGGTCGACCGCTACAGCGAGCGCAAGGAAAGCGCCGAAGAGCTTTCGCGGCGGGTCAACCTGCGCTCGGCGGTCTGAGATCGGCCGGCCCGCCATCAAGGGCCGATGCCGCTCAGTCGGCGTGATGGCGGTAGACGCCCACCTCGGTGACGATGATCTGCATCGGCTGGTCGTGCGGCTGCGGATGAATGGTGGGCACCCGCGAAAGCTCGAACCCGAGGCCGACCAGCAGCGGGCGCGGCTGCATTTCCACCACCGTGCGGTCGAAGAACCCGCCGCCATAGCCGAGCCGGTAGCCGGCGGCATCGAATCCGGTGAGCGGGATGAGCAGGATGTCGGGCTGCAGTCTCTCGGTGTCCTTCGGGACCGGGATGTCGTACACGCCGGGTGTCATCGCCACGCCGGGGTGCCAGCGGTGAAAGACCATCGGGGCGCGCGGCTGCACCACCACCGGCAACGCGGCCAGGCCACCGGCGGCCAGCCACTTGCGCACCGCAGCCAGCACATCCGGCTCGCCCTGGTAGGGCCAACAGAAGCCAAGCACCTTCGCATCGCAAAGGGGCAAGATATGCGCCAGGTGCGCCACGATGGCCTCGCTCCAGCGCACGCGCGCCGCGGCACCGGCAGCGAGGCGCTGCCCGATCAGCGTGGCGCGAAGCTGCCGGCGCCAGGCTTTGAGCTCATCGCTGGCGATTGGCGGTTCCTGCACAGTGCGGGTGCTCAAGGCGGCGGTTCGGTGTCGGGCGCGGAAAGTAACTTGCTCGCCAGCAGCCGGTAGAGACCACCGCCGGCCAGCGCACCGATCACGGGGGCCACGATATACACCGTGAGCCAGCCGCCGCGCGGCCCGGGAAAGGCGATCTCGCCCCAGCCGAGGAACCACGACACCGCGCGCGGCCCGAAGTCGCGCGCCGGGTTCAGGCCCGCCTGCGTGAGCGGCGCCACCACCGAGATGATCGCCGCCACGCCGAGACCGATGAAGAGGGCCTGCACCGCCGCCGGCGGCTTGGACGAGTTGCGCGGGTGGGTGACTGCGGCGATAAGGAAGGCGAGCATCGCGGTGCCGATCATCTCGGCCATGAAGGCGCCCTCATGGCCGACGATGCGCCAGGCATCCTCGGCGGTGCCGAAGACGGCGGGGTTGGGGAAGTACTCGCCGAAGACCATCGCGCTCTTTTCGCTGCCCGGGCCTCCGCGCAGCAGGCCATGGCGGCGCTCGAATTCGACGATGGCCTCGGCGAACATCGAATACAGCAGCACCGAGGCCGCCATCGCGCCGGCCACCTGCGCCACGACGTAACCGAGCGCACGGCCGACAGGGAAGCGGTCGTAGACCACCGCCACCACGGTGATGGCCGGGTTGAGGTGCGCGCCCGACAGCGCCGCCGAGGAGTAGATGCCCAAGCTCACGCCGATGGCCCACACCACCGCCACCTGCCACAGGCCCACCTGCGCGCCGGTGACCACCGCCGCGTTGACCACGCCGACGCCGAAGAAGACGAGCACGAAGGTGCCGACAAATTCGCCGGCCAGGGCGCGCGTGACAAGTCCACTGGCCGTGGCACTGCGGCTGAGCGCACTTTCGTTGGTGAGCGGCAGCGTCGGGTGTGGCGCCGTGGCGTCGATGATCGGTGCGTTGGATGAAGGGGTGTCCGTGCTCGACATAGTTACTTGGCCTGGATGAGTTCGGGCGGCACATCGATGGCGCCGTGGATCAGCACGCGGCTGGCCAGCACGCCCTGGGTGTTGGTCTGGCCCATGCGCGCGAGGTTGAGGTTGGTCTGGGTCAGGCGCGCGCCGCGCAGCGAGGCCTGGCGCAGGTCGGCGCCTTCGAGCTGCGCCTGCGCGAGCACCGACTCGACGAAGAGCGCCTCACGCAGATCGGCGCCATAGGCGCGCGCCCAGCCGAGACTGGCCTTGGAGAAATCGGCGCCGCGTGCCTGGGCCCAGGTGAGGTTGGCATGATCGAGGCGCGCACCGACAAAGCGTGCGCCCTGCAACTGCGCTTCGCTCAGATTGACGCTCGTGAGGTTGGCGCCGCTCGCATCGGCATTGCGCAGGTCGGCCCCGGCGAGGGTGGCAGGCGACGGCCCCTGCTGCGCCGCGCCCATCGCGCCGAGGCTGGCGCCGGTGAGCACCGCGCCGGTCATCACCGCCTGGGTGAGCACGGCCGCTTCGAGGACTGCGGCATCGAAGTTGGCGGCACGCAGTCGCGCCTTCACGAGGCTCGCGCCGGGCAGAAATGCGCGTTTGAAGCTCGCCTCGTCAGCGACCACGCTGTCCAGCCGCGCGCGGCTCAGGTCGGCTTCGTCCAGGCGCGCGCGGCGCAGCGTGGCGCGCGTGAGGTCGGCGCCGCCGAGCTGCGCGCCGGTGAAGTCGGCGTCTTCGGCATCGGCCTCACGCAGATAGGCCTCGCGCAGGTCGGCACCCTTGAACGACGCGCCCTTGAGCGACGCGCCGACGAAGTTGGCGCCGGCAAGCCTCGCCCCGTCGAAGTTGGCGCCGGCCAGTGCCGCGCCGCTGAAGTCGTGGCCCTCCAGTCGCTGGCCCGCGAAGCTGCGTCTTGCCGCGCCGCCATCACCGGCGCTCGGTTGGCAGCCGAGCAGCAACGCTGCGCAACACAGCGCGCCAAAGAGGCAGAGCGCCGAAGCGAACCTGCGGGCGAGGCTCATACCGCCACGTTCGTCGGCGCAAGACTCGTGCCGCGCGCCGCCTCGGGCATAGGCCCCACGCGCCGGACATCGGCCCACACGCCCTTGTAGTACGGAATCGTGGTGTGCGGGTCCACATGGTCGGAGATGAGATCGCCCGCGGCACCGCGCGGCTGGCCGAAGAGCATGAAGGTGTGGCCCTTCTTCACCGCGCCACTCACGTAGGCCATGGCCTGCACCTTGCCGACGTCGTTGCTCAGTTCGACGAGATCGCCCGATGCGATGTTGAGGCTCTTGGCATCGTCGGCGTGCATCTCCAGGTACGGCAGCGGAAAGCGGTCGTTGTAGAAGGGGATGTGGCGGTGGTGATAGGCCGTCTGCCAGATGTGGTTGGAGCGCCCGTTGTTGACCCAGAAGCGGTGCTTGCGGCGCTGCGCCGTCACCGCCGCTGCATAACCGGGCCAGGGCTGCGGCGCGGCAATGAAGCGCGCCTTGCCCGAGGCGGTGTAAAAGCGCCCGTCCTCGTGCATGCGCACCGTGCCTGCCAGTTTGCCAGCCACCAGGCGCACGGGCGTCTGGATGCCGTTGTTGCCCAGGCGACGCAGCAGGTCGTAGGTGACGCCGGCATAACCTTCGATGCCGTCGCTGCCGTCGCCCTTGAAGGAATAGCGGGCGTGGATGAAAACATCCTCGTCGTCCTTCCATTCGAAGTCGACGAAGCGGTTCGCGGCCAGCGGGTTCTTGTCGGCCAGGTACAGCGCGCGCAGCCGCCGCGCGAAGCGCGCCATGATGGCCCAGTCGGCGATGGCTTCGCCTGGGGCATCCATGAACTTGGGGTACAGGCGCAGGCGCCGCTCGCCGTTGATGGAGGTGAGGTTGATCTCGCCCCACTGCGCGGCCGGTAGCACGATGTGCGCGTGGCGCGCGCTTTCGGTGAGGTAGATGTCCTGGCCGAGGATGAACATGCCGCCGCGCTTGAGCGCTTCCACGACCGCGGTGACCCTCTCTCCGATGGGCCTGCCCACCGTGGCGCGCAGCGCCTCGCGCACCGGCGCGCCGCGCTCCTCGAGTGCGGCCTCGAAGGCCTCGGCGCGCGAGGTGGTGAGCACGGGGTTGCAGCCGCCGATCCAGAACACCTTGACCTCGCCGCGGCGCACGGCCTCGTCGACGTTGAGCGCGGGACGGCCACCGGGGTAGGGCGGGCGCACATAACCCTCCTGGTGCCCGCCCAGGCGGCTGATGCCGGTGCCGGGTTTGCCGACGTTGCCCGTGAGCAGGCCGAGGTCGACGATGGCCGCGATGTTCTCGTAGTTCTTCAGTCCCCAGATGAGGCCCTTCTCGTAGTGCAGCAGCGTGCGCCGGCGCGCGCCGCCGGCCTTGGGCTGGGCGATCCACGCGGCGGCCTGTTCGATCTGCGCGACGGTGAGGCCGGTGATGCGCGCCGCCTCGGCGAGAAATTCATCGATCGGCCGATCGACACCGAGCGAGGAGCGCAGATAGGCCTCGTAGGTCTGCGTCTCGGTGCGTTCGCGGATGAAGCCCACATCGTGCCAGCGGCGGTGCACGACGATGCGGGCGATGGCGTTGAGCAACGCGATATCACTGCCGGGTTCGATCTGCAGATGCAGCAGGCGCTCGGCGCCGCCCGCGGCACCCGCGGTGGCCACGGTCATCGTCTTGCGCGGGTCGACGATGATGATGCGGCCAGCCTCCACGGCCTCGCCCGGGAAGGTCGAACGCTTCACCTCCAGCGTGCCACCTTGCAGGTTGGGCACCATGTGGGTGAGGAAGTAGTTGGTCTGCGTCTCGTAGGGGTTGGCGCCGACGATGAGCAAGGTGTCGGCCAGCTGCGCGTCGAGGTAGGCGTTGGTGAGTGCGGCGACACCCGCGTCGCCCGCGGCATGCACCTCGCTGTTGTAGGCCGGGCGGTTGTGGATGGAGGCCGTGCGCGTGCCCACGCCCGAGAAGAAGAAGCGGCCGACGGCCCAGTTGTTCTCGAAGCCGCCGCCACCGCCGCCGTGGTCGAAGAATTTCATGCCCACGGCGTCGGCGCCCCAGCGGTCGATGACCGCCTTGATGACGCGGGCGCCGAGATCGACTGCATCGTTCCACTTGGCCGCCGCGGCGCCGGCCACGCCCTCGCCCTGGTCGATGCGCGGAGCCGCCAGCCGCACGCGCGTGGGCCGGTCGGGTGCATACAGCGTCTGCGCCAGACCGGCGCCGCGCACCGAGGCCATGCCGTCGTTCACGCGGCAGGCGCTATCGGGGACGATGACGATGTGGTGGCGGCTGCCGTCGCGGTCGGTCACCACCGTGTGATGGGCCGGTGCCACCCAGGTGCCGAAGGCGGGCTGCGCCTTGCGCAGGTCGAGGCCGAAGGCGTTGTCGTCGGGGTGCGGGCCGCCGCGTCGCGCGAGCGGCCATTTGTAGACCTGGTAGCCGCAGCCGACGATGCAGAACTGGCAGACGGTGGCGAAGCGCTGGGCATCTTTCGGTGGCAGCGCGGCCTGTTCCATCGCGGCGGTCACAACATGTTGGTGTGGCGGCCGAAGATCAGGCCCTCGACCCCGACCGCGAACACCAGGTTGTCGGTGATGCGCAGTTGGATCTGGGGCAGCGGTTGGCTTGCCTGGCCAATGACCATCTGCCCGGCCTTGGCGGGGTCAAAAGTGCTCCAGTGGCAGGGACAAATGAGCAACTTGCGTTCGGGGCGGTAATGCACCGGGCAGCCCTTGTGCGTGCACAGCTGCGAGAAGGCGACGATCGCATTGCCAGGGCCCACACCCCCCGCTGCTGCTAAGCGCAGGCGCACCAGCACCGCGGGCGAGGTCTCGTCGGGGTAGCTGAAGGGAAGCGGAACATCGGGTTTCAGCGCATCGACCGCGGTGATTTTCAGCGCCGGGTACGTCTTGGGCGCCGCTGCGGCCGGGCCGGCGGCGGCCGCGATCTCGTGCAGCAGGCCGCTCGACAGCCCTGCACCCGTGGCGCGCACGAGATCGCGCCGGGTCAGGCGGAAAGTGCCGGGGGGCAGCTTGTCCGCGCATGACGGCGTCGAACTGGGCTGCACTGCAGGCGTCGACTCGGGCGGGGTCGGCTTCGGTGCGGTCATTCGAACCTTTTCATTGCATCGGACGGGGCGGGGGGCATGTGACGCGCGGCGGCCCCGGGCACAGCTTGCACTTGGCATCGAGCGCAGTGTGTGGCCTGGCCCCCGGGGCAGGATATCCGCGCGAACCCGATGCGTTCGTGGCCGGTGAGTGACGCGCCGCGATCGCGCGCGGCCGGGCCCGCAGTCAGGCGGGCAGTGTCACTTCGAAGCCGCTGTCGTGGCGGTTCAGTTCGAAACGCCCGTCGGCGGCGGCGTAGGACCAATCGGCGGTCTTCTTCAGCCCTCCCAACGGGTACAGGTGCACGCCGGTGATGCCGCACCGGGGATCGCGCGCCTTGTAGGCCGCGAGCTCGGTGACCAGCCGGTCGGGCGCCGATACGGTGAGCAGCTTGGCGACGTTCATCGCCTGCTTGCTGAGGAAGCTCATCGAGGCACCGATGCCGCAAGCCTTGGAGTGAGCCAGCAACGTCTTGATGGTGGCCAGGCCAGGCACGCCGATGACGATGGGCAGGCGATTGCCCTCGGCCTGTAGGCGCTGGTCCCAGCGGATGATGGGCGCGGCCTCGAAGCAGAACTGCGTCACCAGGTAGAGCTTGGCGCTGGTGCGCTTGGCGAATTCGTTCTTCCAGCGCAGCGCCTGCCGAATGCCTTCGTCGGAGATGTCGGGGTTGCCCTCCGGGTGGCCCGCCAGGCCGATGGTGCGGATGCCGTGGCGGTCGAAGAGGCCTGTCTCCAGCAATCGCATCGAGTCCGTGAAGTCGCCCAGCGGTTGCGACATCGCGCCGCCAATGAGCAACAGGCGCGAGACATTCGCCTCACCTGTGAGTCGGGCAAGCGCGTCTTGCAGGAAGGCCTTGTTCGGTACGCTGCGCGCGGCAATGTGCGGCACCGGCTCGAACCCTTCGCTGCGCAGCCGCTTGGCCACCGCCATCGTGTCGTCGAAATGCGAGCCCGGCAGGAAGGTGATGTAGATCGGCGTCTCCGGCCGCACATGCTCGCGGAAGTCGGCGATCTTGGCGGCCGAACCCGGCGTGGTTTCGAGCGTGAAGCCCGCCATGAACCGGCGCACCTCCTGGCGCACATCGTGCTGCATCTCCACTTCTGCAACTGCTGCCATGACCGGAGTCTCCAGATCCCGAAATCGAAGACGGGACCGGGGAAAATCGTAGAGGGACAAGCGCCCGTTCAGACATGTGATTCGGGTATGGCTCCTGAGCGCACGACGATTGGCTGAGCGTATCGGCGCACGCCTGGCAAGCGCTGAAAGCGCGCATGCACGCCCTAGCCATGCGCTCGACGCAGATCAGCTCATGCAAAGTTGGGCCAGCCCTTCCATCCGGCCACGATGTCCAGGCGGTAGTTGCGCGTGTTGGACGGCACGTCCCAACGCAAGTACAGGTCGCCCATGAAGAAGTAGATCTTGCGATTGGAATGGGCCGCGCTGCGGTTGGGCCATTCGAGATAGACGCCGCTGCGAGGGGCGAGCACCAGGCCGTCCTTCCAGTCGGCCGCCGTCTTGTGCGGGAAGCCGGCCTCGGGCTGCGCCGGCCAGGTACCGCCCACGCTCCAGCGCTGGTAGTCCGTGCCCTGGAAGGCGTAGATCGCGCCTTCGCCGTTGGACAGCTCGGCGTAGACGGGGGTGAAGGGGCCCTGCGTGAAGACACCGGGCAGCAGGTCGGCAACCGCCATCGGCTCGGGCAATAGACGGCGCTGCTCGAGATCCCACACCGCGAGCGTCGCCTGGCCTTCGAAGAAGAAGAAGACGCGCCGTCCCCAGGCCGGCACGTGCAGCGCAGCGCGCAGAGCGGCACCGCGCCCGGCGGCCTGCAGCCCGGGAAAGCCCTGTTCGATCTCGCGCGGGTAGCCTTCGCAGAGCCGTTCTTCGATCACGTCCCAGCACACAAACTGCCGATTCTTGAAGAAGTACAGCTTGGGGCCAGGGGGGTCGCTTTCGAAGTACGGAGCAGCGAGGAACAGCGCCGCGTCGGGGGCCATGATGGGCCGGCCAGTGGGGGTCATGAGGTGTGGCGCTCAGGTCCGGGGGCGGCCTGGGATGATGGCGAGGGGGCGGGCATCGCCCGTTTCGGCACGGCGAGCTCGCCGCGTTCTGCGATGGCGCGGCGTGCCGCCAGATATTCGGCAGGATGGTTCACTGCATCGACGCCGATGAGTTGGCCGCCGCGCCGATAAAGCAACGCGAAACGGTCGGCCGCACGCTCGCCGCGTTCGATGATCTCGTCGTGGCCTTCGCTCAGGCCAGCTGACTGCAACTTGAGCCCGTACTGCTGCGACCAGAACCACGGCACGCGCGTGTAGGCGGCTTCGATGCCGGCCATGCCGGCGGCGGCGACGCCGGCTTGGTCTACGGCGTTCTGCACCGACTCCAGCCGCAGGCGGCGGCCATACAGGGCATTTGGGTGGCGCGTGCAATCGCCGGCGGCGTAGATGGCTGGGTCGCTGGTGCGGCAACCGGCGTCGACGACGATGCCGTCGTCGCAGGCGAGCCCTGCCTCGAGCGCCAGCGCCACGTTCGGCGCCGCGCCGATGCCCACGAGCACGAGATCGGCCACGATCTCGCCGCCGTCGGTCTGCACGGCGCGCAACCGCTCGCCTTCAAAGGCAAGCCCCGTGATCCGCACGCCGCAGTGCACCTCCACACCGTGGCGGCGATGCGCCTGCTCGACGTGCTCCGAAATGATCGGTGTCGTGACGCGCTCGAGCAGCCGCGCGGCTCGTTCGAGCACTGTCACGTGCAGGCCGCCGAACGCCGCTGCGGCCGCCGTGGCCGCCACCTCCAGCCCGACATAACCGCCGCCGATCACGACCAGGTGCCTGGCCTGCGCCAGGCGCGCGCGCAGCGCGATTGAATCGGCCCACGAGCGCAGGTAGAGAACGTCGTCGTGGCGGGCCCCAACAAGCGGCAGTTCGCGCGCGCGGGCACCGGTGGCCAGCAGCAGCTTGTTGTAGGCGATGCGCTCGGCACCCTGCGGGCCGCGGATGTGCACACAGCTCACCTGGCGGTCGATGCTCAGGACCTGTGTCGCCAACCGCAAGTCGATGCCGCGGTCGGCATAGAGGGCGGGTGGTCGCAGGTACAGCCGCTCCTCGGCCAGTTCGCCGGCCAAGAGCTTCTTCGACAGCGGCGGCCGGGCGTACGGCGCGTGGGGCTCGTCGCCGAGCAGCACGACGGCGCCGGCGAAGCCCAGATCGCGCAACGTCAATGCCGCCTGGGCGCCGGCCTGGCCGGCACCCACGATGACGAATCTCCCGGTGTTGGGCTCGGGTTGTCTCATTGGATACACATCGTATATTATGTGCACCAACGCCGCTGAATCTTCGCCCACCGGGCGCCCCAACGCATGGCCACATACCAAGTCACCTACTGGCACGAGATCCCCTCCCAGGTCGATGCCAAGGCGCAGGGCGAGAAGCTCCACAAGGAGCCGCTGAGCCAGCGCTTTCTCGAGCTCATCGACCTCGTGGCGACGAAGCGCAAGCTCGGTGCCACCGACGACTACATCGCGGGCTGGAACAAGGGCGACAAGGTCGAGCGCGAAGGCGGCGCGGCCGACGTGGCGCGCGCCGTGGCTGCCGAACTCGAGGCCCGCTACGACAGCATCCGAGCCCAGGCCATTGCGCAGAGCTAGTCTGCGTGGGGCGCATGGCGCTAGCCCCTCCAAAGAATATATTCTTGGATTGCATGAAGCCTGTTCGAAGCCTCGTCTTCCATGAACCCGCTGCTGGCTGAGATGGCGCAGGTGAGTGCGCCTCAGCCGACCTCTGGGCTGTCACTGGCATCTGTGCGAGCCTCAGAGGGTGTGCGAGTGCGACACTTCGAGCCAGTGCCTCCCGTGGTACTGCACGAGCGGATCTTGCGCGTGCAGGGCTATGCCGAGATGGGCCGGGTGCGCCCGGCCATCGTCAGCGCGGCGCAGGCGATGGCGCGCCGCGCCGAGGCCTTGTCCAGGCCCGCTGTGGCCTATCAGTACCGTCCGCTGCACGCGCTCGACGATGAAGGCATGGAACTCGGCGACGGCGCCCGCCTGCAAAGCCGCGCGTTCGCCACGCGCATGGCCGGGTGCACGCAGATCGCGTCCTTCGTGCTTTCCTGCGGCAAGGAGCTCGGCGATACGGTAGTCGCGCTCGCCGATGCCGGCGATTTGCTCGAGGCCGTGCTGCTAGAAACCGCCGGCTGGCTCTGCATCGAAGATGCCACGCGCCAGTTCAAGGCACTGCTGCGGTCCAACGCCACCGCGCGCGGTTTGCGCATCACCTCGCGCATGGGCCCCGGGTATGCCTATCGCGTCGGCGATGCCGAGGTGAACTGGCCGCTCGAGGACCAGGTAGCGTTCTTCGCACTCTTCGGCGACGAGCCTCTGCCCGTCACCTTGATGGCCAGTTGCGCCATGAATCCCAAGCTGTCCCGGTCGGGTCTCTATGGCGTCGCACCGCTGCACAACCTCACTCACCAGGCGGGCAGGCCTGGTTTTTCAGAGGACACCACGCCATGAAGATCGCAGGTGACGGGCTCGTCATCATCGGGGAGAACTTCAACGCCACGCGCAAGATCAAGATCACCAGCCCCAAGGTGATCCAGGCCGACGGCAAGGTCGGCATCGGCTACACCGATCTGGATGGCAACAAGCGCGTGCTCGATGTTACCAAGATCATTCCCGATGAGCCCAACAAGCGTAGCGGCTTCAACATCCCGCACATCGCCGAGGCCTGCCGCCAGAAGGACATGCACTACATCCGCTGGGCCATCAAGAACCAGGAGAGGCACGGCGCGCACATCATCGACCTGTGTGTCGACGAGATGTCGGTCTACCCCGAAGAGCGCAAGGAGTGGATCCGCTGGCTCGTGCAGGCGGCGCAGGGCATCACCGATTCCATTCTGTCCATCGATTCGTCCGACTCCGAGACCATCCGCGCCGGCCTGGAAGCGCACGATGCCAGCAAGAGCCGCCCGGCGATCAATTCGGTGAATCTCGAGGACGGGCGCCAGATCCTGGTCGCCATGGCCAAGGAGCGCAACGCGATGCTGTTTGCCAACGCCAGCGGCAAGGCCGGCATGCCTCAGAACGACGTGCAACGCGTGGAGAATCTCGTCGGCTGCATGGACCTGATGGACAAGGGCGGCATCCCGATGGACGACCGCTATCTCGACCCGCTGGTGTTCCCGATCGGCGCCGGCCCCGAGTTCGGCCGCCACTACCTCGACGCGGTCGCGTCCATCCGCAAGATGTACCCCGACGTGCACATATTCGGTGGCCACAGCAACGTGAGCTTCGGCCTGCCCGAACGCAAGGCGCTCAACTTCACCTTCGTGGCACTGTCCGTCATCGCCGGCTGCGATGCGTTGATGATCGACCCGATCATGAACCCGTCGAAGGACTTCAACGACTTCATGTTCGCCGCCAACGCGCTGACGGGCAAGGACGAGTACTCGGTCAAGTACCTGAAGTACCAGCGTGGGCTGATCGCCCAGGCCAAAAAGGCCGCCGCCGCGGCTGCTACCGCACCCACCGCCGTCGCGGCGGCTTGACCCGGTCGGCCCAAACCTGCAGGAGAGAACGATGAAGGAACTGCTGCCCCGCGAACGTTTCATCCGCACGCTACGCCGCGAGCCCGTCGACCGCGTGACGGTGCTGTACCGCATGAAGGCCGAAGCCAAACAGAAGATCGCTCGCGTCTTCGGCATCGAGAAAACGGGCACCGGCCTCGGCCATGACCCCTCGCTCGAATTGCGACTGGGCAACGACGCCATCATCTACCAGATCGGCATCAACGCGGAGTTCTCGCACCGGCCCATCGCCATCGGCGAGACCTGGCACAACCATTTCGGCGTCGGCTACGGCAAGAGCGGCCTGGAGGGCCGCACGCACGAGGAAGAGATCGAGTTCGCGAAGACCCAGGAGTTCTGGGGACCGGCCAAGGTGGTGCCTGAGAATTTCCCGAAGTCGCACCCGATCAAGTCGATGGACGAGTTGAAGGCCATGAAGTGGCCCGACCCGAATGACCGGCGCCTGCTCGACCCCATCAAGGTCATCTGCGACAAGTACAAGAAAGACTACTTCATCATCGTGGACCTGTCCTCCACGCTGATCGAAGCGGCCTACGCGCACATCGTGGGCACACAGAACTTCTTCCTGATGACGGCCGACGAGCCCGACCTCATCGACGGCGTGCTCGACGGCCTGACCGAGTACTACACGGCGCTGGGCATCAATGCCATCAAGGAAGGCGCCGACATGATCCGCATGGGCGACGACGTGGGCGCGCAGCAGTCGATGATGCTGTCGCCCAAGATGTGGCGCAAGCTCGCCAAGCCGCGGCTGCAGCATATGTTCGACACCTTCCGCAAGGAGAACCCGGAGATCTTCATCAAGTTCCACTCCTGCGGCGACTACTCGCCCATCCTGCAGGACATCGTGGATCTCGGTTGCAACCTGTCGGGCCTGATGCAGCCCACCGGCGGCCTCAAGGACAAGGCCAACATCAAGGCCAAGTTCGGCGACAAGATCGCGCTGTGCGGCGGCTTCGACGTGCAGAGGACGCTGCCGCGCGGCCAGGTGGAGGATGTGCGTAAGGGTGTGCTCGAGTGCTTCCAGCACCTGGCACCGGGAAGTGGCTATGTCTTTTCGCCCTCGCACTACATCATGGCCGACGTGCCGATCCAGAACATCATGGCCATGTTCGAGGCGCAGAAGGATTTCGGTGTGTACGGAAAGTGGCCGCTGAACTGATTCATCCTGGCCCAGACGTCCTGGAGATACCCAATGTCCGACTTGGAAGAACCCGTCCTGCAGATGCCGCAGGATTGGCAATCACGCGCACCCGCTGGATGGGTGTGGAGCACGCTGTGGGAGGCGATCGAGGAGGGTGACCACAAGTTCGCCGACAAGCGCGTGCGCGAGGCCATCGACGCGGGCATCAATCCGCGCGTGATCCTCGACGATGGCCTGTTCCCCGGCTTCCACCTGCAGGGTGAACGCTTCTCGGCGCAGATCATCTTCATACCCGAGATGCTGATCACCGCGCGTGCGATGAAAGTGGGCCTGGCGTTGATCCGCCCGCTGCTGGCGGCCAACAAGGAAAAGCCCGTCGGCACCTTCGTGATGGGCACGGTGCTGGGCGACATGCACGACATCGGCCAGAGCATCGTCACCATCATGCTCGAGAACGCCGGCTTCAACGTCATCAACCTCGGCACCGACGTGCACCCGGACAAGTTCATCTCCACGGCGCTCGACAACAAGGCCGACCTCGTGGGCTTCTCGGCGCTGCTGTCCACGACCGTGTACTACCAGAAGGTCACGATCGAGGAGTTCGCCAAGGCCGGCCATCGCGACAAGGTGAAGATCCTGATCGGCGGCGCCCCCACCTCGCAGGAATGGGCCGACAGCTGCGGCGCCGACGGCTGGGGCCGCGACGCAGTGGAGGCGGTCAAGCTCGCGCTGCGGCTGGTGAAGGAAAAGCGCGAAGCCTGGGCCTGAAGCGATGGCCTGCACGGTCAGGTTCAGCATGCTGGAGGGCGAGACCGCGCCGGTCTCGCTGCCGGCTGACGGCACCCTGCTCGACGCGGCGCGACTGGCCGGCGTGGAGATGGACGCCACCTGCGGCGGCCGCGGCCGCTGCCGCAGTTGCCGCGTCAAGGTGCTGTCGGGCGAGATCTCGCCGCCGACGCTGCAGGATACGCTGCAGCTCGGGCACGACGAAGTGCAGGAGCGCTTCCGCCTCGCCTGCCAGACGCGGCCGGTGAGCGACTGCATGGCCACGCCGATGCCGCCCAAGTCCGAGTCGGGCTTCCAGATCCTGGCCGGGCAGGCCGACCTCGCCGACAGCCGGTTCCATCTGGACAGCGGCGTGGTCAAGCACGTGATCGTCGCCAGCACGCCGCGGGGCGAACACCATCAGACCTCCGACGTCGAGGAAGTACTCGCGCAGCTGCCCGTCGGCACCGAACGGCGGCTTTCGCTGGAATTGCTGCGCAAGGTGCCCGGGGCGCTGCGCAAGGACAAGGGGCGCCTCACCGTCACCACCTTTCGCAGTGAAGTGATAGACATCGAGGTCGGCGACACTTCGGCGCAGTGTTACGGCATGGCTTTCGACATCGGCACCACGAGCATCGTGGGCACGCTGATGGATCTCAGCACCGGTGAGCAACTGGCGGCCGTGGGGGGCCTCAACCCGCAGGCGCAATTCGGAGGCGACTTGATGTCGCGCATCGCCTATGCGCAGTTCGACGAGACCAAGCTCGCCACGCTGCGCGGCAAGATCCTGGCGGGTATCAACGATTTCATCCGCGAGGCCTGCGAGAAGGCCGGCGTCAGCGCCGAGAACCTCTACAAGATCGTGGTCGTGGGCAACACCTGCATGCACCACATTTTCCTGGGCGTGGATGTCACCTACGTCGGCCTGGCCCCTTACGCGCCGGTGGTGCGCGACTTGCTGGTCTACCCCGCGCGCGAGCTGCCGCTCAAGTCCGCGCCCAACGCGCGCGTGTGCCTGCTGCCGATCGTGGCGGGCTTCGTCGGTGCCGACACCATGGCCTGCGTGCTGGCCACGCGCATCTACGAGAGCGAAGAGATCCGCGCTTTGGTCGATATCGGCACCAACGGCGAGGTGGTGATGGGCCGCAAGGGCCAGCTCTATGCGTGTTCCGCCCCCGCTGGCCCGGCGCTGGAAGGTGCGCAGATTCGCCACGGCATGCGCGGGGCGGTGGGCGCCATCGAGCGCGTGGAGATCGACGGCGACGTGGCCTGCAAGGTGATCGGCGATGCGCCGGCCATCGGCATTTGCGGCTCGGGGCTGATCGATGCCTGCGCGAAGATGCTCGATGCCGGCATCATCGATGCCAACGGCCTGCTTCGGCGCGACAGCAGCGAGCCGCTCGCCGCCGCGCTGCAGGAGCGCATCTGCAAGGGCAACGCCGGCCGCCAGTTCGTGCTGGTGTGGAAGGGCGAGGCCGGCCGCGACCACGATATCAGCATCACGCAGGCCGACATCCGCCAGCTGCAGCTGGCCAAGAGCGCCATCTACTCCGGCATCGTGATGCTGCGTGACGTGATGCAGGTGCGCGACGACCAGATCCACGAGCTGATGCTGTGCGGCGGTTTCGGTAACTACATCAGCATCGAGAGCTCGGTGAAGATCCGCCTGCTGCCCGAACTGCCGCTGGAACGCATCACCTACATGGGCAACGCGGCGGCGATCGGCGCGCAGATGGCCTTGCTGTCCGAGACCGAGCGCCTGCGTGCCTTCGAGCTTGCGCAGGGCATCGAACATGTGGCGCTGGCGGCGCGGCCGGAGTTCCAGGCGATATTCGTCGAGGGCATGAACTTCTCCGGCGAGACTTTCGCCGAGCAAGAGCGGGCGGGGCGTGCCGCGGCCCGCGTAGAGGCATGACCATGAAGGTCAACCTGATCTTCGGCTTTCTTGGCTCGGGCAAGACAACACTGGCCAAGCACTTGCTCGCCGAGCGCGGCCAGCAAGTGAAGACGGCGATCATCGTCAACGAGTTCGGCGAGGTCGGCGTGGATGGCGACATCCTGCGCGGCAGCAATATCGACGTGGTCGAGCTGAACTCCGGCTGCCTGTGCTGCACGCTGCGCGGCTCGCTGATGATGGCGGTCGAGGAGTTGCGTGACAGGGCCAAGGTCGAACGCATCATCGTCGAGGCCACGGGCATCGCACAGCCCGCGGAGCTCCTGGAATCGCTCGCCGAGTCGTCCAAGGACCGCCGCATCGAGATCGGCCCCTTGGTGACCGTGGTTGACTGCGCGAAGTTCACCAAGCTCGAAGACATGCTGGGCGACTTCTATCTCGAGCAGATCGAGACGGCCGACATCGTCATCGCCAACAAGATCGACCTTGCCACGCCGGCGCAGCTGACAGAAGCCACACGCCGGCTGCGCGAGCTCAATCCTGGGGCGGCTCTGCTGTTTGCCGAGCGAGGCAAGGTGTCGGCAGACCGTCTCTTCAACGACCCGGCCGGGTCGGATCTGGTGCGCAAGGTGCGCGAGGATCTGATCGCCGACGTCGAGGCCCATGGCCGGGATGACCAGCATGGGGGCGATCATCACTCCCCGCTCCACAACGAACACGCGCAACGGCATCATCACCACGAGCGCGGCCACGACGACACACACAACCACGACCACGACCACGACCACTACCCGCATGCCGAAGCCCCAGCCCACTCCTTCGTTGCCACCGCGGCGGGTTCGGGCCGGCAGGGCAGCGTCGAGGCTTTCTTCGGCGCCTTGCCGGACAATGTCTGGCGTGCCAAAGGATTCATTCGCGTCGATGGCCGGCCGACTCTGGTGCAATACAGCCTGGGGCAGTTGGAGCTTGCTCCGGCCAGCGCCGAGCACACAGCGGCCACCGATGCGGTGGTCTTCATCGGGCAAGGCATGGACCGCCCGGGCATCGAGGCGGGTCTTGCCCTGGCCACGCGATGATGCGGACCCCCGCATCGGTGCTGGCCGCGCCCGAGGTGGGCGCGCGGCCCCGCGCCGGCCTTCGGGTTGTGCGTGAGATGCCGCGCTCGCTGGCCGAAGAGGCCTACGAACTCCTGGTGCGCAAGATCACGCGCTTGCAAGTGGAGCCGGGTGCGGTGCTGGTCGAGCGCGACCTGATGGCCGAGTTCGGCATCGGCCGCACGCCGCTGCGCGAGGCGATGCAGCGCCTGGCCATCGAGCGCCTGGTCAATCACCAACCCAACCGCGGCATGTTCGCCTCGGAGATCACCGCCACGAGCGTGCAGCAGGTCTACGAGTTTCGCGCCATGCTCGACGGCCAGGCGGCATGGCTCGCGGCCACGCGCGCCACGCCGGCGCAGATCGACGAGCTCGGCGCGTTGCACAAGGAGCTCGTGCGTGCGACTGACGACGGCGATATCGATGCCTACGTCGACGCCGACCGGCGCTTTTACCGCGTGCTGGGCGAGGCAGCGCACAACGCCTGGCTCGCCGATGCCATCCCGCGCATCTTCAATCTGCACCTGCGCTTGTGGTTCTTTATCTCGCGGCGCATCGGCAGCTGGGACGGCATCGCGCGTGCGCACGAGGTTATGACACGCGACGTGGTGGGGGCATTGGCCTGGCGCGACGCGGCCAAGGCGCGTGAGGCGATGGAGATCTATGTCGCTGGCCGTTTGAATGACATCAAGGCGATCCTGTAGCTTCCGCGGATTCGTGGTTGCACAGAGACCTACGGAATCTATGTCATGCCCAAGCTCAGCATCTACGAGCCCGCGGCGGGTTGCCTGACCGGCGCCTGTGGCCCCGATCCCGAGGAAGAACTCCCGCTGTTCCAAGCGGCGCTCGAGGAAATGCGCGGACGCGGCGTGGAGGTCGAGCGCTTCAATCTCGGGCACGAGCCTGAGGAGTTTGTCGCCAACGCGCACGTGAAGGCAGCGATCAAGCAAGCCGGCATGGCCTGCCTGCCGATGACGCTTGTCGATGGCGAGGAGCTGAGTCGTGGGCAGTTTCCCACGCTGGCGCTGTTGCGCGCGAGACTGACCGGTTAAGGTCGCATCGATGGTTGCCGGCATCGACCCGGCCTCGCCCTGACACTCCCTTTCCACACGACGCCCTCATGAAATCCGACATCGAGATCGCGCAAGCCGCCCACCCCCGGCCCATTCACGAGATCGCGGCCAAGCTCGGCATTCCCGACCACGCGCTCGAGCCCTATGGCCGCACTAAGGCCAAGGTGTCGCTGGAATTCGTCGAGTCGCTCAAGAGCCGTCCCGACGGCAAGTTGATCCTCGTGACAGCGATCAGCCCGACACCGGCGGGCGAAGGCAAGACCACCACCACCGTGGGCTTGGGTGATGCGCTCAACCACATCGGCAAGCGCGGGGTGATCTGCCTGCGCGAGCCGTCGCTGGGCCCGGTGTTCGGCATGAAGGGTGGCGCCGCGGGCGGCGGCCATGCGCAGGTGATTCCGATGGAGGACATCAACCTGCACTTCACGGGTGACTTCAACGCCATCGCTTTGGCCAACAACCTGCTGGCTGCGATGATCGACAACCACATCCACCACGGCAACGAGCTTGGGTTCGATGTGCGCCGCATCAGCTGGCGCCGCGTGATGGACATGAACGACCGCGCGCTGCGCGAGATCACCGCCTCGCTCGGCGGGCCGGCCAACGGCTACCCGCGCGAGGACGGTTTCGACATCGTCGTCGCCTCGGAGGTGATGGCGATCTTCTGCCTGGCCACCTCCGTGCAGGACCTGAAGGAGCGGCTGGGCAATATCGTGTGCGGCTACACGCGGGAGCAAAAACCGGTACTGGCGCGCGAGCTGCGTACGCATGGCGCGATGGCCGCGCTGCTCAAGGACGCACTGGCACCCAACCTCGTGCAGACGCTGGAGCAAACGCCTGCCTTCATCCACGGTGGGCCCTTTGCGAATATCGCGCACGGCTGCAACTCGGTGCTGGCCACGCAGACGGCGTTGAAACTCGCCGACTACGTCGTCACCGAGGCCGGCTTCGGCGCCGACTTGGGCGCCGAGAAGTTCGTCGACATCAAATGCCGCAAGGCCGGCTTGAAGCCGGCGGCGGCGGTGCTGGTGGCCACGGTGCGTGCACTCAAGTTCCACGGCGGTGTGGAAGTGAAGGCCCTGGGCGAGCCCAACCTCGCGGCCCTCGAGAAGGGCATGGCGAACATCGAGCGCCATGTGAACAACATCCGCAACCAGTATGGGCTGCCCTGCGTGGTGTCGATCAACCACCGCACAGAAGATACCGAGGCCGAAATCCGGCTTCTGATGAACCGCCTGGCGCAGCATGGCACGCAGGTCGTGTTGGCGCGGCACTGGGCCGAGGGCGGCAAGGGCGCGGCCGAACTGGCGCGCGAGGTCGTGCGCCTGTGCGACACACCGAGCACCTTCAAATTTGTCTACGAGGAGAAGGCTCCTCTGTGGGACAAGATGAAGGCGATCGCCACGCGCATCTACGGCGCCAGTGACATCTCCGCCGATGCCAAAGTGCGCGGCCAGATCAAGCAGTTGCAGGAGCACTACGGCCACTATCCCGTGTGCGTGGCCAAGACGCAGTATTCGTTCTCCACCGATCCGACGCTGCGTGGCGCGCCTTCCGACCATGTGGTCAATATTCGCGAGGTCAGGCTGGCCGCCGGTGCAGAATTCATCGTCATGATCTGCGGTGACATCATGACCATGCCCGGCTTGCCCAAGGTGCCCTCGGCTTGCCACATCGATATCGGGCCCGACGGCCAGATCGTCGGTCTGTTCTGACCATCATGACAAACGGCTCGCGGCCCGGTGAATTGCAGACCCTGGCCACCGCTGACGAGTTGCGCGACCGGCTGCGTGAGAAGAGCGCGCGTGGAAATCACCGCAACCAGCTGAAAGGCCGCCAGCCCGACCGTGAGTCGCTGGAAGAAGTGGCGGCGCTCATCGGCCCTCCGGACCCGAAGCGCGCAGCCGGGGCGCAGGGCTATCGGCGCGACCTCCTCATCGAGTACCTGCACCGCGTGCAGGACGGCACCGGTGCGCTGCGCGAGCGCCACCTGGTGGCTCTGGCGCGCACGCTCAACCTGCCGCTGGCTGAGGTGCACGAGGTGGCAAGCTTCTATCACCACTTCGATCTGGTCGCCGACGGCGCCGTGGTGCCGGCCGTCACGGTGCGGGTGTGCGATGGCTTGAGCTGCGAACTCGCAGGCGCGGGCGCCCTGCTCGAGCAGGCGCGCGCGCATTTCACCGGGGCCGGCGTGCGCGTGCTCGCCGCCCCTTGCATCGGCCGCTGCGAGCAGGCGCCAGCAGCGCAGGTGCGCCAGCAGGCCATTCCGAAAGCCACGCTGCAGGCGTTGCAGCGGGAGGTGGCGCAGCCGGGTGGCGCAGGCGTTGCCGAGCCCGCCGCAGTGGGCTACGACGAATACCGCGCCGCCGGTGGCTATGCGCTGCTCGAGGCGGTGAGTTCGGGCCGGTGCACGCACGAGTCGGTGACCAAGGCGCTCGAGGATTCTTCGCTGCGCGGCCTGGGGGGCGCCGGCTTTCCGGCTGGGCGCAAGTGGCGCATCGTGCGCGAACAGCCCGCACCGCGCCTGCTGGCCGTCAACATCGACGAAGGCGAGCCCGGCACGTTCAAGGACCGGCACTATCTCGAGCGCGACCCGCACCGCTTTCTCGAAGGCATGCTGATCGCCGCGCAGGTGGTCGGCATCGAGGCCATCTACATCTACCTGCGCGACGAATACCACGCCGCACGCCACCTGCTGCAGCGCGAACTCGCGCGCCTGCAGGCCGACCCGCCCTGCGCGCTGCCGCTCATCGAGTTGCGCCGCGGCGCGGGCGCCTACATCTGCGGCGAAGAGTCGGCCATGATCGAGAGCATCGAGGGCAAGCGTGGTGAGCCACGCATGCGGCCACCCTACATTGCGCAGCTGGGGCTGTTCGGGCGGCCCACGCTGGAGCACAACTTCGAGACGCTGTACTGGGTGCGCGACATCGTCGAGCGCGGCCCGGCCTGGTTTGCAGGCACAGGCCGCCATGGTCGCAAGGGGTGGCGTAGTTTTAGCGTGAGCGGCCGCGTCAGGCAGCCGGGGGTGAAGCTGGCGCCGGCCGGCATCACGCTGCGCGAGCTGATCGATGAGTACTGCGGCGGCATGGCCGAAGGCCACGCGCTGTATGGCTACCTGCCTGGCGGCGCCTCGGGCGGCATCCTGCCGGCACGGCTGGCCGATGTGCCGCTGGACTTCGATACGCTGCAGCCGCACGGCTGCTTCATCGGCTCAGCGGCCATCATCGTGCTTGGCGAAAGTGACCGTGCACGCGATGCGGCACTGAACATGATGCGGTTCTTCGCGCACGAGAGTTGCGGCCAGTGCACACCCTGCCGCGTGGGCACCACCAAAGCCGCGGCGGCGATGCAGGCGCCGGTGTGGGACCAGCCGCTGCTGGAAGACCTCGCGCAGGTGATGATCGATGCGTCCATCTGCGGCCTCGGGCAAGCCGCACCCAACCCCATGCGATCGGTGAGCCGCTATTTCCCCGATGAAGTGGCGGGGGAGCAGAAATGACAACGACCACGACCACGCCGTTGCCCGGGGGCGAGCGCGTGGCGCAAGCCGCCAGCACCGGCATCACCTTCACGCTCGATGGCACCTCGGTGCAGGCGCAGGAGGGCGAGACGATCCTCTCGGTGGCCAAGCGCCAGGGCGTGGCGATCCCGCACCTGTGCTTCAAGCCGGGCTATCGCGCCGACGGCAACTGTCGCGCCTGCGTGGTGGAGATCGACGGCGAGCGCACGCTGGCGCCGAGTTGCTGCCGCGCGCCTACGGCCGGCATGGTGGTGCAGTCGACGAGCGCGCGTGCGCGCAAGAGCCAGCAGATGGTGCTCGAGCTGCTGCTGTCCGACATGCCCGACGCCGGCTACAAGTGGGTGGATGACCGGGCCAGCGCGCCTCACGGCGAGCTGAGCGTATGGGCGGCGGCGGCCGGCGTGGCCGTGCGCCCGGCGCTGAAGGCGCTGCGCCGTGCGCCGACGCCGCCGGACCTTTCGCACCCGGCGATGGCGGTGAACCTGGATGCCTGCATCCAGTGCACACGTTGCGTGCGCGCCTGCCGCGAGGAGCAGGTCAACGACGTCATCGGCTACGCGCGGCGCGGCGAGCACTCCAAGATCGTCTTCGACCTCGACGATGCGATGGGCGCCAGCAGTTGCGTGGCCTGCGGCGAGTGCGTGCAGGCCTGCCCCACCGGTGCGCTGATGCCCAAGACGCTGATCGGCTCGCAACGTGTCGATCGCGAGGTGGATTCGGTGTGCCCGTACTGCGGTGTCGGTTGCCTCATCACCTACAAGGTGCGCGACGAGAAGATCGTCGCCGTCGATGGCCGCGACGGCCCGGCCAACCTCTCGCGGCTGTGCGTGAAGGGGCGCTACGGCCAGGACTATGTGCACCATGCAGGGCGCCTCACGCGCCCGCTCGTGCGCAAGCCCGGGGTGGCGAAGGGCATTCCGCCGCCTGGCACCGACTGGCACGAGGTCTTCCGTGAAGCGGGCTGGGACGAGGCACTCGACCTCGCCGCCACCGGCCTGCGTGCGCTGCGCGAGCGACATGGGCCGAAAGCGCTCGCCGGATTTGGCTCGGCCAAGGGCAGTAACGAAGAGGCGTACCTCTTCCAGAAGCTCGTGCGCCTGGGCTTCGGCAGCAACAACGTCGACCATTGCACGCGGCTGTGCCATGCCAGCAGCGTGGCCGCGCTGCTCGAAGGCGTGGGCTCGGGGGCGGTGAGCAACCAGGTCAACGATGTTGCGCATGCCGATCTCATCTTCGTGATCGGCTCCAACCCCACCACCAACCATCCGGTGGCGGCGACCTGGATGAAGAATGCGGCCAAGCGTGGTGCGCGCATCGTGCTGGCCGATCCGCGCATCACCGACATCGGCCGCCATGCGTGGCGCACCCTTCAGTTCCGGCCCGACACCGACGTGGCGGTGCTCAATGCCCTCATGCACACCATCATCGAGGAGGGCCTGACCGACCAGGCCTTCATCGCCGCGCGCACGAGCAATTTCGAGGCCCTGCGCGAGCAGGTGCGCGGCTTCAGCCCCGAGGCGATGGCACCGCTGTGCGGCGTGCCTGCAACCACGCTGCGCGAGGTGGCGCGCGCCTTTGCCACGGCCAAGAGCGCGATGATTCTCTGGGGCATGGGCATCAGCCAGCATGTGCACGGCACCGACAACGCGCGCTGCCTGATTGCGCTGTGCAGCATCAGCGGGCAGATCGGCAAGCCGGGCTCGGGCCTGCACCCGCTGCGTGGCCAGAACAATGTGCAAGGCGCCAGCGATGCCGGACTGATCCCGATGATGCTGCCCAACTACCAGCGCGTCGACGACGTTGCGGCACGTGCCTGGTTCGAGGAGCTCTGGGGCGCGCCGATCGACCCTCACCCCGGCTACACCGTGGTCGAGATCATGGACAAGGCGCTTGCCGAAGAGTCTGATCCGCACAAGGTGCGCGGCATGTACATCATGGGCGAGAACCCGGCCATGAGCGACCCCGACCTGCACCACGCGCGCGAAGCCTTGCAGGCACTCTCGCACCTGGTGGTCCAGGACATCTTCCTCACCGAGACCGCCTGGCTGGCCGACGTGGTGCTGCCGGCCAGCGCCTGGCCGGAGAAGACGGGCACGGTGACGAATACCGACCGCATGGTGCAGCTGGGCCGCCAGGCGCTGCGCCCGCCCGGCGATGCCAGGCCGGACCTGTGGATCATCCAGCAGCTCGCGGCGCGGCTGGGCCAGCATTGGTCCTACCCAGGCGATCATGACGGTGTGGCCGCGGTTTACGAAGAGATGCGCCAGGCCATGCATGAGGCCATCGGTGGCATCAGCTGGCAGCGCCTGGAGCGCGTTGGCAGTGTCACCTATCCCTGCCTGTCGGAAGACGATCCGGGCCAGCCCATCGTCTTTGCCGACCGCTTCCCCACCGCGAGCGGGCGTGTCAAGCTGGTGCCGGCCGGTCTGGTGCCGGCGGCCGAGCGGCCCGATGCCGACTACCCCTTCGTCCTCATCACCGGGCGCCAGCTCGAGCACTGGCACACGGGCAGCATGACGCGCCGCGCCGGCGTGCTCGATGCCATCGAACCGTTGGCGTCGGTGTCGATGCACGGGGCTGATATCGAGCGGCTGGGCTTGCGGCCCGGCGGGGCAGCCACGGTGGCCTCGCGCCGCGGCGAGGTGTGCCTGCGCGTGCGCCATGACGACGGCACGCCCGAGGGCACGGTCTTCATCCCCTTCGCCTTCCATGAGGCGGCGGCCAACCTGCTTACCAACGCCGCGCTCGACCCCTACGGCAAGATCCCCGAGCTGAAGTATTGCGCCGTGAGTGTGCGCGCCGGCGGCGCCCTGCCTGAAGAAGCCGGCTACGCGGATACCGCCGTCGGCTGATCAGAGATCGTAGACGCAGGAAGCTCATTCATGGCCGCTGAGCCCGCCACGGACGCTGCCAAACGCATTTGGCAGCGCTTCGATTCGCTCGTCAACTGGGAGCGGTCGGCGCGCGCGGCGATGCGTGTGGACCTCTCACCCGAGCTCGACCTCATGGCGCGCATGGGTGAGCCGCACCTTGCCCTGCGCACCGTGCATGTCACCGGCACCAAGGGCAAGGGCTCGGTCTGTTCGCTCATCGAGGCTGGCTTGCTGCAGGCCGGCCACCGCGCCGGGCGCTACGCTTCGCCGCACATCGAACACCTGAGCGAGCGCGTGAGCCTGATGGGCCAGCCGATCTCGGACGCCGAGATGCTGCGCGCGCTCGAGTCGGCGCTCGATGCCCGTGATGTGGCGGTGGCCGAAGGCAGTGCGGCGCGCGAGGCGACCTGGTTCGATGTCATCACCGCAGCGGCCTTCCGCGCCTTCGTCGATGCCGGTCTGGAGTGGGCGGTGATCGAGGTCGGGCTCGGCGGCCGCCTCGATTCGACCAACGTCGTGTTGCCTGAGGTGGCGGTGATCACCAACATCGGGCTCGAACACACCGATGTGCTGGGGCCGACGGTGGAGCACATCGCGACCGAGAAGGCCGGCATCATCAAGGCCGGCCGCCCGGCAGTAACCACCGTGCCCGCCCAGAGCAGTGCCGGCCGCGTGCTGCGGGAACGGGCTGCTGCGGTGGATGCGCCGCTGGTGTGGGTGGAAACGAGCCTAGGTGCGGGTTTGCTCGCGGCCAACACCATGCTCGCACGGGCCGCTCTCGACCAACTTGGATTGCGCGGCTTTCGCAGTCTCAAGCGCGATGCGCCGCTCGGCGCAGCCGACCTGTCCGAAGCCGCGGTGAGGCGCAGCCGCCTGCCAGGTCGCCTGGAGGTGTTTCAGGTGGCTGCACCGCAGGGGAGACCGCCGGTGCAGGTGGTGCTCGACGGCGCCCATGTCGGATTTGCCCTCACGGCGGTTGTCGAACAACTGCGCCAGAACCCGGCGCTGGCCGGGCCCATGGTGGTGCTGCTGGCGATCGGCGCCGACAAGCCGGCCGCCGATATCGTCGCGCGGTTGAAAGGCTTGGCCACGCTCGTGGTCTGCACGCAACTGGCCGGGGGACGGCCTTCGTGGGGTGCGGCGGCGCTTGTGGCCTGGTGCCGCGCGCAAGACCTGGCGGCCGAAGCTGTCGAAGAGCCGTTGCCGGGCCTGGCGCGCTGTCTTGGGGCCGTGCACGAGGGCGCCCCGGGTTCCTGGCTGCTCGTGACGGGCTCTCTGCATCTGGTGGGCGCGGTGCGTTCGAGCGTGCGCGCGGCGGCCATCGCACAGGATCCCGCCACGCACTCGGAAGATGGCGGGCGCGCGGAGGATGACAGGCGCACGGGCAACGCGGGCTCGGGGCGCGGGGGCCGCGAGGGTCTTTCCGCTTGACCGGGGGTGGTGCAACCGGTCGAATGGATGTACACCGAACGACGCCGCCATGAACATCCCGCTCAGCAAGGACCTTGAGGATCTCATCCGCCGCAAGGTGGAGTCGAAGGACTATCTGTCGGCCTCGCACGTGGTCGAAGAAGCCTTGTCGCTGCTCGAAGAGCGCGACCAGATTGCCACCTTGCGGCAGGCGCGCCTGGTGCAGCGGCTGGCATATGCGGTGTCGCAGGCCAACAGCCGCCAGCTCATCGGTGCGACCGAGGTCTTCGAGGGCCTCACGCGCAAATCGAGCGCACTCGAGTGAGGTGAGCGGTATGCTCGATGTGCAGTTCACCTTCCAGGCCTGCGAGGACCTGGCTGCGATCTGGGACTCGATCGTCGCCGATGCCGGCGCGTGGCATGGCTCGCCCGCGGCCGACAAAGCGGCAGGCGATACCTTCACCGCGCGCCTGAAGCACCATGTGGATCTGCTTGCCGCCACGCCCGAGATCGGCATGGAGCGCAACGAGCTGCTGCACGGGCTGCGCAGTTCGTCGATCGGCCGCTACACCCTGTACTACCGCGTGCGCGGCGGCACGGTGGAGGTGTTGCGCCTGCTGGTGGCGCCGGCCGGCGGAGGGGGGCAGCCGGGCTGATCGGGCTGCGCTGACCCTACGCATTGCATGGTCGAGGGCGAGCGCGGCCAGCCGCACCGCTTCGGCACAAGCGCGCGCGGACGAGCGGGGCCGTGTGGGCGGTGCGTCATTGCCCCCGACTTGACCGCTACGCGATGCTCGACGCTCGCCGCGCTGGCGTGTGGCCGCGACAGTTGCCGAAGCAGTAAGGCGCATTGTCCGAGTGCTTGCAGCCGCACATGTGGAAGATCGCCGTGATCGGCGCGACGAAGGTGATCGGTTCGAAGCCCGTGCCCGCATGGGCGTCGTCACACCAGGGCTGTGTGGCGCTCAAGCCGCAACTGCACCAGCGGTAGCTCTGGCCCTCGGCCACGGGCACGACGTAGGGGCCGAGTTGCGAGCAGCGCGGCAGTTCACCGCGCACCGGTGCCGGCGGCGTGGCCGAGGGGGTGCTCATGCGCCCTTCTTCGCCGGCAGCCGCACCACGGTTTCGAGGTGCGGGAAAGGATCGACAGCGTTGGGCAGGTTCATCGCGGCGACGAAGTAGTCCTGGAACTTGGGCGCGATGGCGGTCTCGACCTTCTCGACACGCCGCACCACGGCTTCAATCTCTTTGCGCGTGGCCGCGCTCAAGAGCGCGATGCGCGCGCCGGTGCCCGCGGCGTTACCGACCGAGCGCACCTGGGCGAGGTCGCAGTCGGGGATCATGCCGAGGATCATCGCGTACTTCACGTCAATGTAGCTGCCGAAGGCGCCGGCCAGCAGCACGCTGTCGACGCGGCTCACCCCCATCTCGTCCATCAGCAGGCGAGCGCCGGAGTAGCAGGCGGCCTTGGCGAGCTGGATGGCGCGGATGTCGCTCGGGATCACCTTGACCACGCGCTCGCCGCTCCTGTAGAGCACGTACTCGACATTGCGCCCGCGCGGCAGCAGGTGCGGATGATCGGCGACGGCGTGGCCCTTGGCGAGCATGCGGCCCGTTTCATCGATGACGCCGGCGAGGAACAGCTCGGCCACCACTTCGATGATGCCCGAGCCGCAGATGCCCGTGACGCCGATGCCGGCGATGCCGGCTTCGAAGCCCGGTTCGTCGGACCACAAGTCGCAACCGATGACCTTGATGCGCGGCGCGAGCGTGGCCGGATCGATACGCACGCGTTCGATCGCGCCTGGCGCGGCACGCTGGCCAGAGCTGATCTGCGCGCCTTCGAAGGCGGGGCCGGTGGGGCTGGAGCATGCGATGAGCCGGTTGCGGCTGCCCAGTACCAGTTCGGCATTCGTGCCCACGTCGATGACGAGTGTCATCGCCTCGGCCAGGTGCGGGCCCTGCGAGAGGATGACGCCGGCTGTGTCGCCGCCCACATGGCCGGCGATGCAAGGCAGGAAATAGACATGGGCGCCCGGGTGCAGGCTCAGGTCGAGATCCCGCGCGAGCACCGTCACGCCGCGGTCGACGACAAGCGGAAACGGTTCCATGCCCAGCTGCGTGGGGTCGATGCCGAGCACCAGGTGGTGCATGGTCGGGTTGCCCACGAGCGTCATCTCGACGATGTCGCTGGCCGGCACGCCGGCCTGCCCCGCCACCTGCGCCACCAGCTCGGCCAGTGCCTTGCGCACCGAAGCCGTCAGCACCGGCGCCTGGCCCTCGTTCTGCTGCAGGTAGGAGATGCGGCTCATCAAGTCCTCGCCGAAGCGGATCTGCGGATTCATCATGCCGCCGCTGGCCACCACTTCACCGGTGCCGAGCTTGCACAGGTGGCCGGCCACCGTGGTGGTGCCCACATCCACCGCAAGGCCGTAGACCTCGTCCTTGAAGCCGGGCCACACGGCGATTAGCTGCCTGCCCAAGCGCACCGCGACCGTGACCTTCCAGTCACCGGCATAGGTCTCGCCAGCACGCACCGCGGGCGACAGGCTCCGCAGGAAACTGATGTCGGCCTGCAGGTCCGCCAGGCCCCATTCGGCTTCGAGCCTCTCCAGCACCCGCGTCAGGTCACAGGTCTGGTCGGCCATGCTGGGCTTGGGCAACTCGAGGTAGTACAGATGTACCACCGGATCGATCTGCAGGTCGCGGATCTGATCGGCGCCCTTGCGCACCATCTGGCGGTGCATCTGGCTCTCGGCCGGCACGTCGATGACGACGTCGCCTTGCAGCAGCGCCTGGCAGCTCAGGCGTCGGTCTTCGGCCAGGCCCTTGATGCGGCGGTACTTGGCCTCGGTTTCGCCGAATGGCGTGAGGTGGCTCCCACGCGACTCGATGCCGAGCTTCGCGAAGGCCCCTTCGCCGAGGTTGATCTGGCAGCGCCCGCACACGGCGCGGCCGCCGCAGACCGAATCGATGTCCACGCCGAGGCTGCGCGCGGCAGCGAGCACACTGGTGCCCAGCGCGAACTCGCCACGCCGACCCGAAGGCATGAAGACCACCTTCGCCGTACCGGTGGCGGCGGCTTCGGGCGCGGCTGCCTGGGGGATGGCGGTCGTCGTGCTCAATGGAAGACGCAAGCCTGTTCCGGCGCGTGCACATGTCGGCAGCGCAGGCAGACCCGGGCACCCTCGGCCGACGCGTGGGCGGGCGCTTCCCCGGCAGTCGTCGCGGCCGCGTTGATCTCGTCGTGCACTTCCCGCATCAGGAAGTCGCGCAGCGCCTGAATGCGCTTGGAGCCTCGCATGTCCTCGGCGTAGACGATGTAGGCGTCGAAGCCCTGCGCCGGCTGGTCGGCCAGCACCTCCTGCAGCCCGGCATCGTCTTCGACGATATAGAGCGGTAGCGCGGCAATGCCCAGGCCGCTCTTGACCGCGCGATACATGCCGTAGACGTTGTTCACCTTGAGCGCGGGGCGGCGTTCGTTCCCGCTCTCGCGGCCGGACTGCAGGATCCAGTCAAAGTTCTTCAGCGGCGCCTCGTGGCCACCGCCATAGACGATGAGCTCATGGCGGTCGAGGTCGGCAAGGCGGGTCGGCGTGCCATGCTCGGCGAGGTAGGCCTTGCTCGCGAAGAGATGGTAGCGGATGCCCATGAGTTGCTGCTGGATCAGTTCGCCGCGCGTCTGCTGCTCGAAGCGGATGGCCACATCGGCCTGGCGCGACAACAGGTCGAGCTCGGGCGAGTCGACCAGCAGCACCGAGATGCTGATGTCGGGGTAGAGGTGATGGAACTTGGTGATGCGTGGCGACAGCCACGCAGAGCCGAAGGCCACGGTGGTGGTGATGCGCAGCGGCCCCTCGGCATGGGCACGGGCATCGGCGATGCGCTCCAGCACCTTGGACAGCTGGCTCTCCATCGAGCGGACCGTCTCGTGAAACGCCTCGCCATGCTCGGTCAGGCGCAGGCCGCGCGCATGGCGGTAGAAGAGCGCGATCCTGAGCGAAGCCTCGAGCGAGCAGACCTGGCGGCTCACCGCCGATTGGCTCAACTGCAGCTTGCGTGCGGCGGCGGTGAAGCTGCCAGCTTCGACGACTGCGCGGAAGACGCGCAGCCGGTCCCAGTCCACGAAGTCAGTCGGTAGCGCCATGCGGTTTGCGAGCGGATCGTTGTGCAAGCATCGTATCGGTTGCGCCAGCGCATTCCATCGGGTTCTTCGGCGACGCGCCCGGGTTGGCCACGCCTCAGGCCGTGCGCAGCTTCACCGCCTTGAAGCCACCGAAGCTGTCGGCGACGATGTCGAAGGCGACCTTCATACCGGGACTCAGGTCGCCGCCCTCGACATCGGCGAGCGCCGACTTGTGCACGTAGATCTCCTGACCGCTCTTCTCGTCACGCAGGTAGCCGCCGAAGGGCGTGGTCTTGGCGTTGAAGCGTGTCACGACGCCTGTGGTCGCACCTGGCGAGATGCCGCGTGCGGCGGCCTTGTCCATGGGTGGCTTGTTGGTCACCACCTCGAGGTGGGCTTCGGCCTGGAAGCTGTCCCAGATCTCGAGCGCCACGTCCACCGCCGTGCGCCGGGTGGTGTCGATATCCAACGCCGGCCTGGTCGGCCGGGCGGCGGCGCCGTACAAGATCTGGCGCAGGGCTTGGTCGTCGCGGTCGCGCGCAGCCACGCTCTCACCGAGCTGGCGCGTGCGGCCACCACCTTCCTCCTTACGCACTTTCCAGCGCTGGTTACGCACCTCGTCGGCGGCATGCAGACACACCAGGAACACGTTGTCCATCCCCGCAAGCACAGCGTCCATGAACGCGCTCTCGAAGATCATCAGCTTCTCGTTCCACCGCGCCATCGCACGGGTCTCGTCGTCGAGCGCATGCATGAACTCCACGGGAAGCTCCGCGGTGGTGGACTTGCGGGTGTACTTGGCCTCGGTGGTGGCCTTCTCGCCGCGGTTGGCGAGCTTGAAGCCGGTCATGATGGACACTTCCTGCGCCACGTCGGACTTGAGCGAGCAGGTGGGACCGTAGATGGCGATGATGTTGTCCATGCGATGTAGGCCAGGTTGAAGACGGTACGGTCAGCGCGGCTTGTGAAGCGGGACTTGCCTCTCGGCGGAAGGGGCGCCAGGGGTCCGCGGGCCGGCGCCCCACAGGCCGCTCAGCACGCCGCGCTTCTTCGCCGCCAGCAGCCCCTTCTGCGAGTTCATCAGGCGGCCCAGCGGTGTCGCACATGTATGGATGAGCCGTGTGGCCGGCAGGTAGGCGATCAACGCACAAGACGCCACGACATGCACCAGCCACAGCGGTTGCAACAGCGCAGGCGTGGCCAGCCCCAGCCCGCCCATGGCCCAGGCGAAGAAGACACCGGCAAAGGAGTACGCGGCGGCTGTGCCGGCCGCACCGGCCACACCCTGAGCGAGCCGCAGGCCCTCCACCATGAACCCGGTGAGCACGACGAACAGCAGGAACAGCACCATCGGCGTATCGGCGAACTTGCGCTCGGGCTTGCCTTGAACCGTGGCACGCCAGTAGAGCGCCAGCAGGCAGCCGGCGAGCATCATCACGCCGGTCAGGTCGTAGCCGAAGTCGAAGAACAGGCGCACCGGGTGCCCGGGCGTGCGCCAGATGTCGGCCCAGCCGAAGGCGGGCATGGCCTCGCGCACGAAGACGGCCGCCAGCTCCAGCAGGAACATGGCGCCAAAGCCCCAGAAGATCAGCGTATGGCGCAGCCAGCGCAGCTTGCTTTGCTGCCACAGGCTGCGGTGCACGACCACGTCGTCGACCAGCGTGCGGCGCATCGCCTGCGGATCGGCATGTTCGCGCTCGATGAAGCGGCGGTAGCGGCTCCATGACACCGCGTTGGCCCGCACCAGCTTGCGGTAGATGCCCCATTCGAAGGCCACCAGCGCTGCCAGCACGAGCGGGCCGAAGAGCACCCAGTGCAGCTCCATGCGACCCTGTATGGTCTCGTGCGCATAGTGGCCGGCCAGCGCGGCCACGGCGAGCACATAAGCCGCGCCGCCCAGCCGGGCGAGCTGGCGCGCGCCGCCGACCAGCGTCTCGGTGCGCCCTTGGCGCGAGAGCACCAGCCGGCCCACCATGACGGCTGCCGCTGCCAATGCGAGACCCGCCAGCACGAACAGCGCATAGCCCCAGCCGGCCCCGATGAGCCCTGCCAGCCCCGCCACCAGCAGCGCGGCAGCAGCAGCGGCCAGCAGCTTCATCCCCGCACGGGAGGGTGGCAGCGCCACACGAGGGGCGGCCGGTGCGGCGGCGGACGGTATCGACATGGCTGCAATCACGTGCCGAGTGCGTGCGGCGGCAGGGGGCCGGGGTTCAGACCGCGGCGGCCGCCTTGGCCTTCTGCGCCTCGCGTTCGGCGTCGATGGCCAGCATGTGGGCGTGCAGCCGCGGGTCGCCGCCTTTGATGTCGGCGTACTTGTTGACGCAGGCGCGCGCCTTGTCCACGGCCACCAGCGCGTCGGAGGCATAGGCATCGGCGCCGATCTTGTCGCACCAGGCCTGGCTGATGGGGGCGCCGCCGACGAAGACGCGCACCTCCTCGCGCAGGCCCTCGGCCTTGATGACCTTGAGCGTCTCCCACTGCATGTTCATCGTCGTGGTGAGCAGCGCCGAGAAGCCGACGATCTTGGGCTTGTGCTTGCGGATGGCGGCAATGAAATCCTCCGGCGGCACTGAGACGCCGAGGTCCACCACGGTGAAGCCGGCGGCCTCCATCATCATGCCGACGATCTTCTTGCCGATATCGTGCAGGTCACCCTGCACGGTGCCGATGACCACGGTGCCGATGTCGCCCGACTTCTCGGCCACGATGAGCGGTTTGAGCGTGCCGAGCGCCGCCTGCATGCACTTGGCCGACATCATCACTTCGGGCAGGAAGTACTCGTCCATCTTGAAGCGACGGCCGACCTCGGCGATGCCCATGGCCATGGGCCCGGCGATCAGCGCGCGCGGAGACACGCCGTGCACCAATGCGGCGGCGATGAGCTTGGTGGTGCCGCCATGCTCGCCGTCGATGATGTTCCACTCCAGCACATGGAACAGCTCTTTCACCTCCGCGGGCGCGTCGGACCAGCGGTCGGTGGCCCGCGTGTCCTCGATGTCGTATTGCAGGTCTTCGATGTCCTGCTCTTTGTCGGTGTCGATCTTGAGGGGCATGTGCCGCTTCCTGGGGAGTGATGACTCGAGCCTTGGAGGGTCGGGCGGGTCGCCTTCGTCGGGCAAGCCGGCCTTACTCGGCCACGGCGTCTTCGGACTTGCGCTTGCGCTTCACCTTCTCCGACCAGGGCTCGTAGCCTTCGCCGGTGTCGGCGCCGGGCGGCGGCGTGTCGGGCAGCGGGTAGACGCCGTACTCGTGCACTTCGTCGATCATGGCCAGCACGTTTTCGGTGGGCACGTCGTGCTCGAGCCGGTGCGAGCTCGAGACCAGATAGCCGCCACCCTTGGCCATCTCCCAGATGCGTGCGCGCACCTCGGCGCGCACCTGGTCCATGCTGCCCCAGGGCAGCGTCTCCTGGACATCGATGCCGCCGTAGAAGAACAACTCCTTGCCCAGGAGCCGCTTGCGCGAGGCCGGGTTGGAGTGCCGCGCCACCTTGGGCGGCAGGCTGTCGTGGCCGTCGACGCCGCAGTCCATCAGGCCGCGCATGAACGGCTCGGCCAGCGCACCACAGGTGTGGAACTGGATCCTGCCGTTGGGGTTCTTCTTGAGGTAGTAGTCCCGGATCGTCTGGATCGAGCGCTTGTAGTGCGGTTTGAGCTGCTCGTTGAACATCGCCAGCGACTGGAACGCCGTCTTCTCGCTGGCCAGGTCCTCGGGGCTGACGCGCAGCCAGTCGAGATACTCGCCGCACTGGTCGATCATCGCCTTGTTGGTCTCGATCTCCAGGTCGACGAGTTTGGCCAGCAAGGCATCCAGGAACTTGGGGGACTCGATGAAGTCGGAGAAGATCTTGGCGTAGCCCACCATGTACTTGGCCTGCTCGTACAGGCCGCCGCGGCCGGCCTGGCCCATAAGCGCGAAGGGCGTGTTCTCGCGGACGTACTTGCAATACTCGCGCAGCGTCATGCCGGGGATGGGGGCGTCCTGCCACATCGAGGGGTCGCGTGGGTCGGGCCAGGGGTAGCCTTCGAGGATCTTCAGGCCCTCTTCCAGCGGCGCACTGGTGGCGTGGAAGAGGGGGTAGCCGATCATTTCGTAGTAGCCACCGCGTTCGTGCGGCGTCCACTTGCGCACCACGCCCCACTCGTCGACATTGATCTCGGCATTCGGCGGCGAGATGCCCATATCGAAGGGCACCTCCTCGAAACGGATCGAGCGGAACCCTGGCGAGCCGCCCATCGGGCCCATCGAGATGCGCAAGAAGTCCAGGTCGAGCTTGTAGGCGACCTCGATCTCGAAGCTGACGTCGGTGGTCCAGGTGGTGGAGCCCGTGCGGTAGTCGCGCGTGTCGGCCTTGTAGTCCATGCCGATGTGCTTGCGCAGGTTCTGGTAGCCCTCGATCGTGCCCCACAGGCCGATCGGCACCCGGTCGGGCTCGCGCAGGTGCAAGGCGTCGAGAACCCGTTTGCGCTGCGGCGGAATCGCCTTGCCGATGATCGCTGCCATGCTTACCTCGTTGGCGGGCTGGTGCCCACTTGATGTCGAGAAACTGACCCCGCCCGCTCGCAACAACGCGCTGCGGCGGACCGCTGCGGCTGCCGGCCACCTTACCCCGAGCCATGCGTCTGCGGCATACCGCGCCTGCATCCCGGGTCTGCGGCAAACGCATGGCGTGCCCACCGGTACGCGGGATGGCGAGGTGTCGGGGCGCCCTCGGCGCCCCGGCCACCACCGCCGCTGCAGCCCTTACTTCTGCCAGGGAACGGCGAAATCCTTGAACGTGCCACCGGTGTAGACCACATAGGACATCTCGCGCACGATGAAGTGCTCGGGCGCGTTGCCCTTGTTGATGGTCACCGAGGGCACGACGCTGGCCTTCCAGTCCTTGATCGACTCCAGCGTGTCGACGAAACGATCGCGCGTGATGTTGCTGGTGCCCATGCGCTTGAGCGCCTCGGTGGCGACCTGTGCACCGGCAAAGCCCCACAGGTGGATCGCATCGGGGTCTTCCTGCGGGTAGTACTTCTTCAGGATGCGCAGCGCTTCCTGCATCTGCGGCGCCGGCGAGTCGAAGTCGCGGAAGATGGTGGCGAAGTACACGCCCTCGACGGCGTCCTTGCCGGCGAGTTCGGGAACCTTGGGGCTCTTGCCGAAGAAGACGTTTACGACCGGCACCTTCCAGCCGTGTTTGCGGCGCTCGGTATAGAACTTGGCCGCGGGCTCGGGGGCGCACGAGCAGATGATGGCATCGGGGTTGGCGTTTTTCATCACCAGCACCTGCGAGGCCACGTCGACCTCCTTGGGCTCATAGCCTTGTTCGGCGACGAGTTCCACACCATGCTGCGCGAGCACTGACTTGATGCCATCCAGATGCGTCTTTCCCGAGGGGTCGTTCTGATACAGCAGCGCGATGCGCTTGGCCTTGAACACTTCCTTGGTGAAGCGCACCAGGTCCTTGCCCTCGTCGCGGTAGCTGGGGTACAGCGGGAACACCCACTTGCTCGGAATCTCCAGCGGCTTGGCCGCGCCGGTGCCGGCCCCGACGAGCGGGATCTTCTGCTCGACGATGTAGTCGATGACGGCGACC
The DNA here is from genome assembly GCA_031401195.1 of Burkholderiales bacterium. Classification (GTDB taxonomy): domain Bacteria; phylum Pseudomonadota; class Gammaproteobacteria; order Burkholderiales; family Burkholderiaceae_C; genus Rubrivivax. The sequence continues at coordinate 137,274 of JANNRI010000094.1, forward strand.
GTCGGCGCCGAGCCGAGCGGCGCCACGATCGCGAAGCAGTCGTCGCGTTCGGCGAAGCGCTTGACGATACCGGCGGTGCGCGCCGGCTCGTACTTGTCGTCGACCATGTTGTAGTTGACCATGCGGCCGTTGATGCCGCCGGTGTCGTTCACATGCTTGAACCAGGCATCGGCCCCCTTGCCCATGCGGAAGTAGCTCGAGGTGCTGCCCGTCATGGGTTGATAGGAGCAAAGGAGGATCTCCTTGTCCTTGATGCCGGGTCCGTTCTGGGCCAGCGCGGCGCCCGGCGCCGCGGCGCCAAGGACAAGGGCGCCTATCGCGGCGCCCACGTGGATCTTCAGACGTTGCATGTCAGTCTCCGGTTGTGGTGCCTGCCCCATCCGGCAGGGGCGGGCACCGATTCGTGGCGCGCTGGTAACAGGGCGGCACGGGCAGATCAGCGCGTTCTGCCCGGCCGGTTTTTCTCGCCTCAGGCTCCCATGTACGACTGGATCACTTCCTTGTTGCGCCGCAGCTCTTCGGAAGCACCCTTGAGGGCCATGCGCCCGACCTGCATCACATATCCGAAGCTCGTGCTCTTGAGCACGACCTGCGCGTTCTGCTCGACGATGAGCATGGTCATGCGGCGCTCGGCGTTGATGCGCTTGAGCGCGGCGAAGATGTCGATGACGAGGTTGGGCGCGATGCCCAGCGACGGCTCGTCCAGCAGCAGCAGCGCCGGCCGCGCCATCAGGCCGCGCCCGATGGCCAGCATCTGCTGCTCGCCGCCCGAGAGCGAGCCGCCGAGCTGGCGCGAGCGCTCGCGCAGCCGCGGAAAGATCTCGAGCACGAGTTCCAGGTCTTGCTTGATGCCGGCGCTGTCGCTGCGCGTGTAGGCCCCCATGCGCAGGTTCTCGGCGACCATCAGATCCCTGAAGATCCTACGCCCTTCGGGCACGTGGGCGATGCCCAGGCGCACGATCTGGTTGGGCGTCAAGCCGCGCAGCGACTTGCCCTCGAAGCTGAGCTCGCCGGCGCTCGGCTTGACCATGCCCGAGATGACCTTGAGCGTGGTCGACTTGCCCGCGCCGTTGGCGCCCAGAACCGCCACCATGGCGCCCTTGTCGACTTCGAGCGAGACATCGTGCAGCGCACGCACCGCGCCGTAGGCGGCCCCCACCTGGCGCAGCTGCAGCTGGGTCATACCGTCGCCTCCGCCGCCGTGGCTTCGTCGCCGGCCTCGTCGCCGAGGTAGGCCTTGATGACCGCCGGGTTGCTGCGCACCTCGGCCGGTGTGCCTTCGGCGAGGTTGGCGCCGAAGTTGACGACGTAGATGTAGTCGCATGCGCTCATCACCATCGCCATATCGTGCTCGACCATCAGGATGGTGACGCCGAGGTTGCGGTTGACCGAGTGCACCACCTCGCGCAGCTCGGCGGTCTCTTCGTCATTGCAGCCGGCCACCGGCTCGTCGAGCAGGATGATGCGCGGCTGGCCGGCCAGCGCGCGGGCGATCTCCACGCGCTTCTGGAGGCCGTAGGGCAGGTGCTTGACCACCACGTCCATCTCGTCGTTGAGGCGCAGCAGGTCGGCAATCTCCTGCGCGCGCTCGAGCATCGCGCGCTCGCGCCGGCGTGCCGGCGGCAGCGAATACATGCTGGAGATCGGGTCGCCGGCAAGGCGGTGTGCGCCGAGCAGGATGTTGTCCAGCGTGCTCAGGTCATGGAACAGGTTGATGTTCTGGAACGTGCGCGCCATGCCCAGGCCGATCATCTCGTCGGGGCGGCGGTGGTCGATTTGCTGCCCGTGCAGGTAGACATGGCCTTCGCTCACCGACTGGAAGCGCGACAGCACGTTGAACAGCGTCGTCTTGCCGGCGCCGTTGGGGCCGATCAAGCCGACCACCTGGCCTTGCTCGACGCTCAGGCTGATGTTCTTGCATGCCACCACGCCGCCGAAGCGCACGGTGACGTTCTCGCAGCGCAGGATCTTGGGCATGCGGCTCAGCCCTCCTGCTTTCGCAATGCCGCAGGGGATGCTGCGGTGGGCGCGCCGGAACCCGTATCGGAGGTGAGCGCGCCCGCCGAACCTGCACCAGCGCGTTCGAGCATGCGCCGGCGCCAGGCTCGGAAGGGCCGGGCGACCACGTCGCACACCCCTGCCGGCGCAAACATCAGAACGGCAATCAGGACGACACCTTTGAGGATGAACGAGAAGTCAGCCAGTTTTTCCAGCAGAAACGGCAGCAGCGCGACGAAGGTGCCGCCGACGACCGGGCCCATCAGCATCGCCGAGCCGCCCACGACCACGGCCACGAGAATGTCGACGGAATACCAGACATCGGAGAACACCTCGGCCGAGACGTAACGCACCACGAGCGCGTTGAGCGCACCGGCGGCGCCCGTGATGGTGGCGCTCACGGTGAACGCGACCATGCGATAAAAGAGCCGGTTGACGCCGCAGCTCTGGGCCGCCTTCTCGGCGTCGCGCAGCGCCTTCAGCGCCCGCCCGACGCTGGAGCGCACGAGGCTGAAGACGAACAACGTGACGAGCGCGAAGAACGCCAGCGCCACGTAGTAGAAGCCGATGTCGCCGAGCGCGAAGCCCAGCACCTTGTTGGGCGGCAGCGAGATGCCCTCCCGCCCTTCGAACAGCGGCACGTTGTTGACCACGGTGCCGACGAAAAATGCAAAGCCGAGCGTGCCGATGGCCAGGAAGGGCCCCGCCAGGCGCAGGAACACGAGGCCGAGCAGGATGCCGATGAAGCCCGCCATCGCCGCCCCGGCAATCACCGCCAGGATGAGGTCCACACCCTGGTGCTTGATGAGCAACGCCGCGGTGTAGGCACCGATGGCAAGGAAGCCGCCATGGCCCACCGACACGAGGCCCGTATAGCCGGTCAAGATGCTCACCCCTTGCGCCGCCACGACGTAGACGATGACGAGCGAGATCTGCCCCGCCATCCACGGCTTGAAGCCGGGCACCAGCGGTACCAGGGCCAGGATGGCGAAGAGCGCCACCACCAGCCAGGCGTTCTGCAGCGCAAAAAGGCGCTTCAGGCGCGCCGCCGCCTCGCGGTCGAGGACCTTGGCCGAGGCGTGTGCGCCGGCGTTCCTGCGCACCATCGTCAGATCTCGCGCCGCTTCTGGATGCCGAACAGGCCCTGCGGGCGCAGCGCCAGCAGCACGACGATCATCGCGAAGGCGGTGGCGGTCTTGTAGTGCGAGCCGAGGTAGCCGCCGGCGAGGTTTTCGGCCACGCCGATCATCAGCGCGCCGATCACCGCACCCGGGATCGAATAGAGGCCGCCGAACACGGCTGCGACGTAACCCTTGATCAGCACCTCGTCCATCATCTGCGGCGAGACGTAGAGGATGGGCGCCAGCAGCACGCCGGCAAACGCGCCCAGGAAACCCGCCATGCCCCAGGTCAGCAGCACGATGAAGCGCACCGGGATGCCCATCAGCCGCGCCGTCTCGGGGTCGTCGGTGACGGCGCGCATCGCCACGCCCTGCTTGGTGTACTTGAAGAAGATGAACAGAACGACGCCGATCGCCGCCGCCCAGCCCATGTTGATGAGGTGGCCCTCGCTGACGATGGTGCCCATCACGTTCACCGGCACCGAGTCGAAGGGCACCGGGAAGGCCTTGGTATCGCGGCCCCAGATCCAGCCGGCCACGCCATGGGTGATGTAGTAGACGCCCAGTGTGGCAGTGAACAGCGTGAGCCAGTCGGAGTCGGCGATCGGCCGCATCACGGCGCGCTCGATGAGCACGCCCAGCACGATGGCAAAGGCCACCGTCAGCGCCAACGTGGCGGCATAGGTGAAGCCGGCCTTGAGCAGCAGCACCGCGACGAAGGCGGCCATCATCGACAGATCACCCTGCGCGACGTTGATGGTGCGCGTGTTGCGAAACACGACCACGACGGCGATGGCAGTCAGCGCGTAGAGGCTGCCGGTTGCCAAGCCACTGGCGAGTTGCTGGCCGAGCATCGAGTCTCCGGATGGGTTCACGGGCCGCGGCTGCTTGCATTTCGCGTGCTTGCGCGGCCGCCGGACGGGTCAAGACAAGCGCAATCGTTGGGCGGGATTGGCCATTTCCGCAGGGGGGTTACCCTCAAATCCGACGTGGCCGACCATGCTGCCGCTGCATGGCTGCCATGCGCGCATTTGCGTCCGGCTCTGACATGCTGACGCCTCAATTGCCTGTGCCCACGCAGGCATCGGGGGTGCGAGATGACGCTCACGGGTGAGCGGCGCGGCCATGCGTTGGACGCCGTGGCCGTTCGCAAACGCTGGGTGCGGCGCAGCGCGCGCTTGCGCCCGGTGCCGCCTGCGGGCGAGATCCGCCTGTATGTGGCGCCCGACATCGAGCAGGCCTGGGCCGAACACGAGGCTGCGGCCGGACGGCGCGGCGCGCCGCCGTACTGGGCGCGGCCCTGGCCGGGCGGACTGGCGCTGGCCCGGTACCTGCTTGATCACCCGGAACTCGTGGCCAAGCAGTGTGTGCTCGAACTCGGCGCCGGATCGGGCCTGTGCGCCGTGGCGGCCGCCAAGGCCGGCGCGGCGCGCGTGCTGGCCATCGACCTCGACCCGACCGCCTGCGCGGCTGCCGAACTCAACGCCGCGGCCAACGGCGTGGCGGCCAGATTCGAGGTGCGCTGCGCCGACCTCTTCGACGTGAGCGCCGATGGGTGGCCGGTGGTGCTGGCGGCCGACCTCTGGTACGAGCGCTTTCTTGCCCTTCGCCTGAACGCCCATCTGCGCGCGCTGGCGGCTGATGGTGCGCTGGTGCTGGTGGGTGACCCAGGGCGCGCGCACCTGCCGCGGCGAGGCCTGCTCGAAATGCATTGCGAGGCGTTGTCTGGGACCGATGGCTTCGAGCCCGGCGCCTCATGCCGCGCCAAGGTGTACCGCGTGCAAGCCGGCGACGCGCAGCCGGGTGCCGGCCGCCCGTCAGACGAGCATGGGCTGGACCAAGGCGCACACCAGCCATGCGCTTGACGCATGGATCGTCATCGTCAACCCCGCTCGGCCCGCGCCGGGCCTCTGCTAGATTGGTTCGGCCCTGATGCTCGGCCTCTTGGCCGGCAGGAGAGACCATGAGCAAGCGCTTCCCGATTCCAGAATTCGATCGCGACCAATTCAAGAACCGCGCCTGGACTGCACCGGTGTTGCTGGATGCCGCCGGGCAGCAGCGGCTCAAGGACGCGGCGCGGCGCGGCGAGGCCTCGGCTTACGGGGCCCATGCGGTGGCGCTGGATGCCGCGCTTGCGACCCGGTTCAAGTTCGAAGGGGCGCACCTGCATGCGGTGCTGTGCGTGCTGCCGCATGCGCCGGTGCGCATGGTCGGTCGATCCTGGGCCTGGTGGATCCAGCGCGCGCTGGTGCTCGACTCGCTGGATGCCGCAGGTGCGCTGGTCATTGCCGACTGGACCACGCCGCGCCCGATGAACACGCGCCTCGGGCCCGACGAGGGCATCGGGCTCAAGGGCGGGCCGGTCTACGCCCTCTTCGGCCATCGCTACGGCGACCACTGGATCACCAACCGCACCCTCGCCGCCCCGGGCGGGGCCGCAGGCGCGCCGGGCTTCTCGGTGCTAAGCGCCAGCGGCGACGACAACAACGATTTTCACGCCTGCAACCTGGCTTTTGCCTGGGCGGGTGGCTGACGCACCCGACATGCCGACCTTGACCTTCGTGCAACCCGACGGCAGCCGGCAGCAGGTGCCTGCACAAGTGGGCCGCACGGTGATGGAAGCGGCGCGTGACCACCAGGTGCAAGGCATTCGCGCCGAATGCGGTGGCGAGTGCTCGTGCTCGACCTGCCACTGTTATGTCGACGAGGCCTGGATCGCGCGCCTGGCACCCCGGGCCGAGGCCGAATCGGGCCTGATCGATTTCGCCTGGGAGCCCAAAAGTACGAGCCGGCTCACCTGCCAGCTGCAGGTGACCGAGGTACTCGACGGGCTGGTGCTTCACGTGCCGGCGCAACAAGTCTGAACCGCCGAAACATGGGTACGGATTCGGACGCGGTCTGGGTCAAGGTGGACGGCCAAGAGGTTCCGGCCGAGGGCGAACTGGCGCGCATCAAGATCGCCGGCCGCGCGCTCGTGATCGCGCAGATGGCCGGCCGGCTGCACGCGCTGGACGACCGTTGCCCCCATGCGGGCGCCTCGCTCTCGATGGGCCAGATCGACGAGGGCAAGATCGTCTGCGCCTGGCATGGACGTGCCTACGACCCCGCCACCGGTTTGTGTGAGGGCTACCAAGGCGTGCGGCCGTATGCTGTCGAGCAGCGCGACGAAGGTGTCTTCGTGCGCATCGACGATACGGCCGCGACGCCCTGAGCGGCCGCCCCACACCATGAGCACCCAAGACGACCCCATCACCCAACTGCTGCGCGATCGCGCCTACCTCATCGCCGACGGGGCGATGGGCACCAACCTGTTCCTGCTGGGCCTGGCCAACGGCGCGCCGGGTGAGCTGTGGAATGTCGAGCAGCCCGACAGCGTGCGCTCGGTCTACCAGGGCTTCGTCGACGCCGGCTCCGACATCATCCTCACCAACACCTTCGGCGCCAATCGCTTCCGCTTTGCGCTGCACAAGCTGCAAGGTCGGGTGGGCGAACTGAACCGCGCCGCGGCCGCGCTGGCGCGCGACGTCGCCGACAAGGCCGGCAGCCCCGTCATCGTCGCCGGCGACATGGGGCCCACCGGCGATGTGCTCGAGCCGCTCGGCCCGCGCACCGCGGCCGAGGCCGAAGAGGCCTTCCACGAGCAGGCCGAGGCGCTGCGCGAGGGCGGCGCGCAGGTGGCATGGATCGAAACGATGTTCGCGGATTCCGAGCTCGAAGCGGCGGTGCGCGGCGCGCACCGTGCCGGCCTGCCGGTGGTGGCGACGATGACTTTCGATACCGGCGGGCGCACGATGATGGGTGTGCGTCCGAGCGAGGCGATGAAGAACTCCAAGTCGCTGCCGGTGCGGCCGTTGGCATTCGGCGCCAACTGCGGCATCGGCCCGGCGCAGCTGCTCGATTCGGTGCTGGGCCTGGCGCAAGGGGCCGAGCCGGGCGACGTGATCGTCGCCAAGAGCAACTGCGGCCTGCCCGTGATGGGCGACGACATGAAGGTGCGCTACGACGGCACGCCCGAGGTCATGGCCAACTATGCGCGGCTGGCGCGCAACGCCGGCGCACGCATCATCGGCGGCTGCTGCGGCACCACACCCATGCATCTGCGCGCGATGGTCGAGGGCCTGGCGAAATCATCCAAAACCGCCGCGCCGAACTACGAAGAGATCGAGCGCCTGCTCGGACCGGTGCGCAAGAACACCACCTCGGCCGAAGGCGCGGCGCGCCGGCGGCCCGTCAGAGCGCCGTAGCGGGGCCTGCCGAGCGCCCCATGTCTACTGCGGACTACCTATTCGTTGGAGGACATCGCACATGAGTGCCACGACGGAAAGCCTGGGCGCGCGGCTCGCGGCCATCAAGGGTGCCGAGGTCATCAAGAGCTTCTGCTACACCTGCCCCTGGCAGTGTCCGACCGAGGTCTTCGTCCGCGACGGCAAGATCGTCTACCAGAAGGGCAACCCCGAGGCGCCCAACAACATCGGCTCGCGCTGCGCCAAGGGCATGGCGAGCTGGTGGGTCTCGTGCGACCCCGACCGCCTAAAGTACCCGATGCTGCGCACCAATGCAAAGGGGCAGCCAGGCACCTTCAAACGCGTGAGCTGGGATGAGGCCTTCGAATTCATCGCGGGCAAGCTCAAGGCCATCCGCGAGAAATGGGGCCCCGAGGCGCTGGCGCTGACCTGCCACCACGACCCCAATACGCAGTTCTACCGCCACCTGCTGGGCGAGCTCTACGGCAGCCCCAACATGTACGCCCACACCTCGGGCTGCGAACAAGACCGGCGCTCGGCCTGCCTCACGCTGTTCGGCCATGTCTTCCCGATGCACGACTTCGCCAATTCGAGGTACGTGATTCTGTGGGGAATGAACATGCTGGGCGCCAACCAAGGGCTGTGGGAGAGCCGCGCGTTGATCGAAGCCAAGAAGCGCGGCTGCAGGCTGGTGGTGGTCGACCCTGCCTTCACCGAGACGGCGCAGAAGGCCGACGAGTGGATCCCCATCCGCCCGGGCACCGACGGCGCCATGGCGCTTGCCATGTGTCACGTCATCATCGAGGCCAACCTTCACGATAAGGCATTCGTCGCGCAGCAC
>JANNRI010000095.1:0-14805 GCA_031401195.1 Burkholderiales bacterium
CAGGCTGATGTTCTTGACGTCGAGGATGACCTCGCCGATCTTGCGCGCGGCCATGGTCAGGCCGCCTTCTTCATGGACGGGAAGAGCTTCGCATCGACTATCGGTAGCGTGGCGCTGACGCTGCCGCTGCGGCCATCCTCGAATTTCACGGCCGTCTCGATGAACTGCTCGGTCTTGCCGCCATACAGCGCATCCAGCAGCACCTGGTACTTGTCGCCGATGTAGCCGCGCCGCACCTTGCGCGTGCGCGTGAGTTCGCCGTCGTCGGCGTCGAGCTCCTTGTGCAGCACGAGGAAGCGGCTGATCTGGCTGCCCGCGAGCATGTGGTCGGCGGCGAGGTCGGTGTTGACCTTTTCCACGCACTCGCGCACCAGATCGAGCACCTCCTTCTTGCTGGCCAGGTCGGTGTAGCCGGCGTAGGGCAGGTTGCGGCGCTCGGCCCAGTTGCCCACGGCGTCGAAATCGATGTTGACGAAGGCGCACACACGGTCGCGCTTGTCGCCGAAAGCCACCGCCTCCTTGATGAACGGGAAGAACTTGAGCTTGTTCTCCACGTACTTGGGCGCGAACATGGCGCCGTCGTTGGGCCCGCCCATGATGCGGCCCACGTCCTTGGCGCGGTCGATGATCTTGAGGTGCCCGCCCGCGTCGAGGAAACCGGCATCGCCGGTGTGGTACCAGCCGTCGGGCGTCAGCACCTCGGCGGTGGCGGCAGGGTTCTTGTAGTACTCCTTCAACAGACCCGCGCTCTTGACGAGGATCTCGCCGTTGTCAGCCACCTTGATTTCGACGCCCTCGATGGGCACGCCCACGGTGTCGGCCCTGGCTTCGTGGTCGGGCTGCAGGCACACGAACACGGCGGTCTCGGTGCTGCCGTAGAGCTGCTTCAGGTTGACGCCGATGCTGCGGTAGAAGGTGAAGAGGTCGGGCCCGATGGCCTCGCCCGCGGTGTAGGCCAGGCGCACCCGGTTCAATCCGAGCGCATTGCGCAGCGGTGCGTACACGCACAGGTTGCCCAGGCGGTAGGCGAAGCGGTCGGCAGGTGTCACCGTCCGGCCGTCCATCAGCGCGGGGCCGACACGCTGGGCCACGTTCATGAAGTACGCGTACAGCGCCTTCTTGATGCGGCTCGCATCCTCCATGCGGATGGTCACACTCGTGAGCAGCCCCTCGAAGATGCGCGGCGGCGCGAAGTAGTAGGTGGGCCCGATCTCCTTCAGGTCGATCATCACCGTGGCCGACGACTCGGGGCAGTTCACCACGTAGCCGCAATGCAGCCATTGCGCATAACTGAAGATGTTCTGGCCGATCCAGGCCGGCGGCAGGTAGGCCAGCACTTCTTCGGCGGCGGTGAGCTTGTCGAAGCGCGCACCCGCGCCGGCGCGGTCGAGCAGCGTGGCGTGCGTGTGCACCACGCCCTTGGGGTTGCCGGTGGTGCCGCTGGTGAAAAACATGGCCGCCACGTCGCCGGGCTGCGCGGCGGCCACCTGGCGGTCGAACAGGCCCGGGTGCGCGCTGTCCGAGGCCTGGCCCGACTCGATCAGCGCATCGAGGGCGCCGAGCCCCGGTTCGGCGTACTTGCGCAGGCCGCGCGCGTCGTCGTACCAGATGCGGTCCAGCGGCTGCCCCTTCTCGGCGAGCAGCGTGCGCACCTCGAGCATCTTGTCGACCTGCTCCTGGTCTTCGACGATGGCCATACGCACTTCGGCGTTGTGCATCGGGAACACGTACTCGGTGGCGGCTGCGTCCTGGTACAGCGGCACCGGCACCGCGCCGAGCGACTGGATAGCCAGCATCGAGGCGTACAACCGCGGCCGATTCTCGCCGACGACCACCACATGGTCATCGCGTTTCAGGCCCGCTTCGCTCAGGCCGCAGGCGATGGCGCGCACCTCGGCTGTGAGTTGCTTCCAGGTGGTGGTTTGCCAGATGCCGAAGACCTTTTCGCGCAATGCGGCAGCGTCAGGCCGCTGGGCCGCGTGCTCCAACATCAGGCGCGGGAAAGTGGTCTGCACCGAGATAGTCCTCCATGGGCCCCGCACCGATCGCGGCGCTGCAATGGGCCATGCATTGTGAGAGCGATCTTTGACGCCGAGTTGTCGGTACGCCGACAATGCAAGGGTTACCACTGACAGGCGTTCCACCGATGGCCCGAGTTGGTTTCCCGTCAGCAACGCGTGCTTCTGCGGTCGCGCTGGCCCGCTCCCGCCCGGCCGGCGAGGCGGAACTCGCCACCGTGCCCTGGCTGGGCCGCCTCGATCCCGTCGAGCTGCAGCGTGTGCGGGCCGACATGCGCGTGGTGCAGATCGCGCCCGGCGAGCTGGTGTGCCGCGTCGGCCGCCCCGTGACCTATTGGTTCGGCGTCGTCGATGGCTTGTTGAAGATGAGCAACGACTCCGCGCTCGGCGTGCCCATCACCTTCACCGGCGTGCCGCCGGGCGGCTGGTTCGGCGAGGGCACGGTGCTGAAGAACGAGCCCTACCGCTACAACATCCAGGCGCTGCGCAAGAGCACCGTGGCCGGGATCAGCGCCGCCACGTTCCACTGGCTGCTCGACCGCAGCATCGGATTCAACCGCTACGTGATGATGCAGTTGAACGAGCGCCTCGGGCAGTTCATCGCCGCACGCGAGATCGACCGCCTGAACGACCCCGACCAGCGTGTGGCGCGCAGCCTCGCCGCGCTCTTTCATCCGGTGCTGTACCCGGGCGTGGGTGAGCTGCTGCGCATCACGCAGCAGGAGCTGGGCTACCTGGTCGGGCTGTCGCGCCAGCGTGTCAACGAGGCGCTGCAGGCGTTGCACGGTGCGGGCGTGATCCGCGTGGAGTATGGCGGCGTGCGCGTGCTCGATCTCGAGTGCCTGCGCCGCTACGGCGCGGAGGTGTCCGCCTCGAGCGCACCCCGGACACGGGGCGTGAGCGGCCCGGTGGGTGGCGCCGCAGGAGCCCGCGTGTTCTAGGCCGCACGGCCCAGGTCGTCCGCGTACTCCCGCGTACTCTCTCGTACGCCCGTGTGCGCTCGAATGCGCTCGAATGCGCCGATACACTGAGGCCGCCCCTAGCCGAGGACCCCCATGCGCCGATCGATTCCCTTGTTCCTGTGCTCGATTGCGCTGCTGGCGGCGGTGGCGCATGCGCAATCGGTCAGCACGCCCGCCCTGCCATCGGGCGTCACGCAGGGCGCGTTGGTCGAGGGCATCACCGAATACCGGCTCGCCAACGGCCTGCAAGTGCTGCTGGTGCCCGACAACTCCAAGCCCAGCACCACCGTCAATCTCACGGTGCGTGTCGGTTCTCGTCACGAGAACTACGGCGAGACCGGCATGGCGCACCTGCTGGAACACCTGCTCTTCAAGGGCACACCGACCACGCGCAATGTGTGGGGCGAGTTCACCAAGCGCGGCCTGCGCGCCAACGGCACCACGTGGCTGGACCGCACCAACTACTTCTCCAGCTTCACCGAGAACGAGGCCAACCTGCGCTGGTACATCGGCTGGCTGGGCGACGCGCTGGTGAACAGCCTCATCGCCAAGGAGGACCTCGCCACCGAGATGACCGTGGTGCGCAACGAGATGGAGATGGGCGAGAACAACCCCGGCCGCATCCTGTTCCAGCGCACGCTCTCGGCGATGTACGACTGGCACAACTACGGCAAGGACACCATCGGCGCGCGCGCCGACGTCGAGAACGTCGACATTCCGCGCCTGCAAGCCTTCTACCGCCAGTACTACCAGCCGGACAACGCCACGGTCATCGTCGCGGGCCGCTTCGACCCCGCGCGCGTGCTGGGCCTGGTGGCGGAGAGCTTCGGCAAGATCCCGCGGCCCACGCGCACCCTCGCGCCCACCTACACGCTCGACCCGGCGCAGGATGGCGAACGCCAGATCACCGTGCGCCGCGTCGGCGGCACGCCGCTGATCTACATGGCGCACCACGCCACGCCCGGGGCGCACCCTGACTTTGCGGCGGCGTCGCTCTTGACCCAGGTACTGGGTGATACGCCTGGCGGCCGCCTGCACAAGCGTCTGGTCGAGACGCAACTCGCGGCCGGCGCGTTCGGCGAGTCGCTGGCATTGGCCGAGCCCAGCCCATTCTTCGTGGGCGTGCAGCTCGGCCCGGGGCAGGACCTTGACCGCGTGCGTGCCGAGATGACGAAGGTGCTCGATGGCGCCGCCGGCCCCGAGCCCATCACCACCGAGGAGTTGGAGCGCGCGCGCGTGCAGTGGATCAACGGCTGGGAGAAGGGCTTCTCCGACCCCGAGGTCATCGGTGTGCAGCTTTCCGAAGCCATCGCGCTCGGCGACTGGCGGCTCTACTTCCTCGGCCGCGACCAGGTCAGGCGCGTGACCCTGGCCGACGTCCACCGCGTGGCGCGCGAGCGATTGCGTGCGGACAACCGCACCGTCGCGCTGTACCGCCCAGTGACCGAGCCGCAGCGCGCGCCCACCCCGGCGCGCATCGACGTGGCCGCACTCGTGAAGGACTACAAGGGCGACCCCAATGTCGCGCTGGCCGAAGCCTTCGATGCCACGCCGACGAACCTGGACCGCCGCACGCAGCTCGCAGCGCTGGCGAGCGGGATGAAAGTCTCGCTGCTGCCCAAGGGCACGCGCGGGCGCGCGGTGCAGGCGGAGCTCGTGCTGCGCTACGGCGACGAGACCTCGCTGGCCGGCCGCCGCTCGGCCGACCACTTGATGGCCAAGCTGCTGGACAAGGGTGGTGCGGGCCTCACCCGCCAGCAGATCGCCGACCGCTTCGACCAGTTGCGCGCCGATGTCAGCTGGGGCACCGACGAGCAGGGGCTGGCCGTCTCGGTGCACACCGTGCGCGAGCACCTGCCGGCGACGATCGAGCTCATAGGCAAGCTGCTGCGCCAGCCCGCTTTCGCCGAGCCTGCCCTGGAGGAGGTGCGCCGCAGCTGGCTGGCGGCCCTCGAAGACCAGCGCAAGGAGCCCGAGGCCGTGGTGGCCAATGCCCTGGCGCGCCTGGCCAACCCGTACCCTGCCAACGACTGGCGCTATGCCGCCACCTTCGACGAGCTCGAGGCGCGAATCAAGGGACTGACCCTGGCGCAGGTGAGCGACTTCCACCGCCGCTACTTGAGTGCGCAGCGCGCCGAGTTCGCCGCCGTCGGCGACATCGACGTGCCGGCCGTGACACGCGCGCTGCAAGCCGCCTTCGGCGACTGGCGCCAGCCCACCGCCGGCCCTCTTCTTTACAAGCGCGTGCCGCGGCCGCTGGTGGCGCTGAAGCCCGAGCGGCTGACGCTCCACACGCCCGACAAGCAGAACGCCACCCTGCTCGCGCACCTGCCGCTGCCGCTGACCGACACGCATGCCGACTACGTGCCCTTCATGCTCGCCAATTACATCGTCGGCCAGAGCGGCTCGTCGCGGCTGTGGACGCGCATCCGCGAGAAGGAGGGCCTGAGCTACGACGTGAGCAGCGGCGTGTCGTGGAGCGCGCACGAGCCCAATTCGCGCTGGGAGTCGAGCGCCATCTTCGCGCCGCAGAACCGGCCCAAGGTCGAAGCCGCCTGGCGCGAGGAGCTGCAACGTGCTACGCGCGAGGGCTTCACGCCCACCGAGCTCGACGAGGCGAGGTCGGCGCTGCTCAACTTCCGGCGCCTCGCGCGCGCGCAGGACGATGTGGTGGCTGCGCAGTCGGCGCGCAACCTCGATCTCTCGCGGCGCTTCGCTTTTGTGCAGCAGGTCGACGAGCGCATCGCCGCCGTCACGCTGGCCGAGGTCAACGCCGCGTGGCGCCGCCACTTCGACCTCGCCCGCGTGGCGGTGGCCTGGGGCGGCGACTTCGCGCCGAAGTGACGGGTCACCGAATCGAAGGCAACTGGGGCAACGCGATGGACGCCAGGCTCGAGACATTGCTCAGGCAGATGCCCAAGGCCGAGCTGCACATGCACATCGAGGGCTCGCTCGAGCCCGAGATGATCTTCCGCCTCGCGCAGCGCAACGGCATCCGGCTGCCCTATAGCGGCGTGGAGGCGCTGCGCCGCGCCTACGCCTTCACCGACCTGCAGAGCTTTCTCGACATCTACTACGCCGGTGCCAGCGTGCTCTTGAAGGCCGAGGATTTCTTCGACATGGCCTTCGCCTACTTCCAGCGCGCGGCGGCCGACAACGTGGTGCATGCCGAGATCTTCTTCGACCCGCAGACGCACACCTCGCGCGGCGTGCCCATCGAGGCCGTGATCGAGGGCCTGGAGCATGCCTGCCGCCGCGCGCACGCTGAGTTCGGCCTGAGCGCGAGCCTCATCCTGTGCTTCCTTCGCCACCTGAGCGAGGAAGCCGCCTTCACTGCGTTGGAGGCGGCGCTGCCGCATCGCAAGCATTTCATCGGCGTGGGGCTGGACAGTTCCGAGCGTGGCCACCCGCCGGAAAAATTCGCGCGTGTGTTCGCCCGCTGCCGCGAGCTCGGCCTGCACGTGGTGGCGCACGCCGGCGAGGAAGGGCCGCCGGCGTATATCCGCAGCGCGCTGGACGAGTTGCAAGTGCAGCGCATCGACCATGGCGTGCGTTGCCTCGAAGACCCGGCCCTGGTGTCGCGCTTGGCGTATGAGCGCGTGCCGCTGACTGTGTGCCCGCTGTCCAACGTCAGGCTGTGCGTCTTCGAGCGTTTGGAAGACCACAGCCTGCCCGCGCTCCTGGCGGCGGGCCTGTGCGTCACCGTGAACAGCGACGACCCGGCCTACTTCGGCGGCTACATCAATCAGAACTTCGTGCAGACCTTCGCTGCGCTGCCGCAACTCACCTCGGCGCATGCGCTCACGCTGGCGCGCAACAGCTTCGAGGCCAGTTTCGTGCCCGTGGCAGACAAGCAGCGTTGGGCGCTCGAGCTCGACGAGGTGGCTGCGCGCGTGATGGCCTGACCACGCCCAGCGTGGCAAGGGCCTGGGCCGAGAAGACCCGCTTGCGCTTCATGGCTGCCCGATGCCGCTGTCATGCAGCGCCGGGATCCGGCCACCCAAGCAGCTCTGCGAGCCGTCGCATGACCCAGTGCGCCTCCGCTTCGTCCACCACGCCCTGCGGCACCACGAGCCCGAGCTGCACGCGCCGCAGCACTTCGGCCTCGTCCACGCCGGTGTCGAAGTGCACCGCCTGCGCGTGCTCGATGAGCATCTGGGCAAGGTCTTCGCAGAGTTCGTAGCGTTCGGCGATCACCGCGCGCGGCTGCGTGGGTTTGATGCGGCCCGGCGGCACGAACAGCGCCACGAACGAGGGCGGCACGATGATCTGGTTCTCATCCGGCATGGAGGTGCCGCGCGAACTGCGCCTCGAAGAGGTGGCTGGGCACGGGGATCGGGTATTCGGCGATGACGAGCGTTGGAGTGCGTGGGCCCCATTGGCCCGGGCCGATCGTAGTACGCGAGGCCGGCCGGCCGGCCGCATCGCGCGCGCGCCGCTATGCGCGGCCGCCGTCCACCGACAACACCTGTCCGGTGATCCACCCGGCCCGCTCGCTCGCCAGGCACAGCACGGCATAGGCGATGTCGGTGGCATCGCCCAGGCGCCGGGTGTGGATGCCCTCGACGAGGCGCCGCTGACCTTCGGGCCCGTAGGCCAACCATTGCCGTTCGGTGCTGGGGTTGCTGCGCACGAAGCCGGGCGCCACGGCGTTGCAGGTGATGCCGTGCGGCCCCAGGTCTTGTGCGAGCTGCTTCGTCAGGCCCACCAGCGCATGTTTGGCGGAGGTATAGGCCTGGATGCCGGTGAGGCTGGGCCGCAAGCCCGCGCCCGAGGCGATGTGCACGATGCGGCCGTAGCCCGCCGCGCGCATCGGTGCGGCCGCGGCCTGGGCGAGCCAGAAGGCGCCGTCGACATTGGCGCGGAAGATGGCGTGCCACTGCTCGGGCTCGACCTCGTCGATGGGCCGGCCCGACTGGCCGCACACGCCGCCCGCGGCGCCGACGAGGATGTCGAGCTGACCGGCGTCGCGATGCACCTGCGCCACGGCCTCGTGCGCGGCGTCGCGGTCGGCGACATCGAAAACCTGGACAGGCAGGCCCCGGGTTGCCGCGAAGCGCCGCACGCCGGCGTCGTCGCGGTCGGCCACGTGTACGCGCGCGCCGGCCTGCGCGAGAGCCAGTGCGATGGCCTGGCCGATGCCCTGCGCGGCGCCGGTGACGAGGGCCACACGGCCGGTGAAGTCGAGCTGCATCAGGCGCGGCCCGGGGCGGCAGGCGCCGCCGAGCCGCCGGGATTGCCGGCCATGGCGCTACCGGTGTCGCTGCACGTGTCGATAAGCGCCTGCATGTTCTCGTACGCGAGCACGCGCCGGCCTTCCTCGATCTCGCCGATCAGCCCGACCAGCCGCGTGAGCGCCGGCGTCGCCACGCCCACCTCGGCGCCGAGCTTGGCGATGATGCCGATCTGCGCATGCACCTCGGTGCGGCGCTTGCGCACCGCGAGGTCGCGGTAGATGCCGGAGTGCGTCTTGGCCGTGTGGCGGTTGAATTCGGCCAGCGCGGCGATGCTGGCCCGCGCCCCGGCCTCACCTGCGGTCAGCGCGAAGGCGGCGGGGTCGAAGCCGTTGAAGCCCACGGGCCTGACGCCGCGCGCCGCGGCCACCGCCATCACCTCGCGCGCCAGGCGGTCGAAGACGACGAAGCGGCGCGGGTCGGCAAAGTTATCGGCCATCGAATCGGCCGTCAACGCGGTGGCGAATAGCATCGCGCCGTAGGCGAGCTTGCCCCAGAGATAACCCCAGATGTTGTCGGTGAGCACGGCCTGCGGCTCGAAAATCTGCAGCAGCGCGTGCATCTGGCGCGTGCGCGGCCGGATGCTGCCGTCGATCTCGCCCACCACCACCGCGGCACGGTTGCCGAAGAGGATGCGCCCGGGGCCCAGCCAGTCGGCCCCGAAGTTGACGAAGCAGCCCATCGTGCGCTCGGCGCCCAGGCGCTCGGCGATGAGCAGCTCGTTCAAACCGTTCTGCGCCGAGAGCACGAAGCCATCCTCGGCCACGAGGGGCGTCAGCGCGTCGAGCGCGTTGGCGGTGGCATGGGCCTTGACCGCGAGCACGACGCGCGAGTAGCGCTGCTTGCGCTCGCCCAGTTGATCGGGCGTGACGGCCGGCACCATCTGCGTGAACTGCTCGACCGGTCCCTCGATGACGAGGCCGGTGCCGCGGCAGGCGGTGGCATGTTCGGCCACGATGTCGACCATCAGCACCGGCACGCCGGCGCGCGCCCAGTAGGCACCGAGCGTGCCGCCGATGGCGCCGGCACCCCAGATCAGGATGGGATCGCGTTCGTCCACCTGCACGTCGGCATTCATGCCGCACCCACCCGGCTCGTCTCGCGGTGCGTGCCCACACACAGCCCGCCCTCGGCGTCGATCCACCCGCGCGCCATGCCCGGCGTGTTGAACGGCGCCACGATGCGGCCCGCGGCATCGATCGCGACCAGGCCGGCACCGATGCCATAGGGCTTCACCAACCCGAAGATCACATGGTCGGTGGCCTGGGCCAGCGTGGCGCCGCCATAGGCCATGCGCGCGGCGATGTCGTGCGCCACCACATGCCGGATGAAGACCTCGCCCTGGCCCGTGCACGAGACCGCGCAGACGCCGTCGCGCGCATAGGTGCCGGCGCCGATGAGGGGCGAGTCGCCGACGCGGCCCACGGGCTTGTTGTTGAAGCCGCCGGTGGAGGTGGCGGCGGCGAGGTGGCCCTGGCGGTCGAGCGCCACCGCGCCCACGGTGCCGTGGCGGTCGGCCTCGGTGACGCTGCCAGGCCCGTCCTGGCCCGGCGGCCCCGCGGCTGGCGTGAGCAGCCCGCGTAACCCGGCCGCCTTGAGTTTCTCCAGCGCCAGCACGCGCCGCGGCGTCGTGAAGTGGCCGTTGTCGACGATGTCGAGCCCGCAGCGGCGCCCGAACTCATCGGCCGCCGGCCCCGTGATGAGCACGCAGCCGCTTTGCTCCATCACCACCCGTGCCGCGCGCACCGGGTTCTTCAGCCGCCGCACGGCGCACACGGCGCCCGCGGCGAGCGTGGCGCCGTCCATCAGGCTGGCATCGAGTTCGTGCGTGCCGTCTTCGCACAGCGCGGCGCCGTGGCCGGCGTTGAAGTGCGGGCTGTCCTCCAACACCACCACGGCGGCCTGCACCGCATCGAGCGCGCTGCCGCCGCGCGCGAGGACGGCCCAGCCGCTTCTGAGCGCAGCGGCGAGGTGCTCGCGCATCTCGGCCCACTCGGCCTCGGGCAGCGCCTCGGGCGCGGGCGTGCCGCAGCCGCCGTGCAGGGCGATGACCGGGTTCACGCCGCCTTGCTCATCGCACCGGGCGGATATTCATCGCCAGCGTATCTTCGTCCACGCGCGGCTTGATGGTGACCTTGCTCTTCTGCATCGCCCACGCGGTGGAGACGGCCACCAGCGGCAGCCGCGGCCGCTCGCGCGCCACCAGTTCGTTGGCCTGCTCCAGCAGCGAGCGGCGCTTGCCCTCGTCCATCTCGATGGCCGCGTCCTGCAGCAGCTTGTCCATCTGCGGGCTCACGTAGCCGAGTATGTTGAAGGCGCCGAAGCGCCGTTCCTTGTCGTTGCTGTGCACGACGGAGGACAGCGTGTAGTGCGCCTCGCCGGTGAGCGTGCCCCAGCCCGACATGGCAAGCGAGAACTCGCCGCGCGTGCGTGCCGGGAAGAACACCGCCGCGGGCTGCGCGTTGGCCACCGCGTCGATGCCCGCCGCGGCCAGCATCTGCGCCATCGAGGTGCCGACCTGGCGGTCGCCGGGCAGGCGGTCGCTCGTGAAGCTGAGCGTGACCTTGAAGCCGTTGGGGTAGCCGGCCTCGGCCAGCAGCGCCTTGGCGCGCGCGGGGTCGAAGCGCGGCGCCACCACCTTCGGGCTGTAGCCGAAGATGCTGGGTGTGACGAGCTGGTTCACCGGCGTGCCCAGGCCTTCCATTGCGATCTCGGCCAGCGCCTTGCGGTCGATGGCGAGGTCGATGGCCTCGCGCACGCGCGCATCCTGCATCGGGTTCTTCGGCAGCGGCGAACCATCGCGCGCACTCACCTGCGGCGCCTTGTCGCGCATATCCAGCTCGAGGTTGAAGACGTAGACCGTGGCCTGCTTGACCACCGTGAGCTTGGCGTCGCGCTCCAGCGTGGGCACGTCGGAGGCGGGTGCGCGCACGATCAGGTCCACCTGCCCGGCCTTGAGCTGGGCCACGCGCGCGGCGTCGTTGGGGATCTCCTTGCGCACGTGGCGCGCCCAGGGTTCCTTGGGGCCCCAGAAGTCGTCGAAGCGCTCGAGCACCAGCTGGTCCTTCGGTGTCCACGAGACGAACTTGTAGGGCCCGGTGCCGACGGCGGCGCGGCCGCTGTTGAAGGCCTCGTTGGCGCTTTCCTTCGTCAGCCCCGCGGCGGCCTTGGCCGAGACGATGAACAGGCGGATGAAATCGTTGGGAAGGTTGGGCGCAGCGCCGTCGGTGATGACCTGGATCGTGAGCGGGTCGACGATGCGCGTGTCCTTCACGCGGCGCACATAGATCGTGGTCGGGTTCGGGCCCGCGACGACCGGGATGCGCTTGATCGAGAACGCCACGTCCTCGGCGGTGAAGGGCGAGCCGTCGTGGAACTTGACGTTGCGGCGCAGCTTGAACTCCCAGGTGGTGGGGTTCACCGCGCGCCAGCTCTCCGCGAGACGGGGTTCGAGTTCGAGGCCGTCGCCGCTCCACACGAGCGTGTCGAAGACATGCTTCAACGCCTCGGCGTGCGTGCCGGTGGCGGTGAAGTGCGGGTCGATCGACTCGGGGCCGGCGCGCACACCGATGGTGAGGGTCTGTGCGAGTGCGCCGCCTGCAGCGATGGCGAGCGCGCCGCCGAACAGGCCGGCCAGCACGAGGCCGCGGGCGGCCGTCCTAAACGTGAGGCCGCGCGCGGCCGTCCTAAACGTGAAGCCGCGCGCGGTATGTCGTAGCGAGATCATCAGGGCTCCTTGATGCATGGAAGAGACGAGGGCAGAACAGACGAGGGCGGAATCGAGGAACTACACTGCATTCGCCACCCCCGGTCAAGTTACGTCAAACCCGGGTGGCGCTGGTGAGGGCCCGAACAACAGGAGGGAAGCCCGCGATGCGCATCGCCCAGATGAACTGGATGCAGGTGCAGGAGCAGGTGGCGCGCGACGACCGCTGCGTGCTGCCCATCGGCAGCGTCGAGCAGCATGCCTACTTGAGCCTGTGCGTCGACATGATCCTGGCCGAGAAGGTGGCGGTGGATGCGGCCGAGCCGCTGGGCGTGCCGGTCTACCCTGCGCTGCCTTTCGGCACCACGCCCTACTTCAGCGACTTCCCGGGCACGGTATCGCTGCGCCTCGCGACCTACATCGCGCTCTTCGAAGACCTGCTCGAGAGCCTGCACCGCAGCGGCTTCCGCCGCATCGTGGTGGTCAACGGGCACGGCGGCAATTCGCCGGTGCTGGGCTTCATCAAGGAGTGGATCGTCAAGCGCGGCGACGTGCGCGTGAAGCTGCACAACTGGTGGAGCGCGCCGCGCACCTGGGCCAAGACCCAGGCCATCGACCCCGAGGCCTCGCACGCGAGCTGGATGGAGAACTTCCCCTGGACACGCCTGCCCGGCGTAGCCATGCCCGCGGGCGTGAAGCCGCTGGTGGACATGCAGCGCCTGGCCGTCTCCAACGCCGCGGAGGTGCGCGAGTTGATCGGCGACGGCAACTACCACGGCCGCTACCAGCGCAGCGACGAGGACATGACGGCGCTGTGGGCGGTGGCGGTGGAGGAGACGCGCGAGGTCATCGAGAAGGGCTGGCCTTGAGCGTGGGCCCCGAGCCCACCGAGCCGGTCCTGGACGCGGCTGACGACGAAGCACACGCAGGCGCGGCATGTTCGGCTTCCTGATCCAGCGCCTGCTGCAGGCGGTGGTGGTGATGCTCGCCATCTCGATGCTCGTCTTCGCTGGCGTGTTCGCGATCGGCAACCCCATCGACGTGCTGATCTCGCCCGATGCGACGCAGCAGATCCGCCTGGACACCATCGCGCGCTATGGCCTCGACCAGCCGCTGTGGAAGCAATACGCGGCCTTCCTCGGCCGCCTGCTGCAGGGCGACTTCGGCCGCAGCTTCGTCTTCAACATGCCGGTGCTGGACCTCATCCTCTCGCGCCTGCCGGCGACGCTGGAGCTGGCGCTGGCGGCGGTGATCGGCGCCACGTTGATCGGCGTGCCTCTGGGCATGTTCGCCGGCTACAAGCCCGAGCATCCGCTGGCGCGTATCGCGATGGGCGTGTCGGTGCTGGGTTTTTCGGTGCCGACGTTCTGGATCGGCCTCGTGCTGATCCTCGTCTTCGCGGTATGGCTGGGCTGGCTGCCGGCGGGCGACCGCGGTGCCACGGTGGCGCTGTTCGGCGTGCCCTTCAGCTTCGTCACTGCCGAGGGCCTGAAGCACCTGCTGCTGCCAGCGCTGAACCTGTCGCTGTTCAAGATGGCGCTGATGATGCGCCTCGCGCGCTCGGGCACGCGCGAGGTGATGATGACCGACATGGTCAAGTTCGCGCGCGCCAGCGGCCAGAGCGAAGGCACCATCCTGCGCCGGCATGTGCTGCGGTTGATCTCGATCCCCATCGTCACGGTGTTCGGGCTCGAGTTCGGCTCCACGCTCGCCTTTGCCGTGGTCACGGAGACGATATTTTCTTGGCCCGGCGTGGGCAAGCTCATCATCGATTCGATCCAGTCGCTGGATCGGCCGGTGATGGTGGCCTACCTGATGCTGGTGGCGCTGCTGTTCATGCTCATCAACCTGGCGGTGGACCTGGTGTACGCGCTGCTCGACCCGCGGCTGCGCAGGGCGGGGCGATGAGGGCCGAGGGTTTCGCGAGGGCGCCGAGGGCGAAGCCCCGCCTGGCGGGACGGGCCGCAGGCCGTTGGGAGCCCACGTGAGCGCGGCGATCGAGTCACCCGCGGCGCAGTTCTGGCGCGAGTTCCGCGACAACCATGTCGCGGTGGCCGCACTCGCCGTGGTGGTCGTGGTGGCGCTGGCGGCGCTGCTCGCGCCGTGGCTCGCGCCGCAAGACCCATTCGACATCGGCAAGCTGGTGCTGGCCGATGCGCGCCGCCCGCCCGGCTATGTGAGCAACGCCGGCATCGTGCATTGGCTGGGCACCGACGCGCAGGGCCGCGACCTGCTCTCGGCCATCCTCTACGGCCTGCGCATCTCGGTGCAGATCGGCGTCATGGCGGGCACCGTGGCCTTTGCACTCGGCGCCACGCTCGGCGCCACCGCAGCGTTTGCCGGCGGGCGCACCGAGATGTTCATCATGCGCTTCGTCGACCTGCAGCTCTCGTTCCCGGCCATCCTGCTCGCACTCGTGCTCTCGGCCGTGCTCGGGCAGGGCAAACTGCCGCTCACGATAGCGCTGGTGACCGCGCAATACGCCTACTTCGCACGCACCGCGCATGGCGCGGCGAGTGCCGAACGGGCCAAGGAATACGTCGAGGCCGCGCTGTCGACGCCGCTGCCGGTGATGCGCGTCATCTTCCGCCACATCCTGCCCAACTGCCTGCCGCCGCTCATCGTGGTGGCCACGGTGCAGATCGCCAATTCGATCGCGCTGGAGGCGACGCTCTCCTTCCTCGGCCTCGGGCTGCCGGTGACGGAGCCGTCGCTCGGCATGCTCATCGCCAACGGCTTCCAGTACCTGCTCTCCGGGCGCTACTGGATCTCGATCTACCCGGGTGTCGCGCTCATCATCCTCGTCGTGGCCATCAACCTGGTGGGCGACCAGATCCGCGACCAGGTCAACCCGCGGCTCAAGCGATAAATGAATCCCCCCCGAA
>JANNRI010000096.1:0-37548 GCA_031401195.1 Burkholderiales bacterium
GTCGGCGTTGACGACGAAGCGCACGATGCGGTTGTCGGTGGCGCCGGCAAGGCTGCTGGCCATGTAGACGTAGAGCGTGCGGTTGCTGGCGAACTGCGGGTCCAGCGCAATGCCGAGCATGCCGCTTTGGTCTTGCTGCACGAGATCGGCCGGGCTGAACAGCAGGCGCGGCGCGGCGCCGGCCGTGCGCACCGACAGCCCATGCGCGCGTTCCGTATAAAGCACCACGCCGTCGGGTGCGAAGGCGATGTCCCAAGGTTGCACGAGACCGCGGTGCCACACGCTGCGGGTGAAGCTCGGCGCCCCGGTTCCGAAGGCGTTGGCGGTGAAGCTCACAGGGGCGTAACCCTGGACGCTGGCCGTCACGGTCTGCTTGCCCAGCAATGGGCCGAGGGCCCAGCGGCCGGTGCTGGCCTGACCATCGGCATCCGTGATGGCGCTCGGCTGCTGCAGTGTGCCGCCCCCTGAAGTGACCGCGAAGTTCACCGGCACGCCTGCCTGCGGCACGCCGTCGACGCGAATCACGCGCAGCGCTGGGGCGTTCGGCACCGAGGCGCCGGCTTCGGCGGTCTGGTCGTCGGCGCCCGCAGCGCGCGCCAGCGTACCGCTGCCCGGTGGCGCCAGGGCGACGGCTGCAAAGGTCACCTCCGGCAGACCGGGGGTGCGAGTGACCAGTTTCTGCTCGCCCACGCTGAGGCCCAGCGACCATCCACCCACCGCCGCGACGCCGTTGGCATCGGTGGTGCGAGTGGACCCGGTGACGCTGCCGCCACCCGAGAGCACGCTGAAGGTGACCGACACGCCTTCGACGCCAGCGCCATCGCGTGCCTTCACGCGCACGGCTGGTGCCTCACCGACCGGCGCGTTGACGTAACCGGTCTGTGCGAACCCTGTATGCGCGGCGATTGTGGTGGGTGTGGCGTTCCGCACAGGCGGGGCGGGCGCTGGTGCTGGTGCTGGTGGAGGAACGGGTGCGGGTGCCGGTGATGGTGCAGGCGATGGTGCAGGTGACGGGGGAGCCGAGGGAGCTGTAGCCGGTGACGGCGCGGGTGTCGGCGGTGTTTCGGGCGCAGCGGCAGGCGAGGGCACCTCTGGCGCCGCAGCGGGGGACGAAGACGTTGAGCCTGGCTGCGCGGGCGCTGTGCTCGCCGAGGTCATGGCCGCGCCGTCACCACCTTGCACAGAAGCCGTGTTTGGTGGGTCTTCATCGCCACCGCAGCTCGTCAGAAGGGCACTGCTCACCAGAGCCATCAGCAGCCACGCGGTGGTGACGCGAGATGCCACCACGGCGGCGGCATGCGGGATACGCTTGAACATGGATCGGGCTCCGGAGAGGCCGCCACGTCACCCCCGACGCTGCATCGGGGGAGCATCAGATCAAGGGGACGAGTGACCCCCGGCATAGGATCACGACCAGCCCGGCGTCACTCGCCAGAGCTGACGCGTGTTGCCCCGCCAAATCACAGCCGCCATGGCTGTGCAAACCGCGGTTGCGGTGCGCCTGGTGCGGTGTCGGAGGGGGGCGCCGCCAGTGCCCAGCCAGTGCTGCGGGCGAAAGTCGGCCCAGGCCGGACAGGCGGCCCGCTCGCCCGATTTCAGCCCTCGTATGCGCTCATCGGCACGCAGGCGCAGAAGAGGTTGCGGTCGCCATGCACGTTGTCGACGCGACCCACGGGCGACCAGTACTTCTGGCGCCTGAGGCTCTTCACTGGAAAGGCTGCTTCCTCGCGCGCATAGGCGTGCGGCCAATCGGTCTTCATCAGCGACTCCACAGTATGCGGAGCGTTCTTCAACGGGTTATCGTCCTTGGGCCAGACGCCGTTTTCCACGTTGGCAATCTCGCCGCGGATGGCGATCATCGCGTCGCAGAAGCGGTCGAGCTCGATGCGCGGTTCGCTCTCGGTGGGCTCCACCATCAGGGTGCCGGCCACCGGGAAGCTGAGCGTGGGTGCGTGGAAGCCGTAGTCGATGAGGCGCTTGGCCACGTCCTCGGCGCCAATGCCGCTGGTCTTGGCCAGGCCGCGCAGGTCGAGGATGCACTCATGCGCGACGCCGCCGCCTTTCAAGCCCGCATGTCCGCCGCTGTACAACACGGGGAAGTGTTCGTGCAGGCGCGCGGCGATGTAGTTGGCGCTCAACATGGCCACCTCGGTGGCGGCCTTCAGCGCCTCTGCGCCCATCATGCGGCAGTACATCCAGCTGATGGGCAGCACGCCGGCGTTGCCCAAGGGGGCAGCGCTCACGGCGCCGACGCGCCGCGACTCGCGGGACTCGGCGCCCACGGACTGCCCTGCGCCGACACCGGCGGTCTCGTGGCCGGGAAGGAAGGGCACGAGGTCGGCCACCACCGCCACCGGCCCGACGCCCGGGCCGCCGCCGCCATGCGGTATGCAGAAGGTCTTGTGCAGATTGAGGTGGCTGACATCGCCGCCGAACTCGCCCGGCGCGGCCACGCCGACGAGGGCGTTCATGTTCGCGCCGTCCACGTACACGCGGCCGCCGTGGCGATGCACGAGCTCGCACAGTTCCTTCACCCGCGCCTCGAACACGCCATGGGTGCTGGGGTAGGTGATCATCACGCAGGCAAGTTTGGTGCTGTGCTGCTCGCACTTGGCTTTGAGGTCGTCAAGATCGACGTTGCCCATCGCATCGCACTTGGTCACGACGACCTGCATGCCCACCATCTGCGCGCTCGCCGGGTTGGTGCCGTGGGCGGACTCCGGGATGAGGCAGATATTGCGGTGCCCCTCACCACGCGATTCGTGCCAGGCCTTGATGACGAGCAGGCCGGCATATTCGCCCTGGCTGCCGGCATTGGGCTGCAAGCTCACGCCGGCATAACCCGTGGCCTGGCTGAGCCACGCGCAGAGCTGGTCGTTGAGCTCCCAGTAGCCCGCCAGTTGATCGTGCGGCGCGTAGGGGTGCACCTGCCCGAACTCGGGCCAGGTGACAGGGATCATCTCGCTCGTGGCATTCAACTTCATCGTGCACGAGCCGAGCGGGATCATGCTGCGGTCGAGTGCGAGGTCCTTGTCCGACAGGCTGCGGATGTAGCGCAGCATCTCGGTCTCGCTGTGGTGGCTGTTGAACACCGGGTGGGTGAGGAAGGCGCTGGTGCGGCGCAACTCATGCGGGATCAGCGGCTCGATGCCCTTTTCGTGGTCGGCCACTTGCGGCAACTTCTTCGTCGCCTTCGGCGCGAACCAGCGCCACAGCGCGGCGATGTCCTCACGTGTGGTGGTTTCGTCCAGGGTGATCGCCAGGTGCTGGTCGGACAGGTGGCGCAGGTTCGCGCCGCCCTTCACGGCCGCGTTGGCGATGGCCCGCGTGCGCCCGCCGGTCTCCACCGCGAGGGTGTCGAAGGCCGCAGGCGTCACCACCTTCAGCCCCATCGCCTGCAGCCCCGCGCTCAGGATGGCGGTGTAGCTCGCGACCCGCCGCGCGATGCGCTTCAAGCCTTCGGGCCCGTGGTAGACGGCGTACATGCTCGCCATCACCGCCAGCAGCACCTGCGCGGTGCAGATATTGCTCGTGGCCTTCTCGCGCCGGATGTGCTGCTCGCGTGTTTGCAGCGCCAGCCGGTAGGCCGGCGCGCCATGCGCGTCGACGCTGACGCCCACCAGGCGGCCGGGCAGGCTGCGCTTCCACTCGTCGCGGCAGGCCATGTAGGCCGCGTGCGGGCCGCCGCAGGCCATGGGCACGCCGAAGCGCTGCGTGGTGCCCACCACGATGTCGGCACCCCATTCTCCCGGTGGTTTGAGCAGCGCCAGCGCCAGCGGATCGGCCGCGACGATGAAGGCCGCCTGCTGCGCGTGCGCCATCTCCGCGTAGGGCGCCATGTCGTGGATCATGCCGCTGGTGCTCGGGTACTGCGCGATGACCGCGAAGTAGTCGTGTTCTTGCATCAGCTGCGGCGCGAAGCCCACAAGTACCTTCAGGCCCAGTGGCGCGGCACGTGTGCGGATGACCTCGATCGTCTGCGGGTGGCAGTCGTCGGCGACGATGACCGTGTCGCTGGCGCTCCTGACGCTGCGCCTGGCGAGCGTCATCGCCTCAGCCGCGGCGGTGGCCTCGTCGAGCATGCTGGCGTTGGCGATGGCCATGCCCGTCAAGTCGCACACCATCTGCTGGAAGTTGATGAGGGCCTCCAACCGCCCCTGGCTGATCTCGGCCTGGTAGGGCGTGTAGGCCGTGTACCAGGCCGGGTTCTCGAGGATGTTGCGCTGGATGACACCCGGCGTGTGCGTGCCGTGGTAACCCTGGCCGATGAAGCTCTTCAAGACCTTGTTCTTCGAGGCCAGGTGCTTCAACTCCGCCAGCGCGGCGGCCTCGGTGAGCGGCGCCGGCAGGTCCATCGGTTTGCTGCGCGCAATGCTGCGCGGCACGACGGTCTCGATGAGCGCGCGCCGCGACGCCGCGCCGATGGCGCTGAGCATGTGCCGCTCATCGTCGTCCCAGGGACCGATGTGGCGGGCGGCGAACTCGCCGGGGTTCTCGAGTTCACCGAGCGGCTTGAGGGTTGACTTCAACATGGCAAAGGCAGGTCTGGGCAGTTCGGGATTCGAGGGTCAGGAGAGTGACTTGAGCAGCTTGTCGTAGCCGGGTGGGTCCATCAGTTCGTCGAACTGTTCCATGTGCGTCACATGCACCTTGAAGAACCAGCCGTTGCCCATCGGATCCTTGTTCGCCAGCGCAGGGTCGGCGCGCAGCGCCTCATTGACCTCGACGACCTCGCCTTGCACCGGCATGAAGAGATCGGCTGCGGCCTTCACGCTCTCCACCACGCCGGCGACTTCGCCACGCTTGTAGGTGCGGCCGACCTCGGGCAGGTCGACGAAGACGACGTCTCCCAGCGCCTCCTGGGCATGCAGCGTGATGCCGACGACAGCGGCCTCGTGGTCTTCGATGTTGATCCACTCGTGGTCGGGGGTGAACATGGTCGTCATGGGTGGGGGCTCCTGGTGAGTTGACTTCTCGTGCAAGAGAAAGCTGTGGAGGCGGCTTCAGGGGAGGGCTTGGTCGGAGGGGCTCGAGAGGGCGGCTGCCGCGCTCAGCCGCGGTGATATCGATGTGGCGTGAACGGCATCGAAGTCACGCGCATGGGCACGCGCTTGCCGCGCACCTCTGCAAACACTTCCTGCGTCGGCTTGACGTGGTCCTGGTGCAGGTAGGCCATGGCCACAGGCTGGTTGACGGTGGGGGCGAGCGTGCCGCTGGTGACCTTGCCGATGCGGTGACCCTGGGCGTCGAACACCTGCGCGCCTTCGCGCACGGGCACCCGTTCCAGCCCCACCAGCCCGACGCGTTTGCTCGGCGCGCCGCCAGCGAGGTGTGACTCCACCACCTGGGCGCCGGGGTAGCCGCCGGCGCGGGCGCCGCCCGGGCGGCGCACCGTCTGGAGGGCCCAGCCCAGTCCGGCTTCCACCGGGCTGGTCGTGCTGTCGATGTCATGGCCGTAGAGACACAGGCCGGCCTCGAGGCGCAGCGTGTCGCGCGCGCCCAGGCCCGCGGCGAGCACGCCAGGCTGCGCCAGCAGCTGCATAGCAAGCGCCTCGGCAGCATCGGCGGCCACCGAGATCTCGAAGCCGTCTTCGCCGGTGTAGCCCGAGCGGGTGACGAAACATCGCTGCCCGATGAGCTGGAACACGCCGCCGGTCATGAAGACCAGTTGCGCCACCGCCGGGTTGAGACGGGCGAGCGCGCGCACGGCATGTGGCCCCTGCAGCGCGAGCAAGGCACGCTCGGGCATGGGCACCACGCGGCAGCGGTAGCCGATGTGGGTGACGAGATGCTGGGTGTCGGCGGCTTTGCACGCCGCGTTGACGATGAGGAAAAGGTCACCGAACGTTGCCGCTGTGGCAGCCGCATCTGCCGCATCGACCGCAGCGGTCGGATTTGGGCGCGTCACCATGAGGTCGTCGAGCAGGCCGCCGGTGGCGTTGGTGAAGAGCGCGTAGCGCTGCTTGCCCGGTGCGAGATCGACGATGTCCACCGGCACCAGGGTCTCGAGGGCCGCGGCGGCGTCGGGCCCGACGAGGCGCAACTGCCCCATGTGTGAGACATCGAACAGCGCGGCGCTTTCGCGGCAGTGCCTGTGTTCGGCGATCACACCACCGGTGTACTGCACCGGCATCGAGTAGCCCGCAAAGGGCACCATGCGCGCGCCGAGCTTGAGGTGCAGCGCGTGCAGCGGAGTGCGCAGAAGCTGATCGGCGGCATCTGAGTCTGGGGACATCGGGGCGCGGTCCTCATTGGTGGCCATGTGCAACCGGCCGCTGCGAGTAGCTCGCCGCGACAATGATGGCCCCCGCTGTCCGCTTTACCTGAGAGATTCAGCGCTGCCCCATTCGGCAGGCCTTGCCCCTTCGGTGGACCCCGGGCGGTTCGCGCGCGGGGCCTCTCTCCAGTGAGGAAGAGCCAGTCCTTTTTGCCTGAGCGTTACGCCGCCGCAACATCGTCCGCGCCGGCTTCGCCTTCGGCGGTTGGCGGGCTAGGAGGCCCGCGCAACTCTCTCCTGGCCGAGCCAGTGTAGCAGTCCAGTGCCGCGGCACTGGAGCTCCCGGCCGCACTTGCGCAGGGGCATCATCCATGTCCCATGGACGACTGCACAAACACCGCGCACCGTGCCGCTGTTGTCGCGATGTCGGCTCTCGTGGGCCCTCGTTGGCCCTTGGGCGCGTTTCGCGAGGCGGCTCGCGGCCGTCTTCCCTGAGGTGTGGCGGCGCGCATGGTGTACATCGGCCGTTTCGCACCCTCGCCCACCGGGCCGCTGCACGCTGGCTCGCTCGTCGCGGCACTCGGCAGTTGGCTGGATGCGCGCGCATGCGCGGGGCGTTGGCTGGTGCGCGTGGAGGATGTCGATGGTCCGCGCTGCGTGGCAGGCGCGGCCGAGCATATCCTCGGGCAGCTCGCGGCGTGCGGCCTGGTGCCCGACGAGCCGCCCTGGTTCCAGGCCATGCGTGGCGCAGCCTATGCGCAGGCGCTGCAACGCCTGCGCGAGGCGGGCCTGGCCTACGACTGCGGCTGCACGCGGCGCGACATCGACGACCAGCTCGCCGCTGCCGGCCGGCTGCCGGCGCGGCACGGCGAACGCATCTACCCCGGCACCTGCCGCGGCGGGTTGGCCGGCAAGCCGGCGCGTGCGGTGCGCCTGCTCACGCAGCGCGAGGGGCGCGCTGCGCCTATCCGATGGAGTGACCGCCGGCTAGGCATGCAGCAGCAGGACGTGCCGAGCGAGGTTGGCGACTTTGTCCTTCGACGCGCGGATGGCTTGTGGGCCTACCAGCTGGCCGTGGTGGTCGATGACGCGGCGCAGGGCGTCACCCATGTCGTGCGCGGCGAAGACCTGACCGACAACACCCCACGCCAGATCCTGTTGCAGCGTGGCCTTGGCTTGCCCACTCCGGCCTATCTGCACCTGCCGCTCGTACAAGGGGCCGATGGCCAGAAGCTGAGCAAGCAGAACGGTGCATTGCCTCTCGACGTGGCCGATCCCGTGGTGGCTTTGCAAGCCGCCGCGCAGGTGCTGGGACTGCCCTGCATCGAGGCCACCGATGCTGCCGAATGGCTCGCCCGAGCGGTGCCCGCCTGGGCTGGCATCATCGCGGCCGGAAATCTTCCCTGAACCTCCCACCACCCTTGAGGAAAACGATGACCACCACCCCCAGCGGCCTGCAATATGAAGACACCACGCCGGGCACCGGCGCCGAGGCCGTGGCCGGCAAGTCCGTGCACGTGCATTACACCGGTTGGTTGTACGACGTGAATGCCAAGAACAACCGGGGCAGCAAGTTCGACTCGAGCAAGGACCGCGGCCAGCCGTTCAGCTTTCGCCTCGGTGGCGGCGAAGTCATCAGCGGCTGGGACGAAGGCGTGCAGGGCATGAAGGTCGGTGGCACGCGCATGCTCACCATCCCGGCCGAACTCGGCTACGGCGCGCGCGGCGCGGGTGGTGTGATTCCGCCCAACGCGACGCTCGTCTTCGAGGTGGAACTGATCGCGGTTTGAGCGCTCGCAAGGCCGACCGTGCCGGCCGGGGACGCTGGCCCGCAGCAGTGCCCCCTACGCCGGAACGGATCCTTCGATGCGCTCGGCGAGAGCCCCCCACACCGGCTTCAGCTTGCCCGGCAGGTCGGGCAGGGCGCCCAGGGCCGTGCGGCTCTCGTCGGGGGAGTGGAAGTCGCTGCCGCGCGAGGCAAGCAGGTCGAATTCGATCGCTGTCTGCGTGAAGCGCACCCGCTCGGCCGCGCTGTGGCTGCCGGTGATCACTTCGACCCCCGCACCGCCAAACTCGATGAACTCGGTGAAGAGCGCGTACTCCTCGTTGGCGGTGAACTTGTAGCGCCCGGGGTGCGCGATGACGGCCATGCCGCCGGCGCCGCGGATCCAGCCCACGGCATCACCCAAACGCGCCCACTCGTGTGGCACATAACCGGGCTTGCCCTCGGTCAGGTAGCGGCGGAAGACCTCGTGCGTGTGCGAGCACAAGCCCTGCTCGACGATGTAGCGGGCGAAGTGCGTGCGCGAGATCAGGTTCGGGTTGCCGGCGTGGCGCAGCGCGCCCTCGAACGCGCCCGGGACGCCCGCCTGTGCGAGGCCCGCCGCCATCTGCAGCGCGCGCTTGCGGCGGCCCGCGCGCGTCGCGGCCAGGCCTACGCGCAATGGCTCGTTCTCGGCATCGATGCCCAGCCCCACGATGTGCACGGTCTCGCCTGCGAAGCTCACCGAGATCTCCACCCCGCCCAGCCAGGCCATGCCGAGGTCGAGCGCGGCTTCGCGTGCACGTTGTTGGCCGGAGACCTCGTCGTGATCGGTCAATGCCCACAACTGCACGCCACCCTTGGCGGCGCGCTCGGCCACGGCTTCGGGGGACAAGGTGCCGTCGGAGACGATGGAATGGGAGTGGAGGTCGGCGTTGAGCAGGTGCACGACGCGGATTATCCCGGCCCCCAGGCGCGCTTGGCTCGCGCAGGCGACACGAACACAGCGCAAATCACTCGCCGCCCCCTGCCAAGGCGCTACTCACCGCGAAGTTCAACCGCGGGCTGCACCCGGCTGGCACGCCAGCTCGGGTAGAGCGTGGCCACGAAGGCCAGCGCCAGCGAGGCCGCCGCGATGGGCACGATGTCGCTGGCCAGGGGCAGGCTGGGCATGCGGCTGATGAAGTACACGCTGGACGGCAGCAAGCTGGTGCCGAGCAGCCCTTCGACGGCCGGCACGATGTGCCCGATATTGAGCGCGACCAGCAGGCCCAGCGCCACGCCGCCTGCCGTGCCCACCAAGCCGGCGGCAGCCCCCTGCACGAAGAAGATGCCCATGATGGAACGGGGGCTGGCGCCCAGCGTACGCAGGATGGCGATATCGGCGCGCTTGTCGGTCACCGTCATCACCAGAGTGCTCACGAGGTTGAAGGCGGCGACGGCAACGATGAGCACCAGGATCAGCCCGAGCATGCGCTTTTGCAGATGCACGGCCTCGAACCAGGTGCGATTGGTCTGCGTCCAGTCACGCACGACAACCCCCGGGCCGAGCGCGCGTGCCAGCCGCGCGGCGACGGCGGGCGCAGCAAGCGCATCGGCCAGGCGCAACTGCAGCGCCACCGGGCCGGGCAGATCGAGCATCGCCGCCGCGTCTGCGGCGTGCACGTAGGCGTAGGCACTGTCGTACTCGTAGTGCCCGGCCTCGAACGTGCCGGCCAGCACGTAGCGTGTGGTGCGTGGCATGGATGCCGCCGCCGGGTCACCGGCCGCGCCACGCCGCGGCGGCAGCACCACGGCCACGG
The DNA here is from genome assembly GCA_031401195.1 of Burkholderiales bacterium. Lineage (GTDB taxonomy): Bacteria > Pseudomonadota > Gammaproteobacteria > Burkholderiales > Burkholderiaceae_C > Rubrivivax. The sequence continues at coordinate 9,782 of JANNRI010000096.1, forward strand.
GGTCGCCGCGCTCGAGGCCCAGCGCGCGCGCCAGTTCGGTGCCGAGCACGATGGCCATGGCGCCGGGCTTCAGCGCCGCGAACGGCGAATCGGCGCCCGGCAGCAGCCGGGCCACCAGAGGCGCCACCTGCGCTTCCTCAGCGGGCACGATGCCGCGCACCAGCGCGCCGCGCAGCGTCTCGCCGGTGCCGACCAGGGCCTGCAAATGCAGCAAGGGTGCCGTTGCGATGACGCCCGCCTGACGACCCGCCGCTTCGGCCAGCGCGCCCGAGCTCGCACGCGTGCCATCGCCCACGTCGTGCAGCTCCACGTGCGCGATGACATCGAGCATGCGGTCGCGCACCTCCTTCTGGAAGCCGTTCATCACCGAGAGCACGACGATGAGCGCGGCCACGCCGAGGGCGATGCCCAGCATCGAGAAGCCGGCGATGAAATTGATGAAGCGGTTGTGTCGGGCACCGCGGCCCGCGCGCAGGTAGCGCCAGCCGATCTGCCACTCGTAGGGCCAAGCCGACCTTGGGCCCAGTGACCGCTGCGGACCCGGCTGCGCCGGGCCGCTGGCACGGCCGGCTGGAGGGAGAGGCGCCGCAGGAGCTCCGAGAGTGGCCGCCATCTATCCTCCCAGCCGCAGTGTGCGGTCGCAACGCGCGGCGAGCGCCGGGTCGTGCGTGACCAGCACGAAGGCGGTGCCGCGCTCGCGCGCAAGCGACAGCATCAAATCGAACACCTGCTGCGCGGTGCCGCGGTCGAGGTTGCCGGTGGGCTCGTCGGCGAGCACGCAGGCCGGATCGGCCACCAGGGCGCGCGCCACGGCCACGCGCTGGCGCTCTCCGCCCGAGAGTTGGCCTGGGTGATGGGCGACGCGCGCCGCCAGGCCCACGCGCGCGAGCATCGCGTGTGCTTGCTCGCGCGCCGCGCCAGCGCTGAGCCTGCGGATGCGCAGCGGCATGGCCACGTTGTCCAGCGCGCTGAATTCGGGCAGCAGGTGGTGGAACTGGTAGACGAAGCCCAGGTGCAGGTTGCGCCAGTGGCCTTGTTCGGCGGTGTTCATGGTCGCGAAATCGCGGCCCATCAGCGCCACGCGGCCGGCGCTCGGGGAGTCGAGGCCCCCGAGCAGGTGCAGCAGCGTGCTCTTGCCGGAACCCGAGGCGCCGACCACTGCCAACGTCTCACCGCGCACCACGGCAAGGTTCACTCCTTGCAGCACCGACACGTCCAGCGCCGAGGCGCCGCTGCCTTCGCGGTAGCGCATGTGCAGGTCGAGGGCAGCGAGCACCGGGCCCGCGGCTGCCGCGGCCGGTTCACCCGGGGAGTCACGTATCGCGTCACTGATGCCGTCACTGATGTCGTCACTGATGCCGTCACTCATGGCGCAGCGCCTCCACGGGATGGGTGCGGCTGGCGCGCCAGCTTGGATACAGCGTGGCGGCGAACGCGAGTGTGAGCGCGATCAGCGCCACCGGCACGATGTCTGCCGCCAGGGGCTGGCTGGGCATGCGGCTGATGAGGTAGACGTTGCCGGGCAGGAAGGCGATGCCCAGCGCCCGCTCGATGGCCGGCACGAGCGTGTCGATGTGGAACGCCACCCCGAGGCCGAGCGCGAGCCCGGTCAGCGTGCCGATGATGCCGGCCGCAGCGCCTTGCACGACGAAGATGCCCATGATCGAGCGCGGGCTCGCCCCCAGTGTGCGCAGGATGGCGATGTCGGCGCGCTTGTCGGTGACGGTCATGACCAGTGTGCTCACGAGGTTGAACGCGGCCACCGCCACGATGAGGGCGAGGATGATGAACATGAGGCGCTTTTCCACCTGCACGGCGTCGAACCAGTTGCGGTTGCTGCGTGTCCAGTCGCGCAGTTGCACGGTGTTGCCGAACGAGAGCTGGAGTTCGTCGGCGACGCGGCGTGCAAGCTGCGCGTCGGCCAGGCGCAACTGCACGGCGCTCGCGCCACCGGTTCGGAACAGCCGCGCCGCGTCGTCGATGTGCACCAGCGCGAAGGTCGAGTCGTAGTCGTAGTGCCCCGCGTTGAAGGTGCCGGCCACCGTGAACTGCCGCATGCGTGGCACCACGCCGGCCGGTGTGATCTGCCCGTTCGGCGCCATCACCGTGACCTTGTCGCCCACGCGCATGCCGATGGCGCGGGCCAGTTCACCGCCGAGGATGATCTGCCACGCGCCCGGCTGCAGCGCCGCGAACAGTGCCCGCTCGCGCTCGGCCAGCGGCGTGACGCCGGCCTCTTCGGCCGGATCCACGCCGCGGACCTGCGCGCCACGCAACGCGTCGCCGCGACCGAGCAGCGCCTGCGCCGTCACGAAAGGCGCGGTGCCGGTCACCTGGGGGTGGCGCGCTGCCCGCGCCGCCGTCGCGCGCCAGTCGGGCAGCGCATCGCCACCCGGCGCGTGCAACTCCACATGCGCCACCACCGACAGCATGCGGTCGCGCACCTCCTTCTGGAAGCCGTTCATGACCGAGAGCACGATGATCAGCGCGGCCACGCCCAGCGCGATGCCGAGCACCGACACCGCGCTGATGAACGAGAGGAACCCGCCCGCCGGCCGCCCCGCAGCCGCGCCGCCGCGGCCCGCGCGCGTGTAGCGCCAGCCGATCAGCCACTCGTAGGGCCAGTCGGTCAGCAGGGCGTGGCGGCTCATCGGGCCGCGGCGTGGCAGTGACACATGGGGGGACGATGCTAACGGGCGCAGGCCGCGGGCCTGCGGCATGCGATTGCGCGGTGTCGAGCCGGCCCGGCCCGGATAATCCCCACATGCATTGCATCGTTCCCTTCGCCGCACCCGGCAGCGACGCCGGCCGCGCGGCGCTGGCCACGATGCAGTGGCCGCGGCTGGGGGCGCTGCTGCCGCGGCTTGCGCTGGTCGACCGCGACGAAGGTGAGCCCATATCCTTCAGCCCGCCCCACGAGCGTGTGCTCGCGCGCGTGTTCGGCTGGACGGCTGACGATGGACGCTTGCCTTTCGCGGCGCGCGGCGCACGTGCCGACTCCATCGACCCCGGCAGCGAAGCCTGGGGGCTCGTGACGCCCGTGCACTGGCACGTCGGCACCGACCAGGTGAGCCTGGCCGACCCCGAAACACTGCTGCTGGACGAGGCAGGATCGCGCGCGTTCTTCGAAGCCGTGCGACCGCTCTTTGACGAAGACGGGCTGCGGCTCGTCTTCGGGCATCCGACGCGCTGGTACGTAGCGCACGAGAGCCTGCATGGCTTGCGCACGGCCTCGCTCGACCGCGTGGTCGGCCGCAATGTCGACCCCTGGCTCGACGATGGCAGCGGCGGTGGAGCGGCCTCGCCGCTGCGCCGATGGCGGCGCCTGCAGGCCGAGGTGCAGATGTTGCTGCACAGCCACCCGCTCAACGAAGTGCGGCAGGCGCGCGGCCTGCTGCCGGTGAACTCGTTCTGGCTCAGCGGCTGCGGCCGCGCGCAGCCCGAATCGGACAAGGTGACGGTGCAGATCGACACCACGCTGCGCGCGGCCGCGCTGGCCGAGGATTGGCCGGCATGGACGGCCGCGTGGCGCCGGCTCGAGGAAGGCACACTGCTCGGCTTCGACATCGCGATGCGTCGCGGCGGCGAGGTCTGGCTCACCCTCGCCGGCGAGCACGCTGCGGCCACCTACGCCCCGATGCGGGGGGGCATCGGGGCGCGCCTGAAGAGCGTGCTGGCGCGGCCTTCGGTGTCATCGCTGCTGGGCTCGCTGTGAGGGACTCGCTGGAGCGGCGCGGGACGATGGTGAAGCCATGATCCTGCAGACCCGCGACGTGCCACCGCGGGTGGCCTTTGCGCTGGAGCAGGCTGGCGTGCATCCGCTGCTGGCGCGCCTGCTCGCCGCGCGCGGCGTGCGCGACGCGGCCGAGCTCGACGACAGCCCGGCGCAGCTGCTGCGCCCCGAAACGATGAAGGGCGCTGCCGCGGCGGGTGTGCTGCTGGCCGATGCCATTGAGCGGCGCTTGCGCATCTGCATCGTCGCCGACTACGACTGCGATGGCGCCACCGCCTGTGCCGTGGCGCTGCGCGGCCTCGTGATGCTGGGCGCCGAGCGCACACTGCTGGGCTACGTGGTGCCCGACCGCGTCGTGCACGGCTACGGACTCTCGCCGACGATCGTCGATCTGGCGCTCGATAAGTCGCCGGCACCGCCCGACATCCTCGTCACCGTCGACAACGGCATCGCCAGCCACGCCGGTGTGGCGCATGCTCGCGCTCGCGGCCTCGTGGTGCTCGTCACCGACCACCACCTGCCGGCGGCGGGGCAGCCGCTGCCCGAGGCCGACGTCATCGCCAACCCCAACCAGCCGGACTGCGAATTCGCGAGCAAGGCCATCGCGGGGGTCGGCGTGATGTTCTACGTGCTGCTGGCCACGCGCGCCGAGCTGCGCGCTCGCGGACGCCTGGATGGCGCCTCGCAGCCGCGGCTGGAGGCACTGCTCGATCTCGTGGCGCTGGGCACCGTGGCCGACGTGGTGAAGCTGGATCCGAACAACCGCCGCCTCGTCGCGCTGGGTCTCAAGCGCGTACGCGCAGGGCGCATGCAGCCCGGGCTGGCGGCGCTGTTCTCGGCCGCTGGGCGCGTGCCGGCGCGCGCGTCGACTTTCGACTTCGGCTTCGCGCTCGGGCCGCGCATCAACGCGGCCGGGCGGCTGGCGGACATGACGCTCGGCATCGAATGCCTGCTCACCGACGACATCGGCCGCGCCGGCGAACTCGCGCGCCAGCTCGATGCCATTAACCGCGAGCGGCGTGAGGTGGAAGGCGGTATGCGCGAGCTGGCCGAACGCACCGTGGAGCAACTGCTGGCCAACCTCGGCGAGCCTCCGGCGGCGCTGTCGCTGTTCGACGAGAGCTTTCACGAGGGTGTGGTGGGCATCGTTGCCGGCCGCGTGAAGGACCGGTTGCATCGTCCGACCTTCGTCTTTGCCCGCAGCGCCGGCGGCAGCGGCGCGGCGCTCAAGGGCAGCGGCCGCTCCATCGCGGGCTTTCACCTGCGCGACGCGCTCGACCTCGTGGCCAAGCGCGAGCCGGGACTGCTGCAGCGCTTCGGCGGCCACGCGATGGCGGCTGGCTGCACACTGGCCGAAGGTGCGGACATCGCGCGTTTCGACGCCGCGCTGCGCCAGGTGGCCGTCGAGTGGCTCGACCGCGCCACGCTCACGCGCACGTTGCGCACCGACGGGCCGCTGCCGCTGGAGTACTTCAACCCCGATACCGCGGCACTGCTGACGGCGCAGGTGTGGGGACAGGGCTTCGAGGCGCCGCTCTTCTGCGACGAGGTGGAGGTGCTGCAGCAGCGCCTGGTGGGCGACAAGCACCTGAAGCTGCGTTTGCGGCACGCCGGCACCGAGCGCGAGGGCATCTGGTTCGGCCGCAGCGAGCCGCTGGCGGCGCGCGTGCGCCTGGCCTGGCGGCTCGAAATGGACGAGTGGAACGGGCAGCGGCGCGTGCAGATGGTGGCCGAGGCCGAGGGTTGATGCGGGGGGCCTCTTCGTGGCCCCTCCGCGGCCCCTCGTGGCTTAGACCGGCTTTACCGATGAAGCCTCAGAGATCGAGAGACAAGGAAACGACCTGCTTGCGCTGGCGCGCCTGCTGGGCCCACAACTCCAGCTGCGCCCGTGCATCGTCGCTGATGTGCACCCAGGCGCACCCGATCCGCCACTCGTCGGGGCCTTCGTCGTGCGGCACGAGGTTCTGCACGATGAAGTCGGCGAAGAAGATGTGGTCGCTGTCGAGTTCAACCTCGGCGGCGCGGACCAACGCCCCGAGCTCGGGGGCCTTCTGACTGCTGCCCATGACCATCGAGAGCCCGTGGACGCTGAGGTCGTGGACGCGCAGGTTCATCATGTGCTGCGGGTCGGCCGGGTGCGGGAACCGGATCACCGGCTCGAGCCCGGGCGCACGGCGGGCGCGCAGCTCGGACCGGCGGGGCAGCACATACAGCGCGCTCGGCAAGCGCGAGGTCACGATCCAGAACTCGCCCTGCGGGTTCAGCGTGCGATGGTGCAGGTCGAACTGCACCTTGTCGCTGCCGTCGTAGGCGGCTGCCCACAGCCGGCTTGCGTCCCGGACCAGCGCCGCCGTGGATTCGTCGCGCGCCGCACGGAAGACGATGCGATCGTTCCCCGCATCGATCGACCACAGCGAGGCCGTGAACTGGCGCCGCTCCTGCGGCAGACCGATGACCACGGGGGTCTCGTTGCTCTTCAGGCTCATCAATGCCTGGCCCAACCGGTTCTGCTCGGTGACGCGGTAGCGCTCGAGATCGATGCGAGCGGTCGGATCGGTCTCTGCGAAGACAAACGGTGTGGTGTCAAGGAACTGCATGTCAGACAGCCGGTCGGTGAGGGGCGGTGGTGCGTGACTGAACAGCAGGCAGCAGTACCCTGCGGGCGGCCTTCGGCTTGAGCGCGGCTAGCTGCAGCCGCGCAGGGAGCCTTGAGCCGCTCCCGGGGGTAAAGACCATGCGGTATGGCACGGAGGGGCCTTGGCTGGCAACATCGCAGTTCATGAACGCTCTCGATTCCGCTTGCCGCATCGCTTGTGTCGCCCACATGACCCACATGACCCGCCTCGCTCGCATCATGCCGCTGATGGCGGCGGCGTCGCTGGCCCTGGTCAGCATCCCCGCGCACGCCGTCACGAACCTCAAGACCGTGGTGGTGGCGCGCGGGCTCGTCAATCCGTGGGCGCTGGCCTTTCTGCCTGACGGCCGCATGCTCGTCACCGAGAAGCCGGGCCGGCTGCGCATCGTCGATGCGCAGGGGCGCATCTCCGCGCCGCTGGCCGGCTTGCCGGCGGTGGCGAGCGTCGGCCAGTGCGGGTTGCTCGACGTGGCGCTGGACCCGAAGTTCGCCGACAACCAACTCGTCTACTGGACCTTCGCCGAGCCGGGCCCTGGGGGGACCAACGGCACAGCCGTGGCGCGCGGGCGACTGGCGGGTTCGCCGGGGAGCGAACGGCTTGCAGATGTGCGCGTGCTCTTCAGTCAGGCGCCGAAGATGGACAGCCGCCTGCACTGCGGCTCGCGCATCGCTTTCGACCGCGCTGGCCACCTGTGGGTGGGCCTGGGCGACCGCTACTCGGGCAAGGACTCGGCACAGACCACCGACAACCACATCGGCAAGGTGATACGCATCACCAACGACGGCAGCGCGCCGGCGGACAACCCCTACGCCGGCAAGGCCGGCGCGCGCCCCGAACTCTGGAGCATCGGCCACCGCAACATCCAGGGGCTGGCCACGCACCCGGTGACGGGCGAACTGTGGGCCAGCGAGCACGGCCCCCAGGGCGGAGACGAGATCAACGTCGTCGAGGGCGGCCGCAACTACGGCTGGCCCTTGGTCACCCACGGCCGCAACTACGGCACCGGCACCGCTATCGGCGAACAGGGTCCGAAGCCAGGTTTCGAGATGCCGCTCAAGCACTGGGTGCCGGTGTCGGTGGCGCCCAGCGGCCTCGCCTTCGTCACGAGCGAGCGCTATCCGGGTTGGAAGGGCAGCCTGATGGTGGGCACGCTGCGCGAGCAGACACTCATCCGGCTCACGCTGGATGGGCGCCGCATCACCGGCGAAGAGCGGCTGCTCACGGCCTCGGGCCACCGCATCCGCGACGTGCGCCAGGGGCCTGATGGCTGGATCTACGTTGTCACCGACGGTTCGGAGGGGCAGATTCTCCGGCTCGAGCACTGACGTCGCGGCTGCCGCGATACTGCGCGCCTGAACGACTCAAGGGGCTCGCAACCGTGGAGCCCACCTACGCAAAGGAGGATCGCCCATGCCCATCGCACCCTTGCGCGACGTACCCCAGCCGGCCGTCGAACTCATCAAGAGTTTCGAGGGTCTCGTCGATGGCGACCCGGGCACGGTGAATCTCGACGCCTACCTGGACCCGGTGGGCATCTGGACCATCGGCTGGGGGCACGCGGTGCGCTTTCGCGGTCAGTTTCTGCGCGGGGTGGAGAACCGCGGCATCGCGCGCGCGCTGTACCGTGGCGGTATCACACGAGCGCAGGCCGAAGCGTTGCTGCGTGGCGACCTCATCGACTACGCGGGCAGCGTGCTCATGCTGGTGAAGGTGACGCTGACCGATGGGCAGTACGGCGCCCTCGTGAGTTTTGCCTTCAACGTGGGTGTCGGGGCGCTATCGCAGAGCACCCTGCTGCGCAAGCTCAATGCGCGCGACTTCGCCGGGGCGGCCGATCAGTTCCTGGTCTGGAACAAGGGGCGCAAGAACGGCGTGCTGGTGGAGTTGCCCGGCCTCACGCGCCGGCGGCGCGCGGAGCGGGCCATGTTCCTGGGGCAAAACTGGCGCGCTGCTTCACAGCCGGGCGCTGCGGTTCTGTCCGCGGCGCGGGCTGTCGTCAGGCCACGCGCCCGAACCACCACACCGAAAGCCCTGCAGACAGGAAAGCGAGCAACGCACCCAGCGCCGCGAAGAGCGCGCTGATCTCGGTCTCCTTGCGCTCGACGACCATGCGTGAAGACAGACTCTCGTAGACCTTCTTGAGGTCTTCGGCGGTGCCGGCGTAGAAGTATTCGCCCTGCGTGAGCACGGAGACGTTCTTGAGCGTCTCCTCGTCCAGGCGCACGCGCATGCTCCAGCCCTCGAAGCCGATGATCTCGCCCTTGGTGGTGCCGATGCCCACCGTGTAGACCCGCACGCCCCGCTCGGCGGCCATCTTGGCGGCGTCCAGCGGGTCGGGGCCCGTGGTGCGTTGGCCGTCGGTGAGCATGATGATGGCCGCGGACGGGTACGAGCCCGGTGCCACCGGCGTGAACTTCTTCTCCGTGCCGTCCTTGCCCAGCGGCTTGGGTGTGCCGCCGGGAAAGTTGCGCTGCCCCGTGACATGCTGGATCTCGATGCCGTGGTCGGGAAACAGCGTGGCCAGGCTCAAGATGATGCCGCTGCCGGTGGCGGTGCCGCGCTGCAGCTGGAAGCGGTCGATGGCCGCGAGCACGTCGTCGCGGCTGGTGGTGGGGGCCTGCACCACGGCGGCCGTGCCGGCGAAGGAGACGATGCCCACCCGTACCTCGCGCGGCAAACTCTTCACAAACGTGCGCGCCGCCTCCTGGCTGGCCACCAGGCGATTCGGCTTGACGTCCTCTGCACGCATGCTGCCCGAGACGTCCATGGCGAGCATGATGGTGCGTTCGGACAGCGGCAGCGTGATGGTGGCCGTGGGCCGCGCGACGGCGAACAGCATCGCCGCCAGCGCCACCCACATCAGCGCCGGGGGCACGTGGCGCCGCCACCCCGGGCCCTTGCCGAGCGCGGCCTTGGCCACACCGAGGCTAGCCAGCCGCACCGTGCTCTTGCGCCGGCGCTTCAACAGCCAGATGTACAGGACGACCAACAACGGCAGCAACAAGAGCAGCCACAGCATCGAGGGCCAGATGAAGCTCATGCGGCATCCTTGGCCGGGACGTGGGTGGGCGGGCCGGCGGGCATGGCCCGGTTTTGCCGCAGCGTGGCCGGCAGGCGCGGCGAGGCCTTGCGCCGCGAGCGCTGTCGCCTGAGGTCGACGAAGCGCAGCAGCGCCTCGAGCAGGTCTTCATCGGTGGCGAGTTCCAGGATGTCGGCGCCGCTTTTGCCGATCTGCTCGATCAACAGGGCCTCCTGCTGCTCGGCGATCGCCGCATAGCGCTCGCGAAAGCCCGGGTCGGAGGCGTCGATGAAGAGCTGCTCACCCGTCTCGGAATCTTCCACGGTGACGAGGCCGACGTCGGGCAGGGCCATTTCGGCCGGGTCGACCAGGCGCACGGCAATGACTTCGTGCCGGCGTGCCAGCCGCCCGAGGGCCTCGGCCCAACCGGGCTCGCTGATGAAATCGGAGACGACGAAGATCAGCGAGCGGCGGCGCACGACGCCGTCTGCGGCCTTCAGCAACTCGGCCAGGCGTGTGCCGGGGCGCGGCGAGTTCTTGGCCGCCTTGGCCGACAGCGGTTTGTCCACGGGCCGCGGCTTGCGCATCCGCTGCAGCAGGCGCAGTACGTGCGTGCGCGTGGCGCCGGGCGGCATCACGCCTTCGACCTGGCGGCCGTAGAGCACGGCGCCGACACGGTTGCCGTGGCGCGTGATCACGCGCGCGAGCGTCGCCACAAACCCGGTGGACAGCGCCAGCTTGGTGATGTCGGCGCTGCCGAAGTCAACGCTGCCGGAGAGGTCGAGCAGGAACCAGGCCGTGAGGTCGCGGTCTTCGATGAACTGGCGCACGTACGGCTGCTGCAGCCGCGCCGTGACGTTCCAGTCGATGTGTCGCACGTCGTCGTGGTGCTGGTACTCGCGCAGGTCGGCGAGATCGACGCCGGCGCCGCGCAGCACGGTGCGGAAGTCGCCTTGCAGGATGCCGTCGAGACGGCGCAGCACGGTCCACTCGAGCTTGTGCAGCAGCTGGTCGGGGGTTGGGGGCGGCTCCGCAGCTTGGCCGGCGGGCGGGATGTGGGGTTGGGCAACCATCGGGGTCTGGTGTTCCTCGCGCGTTCAGCGTGTGTTCAGCGGGAACCCTGGCCCGCACTGTCGGGGTTGTGTTCCAGCGGCTTGTCCGGCGCAGGGATGCGGGCCAGCACCTTCTGCACAACGTCATCGGGGCTCACGTTTTCGGCCAGTGCCTCGTAGCTGAGCACGAGGCGGTGGCGCAACACGTCGGGCACGAGATCGGTCACGTCCTCGGGCAGCACGTAGCGGCGCCCGCGCAGCATGGCCAGTGCCTTGGCGCCCTCGACCATGCCGATGGTCGCGCGCGGGCTGGCACCGAAGGTCAGATATTTGGCGAGCTCCGGCAGCCCGTAGGCTTCGGGCCTGCGCGTTGCCCCCACCAGCCTCACCGCGTACTGAATCATCGAGGGGTCGCAGAAGACCTCGCGGCACTCTCGTTGCAGGGCGCCGAGCTGGAAGGTGTCGGCCACGGCGCTCACCTCCACCGGGGCACCGGTGACGCGCTGAGCGATCACGAATTCCTCGTCCTCGGTGGGGTAGTCCACGAGCACCTTCATCATGAAGCGGTCGACCTGCGCTTCGGGCAGCGGGTAGGTGCCCTCGGTCTCGATCGGGTTTTGGGTGGCCATCACCACAAAGGGGTCGGGCACCTTGTGCGACTCGCCAGCGATGGTGACCTGGCGCTCCTGCATCACCTCGAGCAGGGCGCTCTGCACCTTGGCCGGTGCGCGGTTGATCTCGTCGGCGAGCAGCAGGTTGGCGAACACCGGCCCGAGGGAGGTGCCGAATTCGCCCGTCTTCTGGTTGTAGATGCGTGTGCCCACGAGGTCGGCGGGCACCAGGTCGGGCGTGAACTGGATGCGCTTGAAGCTGCCGCGCACGGTGCGTGCGAGCGTCTTCACAGTCAGCGTCTTGGCCAGGCCGGGCACGCCCTCGACGAGCAGGTGGCCCTGGGCCAGCATGGCGACCAACACGCGTTCGAGAAAGCGGTCTTGCCCCACAACGACGCGCTTGACCTCGTAGAGGATGCGCTCCATCAAAGTCGCGGTGGCCTGGGCTTTGTCTTCCATGGGGGTCCTTGGATGGGGGGCAACTGGATGACTGCAATGTGGGTCGGGCAGGGAACAAAACCTGACGCCGCTTGGCTCAGAACGGCGGCATGCCCGCCGCCGAGGCCGCGTTCTCGATCGGCACCGCAAAGCCGATACCGATAAAGGTGCGCTGTTCGTTGGGGTTGAGGATGGCGGTGACGATGCCCACCACCTGGCCATCCATGGTGACCAGCGGGCCACCGCTGTTACCCGGGTTGGCCGCGGCGTCGAACTGGATCAGGTTGGTGAGCGTCTTCTCGCCCTCGGGCGAGCGGAACTCGCGCTTGAGGCCCGACACCACGCCATAGCTCACCGAGGGGCCGATGCCGAACGGGTGACCCACCGCGATGACATGGTCGCCCGGGCGCAGGTCGCTGGTGCTGCGCATGGTGGCGGCCTCGAGATCGTCGGGCAGAGACTGCGCCTTCAGCACCGCGAGATCGTTCTCGGGCATGGCGCCCACCATCGAGGCTTCGCTCTCGTGGCCGTTGGCAAAGCGCACGCGGATCTTCTTGGCGCCCCACACGACATGCAGGTTGGTGAGGATGGTGCCGTTGTCGATGATGACCACGCCCGTGCCCAGGCTGCGGTCCATCGCGCGCTTCTCGGGCTTGTCTTCACCGACGTCGTCGTCGCTCATGAGGCCGATCACACGCACCACCGAGGGCAGGATGGCCTCGTAGGCCTTCGCGGCCTGGGAAGGCAGGGGTTCCTTTTCGATCGATTCGCGCACTGCGGCATCGATGTCGTCTTGCGTGACCACGCGGTGGCCGCGCATCTGCAGCATGCCCAAGCTCACCAGCACGGCGAGCGTGGCGCCGGCCAGGCCCCACAGCGGGCCCTGCCAGCGGTGCGCTGCGGCGCGCAGCCGTCGCGTGCGGCTGGACCCGGACGGGGGCAGTGCCATGGCGGACGCTGCGGCACCGCGATGGACACCATCACTGACCGACGGGCCGCCACCGACATCCGCCCCAGCTTGAGGCGGCAACGGCGGCAGCGGAACCAGACCTGTGCCCACGGGCTGGCGGCGGGGCGAGCGGCTGTACAGCGGGGCCTTGGCTTTCATGGTGCGGCGGGCCAACGGTGGGGCGGGAGAACACGGTACCACGACGGCGCAAATGCCGCGTGAGTCGCCGGAGCCGCCGCGTGAGCCGAGGTGGAGCGGGGTGAGAAGGGTGAGCCGTTTTCCGCTGCTCGAGACACATGAGCGCCCCCCGCCGCGTGCGACTTGCAAGGCCGGCGCCGCGTGTGCGTCATCATGTGCGGGCCATGCGGCAGGATGCCCCCACGTTTTTGCCCTCGGGCACCAAGGACTTGTCGCGCCCCGATCGCACGTCAGGCCCGTGGATCGACTCGCATTGCCACCTCGATGCGCTGGAGTTCGACCACGACCGCATCGAGGTCATCGCACGGGCCCGTGCCGCCGGGGTCGGCCGGCTCGTGGTGCCTGCGGTGCGCGCCGCTGCCTTCGATGCGGTGCGCGAGCTCGCCCATGTGCATGGCGTGGGATATGCGCTGGGCTTGCACCCGCTCTATCTTGCGCAGGCGGGGGCAGACGACCTCGACCAACTGGCCCAAGCGCTGCGCCAACACCGTGACGACCCGCGCTTGGTGGCGGTGGGTGAGATCGGCCTCGATCACTTCGTGCCCGGTCTGGACCGCGAGTTGCAGCAGCGCTTCTATCTCGCGCAGCTGCGTCTGGCGCGCGATGCCGGTCTGCCTGTGATCCTGCACGTGCGGCGCTCGGCCGATGCATTGTTGGCCGGCCTCGCGCGCTTCGAGGTCACCGGTGGCATCGCGCACGCTTTCAATGGCAGCGAGCAGCAGGCACGGCGGCTGGTCGAACGCGGCTTTCGCCTCGGCTTTGGCGGCGCGATGACGTTCGAGCGGGCGTTGCAGATCCGGGCGCTGGCGGCCTCGCTCCCGGCCAGCGTGCCGGTGCTGGAGACCGATGCGCCCGACATCCCGCCTTGGTGGCTCTATGCCAAGGCGGGGGAGCGCGTCGCCGGAGCCGCGCAAGGCCGCAATGAACCTGCCGAGCTGCCACGCATTGCAAAGACACTGGCCGACCTGCGTGGCTGGTCCCTCGAGGAGACCGCCGCGCGCACGACGGCCAACGTGCTGGCGGCGCTGCCGCGCATGCAGGCGTTGTGAAAGAGAGTTGCGTGACGGTCGAACCTGCCCGCCTGGTGGGCCTGCCGCCGGTGCTTGCGCGGCACACGCGCTGCGTCGTGCTGGGCAGCTTCCCAGGCATGGCGTCGCTCGTCGCGATGCAGTACTACGGCAATCCGCGCAACCACTTCTGGCCGCTGCTGGGCGCGATCTGGGGGCTCGATCTCATGGCCACGACCTACCGGCAGCGGCTGGCCGAGGTGCGCCGTCGTGGGCTCGGCATCTGGGACGCCTACGGGAGCTGCCGGCGCGAGGGCAGCCTCGACTCGGCCATCGAAGCGGCCGAGCTGAACGACTTCGCTTCGCTGCTGCGGCGGGCTCCAGGCTTGCGGTTGGTTCTTCACAACGGCAGCGAGTCGGCACGCGCGGCCAAGGTCTTGAGGGCTCTTGGCTTGCCCACGCGCCGCCTGCCATCCACCAGCCCTGCCAATGCGGGTTGGTCGTTCGAACGCAAGCTGGCGGCCTGGCGTGTGGCGTTCGACGAAGGGGGTGTGGCATGAGCACGCCCTCGCCGTCCGAAGAGCAAACCCCGCAGCAAGCAAAGGATATCCCGATGGGTATCGATCGGTTCGCTCGCGCTCCGCGCAGCCTGCCCGAGGTGACCCTGTCGGAGTTCGATGGTGTGCGCTACCTGCATCTGGGCTCGCCCTGGGTGCAGGGGGCCATGCGCATCAAGAAGCCGCAGTTCGTGGAACTGCTCTACGTGCAGCGCATGCTCGCCAGCCTGCTCTGGCTGCCGACGACGAGCCTGGGCCAGGGCCGCGCCGTGCAGCTGGGCCTGGGGGCGGGCGCGATCACGCGCTTCACGGCCGAGGCGCTGGCGATGCCGACCACGGTGGTGGAGATCAATCGCGCGGTGGTGGATGTCAATGCGCGCTGGTTCCGCCTGCCGCGCCTGGCCGAGGTGGTGGTCGGTGACGCGGTCGACTGGCTCGCGTTGGCCGAGCCGGCCAGCGTGCGACTGCTGCACGTGGACCTCTACGACGAGCAGGCCGCCGCGCCGGTGCTGGATGATGCGCCGTTCTACACCGCCTGCCGTCGCGTGCTGGAAAGTGGTGGCCTCTTCAGCGTCAATTTGTTCGGTCGCGATGCCAGTTTTGCGCGCAGCATCGCGCTCGTGGCTGATACCTTTGGCAGCGATCAGGTGTGGAGCCTGACGCCCACGCGCGAGGGCAACACCGTGGTCGTCGCCGGCCGCGGCGTGATGGTGCCCGGGCGCGATGAGTTGGCCGCGCGCGCCGAGGCCATCGAACGCCGTTTCGGCACGCTGGGCCTGCCCGCGCGCAAGTGGCTGCGCATGGTGCGGCCCTTTGTGCCAGCTCTGCCCAGCTGATGGCTCAGGGCCCCAGAATCATCCGCCCATCCGCCCATCCGCCCATCCGCTCGAGCCTGAACACCGGCAACCACTTCGATGACGACGCCGAATCAACGCCCCAAGCCTGCCGACCGCGTGGTCGGCCGCGTTGCCGAACGCGCCACAGACCGCGCTGCAGACCGCGCTGCAGACCGCGTCGTCGACTCCGTGCCGGGATCTGCGCAGGCCTCGCTGGCGCCAGTACCCAAGGGTCGCCTCGACTGGCGCCAATTGCTCGACTGGTTGCGCGAAGACGGTCTTGTTGGCGGCGAGGAAGCCGAGCGCGTCGCACGCCGCTTCGGCGCGGGGGCCTCCAGCCTGCATGCCCTCGTGCGCCTGGGCGGCGCCGGCCTCGCGCGCCGCGGCAGCCAGCGGCCGCTCGACACCGAGGCGCTCACAGAATGGCTGGCGGGCCGCATCGGCCGCCCCTACTGGCGCATCGATCCGTTGAAAGTTGACTTCGGCCGCCTGGCGGACGTGATGAGCGTGCAGTACGCGCAGTTGCGCCACGCACTGCCAGTGGCCATTTCGGCCACCGAAGTGACCATTGCGACTGCCGAGCCGTTCGACACCTCCTGGGTCACCGAGATCGAGGCGCACGCGCGCAAGCGGGTCAACCTCGTGATTGCGCATCCGGAAGATCTGCGTCGCTACACGATCGAGTTCTATGCGCTCACCAAGAGCGTGCGCGCGGCGGCCAAGAGCGGCGAGGTGGCCAGCGCGGCGAGCTTCGAGCAGCTGGTCGAACTTGGGCGCAGCAACAAGCAGCTCGACGCCAACGACCAAGGCGTGGTGCAGGTGGTCGACTGGCTGTGGCAATACGCCTTCGAGCAGCGTGCGAGCGACATCCACCTCGAGCCGCGGCGTGAGATGGGGGCCATACGCTTCCGCATCGACGGCGTGCTGCACACCGTCTACCAGGTGCCGCTCACGGTGATGGGTGCGATGACGGCGCGCATCAAGCTGCTCGGCCGCATGGACGTGGTCGAGAAACGCCGACCGCTGGACGGCCGCATCAAGACGGTGCGTCCGGCCACCGACTCGGAGCGCGGCGGCGAGGTCGAGATGCGGCTATCGACACTGCCCACGGCCTTCGGCGAGAAGATGGTGATGCGCATCTTCGACCCGGAAGCGGCGGTGAAGACGCTCGATGCGCTCGGTTTTGCCGAGCAGGAGGCCGAGGCTTGGCGCCAGCTCATCCAGCGCCCGCATGGCATCGTGCTCGTCACCGGCCCCACCGGCAGCGGCAAGACGACGACGCTGTACAGCACGCTCAAGCGCCTGGCCACCGACGAGGTGAATGTCTGCTCGATCGAAGACCCGATCGAGATGATCGAGCCTTCGTTCAACCAGACGCAAGTGCAGCCCGCGCTCGACATGGGTTTCGCAGAAGGCCTGCGTGCGCTCATGCGACAGGACCCCGACATCATCATGGTGGGCGAAATCCGTGACCTCGCCACCGCCGAGATGGCGATCCAGGCCGCGCTTACCGGCCACCTCGTCTTCAGCACCTTGCACACCAACGATGCGGTCGGAGCCGTCACGCGCCTGGCTGACCTCGGTGTGCCGGGCTACCTGATCGCGGCCACCGTGATCGGCGTGCTCGCGCAGCGCCTTTCGCGCACGCTGTGCCCGGCCTGCAAGGCACGCGATGACACCACCACGCGCGAGGCGCTGGACGAGATGGTGCGGCCCTGGCGGCTCTCGGGCGGCGTGCGGCCGTTCAAGGCGGTGGGCTGCCTGGAGTGCCGCAACACCGGCTACCGTGGCCGCGCCGGATTGTATGAACTGCTTGTGATGACCGAGACGCTGCGCCGGCACATCCACCCCACGCTCGACGCCGCCGCGCTGGCGAGGACGGCGGTGAAAGAGGGCATGCGCCCGCTGCGCCTGGCGGGTGCGATGAAGGTCGCCGAGGGCGTGACCACGATCGAGGAAGTGCTGCGCGCGACGCCGATGTTGTGAAGCAGCCCGCGGATCCGCCCCGCCCGGGGCCGATCGGCGCGCCGGTCCTGTGCCCTGCAGCGTCCCGCCACAAGGGGCCGCGCCCCTACGTGGAAACCACAGAGGAAACCCCGGGGGGCGGTTCCTAGAATGCCGCGTTGGTCCGTGGGCCGGAGGAGACGCGCTTTGAAGATCAAGAGTGAGAAGGACTTCTGGTCCGGATTGATGTTCCTGGTCTTCGGCATCGGCTTCGCGTGGGGGGCCACGGTGTACAGCTTCGGAAGTTCTGCGCGGCCTGGGCCGGGCTACTTCCCGTTCGGGCTGGGCATTCTGCTGGCGCTGCTGGGCGCCCTCATCCTCTTCGAATCGCTCACGATCGAAGTCGAAGGCGGCGACAGGATCGGCCCCTGGCCCGTGAAGCAAGGGGCCATCATCATGTTCTCGGTCGTGCTTTTCGGCCTGCTGCTGCCATTCCTTGGCATGGCGATCACGCTGCCGGTGCTCATCATCGCCGGAAGCATGGCCAGCGGCGAGTTCAACTGGAAGGAAGTGGCGCTCAATACCGTCATCCTCACCGTGGGCTCCTGGGCCATCTTCATCAAGGGCCTGGGGTTGACGATCCCGTTGTGGCCCACCTTCATCAAGTCCTGAGCAGGAGCGATCGATGGAACTGCTCAATAACCTCGCACTCGGCTTTGGCGTCGCGCTGTCGCTGCAGAACCTGCTGTACGCGCTCTTCGGGGCGTTGCTCGGCACGCTGATCGGCGTGTTGCCGGGGCTCGGCCCGGTGGCGACGATCGCCATGCTGCTGCCCAGCATCTACGCGCTGGACGCCACGCCCGCGCTCATCATGCTGGCCGGCATCTACTACGGCGCGCAGTATGGCGGCAGCACGACCGCGATCCTGATCAACGTGCCGGGTGAGTCGTCCTCGGTGGTGACGGCCATCGACGGCTACCAGATGGCGCGGCGCGGCCGTGCCGGCGCAGCGCTGGCGGCTGCCGGGCTTGGCTCGTTCTTCGCGGGTACGGTGGGCACGCTCATCGTCGCCGCATTCGCGCCGCCGCTAACCGAACTGGCGTTCAAGTTCGGCCCGGCGGAGTACTTCTCGCTGATGGTGCTCGGTCTCATTGGCGCGGTGGTGCTGGCCTCGGGCTCGCTGATCAAGGCCATCGCGATGATCCTGTTCGGCCTGCTGCTCGGGCAGATCAACACCGACGTCATCTCGGGCGTGCCGCGCTACAGCTTCGACATCCCCGAGCTCACCGACGGCATCGGCTTCGTGGCCATCGCGATGGGAGTGTTCGGCTTCGGCGAGATCGTCATGAACCTGTCGCGGCCGGCCGAACACCGCGAGGTCTTCACCAAGGATGTGAAGGGCCTGTGGCCGACCCTGGAAGATTTCAAGAACGCCTTCCCGGCGGTGCTGCGCGGCACCGCGCTGGGCTCGATCCTCGGCGTGCTGCCTGGCGGCGGCGCGCTGCTGGCGTCGTTCGCCGCCTACACGCTCGAGAAGAAGACGCGTGGCAAGCCCGGTGAGGTGCCGTTCGGGCAAGGCAATATCCGCGGCGTCGCGGGTCCCGAGGCCGCCAACAACGCCGGCGCCCAGACCTCTTTCATCCCCATGCTCACGCTGGGCATCCCGCCCAACGCAGTGATGGCGCTGATGGTGGGCGCGATGACCATCAAGGGCATCCAGCCCGGCCCGCAGGTGATGACGAGCAACCCGCAGCTCTTCTGGGGCTTGATCGCCAGCATGTGGGTGGGCAACTTCATGCTCATCATCCTGAACCTGCCGCTCATCGGCATCTGGATCAAGCTGCTCACGGTGCCGTACCGCTTTCTGTACCCGGCGATCCTGAGCTTCTGCTGCATCGGCCTGTACACGCTGAACAACAACAACTTCGATGTCTTCATGGCCGCCATCTTCGGCGTCGTGGGCGTGGCCTTCTACAAGCTGGGCTGCGAGCCGGCGCCGCTGCTGCTGGGCTTCATCCTCGGTCCGATGATGGAAGAGAACCTGCGCCGCGCGCTGCTGCTCTCGCGCGGAGACTGGACCACGTTCGCGACGCGGCCTTTGTCGGCGGCGCTCTTGCTGGCGGCCCTTGCGATGATCGTGGTGGTGACGCTGCCTTCGATCAAGCGCAAGCGGGAAGAGGCGTTCCAGGACGCTGACTAAAGCCTCCCCGAAGCGCCTTCGGCGCCTTCCCGAGTACGCGAAGCGGACTCTTCGAGTCCTCGCGGGCGCCGCTGGCGGCCAGGCAGAGCCGGATCCGCGGCGGCCGCCGGGCTCTCCTGGCGGTCGTCTGGCTGCCGAGCGCGCCCGAGAGAGTGGATGCGGGCATGCGTTAGGCTCAGAGCACATCGCATGAGCCCGCCCGCCGCCATCGCGCCCCTGGTCGAGAACCGCGTCTTTCGCAGGCTGTGGATCGCCTCGCTGGCGGCGAACCTCGCGATGTGGATGAACGATGTCGCGGCCGCCTGGCTGATGACCTCGCTCACCACGAGCCCCGTGATGGTGGCGCTGGTGTCCACTGCGGCCACGCTGCCGGTGTTTCTGCTCGGGCTGCCCAGCGGTGCGCTGGCCGACATCGTGGACCGGCGGCGACTCTTTGCCGCCACGCAGCTGTGGGTGTCGATCAACGCGCTGGTGCTGCTGGCGCTGGTCACCTCGGGCACGCTGACAGCGCCCCTGCTGCTGCTGCTCACGTTCGGCAATGGCGTCGGCCTGGCCATGCGCTGGCCGGTGTTCTCGGCCGTGGTGCCGCAGATCGTGTCGCGCGAGCACATGCCGCAGGCGCTGGCGCTGAACGGCATCTCGATGAATCTGTCGCGCGTTGTCGGCCCCATGGTGGCGGGTGCATTGCTGGCTGCCACGGGCGCGGGTGCGGTCTTCGCATTGAACGTGGTGTTGGCGGTGGTCTCCTTTGTGCTCATCCTGCGCTGGAAGAGCGTGCCGCGCACGAGCACGCTGCCCGGGGAGCGCTTCATCGGCGCTATGCGTGTGGGCCTGAACTTCGCCGCGCAGTCGCCGCGCCTGAAGGTGATCCTGCTGCGCATCTTCCTGTTCTTCCTGCAGGTGGCGGCGCTCTCGGCACTCCTGCCTCTGGTGGCCAAGCGCCTGCATGGTGGTGGACCAGGCACCTTCACGCTGATGCTGTCGTGCCTGGGTGTCGGGGCGATCGTGGCGGCGCTGCTGTTTCCTCGCTGGCGCACGCGCTTCAGCCGCGACCAGTTCGTGCGCTACGGCACTCTCGTGCATGCGGCCTTGAGCAGCCTGATCGTGGCCGTGCCCGAGATCTGGGTGGCGCTGCCGGCGATGCTCGTGATGGGCATGGCCTGGATCTCGGTGGCCAATTCGCTCACGGTCTCGGCGCAGGTGGCGGTGCCCGACTGGGTGCGTGCGCGCGGCATGGCGATCTACCAAACCGCGCTGATGGGGGGTGCCGCCGCTGGTTCGCTGATCTGGGGCCAGGTGGCCGCCTGGCTTGGCGTGGCCGGTGCGGTCTGGACGGCGGCGGTCTTCGCCATCGTCGTGCTCGTTCTGACGCGACGCCTGACGGTGGACGGCGGCCGCGAGATCGACTTCACGCCGGCCAGCGTGTCGCCACCGCCTGAGCCGCAGGTAGCGGTCGCGCCCGACGACGGGCCGGTGATGGTGACGATCGAGTACCAGATCGACCCGGCACGCGCGGTCGAGTTTGCCGAGGTCATGCAGCGCACGCGGCGAGCACGCCTGCGCCAGGGCGCGCTCTCATGGGGCCTGTTTCGTGACGTGGCCTTGCCCGGGCGCTACATCGAGTATTTCGTGGATGAGACCTGGGTCGAGCACCTGCGGCGACATGAGCGTTTCACCGCCTTCGATGCCGAGCTGCGCGGCCTGCGCCTCAGCTTTCACACAGAGGCGGAGCCCCCGGTGGTGCGGCGATATGTGGGCGACGCGCACCTGCCTCCGGCCGACCTGCCGCCCGTGCATTGACGCCCCCAGCAGCGGCTCACCCAGGCTCACTGTTCAGGCCGCAACCACAGCCAGACGGCGACAACAGACATCAATGATGGCACGCCGATCTTGAGCGCCAACGGCGCCGAGGACGCCGCGATCAGGGCCGTGCTCAACAGCATCATCGTGGTTGCCGCCCATTTGGCACGGCGCGGCACAGCGCGATGGTCGCGCCAGCGCCGAATCGGCGGGCCATGGCGGGGATGATCGAGCAGCCACCGCTCCAGCCGCGGCCAGCCGCGTCCTCCGGCCCAGGCCGCCACGAGCAGGAATGGCACGGTGGGCAACCCGGGCACGAAGATGCCGATCAGGCCCAGCAGAAGTGCCACCAGGGCCAGTGAGCGCCAGAACACGAGCGAGACCACGCGGCGCAGCATCGCGGCATGGTACGGCCTGCTGCGCACGGGCTGCGGCCCCGCCCAGGTGGCCCGAGTAGCCCGAATGGCCTGAATGGCCCGAGTCGCCCGTTTGGCCCGGGTGGTCGCGATGCCGCACCGGCCTGGCCATGGCGGGCAGAATCAGGCCCACCGCCAACCTGTCGCGGCGCGTTCCGCCGCCGCCGCCCACACGCCATGACACATGCCTTCGACTGGAGCGCCGGATACGCCAGCCAACGCTCGCCCATCTTCGCACGCAACGTCGTCTCGACCTCGCATCCACTGGCCGCGCAGGCCGGCCTGCGCATGCTGCAGGCGGGAGGCAATGCAGTCGACGCAGCCATCGCCACCGCGGCCATGATGACGATCGTCGAGCCCTGCAGCAACGGTCTGGGCTCCGACGCCTTCTGCATCCTGTGGGACGGCAAGCAGCTGCACGGCCTCAATGCCAGCGGCACCGCACCCGCGGCCTGGACGCCCGAGTACTTCACACGCAAGTACGGTGCCGACGCGATGACGCCGCCCAAGCGCGGCTGGGATTCGGTGACGGTGCCCGGCGCCGTGGCTGGCTGGATGGCGCTTTCGCAGCGCTTCGGCAAGCTGCCTCTGGCCGACCTGCTGGCCCCTGCCATCGAGACCGCCGAGCGGGGCTATGCGGTGCCGGTGATCGTGCAGCAGAAGTGGACCAATGCCGCCTCGCTGGCGGAGATCACGCAGCAGGCGGGTTTTGCCGAGGCCTTCCTGCCGCAAGGGCGCCAACCGCACGTGGGCGAGCGCTTCGTGTTCGCCGCCGCGGCGCGCACGCTGAAGCTCATTGCGCAAACGAAGGGCGAGGCCTACTACCGCGGCGAGATCGCCGCTGCCATCGCCGCGCACGCCAAGGCCCACGGCGGCGCCATGACCGAGGCCGACCTTGCGGGCTACGAGCCGCAGTGGGTGGGCACCATTTCCACGCGCTACCGGGGCCACGAGCTGCACGAGATTCCGCCCAACGGGCAGGGCATCGCGGCGCTCATTGCGCTCGGCATCCTCGAGCACTTCGACCTTGCCGCACTGCCGGTGGACGGCGTGGCCAGCCAGCACCTGCAGATCGAGGCCATGAAGCTGGCCTTCGCCGATGTCTATCGCCACGTGGGTGACGCGCGCGCGATGCGCCTCACGCCGGCGCAGATGCTCGACACGGCTTACCTGAAGAGCCGAAGCGCTCTCATCGACCCCCAGCGCGCGCAGGACTTCGGTCCCGGCCACGGCCCGCAGGGCGGCACCATCTACCTCACCGCCGCCGACGCCACCGGCATGATGGTGAGCTTCATCCAGAGCAACTACATGGGCTTCGGCTCGGGCGTCGTGGTGCCGCAGTTCGGCGTGAGCTTGCAGAACCGCGGCTACGGCTTCACGC
The DNA here is from genome assembly GCA_031401195.1 of Burkholderiales bacterium. Classification (GTDB taxonomy): domain Bacteria; phylum Pseudomonadota; class Gammaproteobacteria; order Burkholderiales; family Burkholderiaceae_C; genus Rubrivivax. The sequence continues at coordinate 32,559 of JANNRI010000096.1, forward strand.
TCGACAAGAGCCGCGCGAACGTGGTGGCGCCGGGCAAGCGGCCGTTCCACACCATCATTCCCGCGTTCCTCACGAAGGGCGGCGCGCCGGTGATGAGCTTCGGTGTGATGGGCGGCGACATGCAGCCGCAAGGCCACCTGCAGACCCTTGTGCGCATGCTCGACTATCGGCAACAGCCGCAGGCTGCCTGCGATGCGCCGCGTTGGCGTTTCAGCGGCGGCATCGTCAACAACGAGCATGGCTACTCGGAGCCGACCGCCGCCGGCCTGCGCGCGCTCGGTCACCGCGTGGAGCCGTTCGCCGACAGCTACCAGGACTACGGCGCCGGGCAGTTCATCTGGCGCCTGGGCGATCCGCAGGTGGAGGGCTATGCCGCCGCCAGCGACCCGCGCCGCGATGGCCAGGCCGCGGGGTTCTGATCCTGCCCAGTGCACGCACACCAGGATCGACATGCGCGCGCACATCCAGGCGCACAGTGCCGGCCGCGGCATGAGCCCTGCAATCGGGTTCCGTGGCGGCCTGGCGCTGGCTGCTTTCGGCGCCATCGCCTTCTCGGGCAAGGCCATCATCGTCAAGCTCGCCTACCGCCATGGCGTGGATGCAGTGACGCTGCTGATGTACCGCATGCTCTTCGCACTGCCACTCTTCGCCGTACTCGCGTGGTGGGGCGGGCGCGGGCGGCCGTCGCTCGAGCGGCAAGACTGGCTGGCGGTGTTCGGGCTCGGCTTCTGCGGCTACTACCTGGCGAGCTTTCTCGATTTCCTGGCTCTGCAGTTCATCACCGCGAGCCTGGAGCGGCTGGTGCTGTACCTGAATCCCACGCTCGTGCTGTTGCTGGGTTGGTTGCTCTTCCGGCGTCCGGTGAAGCCGGCCCAGTTCGGTGCGATGGCGCTCAGCTACGCCGGCATCGCGCTCGTCTTTGGCCACGAGGTGAAGATCGAAGGCGCGCATGTCGTGCTGGGCGTCGCGCTGGTGTTCGCAAGCGCTCTGTCGTACGCGATCTATCTGGTTTACAGCGGACAGGTCGTCAACCGCATCGGCTCGCTGCGCCTCACCGGCGCGGCCACCAGCGTGGCATGCGTGCTGTGCATCGTGCAGTTTGCGCTGCTCAGGTCCTGGTCGGCCGCGCTCGTGCCCGAGCCGGTGGTCTGGCTCTCTTTGCTGAACGCACTGGCCTGCACCTTCGTGCCCGTGCTGGCGGTGATGCTCGCCATCGAACGCATCGGCCCGGCGCTCACCGCGCAGGCAGGCATGATCGGGCCGCTGGCCACCATCGCGATGGGCGTCGTGTTTCTCGGCGAGCCGATGAATTCGTGGATCGTCGCCGGCACGCTGCTGGTCCTATCGGGCGTGTGGCTGCTCGCGCGCAGCCGCTAGCATCGCTCGGGAAACTCTCTATACCGTCGAGGAGACGCGAACATGGATCTGGGCATCACCGGCAAATGGGCGCTCGTGTGCGCTGCGAGCAAGGGCCTCGGCAAGGGTTGCGCCGCGGCGCTGGTGCGCGAGGGTGTCAACGTCGTGGTCACCGCGCGCGGTGAGCCGGCTCTGCAGGCCACGGCCGCCGAGTTGCGCGCGCTGAACCCGGCGGTGCAGGTGCGCGCGGTGGCCGGCGATATCACCACCGAGACCGGGCGCGCGGCGGCGCTGGCGGCCGCGCCGCAGGTGGACATCCTGATCAACAACGCGGGTGGCCCGCCGCCGGGCGACTTCCGCGACTGGCGGCGCGAGCAGTGGCTGGCCGCGGTGGAGGGCAACATGATCACGCCCATCGAGCTGATCCGACTCACCGTCGACGGCATGGCCGAGCGCGGCTTCGGGCGCGTGGTGAACATCACTTCCAGTGCGGTGAAGGCGCCGATCGACTTCCTCGGCCTGTCCAACGGGGCACGCAGCGGTCTCACCGGTTTCGTGGCCGGCACCGCGCGGCAGGCGCGGCTGGCCTCACGCAACGTGACCATCAACAACTTGCTGCCTGGCTCGTTTGACACCGACCGGTTGCGCGCGGGCTTTTCGGCCGTCGCGGCCAAGTCGGGGCAGGCGCTGGACGATGTGCGCGAGGCGCGCCGCAAGCTGGTGCCGGCGCAGCGCTTCGGCAATGCCGACGAGTTCGGCGCCTACTGCGCCTGGCTGTGCAGCCTGCAAGCCGGATATGTGACGGGGCAGAACCTGCTCATCGATGGCGGCGCCTACCCGGGCGCCCATTGATGCATGGGTGATCAGCGCACGATGCGCAGGATGCGGCCGCTGGTGTTGTCGGTGAGCAGGTAGAGCCAGCCGTCGGGCCCCTGCCGCACATCGCGGATGCGTTCGTTGAGGTCGGTGAAGAGCGGTTCGCGCGAAGCCACCGCATTGCCGTTGAGCGTGAGCCGCCACAACGCGCGCCCGGCAAGCGCGCCGACAAAGACGTTGCCGCGCCACTCCGGGAAGCGGTCGCCGGTGTAGAAGGCCATGCCGCTGGGGGCGATGGAAGTCGGCACCCAGTAGCTAAGCGGCTGTTCGGTGCCGGCAAGGCTGGTGGCGTTGCCCACCGGCAAGCAGTTGCCCACCGGTGTGCCGTATTCGCAGCCGTAGCTCACCAGCGGCCAGCCGTAGTTGCGCCCGGGCAGCGTGCGGTTGACCTCGTCGCCACCTTGCGGGCCATGTTCGTTGGTCCACAGTTCGCCGGTGCCGGGGTGCAGCGCGGCACCCTGCACATTGCGGTGGCCGTACGACCAGATGGTGGCCTGCGCACCCGCGGTGCCGACAAACGGGTTGTCGGCGGGCACACCGCCATCGGTGCGGATGCGCATCACCTTGCCGTGGCCGGCCCCGAGTTCCTGGGCGCGGCCGCGCTCGCTGTTGGCTTGCCGGTCGCCCAGTGTCACGAAGAGCGTGCCGCCGCTGCCCACCACGAGGCGGCCGCCGAAATGGCCGGCGCTGGCGACCTTGGGACTCTGGCGGAAGATGACGGTCCATCCGGTCACGGCCGTGGAGCCGGTGTTGAGCAAGCCCGTGCCCACCGCAGTGCCGTTGGTCCCGGCTTCGGCCCCAGTGCCGGGCTCGGCGAAGCTGAGGAAGATGCGACGCGAGGTGGCAAAGTCGCCCGCCACCGCAACGTCGAGCAAGCCACCCTGGCCGCCGGAGTCAACGGCCGGCATGCCGGAGATCGGGGCAGAAACCGTGCGGCCATCGGCCGATACACGTTTCAACTGACCGCCACGCTCGGTGACAAGCATCGAGCCATCGGGGAGAAAGGCCAGGCTCCATGGCGAGTTCAGGCCTGTGGCGAAAGTCTCCGCGCGTGGTGGCGTGGCGGGCCCAGCAGCGGGGGGCGCCGGGCCAGGCGCCGGAGCGGGCAGGGGTGCAGGCGCGGGTGCCGCCGAGTCGCCGCCGCCACAGGCGGCCAGCCACAGCAAGAGCAACGCGGCGGAAAGCGGGCGGGTACGGGGGGTCAGTGCATTCATAGGGTGCCGAATGTAGGCGCGCTCGATAACCCTGATGCAACGGTGTGCAACCGTGGCGCTCAAGCCGGCCTGGCAGGCTCCGCCATGGCTAGCGGATGAACTGATCGACATAGCCCTCGCCGAGCCCGTTGCCGGCGTAGTGCCGCCGACACTTCTCGATGCGGGTGAACACGTCGTCGTAGCCAGTGCAGCGGCCGTCCGGATCGGTATAGATCATGGCCCCGTTCACCTGGAACATGGTGATCATCTCCTCCACGTGCGGGTCTACCACCAGCGTGTGCGTCTCACCGGGCGCTTCGTAGACGTAGGAGCCTTCGGTGGCGACCCAGTCGTGCTCGAGGTAGCGCCACTGCCCTTTGATGACATAGCCGTGTACCGGCTGCGGGTGGCGGTGACGCGAGAGCACCCCGGCGCGGCGCACGCGCAGCAGGTTCATCCAGTAGCCGCGCGTGGCCGACATGCAAAGCGGGCGGAACCACACGTTGTCGTCCACAGGCACCCAGATGCGCTCGTCCTTGGGCACGACATCGGGCACCACGAGTTCGGGCGGTGACTCCTTGGGCATCGGGTGCCGGTAGGGCTGCCACTTCTCTGAATCTGGCGGAACGGCTTGGGTCATGGTGCGGGCCTCGTATGGCGCATTGGACGATGTTGCGTGTGGTGGTTCAAGCAGATGAGGTAGCCGCCGTCCACCGGCAGCACAATGCCGGTGACGAAGCGTGCCGCGGAGCTGGCGAGAAAGAGCACCGGCCCCGCGTCAGGCGCAATGCGATCAACCCGTCGCCGTTGGGCAGGCGGCACCGCAGTTCCAGCACACCTCGAACGGGCCCTCGACAATCTCGCCACAGCCGGCGCACGACCAGCGGCGCTCGGGCGGGTGCATCCATTGGTCGAACAGCGCGCGCGCCTCGTCGTGGCGGCTCTCGTCGTCGAGCCAGACTTCGGGCAGCGCCTGATCGGGCGGGATTTCACCGGCGATGCCGCTGGCATAGGCGCGCATCACTCGCGCCGCAAAGCCGGCTCCGCTGAGCTGGTCGGCCCACAGGGTGGCGAGAGCGAGGTTGGGAGCTTGCAGCAGGCGCTTCATCGGGGGCCAGGCGGTGCGTCAGTGCGTCAGTGCGTCGGTGCGTACGGGGCCGTGCGGGCGCGTTGTGTCACGCCTAACGGCTGCGCGATGTTGCCATGTTCTTCCAGGCTTGCAGCTCGCGCTCCCAGGGTTTCGGTCTTCGGGTGAAGACGCGCCGTGCAGGCGGCGCGCGTATCCATTACCCTCCCCGAACTTCCGTCCCCGTTCACGACCCGAGGAGATACTTTCCATGTCCGTCAAGGCCATCCAGATCCGCGCCCATGGCGGGCCCGAGCAGATGCAACTCGTCGACTTGGAAGTCGGCGCGCCCGGTCCGGGCGAGATCCGCATCCGTCACCACGCGAGTGGTCTGAACTTCATCGATGTCTACCAGCGCACCGGCTTGTACCCGCTCAAGATGCCGCACACCCTGGGCATGGAGGGCGCCGGTGTCGTCGAGGCGGTGGGCGAGGGTGTC
>JANNRI010000097.1:0-4871 GCA_031401195.1 Burkholderiales bacterium
GTGGACGGCGTGTCCTTCGAGATCCGCGCGGGCGAAACGTTGTGCCTGGTGGGTGAGTCGGGTTGCGGCAAGTCCACGGTGGGCAAGACCGTGCTGCGCCTGCTCGAGCCCACCAGCGGCCGCATCTGGCTCGGCGACACCGAGGTCACGCACCTGCACGACGAGGGCATGCGCGAGCATCGGCGCGAGGCGCAGATGGTGTTCCAGGATCCGTATTCGTCGCTCAACCCGCGCATGCGCGTCGGGCAGATCGTCGCCGAGCCGCTGGAGAACTACGGCCTGTTCGGGGCAGGTCGCGATGCCGCGGAGAAGGAGCGCCGCGTCGTGGCGCTGCTGGAGAAGGTGGGCCTGCGCCGTGACGCGCTCGAGCGCTATCCGTTCGAGTTTTCCGGCGGGCAGCGCCAGCGGCTGGGCATCGCGCGCGCGCTGGCACTGAACCCCAGGTTGATCGTGGCCGACGAGCCGGTGTCGGCGCTGGACGTCTCGGTGCAGGCGCAGGTGCTCAACCTGCTGATGGACCTGCAGGAAGAATTCGGCCTGGCTTACCTTTTCGTCTCCCACGATCTGGCGGTGGTCGAACACATCGGGCACCGGATCGCGGTGATGTACCTGGGCCGCATCGTCGAGCTGGCGAGCAAGGAGCGCATCTTCAGCCGCCCCTTGCATCCGTACACCGAGGCACTGATGGCCGCCGCCCCGATCGCCGACCCGAAGGCGCGGCGCGAGCGCCTGGTCATCGAAGGCGACGTCCCGAGCCCCATCAACCCGCCCAGCGGCTGCCATTTCCACACCCGTTGCCCCTACGCCGAAGCGCGCTGCCGCACCGAGGCCCCCGCGCTTCGAGAGGTGGCCAGCGGGCATGTGGTGGCTTGTCACCTTCGTGATGCGATGCAAACGGAGCACTGACATGTCGCCACCTCTGTCGCCATTGATGTCGCCATTGCTGCGCCGGCTTGGCGTCGTGCCGCGCATCAACGCGGCGGGCACGCTGACGCGGCTCGGCGGCAGTCTGATGGAGCCCGAAGTGCTCGCCGCGATGCGCGAGGCGGCCGCCTGCTCGCTCGATATCGCCGAGCTGCAATCGGCTGCCAGCGGCGTGATCGCTGCGGCCACCCACGCCGAGGCGGGCATCGTCACCTCCGGCGCCGCAGCCGCGCTGACGCTTGCCACTGCGGCCTGCCTGGCGGGCTGGGACGTGTCGCGCATGGCGGCATTGCCCGACACACGCGCCATGCCCAATCGCGTGCTGATGGCGCGCACCCACCGCAATGCCTACGACCGCGCGATCCGGCTCGCCGGCGCACAAATCGTCGACATCGGGCACATAGGCCCTGCAGCACGCCCTGCTCGAAACCCCGTTGCGCCTCCGCCACTGGGGTGGTGATGGTCCATTGCAGCCGGCCGAAGCCGCTCAGCTCGGGCGCCCGGGCCGCCCGGTCGAGGTTGAGCCGAAGCGGTGCGCAGGCACCCAGGATGCAGACCACCCCTAGGGCAGCGGCGCGGCGCGAAGTCAGCTCCATGGGATCGCTCCGGCGGACAGTTGGGCGACTTATAGGCCCGGCGGCAGGATTGGTCCAGCGGCTCTTCACTCCGGCGTTCATCGGCGTTACCGTCGGCGCCTCGTCATGCGCATCGCCATCACCATCATCCGGGCCTTGCGGAACGCCGCGTCGTATCTGCCCTGAACCCGTCCCACGAACATGCAGCCCATGCAACCGTCCATCATCGACAGCTGGCACGCGCACGTGTATTTCGACGCCGCCAGCCGCGATGCGGCCTGGGCTCTGCGCGAGGTGATCAACGTGGAACTGGCCGACGAGATGGAGATGGGCCGCTTCCACGAAAAGCCCGTGGGCCCGCACCCGATGTGGAGTTACCAGATGGCATTCGGGTCGGCCCGGTTTGCGCACATCGTGGGCTGGCTCGCGCTGAATCACGGCGCGCTGGACGTCTTCGTGCACCCCAACACCGGCGACGAGCTGCGCGACCACCGCGACTGCGCGCTGTGGCTGGGCCGGTCCCATATCCTGAATCTGGCGGCATTGAGGCAAGGGCCTGGAGCCTGACAGGCGTGATGCGAGATGCAACCGATATCGGAGAACCCGCATGTCATCGCCTCCTTTGACCGCCCTGCCGGCAACCGCCTTGCGGCGTTTGATCGGCACCAAGGAGATCTCGCCCGTCGAACTGCTCGAGTCGTGCATCGCGCGCATCGAGGCCCTCGATCCGGCAGTCAACGCGATCGCGGCCAAGGGCTACGAGCGCGCCCGCGCCGAGGCCAAGGCGGCGGAGGCTGCGGTGTTACGCGGTGAGCCGCTCGGCCGTCTGCACGGGCTGCCGATCGGCATCAAGGACTTGCAGGACACCGAAGGCCTGCTCACCACCCAGGGCTCGCCGCTATACCGCAACCACGTGCCCGCGCGCGATTCGGCGCAGGTGGCGCTGGTGCGGGCGGCAGGCGCCATCGTGACGGCGAAGACCAACGTGCCGGAGTTCGGCGCTGGCGCCAACTCGCGCAATCCGGTCTGGGGCGCGACGGGCAACCCCTTCAATCCGTCGCTTAATGCCGGTGGTTCTTCCGGCGGCTCGGCGGCTGCGCTCGCCTGCGACATGCTGCCCCTGTGCACGGGTTCGGACACCGGCGGGTCGCTGCGCATCCCGGCGGCGATGTGCGGCGTGGTGGGCTTCCGGCCCTCGCCCGGATTGATTCCGATGGATGGCCGGCCGCTGGGCTGGACCCCGATCTCGGTGCTCGGGCCGATGGGGCGCACGGTGGCCGATACCCGCCTGCTGTTCGCCGCCCAGCTGGGCGTGGACAGCCGCGACCCGCTCTCGCATCCGCTGTCACATCCGCTGGACGCCGAAGCGGCCGCGGGCCCACGCTTCACCGACCTCGGCGGCTTGCGCGTGGCGTGGACGACGGACTTCGGCCAGTGCCCGGTGGGCTCGGAGATCCGCTCCGTGATGCGCTCTCGCATGGCGGCCATGCGCCACCTGTTTCGCGCGGCCGACGAAGTCAGCTTCGACCTCGGCGAGGCCGACCGCTGCTTCGACGTCGTGCGTGCGCAGAATTTCCTCGCCAGCCACAAGGCCCGCTACGACGCGGACCCCAACCAGCTCGGGCCCAACATCCGCGCCAACGTCGAACTCGCCAGTGCGATGACGCTGGCCGACGCCGCCTGGGCGCATGCCGAGCAGACGCGAATCTTCCGCCGCTTCCAGCAGACCTTTCGCGACTACGACCTGGTGATGGCGCCCACCACCCCGGTCTCGCCGTTCCCGTGGACCCAGCTCTATCTCGAGGAGCTGGAGGGCACCAAACTGAAGAACTACTACCACTGGCTGGCGCTCACCTATGTCGTGACGCTGGTCACCAACCCATCGATCGCGCTGCCCTGCGGCGTGGACGAACATGGTTTGCCGTTCGGCCTGCAACTGGTCGGCCGCTTCGGCGGCGACATCGAACTGCTGAATACGGCGCAGGCGCTGGAGCAGGCATTCGCCGCCATCGCCGGCCTCGGCCGCCCGGTACCCGACGCGGCACCGCTCGGGGCAGCGCGTCCGGAGCTGAAGTCCATCGTGACTGCGGCGCCGGGTTGAGCGAGCAGGACTGAACGATCGCTCGGTGGGCTGGCCGAGCCGGATCCAGACCACCTCCTATGATCCCGGCATGCCATCGCCCGCCCCCGTAGACGACTTCCTCCAGCGATGGTCAGGCGTCACGGGCTCGGAACGCGCCAACTATCAGCTCTTCATCGGCGAACTGTGCCGGCTGCTCGAATTGCCGGCGCCCGAGCCGGCGCGCGAGGACACGCGCGACAACGCCTATGTCTTCGAGCGCCGCGTCACTTTCGCGCATGGCGACGGCAGCGCGAGCGCGGGCTTCATCGACTGCTATCGCCGCGGCACCTTCGTGCTCGAAGCGAAGAAGGTCAAGGCGGCCGCGGCCACCAAGGGCTTTGACGATGCGTTGATGCGCGCCCGCGCGCAGGCCAAGGGTTATGCCCGGGCGCTGCCTGCCGCCGAGGGTCGGCCGCCCTTTCTGCTTGTGGTTGACGTGGGCCACGTCATCGAGCTCTATGCCGAGTTCACACGCAGCGGCGCCACGTACACGCCCTTCCCCGATGCGCGCAGCCACCGGCTGAAACTGGACGACCTGCGCGACGAAGCCGTGCGCGCGCGCCTGCGCACGCTGTGGCTCGAGCCGATGGCGCTCGACCCGGCCCGCGCCAGCGCCAAGGTGACGCGCGACGTGTCGGTGCAGCTCGCCACACTGGCGCGCAGCCTCGAAGCGGCGGGCCACAGCGCCGAGAAGTCGGCGGCCTTCCTGACCCGCTGCCTGTTCAGCATGTTCGCCGAGGACGTGGGCCTGCTGCCGAAGGACGACACCGGCCAGGGCGCCTTCGTGGGCCTGCTCGAGCGCTGGCGCAGCGACCCGGCCACGCTGCAGAAGTTGCTTGCGGTGCTGTGGACCGACATGGACCGCGGCGGCTTCAGCGCCGCTCTGGCGCGCGACGTGCTGCGCTTCAACGGCAAGCTCTTCAAGGGCTGGCAGGCGGCGGACTTCGTGCTGCCGCTTACGCGCGACCAGATCGACGCATTGCTGCTCGCCGCCAAGAGCAACTGGCGCGAAGTGGAGCCGGCCATCTTCGGCACGCTGCTGGAATGGGCGCTCGACCCCGCCGAGCGCCACGCGCTGGGTGCGCACTACACGCCGCGCGCCTATGTCGAGCGGCTGGTGCTGCCGACCGTTGTGGAGCCGCTGCGCGCCGACTGGGCTGACGCGCAGGCGGCTGCGTTGCTGCTGGCCAACGAGGCCAATGCGCTGGAAGGCAGGAAGCGCGAGGACAAGCTGGCCGAGGCGCGCGCCG
>JANNRI010000098.1:0-4983 GCA_031401195.1 Burkholderiales bacterium
GCGCGAACTCGCCGTTGCCGTGCCGGCACTGATCGGGTCGAAGAATCCGGCGAAGTTCAGGCCCATCTGCAGGCCGATGATTTCACCGGCGAACTCCACCGCGGCGAATACGAGCCGCACCGAGAAGCCGAGCGCCAGGCCGATGATGACCTGCTGTGCCACCAGCGGCAGCAACTGCGGCAGCGAATCCAGCGCGATGGCGGGCGGCGCGGGCAGCGCCGGCTGGGCCGCCAGCGCGATGAAGGCGGCGAGTGCGATGCGCACGCGCACGGGCACCACACGCTGGCTCAGCACGGGCAGCGCGCTGAACAGGGCCAGGGCACGCAGGAACGGCCACAGCAGCGGCGTGATCCAGGCCACCAACTGGGCCTCGGAGAATGTGATCACGGGGGAGCGGCGCCAGGCCCGGAGGCCCGATCAGCCCACGGCCGCAGGCAGCGCCATCAACGTGCGCTGGATGTACTCCACCAGCGTCGTCAGCATCCAGGGCCCCGCCACCGCGAGCACGATCACGGCGGCCACGATCTTGGGCACGAAGGACAGTGTGGCCTCGTTGATCTGCGTGGCGGCCTGGAAGATGCTCACCAGCAGGCCGACCACCAGCACCACGCCCAACACGGGCGCGGAGACCAGCAGCAGGACGGTCAGGCCCTGCTGACCGGCGGTGAGGACTTGTTGGGCATCCATGTCGGTGTGGCGATGGGCGGCGAGATTGGAAAACGGCAGCGCATGCCGCGTCAGGTGACGAACGAAGCAGCGAGCGAGCCGAGCAGCAGGTTCCAGCCGTCGGCCAGCACGAACAGCATCAGTTTGAAGGGCAGCGCCACCAGCACTGGGCTCAACATCATCATGCCCAGGCTCATCAGCACGCTGGCCACGATCATGTCGATGATGAGGAAGGGGATGAAGATCATGAAGCCGATCTGGAACGCGCTCTTCAGTTCGCTCGTCACGAACGCGGGCACCAGCACCGTGAGCGGCACGCTTTCACCTTTCACCTCGGCCGGCAGCTTGGCCAGGCGCGCGAAGAGCGCCACATCGCTTTGGCGCGTCTGCTTGAGCATGAACTCGCGCAGCGGCTTCACGCCCTCTTGCAGCGCCTGCTCGGCCGGCATGGTGCCCGCGGCATAGGGCACCCAGGCCTGCTGGTGGATCTTGTCGATGGCCGGTCCCATGACAAAGAACGTGAGGAACAGGGACAGTCCGATGATCACCTGGTTGGGTGGCGCGGCCTGCGTGCCCAGAGCCTGGCGCACCAGGCTCAGCACGATGACGATGCGCGTGAACGCCGTCATCAGCAGCAACACCGCCGGGATGAACGACAGCGCGGTGAAGAACAGCAGTGTCTGCACCGGCACCGAGTAGGTGGTGCCGCCGGGCCCCTGCCCGATGATGAGCGGCAGGCCGCCGGCAGTGCCGGCGCCTGCGCTGCCCGTGGCCTGTTGCGCCAAGGCTGGCGCCGCGGCGGCCAAGAGCAGCAAAGCAGTGGCGCCGCAGCGCCGCCACCACATCGCGGCCGAGTTCATTGCGCAGCGAGTCACTTCCATCCGCCCGGGTCGCCGCCGCGCAGGCGGCCGAGCAGTTGGGAAAACGCGGCCGCGGGAGGGGGCGCTATTGCTTTCGGTTGCGCTGAGCCGTTACCCGCCAGTGCGTCTCCAAGCTCACCGATGCCGCCGGGCACGGTGGGCAGGATATGTGGCAGCGCCGCCATCGTGTGCAGTGTGGTGATGCTCGAGGGCGTCACGCCCAGCACCAGCCAGAACTTCTCGTCGCCGCGGCCCAGTTCCACCGTGACCAGCTTTTGCGTAGCCGACAACGGCAGCACCGCCACGGCCCGCGCCGTGCCGGCCGCGGCATTTGAGCCCAGCAACTGCGAGCGCTTGAAGAGCCACAACACCAGCGGTATCGAGGCCACGATGGCCAAGAACCACAGCAGCGCGGTCCAGTTCATGGCCATCGCGCTCGCATCCACTTCGCGGTCATGTCCGCGACAGCCTGCGCATGCGCTCGCTAGGCGTCACGATATCGGTCAGGCGGATGCCGAACTTTTCGTTCACCACCACCACTTCGCCCTGGGCGATGAGAAAGCCGTTGACGAGCACGTCCATCGGCTCACCGGCCAGCGTCTCGAGCTCGACCACCGAGCCTTGCGCGAGCTGCAGGATGTTCTTGATCGGCACTCTCGTGCGGCCCAGCTCCACGGTGAGTTGCACCGGGATGTCGAGGATCATGTTGAGGTCGTTGCCCGACGCCGCGGCGGGGCCGGCCAGACTGGGCGCGAAGTTGGCGAAGCTCGCCGGCGCCACGCTCTCGACGGGCGCGGCGACCTCGCTGGCCACCGCGTTGCCGTTGCCGCCCTTGGTCTGCGAGAGCGCCGCGGCCCACTCCGCGGCCATCTTGTCTTCTTCGCTCATACCGTTTGCGCCTTCCGCGGCGGCTGCATCAGCTGCCATGTTGCGACTCCGAGATCCAACTCTGGTTGGAGTGGGTGATCAAGCGGTCTACCTTCAGTGCATAGCGGTTGTTCGAAGTGCCGTAGTGGCAGTCGAACACCGGAACACCGTCGACGCAGGCCTGGATCATGGGGTTGAGGTCGAGCTCGATGAAATCGCCGGGCTTGAACGACAGCAGCTGCTCCACCGTGGCCGGCGCCTTGGCCAGCTCGGCCACGAGGTCGACCTCGGCGCTCTGGATCTGGTGCTCCATCAGCTTGATCCAGCGCCGGTCGGGCTCGGCAGAGTCGGCCTGCATCGTCGAATACAGCACGTCGCGGATCGGTTCCAGCGTGCTGTAGGGAAGACAGAAATGCACCGAGCCCGAGACCTCGCCGATCTCCAGCGTGAACGCGGTAGAGACGATCACCTCGCTGGGCGTGGCCACGTTGGCGAACTGCGGCTGCATCTCAGAGCGCTGGTACTCCAGCTCGACCGGGTAGACGCCGACCCAGGCCTTCTTGTATTCCGTGAGGATGACCTCGAGCAGGCGCTGGATCACGCGCAGCTCGGTCGGGCTGAAGTCGCGCCCTTCGATGCGGGTGTGGAACTTGCCTACGCCGCCAAAGAGCGAGTCGATCACGGCAAACACGAGACTGGGGTCGCACACGACGAGGCCGCAACCGCGCAGCGGCTTGATCGAGACGATGTTGAAGTTGGTTGGGACCACGATCTCGCGCAGGAAGGCGCTGAACTTCTGCACCTTGATGCCGCCGATGGCGACCTCGGGGCTCTTGCGGATGAGGTTGAACAGGCCGACGCGGACGTTGCGCGCGAAGCGCTCGTTGATGACCTCCATCGTGGGCATGCGGTCGCGGACGATGCGCTCCTGGCTGGACAGGTCGTAGTTGCGGACGCCTTGGCTGGGCGCCTCTTCCTGCTCGAGCTTCTGGCTCTCGCCGGTGATGCCATGCAGCAAGGCATCGACCTCGTCCTGGCTGAGGATCTGCTGGTTCATGACGCAGGTCTCAGCCGACCACTCATTGCACGATGAAGCTGGAAAAGTGCACGGCGCCGATCGGCAGTGCTGCAGCAGGAGCTTTCTTCTTTTTCTTCGGTACTTTGCCGTCCTTCTTCGCTGCGGGCGACGGCTCGGCGTCCTCCGTCTTTGCCTCCTCGATTTCGGCCCCGAGCACGCGCGAGACTTCGCGCTGCACCTGTCGCGCCAGCTGTTCCTTGCCGGCGCGATCGATCAATTGAGCGGCCGTCTTCTCGGCCAGCACCATCAGCACGGCGTGGCGAATGGCCGGCATGAAGGTCTTGATCTGATCGCTGAGCTTGGCGTCGCCAACCTCCAGCGTCATGCCGATCTGCGCGAAGCGATCGGCTTCTTTGTCGGCGAGGTTGACGACGAACGGATCGAGCGGCACGAATGTGGGCACCGTCTTCGGGTCGTGCTTCACGGCAGCCGTCGTGGCGGGTTTGTCGGTCGCGGCCTCTTCGTCGCCTTCAGCCTCGGCGGGCTTCTTCTTCAGCAGCAGCATGGCACCCACACCACCCAGTGCCAACACCAGCACCGCTGCGACGATGATGATGATGAGCATCTTCTTGCTCTTGCCTTTGGGCGCGGAAGTTGGGGCGGCATCAGCGGTGGCGGCGGCGGCGTTGGACATGCGGGGCTCTCGTTGCGGCTGGGTGCGGCTGGGTGCGTGGCGATGGGGCGTGTCATCGTCTGCGATGGGCCGTGGCGGGTGGGCCGCGCGCGCCTGGACAGACTCGGCAAATTATCGAAAGCGGCTGGTGCACGCGAAGCACCGATAAGCGCGGCGAAAAGGGCGCTGACGGTGCTGGGTTGGGGCGGCGCGCGCACCCCGCCCGGCCGCGCCGCTGCGGCTGGCTATGCGACGAGGTCGACGACGCCGCGCGGGCGCGACCAGCGGCCGCCTTCCGCGTGCAGCGCCAGGTCTTCCTGGGCGGCGTCTTCGCCAGCTGCCGCAGCGAGCCCCGCGGCCCGGTGCGGACTGGACTCGGGCGCAGGACGCCCCTCGCCGGAAGAGCCGCCGGCAGGGCGTTCGAACACACCGCCGCCGGTGAGCGTGATGCCGCTGTCGCTGAGCTGGCTGGCCAACATCGGCATGGCCTCTTCGAGCGCCTGCCGGGTGGACTGCAATTCAGCCGTCAGGCCCACTTGCGCGGTCTGGCCCTCGAGCTGGATGAGCACCGAGACCGGTCCGAGGTCCTGCGGGTTGAGCTGTAGGCGGGCATGTTGCACACCCTCGCGCACAAAGACCAACAGCTGCGAGCCCAGTTCGCGCGCGAAGCCCTCGCTGCCCGGAGAGGCGGCGAGCGTGGCCTCGGCCAGGGGCGCAGCCGCCGCACTCACCACCGCCGTGGTTGGGCCGACGACACCCGCGAGCGCGCCGGGCAGCGCGTTGGCACCCGTCGCGGGCGGCGATGCGTCCTGTCTGCGCCGCCAGGCCTGCGTAGTCTCCAACTCCGGCGCGCGCCCTGCTGCCACGTGATCGGACGGGACTGACAGTTCGGTGTGCGC
>JANNRI010000099.1:0-2556 GCA_031401195.1 Burkholderiales bacterium
CCCCCTCGGCCCGGGGCGCCGGGCCGCTTGAACGGTGATGGGTTGGGCGCGGTCAGGCAGCGTGGAGCAGCGTCTGCCCACGCGCCGGAGCGCGCGGCGGTGCGCGGGCCTGCAGACCCAGGTGCGTGAGGATCTTCTCGATGACCGGCGCTTCCAAGATCGCAGCGATGATCTTCAGCTCACCGCCGCAGTTCGGGCAGTGCGAGGTCGATCTCGAAAGCGAAGCTTCAGCGAAGACTAACTTGTACTCAAGTTACGTCGCAGCCAAGACGCGCTTGAGCAGCCGGGCCCAACTCAGCCGCACCGGCCTGTGATGCGCGCAGTTCGCCTCGCACGCGGCGGGTGGCGCTGCCTGGGCGGGCGCCACCGGCTCTTGTGGCACCACCTGAAGCGCAGGGGAACACACTTGGCGCGCGGCTGCTCAGGACGCGGGCAGTTCGAGGCCCAGTACCGCCGAGCTGAGCGTCTTGCCGTGCGCGTCCAGCGCCAGCGAGCGCGTGACGCCGCCGGCCAGCGCCTCGTCCAAAACGAAGTGCACGGCCGCCAGATGCGGCAGCGCATAGCGCACGATGGCCCCGCGCACCACACCGCGGTAGACCTCACGCATCCGCTCCACGGTGAGCCAGCGCTCGAGCAGCGGGTAGTCGGCCGCATCGAGCGCGATCACGCTCAGCGTGGCGCGGTTGCCCTTGTCGCCGCTGCGCGCGATGGCGATGTCGGCAAGGCGCCGCGGCCGCATCCTGCCGCTCGCCGCGTCGATCCCCACGCCGTGCAGCGTGTCATGCACGGTGCCGCTCATCGCACCCACTCCAGCATCTGCACCGCCGGCTGCACCGCCTCGCGCGGCACCAGGCACGAGGCCACGGCCAGCACCTCGCGCACCGACTGCGTCACGCCGCCGCCGGCGGCAGGGCCGTTGAGGTACAGCGCCTCCACCTCCTGGCCGATGCGCTCGGCTTGTTGGCGCGTGGCGCAGCGCGCGGCCAGGCGCACGCGCACCTCGTAGGGCTCGCGCGGGTGACCCGCATCGCGCGCCGGATCCGACGCGGGTCCGTGCAGCGAATTCACGCCAATCAGTTCGCCGCGGTGCTCCAGCCCATCGAGGCCGGCCATGCGCAGGCGGTGCTCGAGCACGCGCAGGGCCAGCTCGCCGCGCTCGCGCGCACCCGGCCCCGCGTAGGAGATCTGCCCCTCGCCGATGAAGCCGTCGCGGTGGCCGAGGCTCACCTTCAGTTGCCGCGGGCGCTGATGGCCGGTGGCGCCGCTCACGTGCACGCGGTCCGGGCCCTGCTGGGCCTCCTCGCGCAGCCGCACCGCGGAGAAATCCGCCACCACGTCGGGCTGCAGATAACGCGCCGGGTCTTCGATCTCGTAGAGCAGCTGCGCGGTGCAGGTGAGCCGGTCCACGCGCCCGCCGGTGCCCGCAAGCTTGGTGATCACCGCATCGCCCTCGGCGTTCACCTCCGCCAATGGGAAACCCACTGCCTCCAGCCGCGGCACCTCGAAGCGCCCGGGCTCGGCGATGTAGCCGCCGCTGACCTGCGCCGCGCATTCGAGCAGGTGACCGACCGCGATACCGCGGCCCAGGCGCGGCCAGTCGTCGGCGGCCCAGCCGAAGTGGTGCATCAGCGGCGCGAGGAACAGCGCCGGGTCGGCCACGCGGCCGGTGACGATGACATCGGCGCCGGCGCGCAGGGCGGGCAGCAGCGCCTCGGCGCCGAGATAGGCGTTGGCGGAGACGAGGCGGTCGGTGAGTGCGCGCGTGGTGGCGGATGGAGCGCAGGTGTTGGCGTCGGCGCCAGCGAGTCCGCCGCCCTCCATCAGCGGCACCTCGTGCTCGCGCAACCAAGGCAGCACGTCGTCACCCGTCACGACAGCCACGCGCAGGCGCGACAGGCCGAGTTCGCGCGCCACCGCCAGCACCGCACGCCCCGCGGCCATCGGGTTGGCCGCGCCCATGTTGGTGATGATCGTCACGCCCTGCCGCACGCAGGCCGGCAGCACGGCGAACATACGCTCGCGCAGCAAGGGGTCGAAGCCAGCATCCGGGTTCGACGGGTCCTGCTGCCGGCGCAAGTGCGCCAGTGCGATCGTGCGCTCGGCCAGGCATTCGAAGATCAACGCGTCGAGGCCGCCGCGTTCTGCAAGGTCGCGCGCGGGGTCGATGCGGTCGCCGGAGTAGCCCGCGCCGGCGCCGATGCGGAAGGGGTCGGCCAAGATGCCGCCGGCGGTCGCGCCCTGCTTCAACGCGTGAGGAACTTCAATACCCGGTCAGCCAACGCGCCGTAGGGCGGCATCAACACCGCCAGGCTGGAAAGGCGCGACTGGCGAAATACCGGCCGCAGCTTGGAGAAAGTGTGGAACCCTTCCTCGCCGTGGTAGTGGCCCATGCCCGACTCGCCCACGCCGCCGAATGGCAGGTCTTCCTGGCCCACGTGCAGCAAGGCATCGTTGACGGTGACGCCACCGGACATCACGCGCTCGATGAAGGTGTCGATGCGCGCGCGCTGGTTGCTGAAGGGGTAGATGGCCAGTGGGCGCGGGCCGGCGTTGATG
>JANNRI010000100.1:0-3467 GCA_031401195.1 Burkholderiales bacterium
TGCGCCAGCCAACCAGCCCTGCTGGACGGCTTGGCCTGCCCTGAGGTGCATGGCCGGTGGCGTCAGACGGTAGTGGGCAAAGTCCCAGCCGATCTCGAAGCCCTCGGCCTCGGCTGGGCAGGCTGCCGGCACTGTCGCCAGTGTCGGGTCGAACAGGTCGGCGGTCAGGGTGTCGGAGGTGCGCATGGCGGTGGGCCTTTTCAGACAGTCACCGGGAGGTCCCCGGCGCAGCCAGTCTCGACGCTGACAGGCTCATGGCGTGAGCCTGTGAAATCGACTGCGGAATAAACTACAGGCTCACTTCCCGAGCCTGCGCATGGACCGCACAGAACGCTTCTACAAGATCGAGATGCTGATCCGCAGCCGCGGTTCGGTGCCTTTCACGGATTTGATGGACGAGCTCGGTGTCAGCCGCGCCACCCTCAAGCGGGATCTCGACTACCTGCGCGAGCGCCTGGACGCACCCCTCGTCTATGACCGTTTCGCCAATGGCTACTCGATGCGGCCCGACGCACGCGATGCGCGCCAAGTGCGCCACGAGTTGCCGGGGGTGTGGTTCAACGAGCGCGAGATCCACGCCCTGCTGACGATGCACCAGTTGATCGAAGGCCTGGACGAAGGCGGCGTGCTGGCGCGCCACCTGCAGCCCTTGCTCGACAAGCTGCACGGCATGCTCGGCGCCAGCGAGGCTGACGCCAGCGAGCTGATGAAGCGGGTGAAGATCCTCAGCGCGGCGCGGCGGCCGGTGGGCGGCCCCCCCATCGAGCTGATAGGCGGGGCCAAAACCCAGCGTCGCCGGGTGCAGATGCAGTACTACGTGCGCAGCCGCCGTGAGGAGACGGCGCGCAGTGTTTCGCCGCAGCGCCTGGTCTATTGGCGCAACACCTGGTACCTCGACGCCTGGTGCCACACCAGCGACGCGCTGCGCCGCTTCGCGCTCGACGCGATTCGCGGCGCCGAGTTGCTGACGCAGCGCGCCAAGGACGTCGCCATCGCGAAGATCGAGGCCGCGCTCGACGCCGGCTACGGCGCTTTCAGCGGCGGTCGGTTGCAATGGGCCACGCTGCAGTTCACGGCCGAGGCGGCGCAGTGGGTGCAGCATGAGCAATGGCACCCCCGGCAGCAGAGTACTTTGCACCCGGACGGATTGCTGACCCTGCGTGTGCCTTACACGGATGCCACCGAGTTGGCGATGGACGTGGTTCGCCACGGCAATCAGGTCAAGGTGCTGGCACCTGGCAGTCTGGTGCGCCTGGTCGCCACGACCCTGCACCAGGCGGCATGCCAATACCCTGTGAGTGGCGCAGTCACTGTGCAGACGTGAAACAGATTCCGCGGCTTCAAGGGCTGCGCCAGCGCCGGGAGCCTGCGCCGCAGCAGACGCGGGGTCAGGTCGGGTTGCCCCTGGCTGCATCGAGCACGCGCAGCACCTCGCTCACCAGGTCGGCCTCCTCGAAGGGCTTGCTGATGTAGCCGTCGAAGCCGGCGGCCAGGAATCGTTCGCGATCACCCAGCAAGGCGTGGGCAGTCATCGCGACGATCGGCATGCGCCGGGGCGCCACGGCCTGTGCCTCGAGCGCGCGCCAGCGCGTGACGGCTTCGCCTCCGTCGAGAACCGGCATCTGCACGTCCATCAGAACCACGTCGAAGACCATCTGGTGCATCAGGACCAGGGCTTCAGCGCCGTCATCAACGTTGTAGAGATCCGCGCCGAGGCGCTCGACGACGGCCACCGCCAACAGCTGATTGACCGGGTTGTCCTCGGCCAGCAGGATGCGCAGCCCTTCGAAGGGTCGCGCAGCCGCGGCCGGGGACTGTGCAGCGCTGTCGCTGCTTGCCACCGACGCCGGCGCCAGCTCACGCAGGCCGTTCAAGGCAGCGACCAGATCGGCCGGCAGCAGCGGCGAGGGCAAGGCAAGGGCGCGCGGCCCCAGGGCCTCGATCACTGCGGGCGGCAAGGCGACGTCCGCGCCGAGCAGCGTGATCAGGCGAGTGCCCGGATGGCCTTGCAACAGCCTGACTACGGCGTTGAACTCCGCCGCTAAGACGTCGATGGGAATGAAGACAGCATCCAGCTTGGCGGGTAGCGGCAGCTGTTGCGCCTCGCTCACAGAGGCGAGCGCACGTACGCTCACGTCCCAGCGCTGCAACATCTGCGTAGACCAGGCACGCTGTTCGGCGTGCGGTTCGATCCATGCCACCGACAAGTCCGTTGCCCGCGGTGGGCGCAACTGCGCCGCGTCGCTGGTTGAGTCCATGAGCGGCAGGCTCAACCCAAAGGAAAAGCAACTGCCGACACCGAACTGGCTGGTGAGCGCCAGCTGACCGCCCATCAGGTTCACCAGCCGGGCGCTGATCGACAGCCCCAGGCCGGTGCCGCCGAAGCGGCGCGTGATCGAGCCGTCAGCCTGGGTGAAAGCATCGAAGACCTGCTCCTGCTGCTCTCGCGCGATGCCGATGCCGGTGTCGTGCACGGCAAAGCGCATCTGTACTTTCGTGGCCTGGACACTGAGAACTCTCACCTCCAAGGTGACTGCACCGCGCTCGGTGAACTTGATCGCATTGCCGAGCAAGTTGGCCAGTACCTGACGCAGCCGCGTCGGGTCACCGACGAGCGCGAGGGGCAAGTCCTCGGCCACCTGGGCGAACAGACTGAGCTTCTTCTCTGCCGTCTTCAAGGCCAGCGGCCGCAACAGGTCGTTGACCAGTCCGTAGAGCGAGAAGGGCACCTGCTCGACCGTCATCTTGCCGGCTTCGACCTTGGAGAAGTCTAGGACGTCGTTGACGATGGCCAGCAAAGCGTCCGCGGACGAGCGCGCGAGATCGAGGTACTTGCCGCGGTCGCGCGCAGACTCCGTGCGTGCCGCCAGATCGACCATGCCCATGATGCCGTTGATGGGCGTGCGAACCTCGTGGCTCATGTTGGCCAGGAAGCTGCTCTTGGCCTGGTTCGCGGCTTCGGCGGTGCGCAGGGCCTCGCGCAGGCGCTGTTCGGCGCGCCGGACTTCCGTGACTTCGCGGGTGATGCCAAGAATACCGGCGGCCCCGTCGGGCGTGACGATCGGTTTCCTGACTGCGATGAAGTGGCGCCGCTCGCCTGCGATGGTGAGAGTGTCTTCCTGTTCGACCTCGACACCCTCTGCCTGCACACGTTGGTCAACAGCTGCAATCGTCGCGATGTCGCCGCGGTCGGCAAACAGATCCGATGCCCTGCGGCCCAACAAGTCCTCGGCGCTCCAGCCATGCATGCGCGCGAAGGCCGCATTCACCATCACGTAGCGCATCTCCGCGTCTTTCACGAAGATGTGGTTGGTGTCCTGATCGATCACCTCGCGCGTGAAGGCCTCTTGTCGGCGCAAGACCTGTTCCTGTCGGCGGCTCTCGGTCACGTCGCGCACCACACCGAGCAACCACGGTCTGCCGTCCGGCGAGACGATGGTTTTGCGCCGTGTCAGCACCGTGCGCTC
>JANNRI010000101.1:0-5710 GCA_031401195.1 Burkholderiales bacterium
CGGTGGCGCTCCAGGTGCCCGTGGCGGGGTCATACAACTCCGCGCTGGCAAGATACTCAATATTGCCGTTGATGGCGTCAATCCCCCCGGCGACCAACACCTTGCCATTCGCAAGCGGCGTGGCGGTGTGGGCGTAGTGACCGCGTGCCATCGAGCCGGTGGCGCTCCAGGTGCCCGTGGCGGGGTCATACAACTCCGCGCTGGCAAGATTCCCGCTGTTGTTAGCCCCCCCTGCGACCAACACCTTGCCATTCGCAAGCAGCGTGGCGGTGGCTTGGACGCGAGCATCGGCCATCGAGCCGGTGGCGCTCCAGGTGCCCGTGGCGGGGTCATACAACTCCGCGCTGGCGCTGGCAAGAAACCCGCTGTTGGCATACCCCCCGGCGACCAACACCTTGCCATTCGCAAGCGGCGTGGCGGTGTGGGCGAAGCGACCGCTGGCCATCGAGCCAGTGACGGCCCAGGTGCCATCGGCGGCCCTGCTTGCAGTGGCAAAGCCGAGCAGCATCGCCAGGAGGGCGAAAACCAAAAAGAACCGGGACTTGCTAATGGTGAGCATCATGATCGATCTCTCTTCGCGAAGCATGTTTGGTGGGTCGTGTTCTTAGGCGTAGACGAACGATTTCTGCTCGGTCGAGGAAGCCACGGGGGCTTCGCCCCCACCCCCTCCGCCGCAGGCGGCCAGTACGAGTCCGGAAAATAGCGCCGCCGCGCCCGGCAGCGCTCGCCGTCGAAACTGATGACGTGGCATCGCGGATGCCTCCCGGTCGTGGACGAGTGAATCGGTCAGGGCCGACGCGCCGAGGCGCCAACCGGTTAGGTGCGTTGAATCCCGCCTTCCGCCTGCGGCACGGTCTCGGTGCGTCTGACTGCAGTCTGGTCGCCGCGCCTGGCCCTGGCCATTGCGCCCAGGGCGTAGTGGCACTAGGCGCGGTGCATAGGCCCAGGGTTTATGCGCACTGCGCGCGCAATCGCTTTACGGCGCAGTGACCCGCGGTGTACAAGCGCCTGGACAACAAGAGTCCCTGACCGGCCAACCAAGGGAGGGCGGTGTGCAAGTGCTGATCGTGGATGACCACCAACTCATCTGGAGCGGCATGCGAGGCGTCGTCGAGCGGCTCTCGGCGCAACAGCGCCCGGGGGAACCGTTTGGCTGGTTCGGCGCGCGGGACGTGGCCTCCGCCCTGGCGCTGGAGGTCGAAGCGCTCGACCTGATCCTGCTCGACCACCACCTGCCCGGTGTCAGCGGCCTGGACGGCATGGCTTCGCTGCGCGAGCGCTTCGAGGCCACGCCCATCGTCATCGTCTCGGCCGACCAGCGGCCCGAGAACATCCGCCGCGCCATCGAGGCCGGCGCCGCCGGCTACATCCCGAAGACGATGCCCGAGCCCGAGATGGTGGCGGCGCTGGCGCTGGTGATGGCGCGCGGCATCTACCTGCCGGCGATGGCCCTGCTCGACGCGCAACCGCCGCCCGAGGACGACGCGCACGTGGCCAACGACGCCGTGCTCGGCTTCATGGATGCCGAGCTTTCGCCGCGCCAGCGCGAAGTGTTTGCGCGTGCGCTGCGCGGCGTGCCCAACAAGCTGATCGCCCGCGAGCTCGGCATCGCCGAGGGCACCGTCAAGGTGCACCTGGCGATGGTCTACCGGGCGCTGGGCGTGCGCAATCGCACCGAGGCCATGTACCGCGTGTTGTCGGCCGACGCGGCCGACGCGGTGGCGCGGCTGTGACGGCCACCGCCGTCGCCGTGCCGCTGTCGCTGCTGCGGCGCGCGTCGAAATCGGGCCTGGCGAGGCTGCTCGCGGGAGCCGCCGCGGTGGCCGCGCTCGGCGCGCTCATCTACGCGACGACGTCCGTCGCCACGGCGCCCACGGCCGAGGTGATCACGCTCGGGCAGGCCCGGTTTGTTCCCGCCGGCGCGGCGCCGCGTGACGTCACGCTGCCGCACACCTGGGCCCGCGATGGCCTGAGCAATGTCGGGCGTGGCCTTTACCAGATCGAATTCCACCTCACCACCGCACCCGCGCAGCCCTGGGGCTTGCAGGCGTCACGTCTGTCGTCGCGCCACCTTGTTCGCCTCAACGGCCGCTGGGTGCATGGCAGCACGGTCGAATCGGCCGCCGAGCGCGGCGTGCCGGTGCCGACCTGGATCGACCTCGCGCCCGACCTGCTGCGCGCTGGCGACAACCTGCTCGAGATCGAGGTCGCGCATGACTACCGCGCCGGCCTGTCGGCACTGCACCTGGGCCCCGGGCCGCTTCTGTGGCGCGCCCATGTGCGCGAAGTGGCCCTGCACGTGACCGTGCCGCGCTCGCTGAACCTGTTCGGCGCCGGGCTGGCGTTGTTCATCGTCACGATCTGGTGGCGCCGGCGCAGCGAGCGCGCGCTCGGCCTGTTTGCCGCGCTGATGCTGCTGCTGTCGCTGCGCAACGTCGGCTACAGCGGCACCGGCACCCTCGTGCACACGCCGGCCACCGATGTCCTCTTCTACATCGCCAATGTCGGCGCGGCGATGCTCCTGGCGCGCTTCTCGCTCGCATGGGTCGGGCGCGACTGGCCGGCGTTCCGGCGCGCGATGGACATCGGCGGCACCGCGCTGATCGTGGCTTCGCTCATCTCGGTCTTCTTCGACGCCGTCCAGCAGATGCGCGTGCTCACCTACCCACTGGCGCTGGCCTCGCTTGTGCCCTCGCTGGTGCTGATGGTGCGGAGTACTCTGCGCGAAGCGGGCGCGACGCGCATCGCACTGCTCGCCAGCGTCACCATGCTGTGCCTGGCGCCGCTGCACGACTACTTCTACATCCGCGGCCTCACCTCGGTCAGCGATTTCTACTGGATGCCGTTCGCGACGCCGATCGCGCTCATCGTCTTCGCCTGGACGTTGCTCGACCGCTTTGTCGGCGCACTGGCTGCAGTCGAAGGGCAGGCAGCCGAACTCGAGCAGCGCGTGGCCCAACGCACCAGCGAGCTGGCCGAGGCCAACGCCGCAAAGACGCGCTTCCTGGCTGCAGCCAGCCATGACCTGCGCCAACCGCTGCAGGCGCTTAGCCTGCACAGCGCCCTGCTCGCGCAGGACCCGCTGGCCCATGACGCCGGCGCCATCGCCGGCGAGATCTGCACCTCCATCGACTCACTGGCGCAGTTGCTGGACTCGCTGCTCGACATCTCCAAGCTCGAAGCCGGTGTCGTCACGGTGGAGCGCCGCCCTATCAGGCTGCACCGCCTGATCGCGCACCTGGTACGCACGCACGCACCTCAGGCCGCCGAAAAGGGCCTCGCGCTGCGTTTCGAGTGCCCGGTCGAGGCGGTCGGCCACACCGACCCGCTGCTGCTGGAGCGGCTGCTGCGCAACCTGCTGGACAACGCATTGAAGTACACCGACGAGGGCGAGGTCTGCATCCTGGCCACGGGCGACGAGCAGGGGCTTCAGGTGTCGGTGCGCGACAGCGGGCGCGGCATTCCGGAGCACGCGCAGACCAAGGTGTTCGAGGAGTTCTACCAGGTCGATCCGCCAGGCGACCGCACGCGCGGACTGGGACTGGGGCTGGCGATCGTGGCCCGGCTGGCGGTGTTGTTGGAACTGCGGCTGTCGATGAAGTCGCAACTCGGCCAGGGCACGACGGTCTCCTTCGGCATCCCGCGCGCGGCGGGCTTCGTCGACGAGCGCCTGTTCGAGGCGCCGCGCAACGACGCCCTGCGCGGCCTGAGGGTGCTGCTCATCGACGACGAGGAAGCCGTGCGCCGCGCCATGCGCCACGTGCTCAGGCGCTTCGGCTGCGAAGTGGCCGAGGCCGGCGGCAGCGACGAGGCGCTCGAGCGCGTAGAAGGCTTTGCCGTGCAGTTGGTGGTGGCCGACTACCGGCTGCGCAACGGCGACAGCGGCATCACTGCCATCGCGCGCCTGAGGGACAGGCTGCCGGGCCTGCCCGCGCTGCTGCTCAGCGGTGATACCGATGCCGCACGCCTGCGTGAAGCCGAACGCAACGGTCTGCGGCTGCTGCACAAACCGGTGACCTTGCAGCGGCTGCAAGAGGCGATGACGGCCGCGATGCAGCCCATTGCGACGGCCGTTGCTGCGGCCGAGGAGCGGACATGAGTGCAGGTGGGCGGACCCGGTTGCCGAAGGGGCGGAGGTGCGCGCTTGACTACCGGCTCACCCCAGCCGCAGCAACCACCCTCACCAGCGCCATCCCCAGCGCCGCTGCGCGCGCAGCGCTGAACCGCTCCCTCAGCCACAGCACCGCGATCAACATCGCAAAGATCGCACTCGTGTCGCGCAGCGCCGCCGCCGGCGCCAAGGGCGCCACGGCCGCGACGGCGAGCACGCCCACTGCCCGCATTACCGAGCAGACCGTGCCGAAGCCGCCATGCTCGTAGGCGCGCAGCAGGGCCAAGACGCGCATTCGTTGAGCAGGGTTGATGTGCCGATCCACGGCCAGGCCGACGACGGCGGCAGCCCCGTGACGGCGAGCCCGCAGGCGGCCAGCACCGCGGCAGCGATCATCTGCGCGGCCATCGCCTCGCGCGGCGCGGCATGGCCCTTGACCGCAGCGTTCCACGAGGCGTGCAGCAGGGCGATGAGCAGTGCTGCGGCGAGTGGCCAGCCCTGCATCGCTGTCGTCAACCCGCGCGCCCGGCGTCCGCGCCCAGACCCGCACTCGGGCCCAGGAGAGGCCCGGGAACGTCAGCCTTCGCCACCGTCCGGGTGCTGGGTGGGGCTGCGCCCCAGCACTGCTGCCCCCGCGAAGCGCGCCTGCGCGCCCAGCCGCTCCTCGATGCGAAGTGCCTCGTTCCACTTCACCATGCGCTCGCCGCGCGCGAACGAGCCCACCTTCAGCTGCCCGACGCCCCAACCGATGGCAAGGTCGACGATGGTCGTATCCTCCGTTTCGCCCGAGCGCGCGGAGACGATGCCGGCATAACCGCAAGCCCGTGCGGCCTCCCAACAGCGCAGCGTCTCGGTGAGCGTGCCGCGCTGGTTGGGCTTGAGCAGCACCGTATTGGCAGCTCCCGTGGCGGCGGCCTCGCGCAGCAGCGACGCGTCGGACACCAGCAGGTCATCGCCTACGACCTGCACGCGCGAGCCCACCGCGCGCGTGAAGCGCGCGAAAGCTTCGAGGTCGTCTTCCGCCAGCGGGTCTTCGATGCTCACGATGGGGTAGCGCTCGCACCAGCCGAGCAGCAATTCGATCAGGCCCTCGCTCGTGAGCTCGCGACGCTCGAGGCCGAGTCTGTAGCGCCCGCCGTGGCCGAAGTCGCTGGCCGCGATATCCAGCGCGATGGCCACCTGGGCGCCGGGCTCGAAGCCGGCCCGCTCGATGGCGGCCACGAGCGCAGCGAGCGCCTCCTCGTTGCTCGCGAAGTCGGGCCACCAGCCGCCCTCGTCGGCCACACCAGCCGAGGTACCGCGCTCGCGCTGCGTCGCCCCGGCATGGCGGTAGACCTCGGCCGTCCACTCCAGCGCCTGCGCGAACGAGGTCGCACCAGGGCACATGATCATGAAGTCCTGGATGTCGACGCGGCGAGCGGCGTGCGCGCCGCCGCCGAAGATCTGGATCTGCGGCAGCGGCAGCAGCGTGGGCTCGATGCCGGCGCGCAAGGCGAGGTGGCGATAGAGCGGCAGGCCCTGCGCCGCAGCCGCCGCGTGCGCTGCCGCCATCGACACGGCCAGCGTGGCATTGGCGCCCAGGCGCTGCTTGTTCGGCGT
>JANNRI010000102.1:0-3047 GCA_031401195.1 Burkholderiales bacterium
AGACGATATTCGGCGGCGCTGTCAACGCTCAGCAGAACTCAGCCACGTCCAACGACAGATTCAAGCGCGTCGGGTGCCGTGTTCTGCCGTGTTCGGGGTGCCATGGGGAAGGAAAGAGGGCGTTTGAAAACACTATCCTCCGCCCGAACCGAAGCTCAAGCGTCGCGGCTTTTTCGGCCAGCACCTCGGCCACCGCCACTGCCAGGCGACGTGGGTGATCGGCGCTGCCCTTGCGATGATGCGCGCCATCGCGCGCCACAATGCGCTGCGCATCCCGACGCGGCTGCGCGGCGCGTGAGACGGAAGGAGCCGGCGATGAACCTGAGCGAATATTCAAGCCACGATGCACTGGGCCTTGCCGGCCTCGTCGCACGCAAGGAGGTCACACCGCGTGAGCTGGCCGCACTCGCGGCGCAGGCCATCGCACGCATCAACGGTGCGGTCAACGCCGTCGTCGAAACCTACCCTGACCGCATCGAGGGCCTCGACGAATCCACGCTCGGCAACGGCCCGCTGCGCGGCGTGCCGTTCCTGATGAAGGATGTATTCGGACACGAGGCCGGCCGCAAGATCGAGTTCGGCAGCCGCTTGTGCCGCGGCATGATGGCCACCGAAGACACGGTCTACTGCAAGCTCGCACGCGCGGCGGGCCTGAACATCATCGGCCGCAGCGCCGCGCCCGAGTATTCGATGGCCGGCACCACGGAAACGGCGCTCTTCGGCAATACCTCGACGCCCTGGCGCCAGGGCTATAGCGCCGGTGGCTCCAGTGGCGGCGCGATGGCGGCGGTAATGGCGGGCATGGTGCCGGTGGCGCAGGGCACGGATATCGCGGGCTCGGTGCGCATCCCGGCCAGCTTCTGCGGCGGTGTCGGCTTGAAGCCCGCACGCGGACGCATCTCATTTGCGCCGATGCTCGATGAGAACGGCTACGGCCTGGCGCAAAACTTCGTGCAGACGAAAACGCTGCGTGATGCAGCCGTGCTGCTGGACCTACTCGCGGTGCCACAGGTGGGCGACCCGTTTGTCATCCCGCGCCCGGTCGAGCCTTGGGCGGTGATCGCGAAGAAGAGTGCGCCGCGCCTGCGCGTGGGCTTCTCGACCGCGCCGCTGATGGGCGTGACCGCCGACCCCGAAGTGGCCGAGGCCGTGAAGCGCACGGCGCATCAACTCGAAGCCATGGGTCACGCGGTGGAGGAGTTCACGCCGAAAGTGGATGGGCTGGCCGCGCTGCGCGGCATGACGGACCTGTGGTTCTTCGGCTTCGATGTGCGGCTGGCCGGCTACAGCCAACGCAGCGGCCATGCCATCGGCCCCGAGACGCTGGAACCGATGACCCTCAAGGTGTACGAGTACGCGCGGCGCATGAAGCCAGCGCAGTTCCTGGCCGCGGTATCGGCGCTGAATGCGGTGCGGCGGCAGTTCGGCACCGTGTTCGCGGCGCACGACATCTGGCTCACGCCGACCACTGCGCGCGTGGCCGAGCCCTGGGGCTTGTACAACCTTGGCCGTGCCGACCTTGCGTTTGAAGACTACGTGACCCAGCTAAGCGCGCCGGTGTGCCAATACACCTTGCCGCACAACGTGATGGGCACTCCCGCGCTCTCGCTGCCGCTGGCGATGCATTCGAACGGGCTGCCGATTGGCGTGCAGCTGGCGGCCGGGCCGGCGAATGAACATCTGCTGCTGCAGCTGGGCACGGCGCTGGAGCACGCGATGCCGTGGAGCGGCAGGCGGCCAGTGCTGCACGTGGCGGCTTCTTAGAACATCCCGGATCCTCTGGCGCCTGGGTGTTCGCCGAGGAGCGATGAAGGTGGTCTGTTGGACCGAGGGCGGGGCGGCGTTGTGGCACGCGGATGAGCGTGCCGGGTGGCCGATTGCGCTCATGTCCTCCGACCTCGGCTGGCGCCTCGGTCTCCCCCTTTACTTCGCTCCATCGGCCACCCGGCACCCTCATCCGCAACCACCGGAGTTGCTTGCCTGCAAGTGCCCCACACGGTGTCGGATCAGGCCGGTGGGGCGTACTGCGCAGCGTGGTAAAGGAGGAGACCGAGCCCCCCAGGGCGAGGTCGGGGGACACGAGCGGCGCAGTGCGCCCCGCCGGCCTGATCCTGCCACTGCAGCAATTTTTCGCATCAACTGGCAGGATTCGCCGTCAATCCCGACCCGTCAATGTCTCGGCGCCGCGCGTTCACCCGCCGCAAGCAGCGCGGCTTCGAAGCGCGGATGCACCAGCACCTGCGCAACGTGCTGGCGTTCGCTCTGCGCCCCCTTGGCACGCAGCAAAGCCGCCAGGGCGCGCCACTCGGCGACGGACCATGAGGCGGCGTCGAACAACGCGACGATGGGCGCCAGGCGCTCCCAGGCGCGGCGCTCGTCGTCGCTGAAGCCTTGCCAACCCTTCAGGCCACACAGGCGCAACAACGCCAGGCTGCATGCGGCGACGGCGCCTTCACGGTCGCAGCCCGCGCGGCGGCCCAACGCGGCGCCCGCGGCGAGGCCCAACGCCGCGGGCTGGGGGAGGGGGTGCGGCTGCGCGGCGTCGAGGTCGAAGCACAGGTGTTCCTCGGCCAGTGCGAGCAAGGTGCGCGCCGAGCTGCGCGCGCCGGGGTGCTTGGCGAGGCGCTGAACTTCGCGCTCGGCCTTGGCGCGGCGCGCTTTGCTGCGCGGGCGAAAGCCGAGCTTGTAGTAGAACCACCACGCGCCCGATTGCAGCCCCTCGTCATTGCCATGGCCCTCGGGCGCCAGCCCGTGGCCAGGCGCTGCATGCGGCCTGACGCTGCCCAACCGTGACCGTTCATGCGACCCGGCGACCAGGGCCGCTGGAGTCGGCTGCGTCCAAGGGTTTGCGGGACCGATGGAACCGGCCTGGCGACAAGGGACAACCCGCGGGCGGCGCCCAAGAAAGACGATATTCGGCGGCGCTGTCAACGCTCAGCAGAACTCAGCCACGTCCAACGACAGATTCAAGCGCGTCGGGTGCCGTGTTCTGCCGTGTTCGGGGTGCCATGGGGAAGGAAAGAGGGCGTTTGAAAACACTATCCTCC
>JANNRI010000103.1:0-8201 GCA_031401195.1 Burkholderiales bacterium
GCGCGCCAGCTCCCGGCTCTCGACGAAGACGCCGAGTTCGGTGTTCTGCGTGCGCGATCGCGGGTCGAGGTTCATCGTGCCGATGAACGACTTGTCGCCGTCGACCACCGCGGTCTTGGCGTGCAGCCGGCCCGAGGACGAACTGAACACACCGAGCCGCTTGTTCTGTCGCGTTCGCGACGGGACCAGTTCGTAGAGTTCGACACCGGCGTCGATGAGCCGCGGCCGGTAGCGCGCGTAGCCGGTGTGCACGAGCGGCTCGTCGGTGGCCGCCAGCGAGTTCGTCAGCACCGTGACGCGCACCTGGCGGCGACCCAGCGCCTCGAAGGCGTCGATGCCCAGCGGGCCGGGGATCAGGTACGGCGACGTGATCGTCACATTGCGCTCGGCGGTCCAGATCTTCATCAGCGCCTGGTAGGCGAGGCTGTCTTTCCAGGCGCGGTCGGCATCCCGGACGCCTTTGTCGGGCGGGTCGACGAGCACCGCCGCGCGGCCCCAGATCAACCCGAGGCGACCGTCGTCGAGTTCTTCGCGGACCGGGCCATAGCCGAGCGTGTCTACCGCGGGCACCTGCAACGGTGCGGCCGAGCGGGCGTCGGCGGTCAACTCGGCAAAGCGCTCGCGCAGCGCTTCGGGCGGCAGCTCGCTGTGCGACACCACCTCGACCGGCAGCACCTGCGGACTGTTCCAGTAGCGGTCGAAGGCCGTCGCGAGTTCACCGACCACGGCGCCGACGAAGAGCGCATCCAGGTCGATGAAGTGGTGCTGGCTGCCGCGCTCGAAATAGTCGTCGGCGATGTTGCGCCCGCCGGTGATGGCCATCGCGCCGTCGGCCACCAGCAGCTTGTTGTGCATGCGATGGTTGAGCCGGTAGATGTCGAACAGCGACGCCGCGAAGCGGCCCGCCATGCCGCTGCGCCGCGCGCAGCAGAACGGGTTGAACAGCCGCACCTCGATATTCGGCAACGCGGCCGCCGCGCGCAGCATTTCGTCGGTGTGCGTGGTGTACAGATCGTCGACGAGCAGCCGCACGCGCACGCCGCGCGCCGCCGCACCGGCCAGCCGCGCGAGCATCAGCCGGCCGGTGGAATCGTTGTCGAAGACGTAGTACTTCACGTCCAGCGAGTGGCGCGCGCGATCGATGAGTTGCAGCCGTGCGTCCAGCGCGTGCAGCCCGAGCGGCAGCAGGCGCACGCCGGTGAGGTCCTGGGCCGGCGCCGAACGCGCCGCGGTCTGCACCAGCGGGCTCGCGGGCGACGGCGGCAGCGCCTGGCTGATGCTGCGCTGCGGCGCCGTCGGCAGCGAGCCGCAGCCGGCGAGCGCGGCGACGAGCAGCAGCACCCCGAGCAGCGCGGCCGGCGCTGGCGTGCGGCGGCCGGGCAAGGTGGTCATCGACGTCGGATGCAGTGGTGCGTGGGTGGGCATGTCGACCTCACGGACGGTTCGCGGCGCGGTGGGCCGCAGGGCTTCAGGCGGTATACGCCGAATCGGCGGTGGTGGATGCTGCGCCCGCAGGCCAGCGCCGTCACGCCGCGTATAGGGCGTACCTCATCGATGGTCCGCGAGCACCGCGTCGTACCAGCCGGGGCCGCCGATGGCCTCGATCATCCTGGCCACCGCGCCCGCCAGCGGCGGACTCAGGCGCAAGCACAGGGCGGCCTTCGGAGTCGGGATCATGGCGTTGCGAGCCTCGGGTTGGAGCGCGCGGTGTTGTTGCTGTTGGCCTGGCTCAGCTGCGCAGCAGTTCGCTGCGCAGCCGCGCGATCTCGGCCTCGAGGTCGGCCACCAGGGCGGCCAGTTCGGGGGCCGCGCCGAAAGCGAGCTCGATGCGGCGCATCGACCGCGCGTGGTGCAGCGTCAGCGAGTCGAAGCGCCAGCTCACGGGTTCGTCACGCGGGCTGTCCGCCGCGGGCGCCGGTGAGGCGGGCCGCTCGATCAGGCCGGCCAACACGCGCTCGACGATCCACTCGGGCGGCACGGCCATGACACGGCAGAGCTCTTCCAGGGTCAGTTGGGACGGTTCACCCGACACGATGGGGACATCGCTCATTTCACTCTCCCCGTTGCGCCGCGGCGCGCGCCACCTTGCGTGCGTCGAAGTCCGGCAACTCGCGCGCCATCGTCTCGTACAGCTTGCGCGCGCGCGGCTCCAGGCCGCTGGGCAAGACCACGCGCACCAGGAGTTCCAGGTCGCCTGGCTGCGTGCCGGGCAGGCCCTTGCCGCGCACCGTGAGGGCCTGCCCGCTCTGGGCCCCGGCGGGCACGCGCACCTGCAGCACGCTGCCATCGGGCAGGTCCACGGGCACCACGCTGCCGAGCGCTGCCTCCCACGGCGCCACCGGCAGTTCGGCCACGAGGTCGGCGCCCTGCACCTTGAACCGCGCGTGCGGGCGCACCTGCACTTCGAGGAACAGGTCGCCGGGCGGCGCGCCATCGCGCTCCGGCTCGCCCTGGCCGCGCAGGCGCATCATCTGCCCCGGCCGCATGCCCGCCGGAATGCTGACGTCCAGCGTGCGCTCGGCCAAGGTCACATGGCCGCTGGCGTCCCAGTGCGGCGCGTGCAGCGACACGCGCCGCGCAGCGCCGCGCAGCAGGTCTTCGAGCTCGAGCACGATCTTGGCGTGGTGGTCGCCGGTTCGTCCGGGCTGTTCGCCGGGCCCGCGCGGCGCGCTGCCGGCCTGCTGCCGCTGCGTGGCCGCTCCTGCGCCCGCGCGGCGGAACAGGGTCTCGAAGAAGTCGCTGAACTGCCCGACGTCCGCCTGCTCGAACCCCCGGCCGGAGAACTCGAAGCCCGCGTCCCAGTCCGGTGGCGGCGTGAATGCATCGCCACCGCGCCGGCCTCGCCCGACGGCGTCGTACGCGGCACGCCGCTCCGCGTCGGACAGCACTGCGTTCGCCTCGTTCACCTCGGCCATGCGCGACGCCGCGTCCGGCTCCTTGGAAACGTCGGGGTGGTACTTGCGGGCCAGGCGGCGGTAGGCCTTCTTGATCTCGTCGGCGCTCGCCTCGTGCGGTACGCCGAGCACGCTGTAGTAGTCCTTGAATTCCACTTCGTCGAGCCTTCTCACGCGGCCAGTGGCCGGTGGCCGGGGGTTCGGAGGTGAGGTTGTGCCTTGGCGGGCGCGTCCAGCCTTTGAGCGAAGGCAACGAACCCGCAAGAATCGGCAAGGGCTGTCCGACGACGATGGCCTGCAACGGCCCGCAGCGGTGCCGGCGCAGTCTCAGGCGGGAGGATAAGTTCTTCACCCCTTTTTCCTTCCCCGTGGCGCCCCGAACACGGCCGACGGCACCCGCAGCACCTTCGTGCAGACCGCGCGGCTGCCCCAGGGAGACCCGGCTCAGAGGTCGCTCGGTTGACCGGGACGGCGACCGGGACCGGGACCGGCACGGCGCCCGGGATCACGATCGGAGATGAGATCGACGGGTCCCGTGCGGCAGCGTACAGACCTGTCGACGCCGCGTGGGCAAAGTGATCTTGTTGCCGGGCGCAGGGTAGAACAACACGGCGGGCATTTCTGCAGGACCAGGACTCGGGGTGGCACATGTTTCAGCGCAAGGTCGAAAAGGTGGTCAAGCGCGTGTTGTGGCGCATGAGTTCCACGAATCCCGCGGGCGTCTATATCACATCGGCCGGGGGCCAGCCCATCGTAACGGCTGTTCCGTTCGAAGCTTGCGAGCGTGGCTTCCGCGAGTCGACGTTCGAGTTGTCGAGCGGCGCCGAGGTCATCGAAACGGCGATGGACTCGCTGCCCGGAGAAGTGATCGACCAGTTCTCGAAGGCACGCATGTGACGCTTGATGACGGCCGTGGGAGTCTCGATGGCCCCCGGCAGTCATGGGGCGCTGCCGGGGACCGCGCGGCGGGTTCAGCCGCCGCGCTCGGCCATGAAGATCTCGACGCGGCGGTTCTGCGAGCGACCGGTGTCGGTGGCGTTGCTGCTCACCGGCTCGCGCTCGCCGCGGCCCTGCACCTGCACATGCGAGGCCGCCAGGCCGCGCGAGGACAGGTAGTCGCGAACTGACGAGGCACGGTCCATCGCGAGCCGCTCGTTCAACTCGTCGCCGCCCGTGTTGTCAGTGTGGCCGATGACTGTGATGTAGGTCTTGAGGTCGAGGTTGCGGCTGATCTCGTCGAGCACCGGGCGCATCGCGGGCTGGATATCGGCGCGGCCGACGGCGAAGGAGAAATCGGCCGGGATGCTCAGGCGCAACCGGTCGTCGGCCGTGCGGGCGACCTGGATGCCGGTGCCGGCGCTGGCGCGGTTCAGGGCCTCTTGTTTGTCCTGCATGCGCTTGGACCACAGGTTGCCGGCTACAGCGCCCAGCGTGCCGCCGATCACCGCGCCGGTGCCCGCCTTGCCCCCGGTGGCGGAGCCGACGACGGCGCCAGCGACAGCGCCCACGCCGGCCCCGGTGGCGGTGCCACGCTGGCGTTCGCTCATCGAAGAACAGCCAGTGGCCAGCACGGCGGCCAGCGCCAGTGCGGCGGGAATCAACAACAGGTTCGAGTGCAGCTTCATGGCGATGTCTTTCGGGTGCAGCCCCGAGCGGCTGTGGCCTGCAGTCTGGGCGCCGCGGCACGCGCGGTCTGTGCTCCACCGCACTCAAGGCGGGCGATGCCCGGTCGATGGCGCAACCTCGACGAAGACCGGCGCGCCGATCGGTGCGCCCCGGACGCGACCCCATGCGTTGTGCGCGTTGCATGGCGGCTGCGGCCGCCGAGCGGTTCAATCGTCTTCGAGAAACGCCTCGAGCTCGCGATGGAAGTCGCTGGGCCGCTCGAAGTACGGCAGGGCGCCGGTCTGAAAGATGGTGGTCGTCCAGTTGCCGCGATCGCGCACCAGGCTCTTGCCGCGGTAGTCGGTGAAGTCGCCGCGCACGCCATGACTCATCCACACCGGTTGCGTCAAGCTTTCGTAGACGCAGTGAATGTCGCCACTGAAAAGACTTCCGGCGAGGAAATGCAGCGGCGCGAAGCGCGCGCCCGGCTGACGGGCGGTCATCACGTCGTAGGCCCAGAGCGACTCGTCGATGTCGCGGCTGCCCCAGGTCCTTTGCAGGAAGTAGCGGATCACCGAAGGGCGGGTGAGCCCGCGGTAGAGCGCGTCGGCCCAGGGCCTGGCGCTCAGCAACGCGTGCAGGCACGGCATGCCGCGGGTGCTGCCGGGCGGACCGCGGCGCGCCCTTGTGCCGGCCAGGCCCGTGGGGCTGATCAACGCCAGGCGGTTCCACCGGGCAGGCTGTTCGGCCGCGGCACGCGCGAGGAATTCGCAGCTGAGAGAGCAGGCCACGGCATCGATCGGCTCATCGCCGCACCGGTGGCGCACCTGTGCCGCGAGCGCATGCAAGGCATCGGTCATCAGGCGTGGCGTGTACTTCCTGTCCGAACGTTCGCTGAAGCCGAAGCCCGGCAGGTCCAGCGCGAAGACGGTCCGCCTGGCCAGGCTGCGCTCGAACAGCGGCCGCATCTCGGCGGCTGAAGACGCGGCATTCACACTGTGCACCAGCACCAGCGGCGCACCCTTGCCCGCGACGTAGCAACTCACGCCTCCGAACGAGAACCGGTCGCCTTCGAGGGCCGGTGGCAGGCCTGGGCTCTGAGCAGGCAAGTCAAGACGCTCCTGCGGATCCGATGATTCGCGGGCACTGCCGGCGAGCCCCGCTTCGTCCAATGAGGCTAGGGCTCGCAATGGGGTTTTCATGGCGCCAGCGTGGGGTCGATGCGGGTCACTGTCGGTGCGCTTTCACACAGAGGATAGGCTCAGGATCGCGCGAGCCAAGGCGGTGGCCGCGACGTGTGGCCGCGATGAGGCCGCCGATGGTGGCAATGGCCGCAGGCGCGTTTGGGCACCCAGGCAGGCACGGTTCGCGAACGCACAGACCGGCACCGAGGTTCTGTCCAGGATCGACGTTGTGGCCTGCGGTCCCACGCGCTGGCCCTAGGCCAACGCAGCGCGCCGGAAGGCTCTGCACCACCGATTGAAGAGGTTGACCGATGAAGATCACACCCCAGGCCAGTGCCGAACTCATCCACGTGTCGAAGCTGATCGAAGACATCCCGATCGCCATGATGACCACGGTGGAAGCCGATGGCGCCCTGGCCAGCCGTCCGATGGCTGCGCTGGAAATGGATGCCCAAGGCGCCCTGTGGTTCTTCACGGACCTGCGGTCCTCCAAGGTCGAGCATCTTCGCGTGGTCAACCTCGGTTTCACGGACATGGCCCATGGCGCCTACGTTTCGCTGTCGGGCCGCGGCGAGATCGATACCGACCGTGGGCGCATCGAGCGCTTGTGGACCGTTTTCGCCAAGCCGTGGTTTCCCGACGGACCCGACTCGAACAACCTGGCGCTGCTGAAGTTCGTTCCGGATGCGGCCGACTACTGGGATGGGCCGAACAGCAAGATGGTGCGGGCGTTCGGGGTGATCGCATCGGTCATCGCGGGCAAGCCCGTGGCGATGGGCGAGCACGGATCCCACACCGGGTTGTCAGCGCCCACACTGGTCCCCGCGCCGGCGCGATGAAAGGCGTCGAACCCCCATCGATCCCCGACAGGCCGCCCCGCGGGCTTGGGGCTTCGCCCTTCACGCCACCATCTGCCTGACCTCGTCGCGGGGCCGCGTGTGATGTGCGTGCGCGCGGCCACGTGCCGCGCCGCCAGCACGTCACGCCCCGCCAGACCCACGAAGCGGCCTATGACAAGGAAAGCCAGTACAGGGTGGCATACGACATGAGCCAGATGGCCGCCCCGGTGGCTGGCGCGGCAGGCACGAGCACTGAGCGGTGCCGGGCCGGCGCGCGCCGCGGCTCCTACGGCAGCTCCGCCTCCGCCTCGATCTCCACCAGGTACCCCTCCCCCACCAACGCCCCCACCTGCAGCAGCGTGTTGGCTGGTCGCACCTCGCCGAATACGCGCCCGTGCTCGCGAGGCGTCGATCGATCATTCGATCACCTCGTCGGTGCGCAGCAGCACCGCTTGCGGGATCGTGATGCCGAGTGCCTTGGCAGTCTTCAGGTTGATCACCAGCTCGAATCGGCTCGATTGTTCGACCGGCAGCTCGGCGGGCTTGGCACCTTTCAGAATCTTGTCGACGTATTTCGCCACGTAGCGGAAGTTCGCGGCCAGATCAGCAGCGTAGCTGAGCAAACCGCCCGCGACGACATGCTCGCGCAAACCATACGCCACCGGCAGCCGGGTCGCCTGCATCAGCGCTTGCAGCTTCACGCGCTCGTTGAAGAACATCGCGTCTCCCACCACCACGACAGCCTGCGATCGTTGGCTGACGATCTGCTCGACCGCACCTGCCAGCTCCGTCGGCGCGCTGGCGACGACCCAGATCGGCGTGAGACCCAACGCGACGCAGGCACGTTGGGCAATGGTGCGGTACGCCGCATGCGGTGGACTGCTTTCGTTCAGCACGATCGCCATGCGCCGGGAACGCGGCACGACCTCGTGCAGGATCTGGATCAGCTTGCCCAGCAATTCGTCGCCTTGATTGGCGATGCCGGTGATGTTGCCGCCCGGCCTGACCAGGCTCGCGACAAGCCCCAGGCCCACCGGGTCGCCGACGAGCCCCATCACGATAGCAATCGTCTTCGTGGCTTTCTGCAGCGCACGCGCGGCAGGCGTATTCGAGGCGACGATCACGTCGACCTTCTGCGCGATCAGTTCGCGGGCCAGGGTGTCCAGGCGAGTCACGTCGCCGTCGGCAGAGAGGATTCGATATTCGACGTTTGTCCCTTCCAGCCAGCCGAGATCGTGCATCCCCTGCTTGAACGCCGCGCGCGCATGTCCAGCCGCGGCTTCCGACGAGAGCGCAAGCATGCCGACACGACGCAGCGTCGCGGCAGGCTGAGCGCGGCTGAAGCGGTGCGCGCCGAACACGCCCATGCCGGCTGCGATCAGGAGCCTGCGCTGCGGGATCACTGAATCACCTCGTCGGCGCGCAGCAGCACGCTGTGCGGGATTGTCAGGCCGAGCGCCTTGGCGGTCTTCAGGTTGATCGCCAGCTCGAACTTCGTCGGTTGCTCCACCGGCAGGTCGGCCGGCTTGGCACCCTTCAGGATCTTGTCCACGTACGCGGCGGCGCGGCGGAGCGTGTCGCGCAGATCGGCCC
This sequence comes from Burkholderiales bacterium, assembly GCA_031401195.1. Lineage (GTDB taxonomy): Bacteria > Pseudomonadota > Gammaproteobacteria > Burkholderiales > Burkholderiaceae_C > Rubrivivax. The sequence continues at coordinate 8,116 of JANNRI010000103.1, forward strand.
CGTAGGCCAACAGGCCGCCCGCCGCCACGTACTCCTTCACCGGATAGATCGCCGGCAAGCGATGCTCGGCCGACAGCTGCACGAGC
>JANNRI010000104.1:0-35919 GCA_031401195.1 Burkholderiales bacterium
TCGACCCGCCTGCCGCAGGCCGAGCAGCTGATGATCTACCAGGGCGTGCGCATGCTCTTCGTGGTCAACCAGATGCCGGCCGTCGAGGGCCTCGTCACCAGCGCTGACCTCGCCGGTGACCGCTCGATGCGCGTGGTGCAGCAGCGCGGCGTGCGCCACGACGAGATCACGGTCGGCGACGTGATGCATGAACTGTCGGCGCTCGACGCCATCGACCTCGACGTGCTGCGCGTTGCGCGCGTCAGCAACGTGGTGGCCACGCTGCAGTCGCTGGGGCGCAACCACCTGCTGGTCGTCGAGCGCGCGCCCGGCCGTCCGGCGCGCATTGTGGGCGTCATCTCGCGCACACAGGTCGAGCGCCAGCTCGGCAAGGCCATCGTCATCGTGGAGGTGGCGGGCAGCTTCGCGGAGATCAACCGCATGCTGTCGTAGCGGGCGCGCCGGGCGGACGATCGCCCGGTGTGCCGCCCGCGCGGGTATTTGTTGCGCAAGACGGCAGCGGCTCAGCGCTGCGGCTATCGTGCGCGTCATGCCGATCCAACGACGCCACCTTCTTGGCCTCACCGCCGCCGCCCTGCCGGCCCTGGGCGGCTGCGCCAACCCGCTGCCGCTGGCCGTGGCCGAGCCCGGTGGCAGCGATGCCCGGGCCCAGCGCTGGCTGCGCGAGAGCGCCGAGCACCACGGCTACGCCGCATACAAGGCACTCAACGACATCAACGTCGCCTACGCCGGACGCTGGCGCGCGCTGATCGACCGCATCCAGCCCGAGGTGGTCGACAAGCCCTGGCGCGCCGCCAGCGAAGAGCGGCTGCTGCCGCATGCCGGCGTCATCGCGCAGGCGCATCGCGGTCCAGCCGGGCGCAAGCAGGTGTTCCGGCGTTCGGGCACCAGCGCGCAGGAGCTGGGCGACGTCAACGTGTGGTACGAGGCGCGAGCGATGGAGGCGCCCGAACTGCGCGCCGCAGGCCGCGCTGAGGTTCGTGCTGAGGTCCGCACTGAGGTTCGCACTCAGGTTCGCACTGACGTCCGCGCCGACGACTCGCCCAAGGTGCGCACCGCTGCGGCGCTGGTGGCCGACTGCTACCAGCTCTTCCTGCTCGGGCCGCTGTGGCTCGCTGACCGTGCCGAGCGGGGCGCGTGGCCGCTCACGCTCGGCGGCCGCGTCGAGGTGGAGGGGCGCGAGTGCCAGTGGGTACAGGCCTGGGCGCGCCCAGGCTTCGGCCTCGTCGGGTTGGACCGTGTGGCGCTGGCCATCGACGTGGCCGACCGCACCACGCGGCGCATGCAGTTCACGCTCGAGGGCTTCGAGGGCACACGCGGCGCGGTGGCCGAGACCGACACCTACGAGCACGAGATGCACCATGGCGTGCTGTGGCCGATGCGCTCGCACGAGCGCGTGGTGCGTCCTCTCGCCGGCTACGGCGTGCATGATTGGCACATCACCGGGCTGGACGTGAACCGCGGCTACAACGTGATGGCGCTGCGCGCGGCGCAGTTTGGCGCCAGCGCAGCAGCACCTGCGCGCCCTCGGGGCTGATGTCGAGCGCCGTTTTGCGCCCGCCGTAGCACAACCGGGGCCATGCCCTACAGCACGCTCACTTCGGCAGCGGCAGCGGCAACATGAACTGGAACATGTGGCTGGTGCTCGTGCTCGGCGGCGCAGGCGGGCCCTTTGCGGAGCCGTCCCCTTTCCCTTTCGGGGCCTCGGCGCCATCTCGGACGTCTGCTGTCTACCAACCCTTCTCGCACAGCAGGCGGAGGCTCACGATGTCTGGTTCGACACCAATGCCTGCAGCATCACCGAGTCGCACCATCCCGTCCCGAACCACGCCGAGCACCGGGCTCAGCACCGTGCGCAGGGGGTTCTCGTTGGCATCGACCTCCAGCATGCCGGCGGGCCGCCCGCGCGCGGCGAGCACATGGGCCGACGCGAGTTGCCCGACGCCGGCGCCGAGGAAGTGCGGACAGTAGCGCAGCCCCGCCTCGTGGATGCGCTGGATGACCGGCAGGCAACCCGAGACGCCGCCCCACTTGGCCAGATCGGGTTGCACGACACCCAAGGCTCCACCGCGGATCATCGACTCGAAGGCTTCGGTGCCGATCAGGTTTTCGCCCGCCGCCAGCGCGATGCGCGTGCCGCTCGCCAACTGCTGCCATTCGGACAGGGGCCGATCCGCCCGCAGCGGCTCTTCCAGCCAGGCGGGCGCAAGATCGCCCAGCCTCTCAGCCATGTGCCGGGCCGTGGCCAGGTCCCAGGCCTGATTGGCATCGAGCATCAGTTCGGTGCCGACGGGAAGCAGCGCGCGGACCGCCCTGATGCTGTCGAGATCGCGCTGTTCACCGAAGCCGATCTTCAGCTTGAACGCACGGTAACCCTCGGCCTGCTTCGCGGCCACCGTGTCCTGGGGGCGATCTGGGTTGATGCCGCTGGCATAGACACGAATCTCGTCCGACGTGCCGCCGAGCATCTTCCATAGCGGCAGCTGGGCTCGGCGCGCCAGCATGTCCCAGACGCCCAAATCCACACCCGCGATCACCTGCGCCATTGGCCCGGGCTCCCCGGACTGGATCGCGAGCACGGCAGTGCGCGCGCTCATGAAGTTGAACGCGCTCTCAGCGGAGTCGAAGGCTTGCCCGACGATGAGCGGCTCGATCACCGTCTCAAGCAACCGGACGCGGTGCTCGGCGCCGCACGCCGGAAAATTGCACCAGATTTCTCCCCATCCGACCGTGCCGTCGCCGGCCTCGACACGCACCAGCACCGCGGGGCGGTCATGCATGACCCCGAAGCTGGTCTGCACCGGCTGCTTCACGGGCCAGCGCAGCACGTAGGCCTCGACGCGCGCCAATGAAAACGGCTCGACCGTGATGGGAGCGTTGATGGTCTGGGTGTTTGACATGAGCAGGATGTTTGAGTGTCTGTCGAGCAGCGCCTGGAAGGGATTAGGGCGTCTCGCTGGGTTTGTCCCTGCGCGGGCGGCACGGGCCGCCGGTCTCCAGGCTAACTAACCCACAAAGTACTTGCGCCGCTTGGCCTTGTAGCTCTTCGCATCGAAGTGCGAACGGATCCAGGCCTCGGCACTCTCCTTGAGATAACCGGCGTCGGGGTCGGCGCGGCCCTCGTCCATCAGCTTGCGCACGATGTAGCGCGCGTAGTGGTGGTCGAACACGCGCATGTACTCGCCAAAGTAGATGTCGGCCACGCGCATGTCGCCGCGGATGGCCAGCATGTTCTCGTCGTTGCGCCACATCGAAGGCCGGCTGAAGTTGGCCGAGCCGGTGACCACGAGCGGGTCGGCCGACAGCGGGTCGATGAGCATGAACTTGGTGTGGATGTAGTCGTTGCGGTTGAGCGGGTTGCCGCGCTCGGCCAGGAAGTTGGCCCACCAGCCGGGGCCGAGGGTGCCGCCGCTGGCGAAGATGACGTCGCGGTCCACGCCGAGATCCTCGCCGCTGGATAGCGGATCGTCCTTGACCACGTAGCGCAACACATCGCTCTCGCGCGCCAGCACCTGCTGGAACGCCGTGTCGAGGTTGAAGGCGACGGTGAAGCACACGAGCTGCTTCGCCTCGGCCATGCGGTCGGCGTACCACTGCAGTGTGAGCGGCGGCGAGCCGTCGGCCGCCGCGGCGGGCAACGCGTCGCGCGCGCTGAACAGCGGCGTCACGCTGTTCTTCGGCAGCGCGGCCGCGGGCGTTGGCGTGGCGGCGTTGTTGTGTGGCCGCAACCTGGTGTCGGTGAGGTTCTGCGCGAGGCGTTCCCAGTATTCGAGGTATTTCGCTGCCACGGCAGCGTCCCACACCACGTGGCCGACATTGCTGTGCCCAAAGATGCCGCCAGCGGAGATGTTGGTGGACCCGGTCCACACCGCCACCGGCTTGCCAGCCTGCAACAGCACGATGAACTTGTTGTGGCGGATGCCGCTTGTCACGGTGCGCGGGATCACGGCGCCCTGGGCTGCGAGCCCGGCCGCGGCGATCGCGTGCTCGTTGCCTGCCTTGTAGGCGCTGGCTGCGTCGTAGACGATCTTCACGTCGGCACCGGCCTCGACCGCGGCGGCGAAGGCGTTCACCACTGGCTGGTAATGGAACTCGTAGACCGCGGCGCGCAGGCCGAAGCGCTGGTCGGTGGCGCGGCCGATGAAGTCCATCAGGCCTTCGAACAAGCCGTGCGAGAGCCACTGCATCTCGCGCGATTGCGGGTTGCCCACATCGGGCTCGGCATTGCCGAAATCGCGCGCATAGGCCTGCGAGCCGATGACGCCGCGGTTGAAGTAGACATCGTGGCGGGGCGCCGAAGCGCTGCCGGCGTTGGTGACTCCCGCGGGCCCCACCGCAGAGTCCGGCTCGGTGCGAACAGTCAGGCGCAGCGCGGCAGCGGTGTCGGGCTCGAGCAGCTTGGGGCTGCCGTACATCGGCACGATGCGATAGCGGTAGCGGCGGCCCGCCTTGGCCGTGTAGTCACCCCACTGGAAGGTCTGGATCGGGTGCTCGGCCGAGGGCACCGGCGTGCCGGCCGGCAGGCCCTTGTCCTTGTTCTTGAAGCGCTTGATGCCGCGCAGCCAGTAGGTCTCCGCGATGCTGCCGTTGCTGGCGTATTCACTGCGCTCGATGGCAAAACCGAGCAGGCCTTGCAGTGCGGCGGCGCGCGCGGCGGGCACGAAGTCCCAGGCGAGGATGACGACGTGCGTGCCGGCAATGGCACGCGCCTTGAGCACGGGGTTCTGTCTGGCAACGCGCATAGGGCGACTCCGGTGACGGCCTCGCGAGGCAGGGTGCGCATGGTAGGCCGCAAACGGTCGCGTTGGTCCCCGTTGGACCGCGTCGGGCCGCACGCCCAAGCCGGGCATCAATCCGATTGCAGATAGCGGCGCGCCAATGCGGTCAGCTCCGCCTCGCCGAGTCCGACGCGCTGGCGCAGGTAGCGTTCGGCACCGCCGTGCTCGCGGTCGATCACCTCGAATGCGGCCTCGAGATAGCCGGCCTGCACGCCCCACAGCGCCTGCAGCACCTCGGGCGCAATGTCTGCGCGCGGCACCCAGGGCGGGCGGAATACCTCGTTGGTGAGCAGATAGTCCTGCATCACAATGTCGCGGGGCACGCCCAGCGCCGACAGCAGCAAGGCGGCGGCCACGCCCGTGCGGTCTTTGCCGGCGGTGCAGTGGAAGACCACCGGCGCCTCGGCCTGCAGCAGGTGGGCGAAGAACTGCGCAAAGCGGGCTGCATGGCGCTGCACGAGCGCACGGTAGAGGTCGCGCATGAGCCCCTCCACGTCGGACACCGTGAGTTCGCGCCCGGCCGCGGTGATGTCGTTCATGCGTTGCGCCACCGTCGGCTCGATCGACAGCGCGTGCTGACTCACGCCCTGCACCTCGTAGGTGGCGGCAGCGCGTTCGTCGGCACCGCGGAAATCGAGCGACGAGCCGAGCCCGAGCTGCGCGAGCACCTCGCGGTCGGCCGCGGTCAGGCCGCCGAGGTGGTCGGAGCGGAAGAGTCGCCTCCAGCGCAGCGGGCGCCCGCCATGTCCCTCGTAGCCGCCGAGATCACGGAAATTGGTGGCGCCGTCGAGCGCGACGACGCGGGGTGGGGGAGGCGGTTCGGACATGAGGTGCATTGTGCGGGTGGCGACTGGGGGCGGCGCTCATCGGCGGCGCTCATCGGCAGCGCTCATCGGCAGCGCACATCGGCGGCGTTTACGGGCGGCGCTTGAGGGCGGCGCCGCCGGTACCCGCTGCGCGTGCAGCGCTTGCGACGCGTGCAGCACGCGCCGGCCGCGCGGTGGATTCACGCACCACCAGCTCCACCTGCAGTTCGTGCTGCATCGCGCCGCTCAGCGTGCCCTCCAGCCGCCCGAGCAGGTACTCGGCCGCCAGCGTCCACATCTGCCCGGTGGGCACATGCACGGTGGTCAAGGCCGGGCGCCATTGGTGCGCCATGTCGAGGTCGTCGAAGCCCACCACGGAGAGCTCCTGCGGCACGGCCACGCCCAGGGCCTGGCACTCGAGCATGGCGCCGAAGGCCAGCACGTCGTTGCCGCAGATGAGTGCGGTGGGCCGCGCAGGCGCGGCCAGCAAGCGGCGCGTGGCCTCGCGGGCGGGCTGCAGCACGTAGGCCGACTCGGCCAGTGCGGCCGGCGCCAGTGTCAGCCCGGCCGATGACAGCGCCTCGCGCACCCCGGCCAGGCGCTCGGCCGCGCGGTCGTTCTGCGCCGTGATGCCGGCCAGCATGGCAAAGCGCCGGTGGCCGAGATCCAGCAGGTAGTGCACGGCACGCGTCACGGCGACGCGGTTGCGAAAGCCCACGCACGCAGCGCCCGCAGGGGCCGGGTAGGAGCCGATGTGCACCCAGGGCAGGCCGCGCTGCGACAGCCAGGCCATCAATTCGGGCCGCTGGCTGAGGCCGGTGAGCGCGAGCGCGTCCACGCCGCGCGCCAGCAAGGCCTGCACCTGAGCGAGTTCCTGTTCGGAGTCGTAGTCGCTGAAGGCCAGCAGCACCACACGGCCGGCTGCGGCCATGCGGCGCTGGAACGCCTGCAGGCCGCTGGCGAAGATGGCGTTGTCAATGGTGGGCACCACCACACCCACGGTGCCGCTGCGGCCGAGCTTGAGCGTGCGTGCGCCGGCATGGGCCACGTAGCCCAGTTGCTGTACAGCCGCGAGCACGCGTTTGCGCATCTCGGGCCGCACGGTGTCGGGCCGGTTCAGCGTGCGCGAGACGGTCGCCGTGGAGACGCCGGCAGCAGCGGCGACATGGCGGATATCGAGCGCGGCTGGGCCCGGCGTGGGGGCCTGGGTCTGCGACCGTCTGGGCATGGATCGGGTGGATTCCGGTGTCAGAACTGTAATCGCTTGCAGTAGGTTCACTGCCCCGCCTCGCAGGCCGTCAACTTAGGGAAAACTCGCGCCCTCGGCCCTTGCTTTCGACCTTGACCGGACTGGTTCAGGATACCAGAATGAAAACGTTTACACCCGAAGTCCGTCCGCACGCGACCATGAGCGCCATCAGCGCCAACAGCGCCCTGAATCCACGCCCCTCCCGCCTGCCCGCCCTGGCCTGGGCCTTGGCGGCCGTGGTGTGCACGCTGCTGTTGTGGCAGGCGGCCACGGTGTGGTGGGGCTGGGTGTCGACGACGCGTTTTCCTGCGCCGGTCGAGGTGTGGCAGGCCATCGGTCAGATGGCCAGCGAGGGCTATGCCAACGCCCACTGGCTCGAGCATGTGGGCCGCAGCGTGCTGCTGGTGACCATGGGCTTCGTGGTCGCGTCGAGCGCCGGCGTGGCGCTGGGTCTCGCGATGGGGGCGAGCCGCCGAGTCGAGGCACTGGTCAACCCGGTCTTCCTGGTCCTGCGCCCGATTCCGCCGCTGGCGTGGATCCCTCTGGCCATCGTGTGGCTGGGCCTGGGTGACGCGGCGAAGATGATGGTCATCTTCGTCGCCGCCTTCGTGCCCTCGGTCATCAACAGCTACACGGGCGTGCGCCAGATCGACAAGCCGATCTTCGAGGCGGCCGCCATGCTGGACGTGACGGGCCTGCGCTACTGGCGCGAGGTGCTGCTGCCCGGCGCGCTGCCCAGCATCTTCACGGGCCTGCGCCTTTCGCTGCAGGCCTCGTGGACCACGCTCGTCGCGGCGGAGTTGGTGGGTGCGGTGGCGGGCCTGGGCACCATCCTCAACCAGGCCGCGCAAGACATCTTTCCCGCGATGATTCTCCTGGGCATGGGCAGCGTGGCGCTGTGCGGCTGGTTGATGACACAGGCGCTCGGCTGGGTCGAGGCGCGCGTGGCGCCATGGAAGGTGCGGTCATGACACTCCCGACCTTTCGCGGTTGCGTGCTGGCAGCGGCATCGTCGGGTCGAAACCACTCTTGCAGGGTGGAGGCGGGATCAGTCCGGTGGGGCGCACTGCTCCGCGAATGTCCCCCGACCTCGGCCTGGCGGCCTCGGTCTCCTCCTTTATTTCGCTGCGCAGTGCGCCCCACCGGACTGATCCGGCACCGTACGTGGCCTTCCAACGAAGACCGCGAACGGTGGTTGCGGCGGAGGGCGCCGGGTGGCCGATGGAGCGAAATAAAGGGGGAGACCGAGGCCGCCAGGCCGAGGTCGGAGGACATTCGCGGAATCGGCCGCCCGGCGCCCTCGGCCGCACGCCACAACAGCCGGGAGGTACTTGAGTGATCGGCCCCGCCCTGCCCCGCCACGAGTTCTGGAAGCTCACCCTGCTCGGCAGCGCGGGCGCCCTCTTGCTGTGGAGCGCCGCGTCACTGTCAGGCATCAGCCCGCGCCAGTTCCTGCCCGCGCCGTGGGAGGTGGTGGCGCGCCTCGCGCAACTCACCGTCGAGCCCTTCGTCGGCCACACGTTGCTGGTGCACCTGGCCTCGAGCCTGCAGCGCTTTGCCATGGGCTTCATCCTTGCGGTGGTGGTGGGCATTCCACTCGCGCTCGTGATGGCCTGGTTCCCGCTCATCGACCGGCTGGTGACGCCGTTGTTCGAGGCCGTACGGTTCGTCGCACCCATCGCCTGGGTGCCTTTCGCGGCGCTGTGGTTCGGCACCGGCATCGGCGGGCCCGTGCTCATCATTTTCATGGGCGCCTTTCCCCCGGTGCTCATCAACACCTACCGCGGCGCGAAGAATGTCGATCGCACCTATCTCGAGGCCTCGCAGATGCTGGGCGCCGGCGCGCTGCGCGGCATCACGCAGGTGCTGCTGCCGGCCGCCGTGCCTTCCATCGTCGCGGGCTTGCGCATCTCGGCGGGGCTGGGCTGGCAATCGCTCGTCGGCGCCGAGCTCATCGTCGCCTCCAGCGGTGTGGGCTACCTGATGGTGAAGGGCCAGGCCGCGATCTCCACCTCCACGGTGATGAGCGGCATGCTCGCCATCGGCGCGGTGGGCCTCGTCATCGATATCGCGCTGCGCCGCCTGCAGGCGCACATCGAGCGGCGGCGCGGGCTATGACTACGTTGCGGACCGAGGGAGATTGATGGCCACCATCCAGTTCGACGGCGTCGGCCGCACCTTCACGCAAGGCGGCAAGCAGTTCGTCGCGCTCGAGGACATCCACCTCGAGGTGGCCGAGCGCGAATTTGTCGCCATCGTCGGGCCCTCGGGTTGCGGCAAGACCACCTGCATGCGCATGGCCGCGGGCCTCGAGCACCCCACGGCGGGCCGCGTCATGGTCGACCGCATCGAGGTCACCAAGCCCGGGCCCGACCGCGCGGTGGTGTTCCAGCAATTCGCGCTGTTTCCGTGGAAAAGCGTGTGGGACAACATCGAGTTCGGGCTGCATTCGCTGCGGCTGGATGCCGCGGAGCGCAAGCGCCGCATCGAGCACTACATCGGCTTGATGGGCCTCAACGGCTACGAGCGGGCATTCCCGCACCAGCTCTCCGGCGGTATGCAGCAGCGCGTGGCCATCGCGCGCGCTTACGTGCTCGACCCCAAAGTGCTGCTGATGGACGAACCCTTCGGTGCGCTCGATGCGCAAACGCGCGTGGTGATGCAGGAAGAACTCGTGCGCCTGGCGCGCCAGCATCCGCGCACTGTGCTCTTCATCACCCACTCCGTCGAAGAGGCGGTGTACCTCGCGGACCGCATCGTCGTGATGTCGCGGCGCCCCGGGCGCATCCGCGAAATCATCGACGTGAAGACCGTGCGCGAAGCCGACCGCTGGGACCAACACAGCCGCATCGAGGACGTGATGGACCAGGCGAGCTTCGTGCACCTTCGCACCCACGTCTGGAAACTGCTGCGCGACCAGCAGGCTCCCGACGGGCACTGACAAGTTCTCGACGCAGTGACGCCCCAGTACCGATCCCCACGGCGACCACATCCGCGACCCCAGCGACAACCGCGCCCCTGACCCCCACAACCCGGAGACACACCATGAGCATTTGCAGCCCCCGCTACACCCGCCGTTCCTCGATCGCCCTTGCCGCAGCCGCCGCCGCGCTGCTCGCGCTGCCCGCCACCGCGCAGCCGCTCACCGAGATCAAGGTCAGCTACCAGCCCGCGCTTTATTGGGCGCTGCCGTTCTACGTCGCCAGCGAGAAGGGCTGGTGGGCCGAGCTCGGCCTCAAGCCCGTCTTCAGCACCTTCCCCGCTGGCGTGCCGCAGATCGCGGCCGCGGCGTCGAAGTCATGGGATGTGGGCGGCACGGGCTCGGTGCCCGCAGTGCTGGGCCACGTGCGCTTCGGCATCAAGACTATCGGCGTCACCAACGACGAGTCTGCCGGCAACGCGCTGATGGCGCGCAAGGAAGTGGCCGACAAGTTTGCCAAGGACCCCAGCTCGATCAAGGGTCAGACCATCGTGCTCACGGCCAACTCCACCGGCGACTACGCGGTGCAGTCGTGCCTGCGCCGCTGGGGCCTGGCCAAGGGCGACGTGGTCATCAAGAACATGGGCCAGGCCGAGATCATCTCGGCCGTCTCCTCCAACAACGCCGACCTCGCGGGCCTGTGGGCGCCCAACATCTACACGCTCGAAGAGAAGGCGGGCGGGCGCCTCTTGTGCTCGGGCAAGGACGGCGGCGTGGTGGTGCCGGGCGCCCTCATCGCGCGCGGCGAGTATGCCGAGCAGAACCCGGAGAACGTCGCCAAGTTCCTCGCCGTCTACCTGCGCGCCTGGAAGTGGATGGGTGCCAACCGCACCGAGGCCGTCGCGATGATGAAGAAGTTCTACGACCAGGGCGGCGTCTCGGTGAGCGATGCCTCTTTGAGGAAGGAGTTCGACACGCGCCCGACCTTCGACCTCGCGCAGCAGCTCGCGCGCATGGACCGCACGCGCGGCAACTCCGACATGGACGTCTGGTTCGGCCAGATCGCCGTGTTCATGCGCGGCACCGGCGCCATCCAGTCCGTGCCTGCGCCGGCCGACTTCATCAGCGACAGCTTCATGAAGCGCGTCAACGCCGACCCCAAGCTGCGCGAGTTCGCCGGCCGCACGAAGTGACGCTCGAGTTCCAACACCGGCCCTCACGATGACCATCACCTACCTGAAGCGGGCGAGCAAGACGCCCGAGACCGAAACCGCCACCGCGCAGAAGGTGGTGAGCGACATGCTGGCCGCCATCGAGGCCGAAGGCGAGGCGGCCGTGCGCCGCTATGCCAAAGAGCTCGACAAGTGGGAGGGCGAGATCGTGATGAGCGAAGCCACCATCGCCGCCACCCTCGCCCAGGTGCCGGCTGCGGTGCGTGCCGACATCGACTTCGCGGTCAAGCAGATCACCGACTTTGCGCTCGCGCAGAGGCGCTCGATCGAGGAAGTGCAGGTCGAGCTGCACCCCGGCGTCACGGCCGGGCAGCGCGTGCTGCCGGTCAATGTGGTGGGCTGCTATGCGCCGGCCGGGCGCTATGCGCATGTGGCCAGCGCCTACATGACGGTGTCCACCGCCAAGGCCGCGGGCGTGAAGACGGTGGTCGCGTGTTCATCGCCCTACCGCGGCGGCGGCATGCACCCCTACGTGCTCTATGCCTTCAAGGCCGCGGGCGCCGACGTGATCATGACGCTCGGCGGTGTGCAGGCGATCGCCACGCTCGCCTACGGGCTCTTCAGCGGCCGGCCGGCCGATGTGGTGGTGGGGCCGGGCAACAAGTTCGTTGCCGAGGCCAAGCGCGCGCTCTTCGGCAAGGTGGGCATCGATGTCTTCGCCGGCCCTTCCGAGGTGGCGGTGATTGCCGACGATTCGGCCGACCCGGCCATCGTCGCGATGGACCTCGTCGGCCAGGCCGAGCATGGCCACGAGTCACCGGCGTGGCTTTTCACCACACACCAGCCGCTCGCCGAAGAGGTGATGCGCCGCATTCCCGCGCTTGTCGAATCCTTGCCCCCCACCGCGCGTGACGCCGCGGGTGCGGCCTGGCGCGACTACGGCGAGGTGATGGTGTGCAGCACGCGCGAGGAGATGGCGGCGCTGTCGGACCGCTATGCCAGCGAGCACCTCGAAGTGCATACGCGTGATCTTGACTGGTGGCTCGCCAACCTCACCTGCTACGGCAGCCTCTTCCTCGGCGAGGAAACCACCGTGGCCTATGGCGACAAGGCGAGCGGCCCCAATCACGTGCTGCCGACCAAGGGCGCCGCCCGCTACTCGGGCGGCCTCTCGGTACACAAGTTCATGAAGACGCTGACGTGGCAGCGCATGACGCGCGAAGCGAGCCGCGAGATCGGCCTTGTCACCGCGCGCATCTCGCGCCTCGAGGGCATGGAGGGCCATGCGCGCACGGCCGATGACCGGCTGGCGAAGTATTTTCCGGGCCAGAAGTTCGACCTGGGCGAGCCCGTCAAGGTGTGATGGCGCCCATCGCGCAGGCATCGCTGCCGCCGCTCACGCGCTGGTTCTCGCTCGAGGGCCGGCAGGCCGTGGTGACGGGCGGCAACTCGGGCATCGGCGAGACGATGGCGCTGGCGCTGGGCCTGGCCGGCGCGCGCGTGGCGCTTGTGGCCCGGCGCGAGGGCGCGCTGCGCGAGGCCGCCGCACGCCTGCGCGAGGCCGGTGTCGAGGCCGACATGCTGCCGCTGGACCTGGCCGATGCGGAGCGCCTGCCCGATGCGGGCCGCGCCATCGCCGCGCGCTGGCCCGACGCGTCCATCCTCGTCAACGCCGCCGGCATCAACCTGCGTCAGCCCTTCGCAGAGGTCACGCCGGCCGGCTGGAACCAGCAGCAAACACTGCACCTCGCGGCGCCCTTCTTTATTACCCAGGCGCTGGCGCCGGGCATGGCGGCGCGTGGCCACGGCCGCATCATCAATATCGCCTCGCTGCAGAGTACGCGTGCCTTCGCCAACGGGGCCCCGTATGGCGCGGCCAAGGGCGGTGTGGTGCAACTCACCCGCGCCATCGCGCAGGCCTGGTCCGGGCGTGGCATCACCTGCAACGCTATCGGCCCGGGCTTCTTCCCAACCGCGCTCACGCAGGCTGTGTTCGATAACGCCGAGCTGGCATCGATGCACGCGGCACGCACCGCCATCGGCCGCAACGGCGAACTGGCCGACCTGCACGGCGCCACCGTGTTCCTGGCCAGCCCCGCCTCCGCCTATATCACCGGCCAGACCCTGATGGTCGATGGCGGCTACACCGCACTTTGATCGGCAAGCACTCCCGACATGAAAGCCCTCGTCTACACCCAACCCAACGAAGTGCAGCTGCACGAACGGCCCGATCCCGAGCTGGCCGATGGCGAAGTGGTGCTGCGCATCGACGCCGCGGGCATCTGCGGCTCGGACATGCACGCCTACCATGGCCACGACCCGCGCCGCAAACCCGGCCTCGTGCTCGGGCACGAGTTCGCGGCCACGGTCGTGAAATCGGCCAGTGCGCTGTGGCAAGCGGGCCAGCGCGTGACCGGCAACCCGCTCATCACCTGCGGCCGTTGCGACTACTGTCTGCAAGGCCGCGACAACCTCTGCAGCTACCGCACGATGGTCGGCATGTCACGCCCGGGCGCCTTCGCCGAGGCCATGGGCATCCCCGGCAGCTGCCTCATCGAGTTGCCGGCCTCGCTCGACACGGTGGCCGCAGCGCTCACCGAACCGGCGGCGACAGCCCTGCACGCCATCAATCTCTCGATGAAGAGCCTCGTACGGCCGCTGCCCGAGTGCCGTGTGCTGGTCATCGGCGGCGGCGCGATTGGCATGTTGGCGGCGCTGCTGTTGCGTCACCATGGTGTGGATCAGCTCGAAGTGGCCGAGGTGCACAGCGGCCGGCGCGCCTCGGTGGCGCAGCATGCACGCTGCACCGTCTTCAACCCGCTGGCCACCGCGCCTGGCGAAAGCTTGTACGAATACGTCATCGACGCCGTGGGCGGCGCGGCCACGCGCAAGAGTGCGCTGGCTGCCGTCAAGCCCGGTGGCGTGGTGATGCACATCGGCCTGCAGGACTGGGCCAGCGAGATCGACATGCGCAAGCTCACCCTGGCCGAGATCACACTCTTGGGCACCTACACCTACACCATGGCCGACTTGCGCGCCACCGTGGCGGCGTTGGCCCGGGGTGTGTTCGGCGAGCTGTCGTGGGTGGAGCGGCGGCCGCTGAGCGAAGGTGCGCGCACCTTCGACGACCTGCATCACGGCCGTCTCGCCTCGGCCAAGGTGGTGCTGCAACCCTGACCCGCGCCCCAGGCCGCCGCCGCCATCGAGCGGAGAAGCGAACGAGTGAGGCAGCGCGTGTGGTGGCCCGGTGGGCGATGCCTGCGGCGATCAGTCGCCGTCGTTCGCCGCCCCGCCGCCGAGCACGCTAAAGCCACTGTGCACGGTGGCCACGCCCTGCTCATCCACGGTGGCGAGCATGGCCGCCTGCGCGGTGGCGCGCTTGAGCAGCGCGGTGGCGTCCTTGCCGTGTGCCGGAAAGCTGGCCAGGCCCACCGATGCGCCCAGGTGCACGTTGCGGCCCGTCATGATGAACGGCTGCTCCAACGCGCGCAGCAGTTTGGCGGCGACACCTTCGCCGTCGGTCACCACGTCGACCCGGCCGAGCATCACGGCGAACAGGTCGGTGCCCAGCGACGCGACGACGTCGCTCGCCCGCAGCCCGCCGCGCAGACGCACGGCGACCTTGCGCCTGAGCACATTGGCCGCCTCGCCACCGAGGTGAGCCGTGGCCTGCACCACGCCTTCGATGCGCATCACGATCAGCACCAGCGGCGCCGATTCACGCTCGCGCAGCGCGATCAGTTGCGTCATGTGCTCCAGCAGTTGCGCCTGGTGCGGCAGGCCGGTGGCCAGGTCGGTGGCGTAGGCCGTGCGCGAGGCGCGTTCGACCTGCTTGCGCACGTGCGCATGACGCAGTGCGCGCGCGAGTTCGGCCATGTCGCCCCGGTCGGCGACCACGGCTTCGACGCCCAGGCGCAACAACTCGATCTCGGCGCCGTCACGGATCTCACCCTCGTCAGCCTCCGCGGCCGCGGCGACGACCACGCCCTTGTCATACGCCAGCGCCGCCAGGCCCGGGCGCGTGGCCAGGGCGGCCAGCGCCGCAGTGTTGCTGGCTTGCAGCACCACCGCATCGTGATCCCGCGCCGCCGCCATCTCACCACGGTGCACGAACAGCCCAGGCGTCAACGCCAAGCGCTCCGCCAGCGCTTCGGCCTCGATCACCAGAACGGAAAGCGGGTTGGATACGCCCATGCGCCGATCATGCCCGAGGCGTCGCGACTAGCCCACCCGGGCAGACTCGCAGCGTGGTCATGACGAAACGGGGGGATCACGCAGGCACCGGAAAGGCACCTGGAGCGGGCGATGGGAATCGAACCCACGTCTTGAGCTTGGGAAGCTCAGGTCCTGCCATTGAACGACGCCCGCAAAGAGGGTTCGATTCTAGTGCGCCTGGACGTCGCCACGCGGCATGCGGGTGACGGCTCTGCGCGGTGCCGGGGGCGCGCGGGCGCGAGAAAATGGGCGCAATGGAAGATCGTTTCAGCCCCACCGGCCGGGCCGGTCGCGATGGCCAGATTGGCGCAGACGATCGCAGTCTGGCCCGCGTGCGCAGCTACGTGCTGCGCGGCGGTCGCCTGGGGCCAGGCCAGCAGCGCGCGCTTGCCGTATGGGGCCCGCGCTTCGTATTGCCTTGGCAAGCGGAGGCGCCCGACTGGGCTCAGGTCTTTGGCCGCATGGCTCCGCGCGTTCTGGAAATCGGCTTCGGCATGGGTGACGCCACCGCCGCGGTGGCGCAGGCGATGCCCGAGCACGATTTCATCGGCGTGGAAGTGCACGAGGCCGGCGTCGGTGCGCTGCTCAAACACCTTGGCGAGCGCAGCCTGACCAATGTGCGCATCCTGCGCCACGACGCCGTGGACGTGCTGCACACGATGATCGCACCAGGCTCGTTGGCAGGCATCCACGTCTGGTTCCCGGACCCCTGGCCCAAGAAACGGCATCACAAGCGGCGGCTGATCCAGAGCCCGTTCGTGGCGCAACTGGCGGCCCGCCTGGCGCCGGGCGGCTATCTGCACTGCGCCACCGACTGGCAGCCCTACGCTGAACAGATGCTGCATGTGCTCGCTGCCGAAGCGCTGTTGCGCAACAGTGCGTGCGATCCGTCGGGCTATGCCGGGCGCCCCACCTGGCGGCCCTTGACACGCTTCGAGCAGCGCGGGCTACGGCTCGGCCACGGCGTGTGGGATCTGCTCTTCGCCAGGCGCTAGCGGCCGGGTGGGCCGGTCCAGCGCCGAACCTGTCGCGGCGTCTCAGGGGATCTCACAGCGTGCCGGTGTACATGAACCCAGATCAGGCCTTCCACTCGACCCAGCCGGTGTAAGCCGTCAGCAGCACGATGCCGCCGAAGATGATGCGGTACCAGGCAAACGGCGTGAAATCGTGTGTGGCCACGTAGCGGATGAGCCAGCGGATGCACAACCATGCGCAGAAGAACGAGACGACGAAGCCGACCGCGAACATCGGCAAATCGCTCAAGCTCAGCGCCGCGCGTTCCTTCCACACCGAGTAGGCGCCAGCGGCCATCAGCGTGGGAATGCCGAGGAAGAAGCTGAACTCGGTGGCGCACTTGCGCGAAAAGCCAAACAGCATGGCGCCGATGATGGTGGCGCCCGAGCGGCTCGTGCCCGGAATGATGGCCAGGCATTGCACGAAGCCCACCTTCAGCGCATCGAGCGGCGTCATGTCGTCCACGCTCTCGACGCGGGCCTTGCGCGCACCTTCGAGATCATCTTGGCCGAAGTGCTGCCGGTGTCGGCGCTCCACCCAGAGGATGATGAGGCCGCCAACGATGAAGGCCAACGCCACCGGCACCGGGTGGAAGAGGTGCGCCTTGACCGTCTTGCCCAACAGCAGACCGAAGAATGCTGCCGGCAGGAAGGCCACGAACAGGTTGAGCGCGAACCGCTGGGCCACCGGCTCGCGCGTGACGCCCAGCACAGTGCCCCACAGCTTGAGCCGGTACTCCCAAATGACGGCCAGCATCGCGCCGGTCTGGATGGCAATGTCGAAAACCTTCACCGCCTCGCCGGTGAAGTTGAGCAGCGAACCCGCGAGGATCAGATGCCCGGTGGAGGAGATGGGAAGGAATTCGGTCAGGCCCTCGACCACGCCCATCACGGCGGCCTTGAGCAGCAACAGCAGATCCACGGCGTTCACGGTCCCCCGGTAAAAGGGGCGAAGGTCGAATGAAGGCGCGCATGATAGGCAGCGCCAAGACGCCACAGGCCAAGGCGCACGAGAAAGCGCCGGCTTCGGCGCAGATCCAACGAGGCAGCGTTCGTTCTTAACGACGCCGCCTGATCATCGAGACGGGCGCCAGGTGAAGCGGACCGGCGCATTGCCGGCACATCGCTGGCACATCGCCGGCGCGCAGACGGGGCACGACCGCAACACGACCGGGGCACAGCCAAGGCAAGCGCCTTGACCGGGAACCTGCTCGGGCGTAGTATTACTGACTGGTCAGTCATTAATAAATGAGCCTACCCAACCCTGCCGCCTCGCACCGAGGCCCGAAGAGCGGCGCGATCGTGCAGCCGCGCACCGACGAGCCCCCAGCGCGCCAACGCCGCAAGGAGGCCCGGCCGCAAGAGTTGCTCGATGCCGCCCTCGAACTGTTTGTCGAGAAGGGATTCGCAGCCACCCGGGCCGAGGAGGTAGCGCAACGAGCAGGCGTCTCCAAAGGCACGCTGTACCTGTACTACCCGAGCAAGGAAGAGCTGTTCAAGGCCGTGGTGCGCCAAAACCTGGGCGCACTGATCGCCGAGGGCAAGGAAGCGGTGGCGCAGTTCCAGGGCGGCAGCGGTGAACTGCTGGTCTACCTGATGCAGACCTGGTGGGAGCGCGTGGGCAGCACGCCGGCCGCCGGCATCCACAAGATCATCCTGGCCGAAGTGCGAAACTTCCCTGAGATCGCCCAGTTCTATGCCGACGAGGTGATCGTGCCTGCCGACGAATTGTTCTGCTCGGCGGTGCAACGCGGCATCACCCGCGGCGAGTTCCGCGAGATGCCGTTGCACGAAACCGCGCACGCACTCATGGCCCCGATGATCTTTCTTTGCCTCCATCAGCATTCGGTCGGCGCCTGCCCGGTGCAAGGAACGGCGGCCATGGACCCCGAACGCATGTTGCGCACGCACCTCGACCTCGTATTGCGCGGGCTCGAAACCCGCCCGTCAGCCACACCAGGTGCCTCGACGTGAGCCGGCGCGCGCGTTGGATCGTGGCCCTCGCCGTGCTGTTGGTGCTGAGTGCGCTGTTGGCGCGTGGCCTGGCCGGGCGCAAGCCTGGTGCTGGAGTGGCGACCAAGCCCGCGGCGTCGGCTGCGGGCGTGTCGGTGGAACTCGCGGCGACCGACCTGGCACGCGCCGAGCAGGCGCAACTGACCCAGACACTCGCCATCACGGGCAGCCTCAAGGCCGTGCAGAGCGCCTTCATCAAGGCACGGGTGGCCGCCGAGGTGAGGAGCCTCACGGTGCGCGAGGGCGACCGCGTCTTCGCCGGCCAGCTCATCGGCCAGCTCGACACCACCGAATACGACTGGCGCCTGCGCCAGGCCGAAGACCAGGCCGCCAGTGCGCAGGCACAGCTCGAGATCGCGCAGCGCACGCTCGAGAACAACCAGGCGCTGGTGAACCAGGGCTTTATCTCGCGCAACGCGCTGGACACCTCGGCGAGCAACGCCGCCGCCGCACGTGCTGCCCTGCAGGCGGCCAGGGCCACCGCGGAGATCGCGCGCAAGGCGGTGAAGGACGGCGAAGTGCGCGCACCCATCTCGGGCCTCGTCTCGCAGCGGCTTGTTCAGCCCGGTGAACGTGTCTCGGTGGACGCGCGCCTGGTGGAGATCGTCGACCTCTCGCGCATCGAACTCGAAGCCGCGGTCGCGCCCGAGGACGTGCCCTCTGTCCGCCTGGGCCAGATCGCACGCGTGACCATCGACGGCCTGACCGAACCGGTGCCCGCGAAGGTCGTGCGCATCAACCCCAGCGCGGTGGCCGGCACGCGCTCGGTGTCGACCTATCTCTTGCTCGAAAGCCATCCCGGGCTGCGCCAGGGCCTCT
Source organism: Burkholderiales bacterium (assembly GCA_031401195.1). Lineage (GTDB taxonomy): Bacteria > Pseudomonadota > Gammaproteobacteria > Burkholderiales > Burkholderiaceae_C > Rubrivivax. Next base: position 18,986 of record JANNRI010000104.1, read on the forward strand.
TCGCCCGCGCGACGCTGGAACTGCAACGCAAGACGGCCCTGGTGGTGCCGGCCTCGGCCGTGCGCTTCGACCAGAGCCAGCCTTACGTGGTGTCGGTGCAGCAAGGCGTGGCTGTGGAGCAGCCCGTCGCCCTGGGCCAGCGCGGCAATGCCAGCTTCGGCAGCGGCACGCGCACCGAGGCCGCCGTCGAGGTGACTAGCGGCCTCGAACCCGGCGCCACGGTGCTGCGCGGCACCGTGGGCAGCCTGCGCGGTGGCACTCGCGTGGCGCTGCCAAGCAGCGCTGCGGCCACCGCGCCTGCCGCCGCTGCAGCGGTGGCCGCGACGGCTGCGACGACTGCGACCACCGCAATCACGGTGGCCCCGGCCGCTTCGCGCTGAAGCGGGGCACGTCAGGGCCCGACTTGCCATGTGGTTCACACGCGTCTCCATCGCCAACCCGGTCATGGCCGTGATGGTGATGCTTGCCTTCGTGGTGCTGGGCCTTTTCAGCTACCAGCGCCTGTCCATCGACCAGTTTCCCAACATCGACATTCCGACCGTGGTGGTGGCGCTGGACTACCCGGGCGCGAGCCCGGAGATCGTCGAGGCCGAGGTCACCAAGAAGGTCGAAGAAGCCGTCAACACCGTGGCTGGCATCAGTGCGCTGTACTCGCGCAGCTACGAAGGCAGCTCGGTCACGATCATCGAATTCAACCTTGACGTCGACGGGCGCAAGGCGGCAGAAGACGTGCGCGAAAAAGTGGCGCTCATCCGTCCCCTGCTGCGCGACGAGGTGAAGGAGCCGCGCATCTCGCGCTTCGATCCGCAGAGCCAGCCGGTGTTCAACGTCGCCGTGCTTGCGAGCACGCCCGGCATCAATCCGCAGCAACTCACCACCTGGGCCAGCCAGGTGCTGCAAAAGCGCCTGGAGAACGTGCGCGGCGTGGGCGCTGTCACCGTGGTGGGTGGCATCGAACGAGAGATCGCGATCCACTTGAAGCCCGCCGCGATGGAGGCGCTGGGGGTCAGCGTCGAGCAGATCGCCGCCGCCCTGCGCAGCGAGAACCAGGAGCTGCCTCTGGGCACCTTGCGTTCGCGCGAGCAGGAACGCGTGGTGCAAATCAATGCGCGGCTGACGACGCCGCGCGACTTCCGCGACATCGTCGTCGCGCGCAAAGCAGGCAACACCGTCGTGCGGCTGTGGCAGGTCGCCGACGTGGTCGACGGCCCGCAAGAGGTGGAAAGCCTCGCCCTCTACAACGGCCAGCGCACGGTGCTGCTGTCGGTGCAGAAGAGCCAGGGCGAGAACACCATCGCCGTCGTCGATGGCCTCAGGCGCGCGCTCGCCGAGGCCCAGCCCCTGGTGCCCAAGGGCATGAAGACCGAGGTCAACCGCGACAACTCGCGCGCGATCCGCGTCTCGGTGGCCAACGTGCAGCGCACGCTCATCGAGGGCGCCGCGCTCACCATCCTGATCGTGTTCCTGTTCCTCAACAGCTGGCGCAGCACAGTCATCACCGGGCTCACGCTGCCGATCGCGCTCATCGGCACCTTCCTCTTCATGTACGTCTTCGGCTTCACCATCAATACCATCACCTTGATGGCGTTGAGCCTGTGCGTGGGGCTGCTGATCGACGATGCCATCGTCGTGCGTGAGAATATCGTGCGCCACATGCAGATGGGCAAGAGCGCGCACGACGCGGCGCTCGCCGGCACCGACGAGATCGGCCTGGCGGTGCTGGCCACCACGCTGTCCATCGTGGCGGTGTTTCTGCCCATCGGTTTCATGGGCGGCATCGTGGGCAAGTTCTTCCACGAGTTCGGCATCACCATCGTCGCCGCGGTGCTGATCTCGATGTTCGTGAGCTTCACGCTCGACCCGATGCTCAGCAGCGTCTGGCACGACCCCCAGGCGCACCACCGCAGCCTTGGTGCACCCGTCACCCTCTACGACAAGACCATCGGGCGCGTGACCGGCGTCTTCGACCGCTTCACCGAATGGTTGAGCGCGAGGTATCAGGCCATCCTCGGCTGGTCTTTGCGCCACAAGCTTGCCACGGTGGCCATCGCGTTTGCCACCTTCGGGCTCGCCATCGTGCTGGCCGGGGCACTGGGCAAGGAGTTCGTGCCCAAGGCCGACTTCAGCGAAACACAGATCAACTTCTACACACCGGTGGGCAGTTCGCTGGAGGTGACCGAGCGGCGTGCCCAGCAGATCGACGCGGCGCTGCGCGAGCTGCCCGAAGTGCGCCACACCGTCACCACCATCAACACCGGTTTCGCGCAGGGCAAGATCTACGGCAACGTCTACGTGCGCCTGGTCGACCGCAAGGAGCGCAACAAGAGCGTCACCGAGATGGCCGGCCCGCTGCGCGAGCGCCTGGCGCGCATTCCGGGCATCACGGTCACCAACCTGGGCGTCACCGATCTCGGCGGCGGCAAGAGCATCGCGTTCTCGCTTCAGGGCGACGACCTCGCCGAACTCGAGCGCCTGGCACGGCAGGTGCTGGGCCGGCTCGCACAGATCAAGGGGCTCGTCGATCTGGACAGCACGCTCAAGGCCGAAAAGCCCACGCTCGCGGTGGACATCAAGCGCGACGCCGCGGCCGACCTCGGCCTCAATGTCAATGCCGTGGCCAATACGCTGCGCACGCTCGTGGCCGGCACCAGCGTGGGCAGCTGGCGCGCCAGCGACGGCCAGAACTACGACGTGCGGCTGCGCCTCGCGCCCGAGCAGCGCAATGCAGCGGGCGACCTGGCCACCCTGCCGCTCGTGGTGAGCGGCGGCGACGGCAGCGTGCGCACCATCCGGCTTTCTCAGGTCGCCACGCTCAGGCCTGCCACCGGTCCCAACCAGATCAACCGGCGCGACCTCAATCGCGAGATCACCATCGACGCCAACGCACTCGGCCGCAGCGCGGGCGAGGTCGGTGACGACATCCGCGCCGCGCTGCGCGAGGTGGCTTTCCCGCCCGGCTATCGCTTCGTCTTCGGCGGCAGCACGAAGAACATGCAGGACAGCTTCGGCTATGCGGTCGGGGCGCTGGCGCTGGCGGTGGTGTTCATCTACATGATCCTGGCCAGCCAGTTCAAGAGCTTCCTGCAGCCGCTGGCGCTGATGAGTTCGCTGCCGCTCACGATGATCGGCGTCGTGCTGGCGCTGCTGGCCTTCCGCAGCACGCTGAACATGTTCTCGGTCATCGGCATCGTCATGCTGATGGGCCTGGTGACGAAAAACGCCATCCTGCTGGTGGACTTCGCGATCCGCTCCAGGCAAGCCGGCATGGAACGCACGGCCGCCCTGCTGCACGCGGCCAAGGTGCGCCTGCGGCCGATCCTGATGACCACGCTCGCGATGGTCTTCGGCATGGTGCCGCTGGCCTTCGCGCTCAGCGAGGGTTCGGAGCAGCGCGCGCCCATGGGCCAGGCAGTGATCGGAGGTGTGATCACCTCGTCGCTGCTGACGCTGGTGGTGGTGCCGGTGGTCTACTGCTGGCTCGACGACCTCTCGGCATGGGCGCGGCGGCGCCGCCGCCCACGGGTAGCCGTGGTGCCCGCCGTCGTCAGCACCACGACCTAGAATTCCGCCCGCTTGGCGCTCGCCCATTCCGAACCGCACTGCACCCACCCACAATGAATGCCGAACTCGCCCGCTTCAACATGATCGAGCAGCAGATCCGCCCCTGGGACGTGCTCGACCCGTCTGTGCTGGAGTTGCTCGCCACGATGCGCCGTGAGGACTTCGTGCCCGCGGCCTACCGGGCGCTGGCTTTCGTCGACACCCAGATTCCGCTGCTGCCCGGTGCGCCCGACGGGGCGTGCATGCTCGAGCCCAAGGTCGAAGCCCGCCTCCTGCAGGAGCTGAAGCTGCAGCGGCACGAGACAGTGCTCGAAATCGGTACCGGCTCGGGTTTCATGGCAGCCTTGTTGGCGCACCGCGCCATGCACGTGCACACGCTCGAGTGCCGCCCGGGTCTGGCCCAGGCCGCCCGCGAGGCGCTGAGCCGCAATGGCGTGGTCAATGCCACCGTGTACGAGGTGGACGCCGCCCGCGCGCGCGGTCTGCCGGCAGAAGCGCCCTTCGACGCCATCGTGCTCTCGGGCTCCGTGGCCGAGGTACCGCGGGTCTTGCTCGACCAATTGAAGCCGGGTGGGCGCCTGGTGGCCATCGTGGGCGCCGAGCCCATCATGACGGCGCGGATTTGTTCTCGCACTGGCGCCGCTTTCGCCGCGCGTGACCTCTTTGACACCATGGCACCGCGCCTGCTGGGCTTTGGCGAACCGACGCGTTTCTGCTTCTGAGCCGATGCCCGCAGCCTTCTACCGGGACGCCGCAAGGTGAGCCCCTTGTCGCCCTCTTTTCCTGCTCGTGAGCACGCGCCTTGTCGCCCAAACTCGCGGGCAAGAGGCCTTGACGACGCAGTCTGTCGCACGGCCAACGCGGGTCCGGGCATCGCCCGCGTATAACCACGCGCCGCGTCTTGCGCCCCACCGCTGCCCGCCTTGCCGCACGCCAGACCACAAGCTCCACCTCGAGGACTTCCATGCGCATGACTACCCCGATCCTGTCCACCGTGAACCGCACTGCCGGGCGCCGCCACGGCACTGTGTCGCGCACCCTGCGCGGGGCCTGTCTGCTGATGGCCACTGCGCTGCTTTCGCTGGCCGGCGCGGCGCAGGCGCAAAGCCTGCAGGAACTGTATGAACTGGCGCGCGTCTATGACGCCACCTATCTGGCGGCCCGGGCCCAGGCGCAGTCGGCCGAGCACCGCGCGGCGCAAAGCGATGCGCTCGAACGGCCCTCGCTGAGCGCCGCCGCAGCGGGCACGCTCGCGCGCACGGACCCGCCGCCGGCCACCGGCACGCTCAGCTCGAACACCGCGCAGGCCAGCTTGAACGGACGTTACCCGCTCTACAACCGCGCCAACGGCGTCACCATTCAGCAGGCCAAACGCAGCCTGGTGGCGGCACAAGCCGAACTGGAGAGCGCCGAACAAGACCTCATCGTGCGCGTGGCCCAGGCCTATTTCGATGTGCTCGCGGCCCAGGACACGCTGGCCACCACACGCGCCAGCAAGGCCGCCATCACCGAGCAACTGGCCTCGGCCAAGCGCAATTTCGAAGTGGGCACCTCCACCATCACCGACACGCGCGAAGCCCAGGCCCGCTTCGACCTCGCTACCGCGCAGGAGATTGCGGCCGACAACGACCTGCGTGCCAAGCGCATCGCGCTTGATCAACTGGTTGGGCGCACCGCCGTCGCGCCCCGGCAGCTGGCGGTGCCGATGGCGATGGCTGCGCTGGCGCCGGCCGAAGTCGAACAGTGGGTGACGGTGGCCGACAACCAGCACCCCACCGTGCGCCGCGCCAAGGTGGCGCTCGACGTGGCCCAGCTCGACACCGCCAAGGAGCGCGCCGGCGACTCGCCCACGGTCGACGCGGTGGCCTCGCTGGTGGCGGGTGACGCACGCGGCACCGTGCTGCCGGCCAGCTCGCGCGGCCGCACCACCACCGGCAGCGTCGGCGTGCAGATGAACTGGCCGCTGTACACCGGGGGCCTCGTGCAGTCGCGTGTGAAGGAGAAACTGGCCCTCGAAGAAAAAGCTGGCAACGACCTGCAGGCCGCGCGCCGCGGCGTCGCGCAGGGCACCCGCGTGGCCTTCTTCGGCGTGCAATCAGGGCAGGCGCGCGTGAAGGCGCTCGAGGCGGCCGAGGCGTCATCGAAGCTGGCCCTGGAAGCCACACAACTGGGCTACCGCGTGGGCGTGCGCGTGAACCTCGACGTGCTCAACGCGCAGACGCAACTCTTCTCCACCCAGGCCGACCTGGCCCGCGCGCGCTACGACCTGCTGGTCGGCGGGCTGCGGCTGCGCCAGGCCTCGGGCCAGCTCGCCCCCGGCGACATCGACGCGGTGAACCGGCTGCTGACCAAGTAAGCCGCCCGCACGGGGCCTCCTCAGGCGGCGCCCGCCACACGACCTCCCGGCCCGGCGTCGCCGGCAGCGTTCTCGCCGGGTTCTCGCTGCGTTCCCGCCGCGTTCCCGCCGCAGCCCCTGGTCGCAGCAACGAATCTTCACCTGCGGCACGCGCGGCGCACATCGCGCCGCGCCACACTTGCGCAGCCGCGGATCGGCGGTCAACCGTTGATCCGCCTGTCGCCCGTGCGCGCTTGCCGAGGAGGCCCGTCACATGATCCGCCACCCTGCCGAACTGCCTCGCGCCGAAGCTGCGGTGATCGCCGCGCACCGCTTTGGTCTGGGCGAAGCCGATCTGAACATCGTCGGTGCCGATCCACTGGGCTGGTTGCGCGCGCAGGTGGGCCCGGCCGAGTTGCAGCGCGGCAGCGGGCTGGCCAGCGGCGCCGAAGGCCTGAAACGATTTGCCGAGTTCCTGCGCGACCAGCGCGGCGCGGCGGGTGCAGCCTCTACAGCCACCGCCAGCGGCACGGCGACCGGGCCAGCAGGGCAGGACATGCGACCCGCCGAGCAGCAGTTCGGCGAACACTTCCGAGCCATCGTGCAGGCCGATGTGCGCGCCCGGCTCACCACCGCCGCCATGAGCACCCAGCCGTTCAATGAACGCCTGGCCTGGTTCTGGTGCAACCACTTCACCGTCTCGATGGCCAAGGCGAGCGCGCGCGGCATCGTCGGCGCCTTCGAGCGTGAGGCGATCCGCCCGCACATCGCAGGTCAGTTCGAGGATCTGCTGAAGGCCGCCGTCAAGCACGCGGGCATGTTGCGCTATCTCGACAACGACCAATCGGCCGGGCCCGACTCCACCGTGGTGCGCCGCCTGGCGCGCCGGCCCCGCGGCGAGGGCGAGCCCGGCCCGCGCCTGAGCGGCATGAACGAGAACCTGGCGCGCGAAGTGCTCGAACTGCACACGCTTGGCGTCAGCGGCGGCGGTCAAGCCCATGGCGGATGGGGCGGCTACACGCAGCACGATGTGACCGAGTTTGCCCGCGTACTCACCGGCTGGCGCGTGCCGCTGCGCGAGTTGCTGATGAATGCGGCGCAGGGCGGCGGCGCGGCCGAGTCCACGCGTTTCGAACCCGGCTGGCACGACCCGGGTACAAAGACCGTGCTGGGCAAGCGCTACCACGAGGGTCCGCAGGCGCTGGACGAGATGCTCAGCGACCTCGCGATGCACCCCTCCACGGCACGCTTCGTCTCCTACAAGCTGGCGCGTCACTTCATTGCCGACGAGCCACCCGCCGAGTTGGTGGCCACGCTTGTGGCGGCGTTCCAGCGCGGCCGAGGCGACCTGCCCACGGTTTATCGCGCACTCATCGAGTCGCCTTTGGCGTGGAGCACAGCGTCCACCAAGCTCAAGACACCAGAAGAGTTCGTGGTCAGCACGGTGCGCGTGCTGGCGCTCGGCGAACAGGCCTTTGCGCGGCAGCCCGATGGTGGCATCGCGGCGCTCGGCCAGCGCGTGCAGGCCGCCCCCTCGCCCGCGGGCTGGCCCGACCGCGCCGAGGAGTGGCTGGGCCCCGATGCGGTGTGGAAGCGTGTCGAATGGACCACGCGCGTGGCCAACCTCGCCGGGCGCCAGATCGATGCACGCGCGCTGGCGCGGGCGAGCCTGGGCCCGCGCCTGGCTGAAGAAACCACGCGCCAGATCGAGCGTGCCGCGGATGGCCCGCAGGCCCTCGCGCTGCTGCTGCTTTCACCTGATTTCCAACGCAGGTAACGCCATGACCCTCACCCGTCGACACCTTGTGCGCGCTTTGCTCAGTGCCGGCGCGCTCGCGCCCTGGGCCACGTTGAGCATGGCCCAGGGCGGCTCGGCCTCAGCCGACGCGCCGCGCTTTGTATTCGTGATCCTGCGCGGGGGCCTGGACGGCCTCACTTCGGTGCCGGCCATCGGCGACCCGGGCTTCGCCGAGACGCGCGGGCCGCTCGGCCAGTTTGCCGACGCGCCGCTGCCGCTCGAAGGCCCGTTCGCGCTGAACCCCTTGCTTGGGCGGATGCACGCGATGTACGGCCGCGGCGAACTCGCCATCGTGCACGCCACCGGTCTGCCCTACCGCGAGCGCTCGCACTTCGATGCGCAGCAGGTGCTCGAATCGGGTGGCACGCGGCCTTACGAGCTCTCCACCGGCTGGCTGGCTCGCGCGCTCGCCCTGCCAGGTGCCAAGCCCATGAAGGCAGTGGCACTGGAGACCGCGGTGCCGCTGGTGCTGCGAGGCACAACGGAAGTCGACACCTGGGCGCCTTCGAACATGCCTGAACCGGCCCAGGACCTGGTGGCGCGGCTGGAGGCGATGTACCGCGGCGATGCCGCCCTGGCGCAAGCGCTCGCACGCGCCCGCGGACTGCGTGAGACACCGGGCATGGCGGCCAACCCGACGGGCATGGGGGGTGGCGGGGGCGGAGGCCCGCGCGCCGCGCTCGGCCTGGCCACCAAGGCCGCCGAGTTCTTGCAGCGCGGCAGCCAGGTCGCCGTGCTCGAGATGGGCGGCTGGGACTCGCACACCAACCAGGCCGCACCGCAGGGCGCGACATCCAACAACCTGCGCGGGCTGGACGCCGCGCTCGCCGCACTGCGCACGGGCTTGCAGCCCAGCGGCCTGTGGACGCGCACGGTGGTGCTGGTGGCCACCGAGTTCGGCCGCGAGGTGGCCGTCAACGGCAACCTCGGCACCGACCACGGCAGCGGCGGCGCCGCCTTCGTGCTGGGTGGCGCGGTCAAGGGTGGCCGCGTCATTGCCGACTGGCCGGGTCTGGCGAAGAAGGACCGCTTCGAGGGCCGTGACCTTCGCATCACCACCGACCTGCGCGCTGTGCTGCGAACGGTGCTCGGAGACCACCTGCAGGTGCCGCGCGCCGCGCTCGACGGCTCGGTGCTGCCGGGCAGCGGCGGCCTGGCGAGGTTGGAACTGCTGAAGGGCTGACCTAGAGCCAGTTCCCCATCAGGATGAACGGCGCCCAGTAATACGGATGGCGGAAATCCAGCCGTCCGCTCTGATCACGCAACTGCCCCTTCAGCATCGCCAGCTGCGCCTGCCGCAGGGCCTCGGCCTTGTGGCGCTTGCGCTCTTCGCCGCGCGCGGCATAGAAGGCCCGCATCAGGCGCGCGGTGCCTTCGTCCTGCACCTCCCACAGCGTGGCCATGACCGCGCGCGCGCCCTTCTTCATGAGCGTCGTCGCCAGGCCTTCGAACTCGGCGCCGGCACCGCCACCGGCGCCCACGCTGGTGTTGCAAGCCGAGAGCGTGACGAGGTCGTAGGTGCCGAAGGCAAGCGTGGCATCGCTGCGCAGCTGGCGCATGGAGAGCAGGTCGCCGTCGCCCAGCAACAGGTGCGATTCGTCCTCGCGCCCAGGCACGAGCTTGAAGTGTGTGGCCACGTGCAGCACGGCATAGGGCGCGCCGCGGCGCGCCGCACTGGCCAGGCGCTCGCGCGTGAACGCCTCGTCGAGGTGGCGGCTGCCGGCCATCACACCCGCAGTGGGCCCGGCGGGCTCGTCGGCGCGGCGCACCACACCGGCGAGTTCACCCGGCACCGCGGGCAGCGCCTCGAAACCTGCCAGGCCGCGGCTCACGCCCAGGCCTGCCGCGGCCCAGCGAGCACTTGGCGGCTCGGTCAAACCGTCGCGCAAGCCGCCGACCGTATAGACGGCCAGGGCATAGCGCTCCACCAGATGCTGCCGGCTCTGCGCGTCGTACAGCGCAGCCACCGGCAGGTAGCGCAGGCTGCCCACGAGGTAGAGCATGAGCGTGTCGACGCGCGCGCGACCGAGCAGCCCGGCCACCGGGGCGATGAGGCCCTGGTGCAGCGCCGCGGCGCTCACCTGGTAGTCGGCCCGGCGTGCCTCCACCGCGCGGCGCAGTTCCGCCACCAGCGCATTCAATCGCGCCTCGGGCAGGCCGGCTGTGAGCCCGATCGCCCCCTGCGCGGTGACGAGCAGAAAGGTCGTCGCGCGTTCACCCGGTACGATGAAGAGCGCCGCCGCGCGCGCCCCGCTGCGCTCGTTGAGCAGCGCCAGGCGCTGGCTCACCGCATCACGTTCGCCCACGGCCGCATCGAGCGCGGCGGCACCGCGCGCCGCACTGGGTGAGCCCGGCGCGGCCGTCAGCGCGCCCACCGCTTCAGTGAGCAGGCCGTCCAGCGCCTCGCTGTCGGACTGGATGCGCGCCATCACGCGGGCCCGGCCCGGGTCGCCGTCGGGTAGGGCCTCGAGATCGGCTTGCGCGCGTGAGAGTGCCTCGGCGTTGGCCGCCAGGCTTGCGGCCAATTCGCGCTCGGCCGCGGAGAGATCGGCCCGTGCGCCCGCGCTGCCATCCTGCGCATCGCCGCGCACGAAACCGCGCCGCTCTTCCTGCTTGAGCAGCCCGAGCACCTGCTCGGCCTCGGGCAACCGGCCTTGTCGCACGAGGAGTTCGGCCAGCCGCTGGTAACGCTGCTCCAGGCCGCGCAAGAGCGACGCTTGCGCACCGGCATTGAGCGAACCCGCGCCGGCGCGCAAGCCTTGCGAGAGATTGACCGCCTGCTTGAGGTGAAAGATGGCAAGGCCCGGTTGGTTGCGGCGCTGATGCCAGCGGCCCAGGCGCGTGTGCACCGCGGCCAGCAGCACCGGCTGCTGCGACGCTGCGGCACCGGCCGCACCGGCCGCACCGGCCGCACCGGCGACACCGGCGACACCGGCCGCACCTGCCGCAGCTGCCGCACCGGCGACACCTGGCACAACCTGCGCGGGCTGCAGGATGGCCAGCGCGCGGCGATACAGCGGCAGCGCCAGCGCATCCTGCCCGAGTGTGTCGTGCACGGCGGCCAGGTTGTTCAGCGACATCGCCACCGCGGCGTGCCGCGCTCCCAGCGTGCGTTCGCGCAAGGCCAGCGCGCGCCGGTGCACGACCAGCGCCTCGCGTGGCCGCTTCAGGTCCTCCAGCGCGACGGCGAGGTTGTTCAGCGTCACGCCGAGCACGGGGTGGTTCTCGCCGAGCGCCTTCTGCTGAATCGCCAGCGCGCGCTCGAACAGCGCCTTGGCGCGCGCGGGCCGCTTGCGCGCCAGATGCAGGTGGCCGAGATTGTTCAGGCTGCGGGCCGTTTCGAGATGCGCATAACCGTAGGCCTGCTCGTGGATCCTGAGTGCGCGCTCGAACAGAGGCTCGGCCAACGCATGCTGGCCGAGCGCTACATGCAACGCGGCGATGTTGTTGAGGGCCCCGGCGGTCTCGGGACGGTCGGCGCCGAACGCCGCCTCGCGCACCGACAGCGCGCGCTGGTGCAGCGCCATTGCACGACCGTATTCGCCGATCGCACCGAGCACTTCCGCGAGGTTGTTCAGCGCCACCGCGGTATCGGGGTGGGTGGCGCCGCGCGCCGCCTCGCGGTGCTTGAGCGCGCTCTCGGCCAGGGGCAAGGCCTCGGCGTACTCGCCGCGCTGCAGGTGCACGTAGGCCAGGCCGTGCAGGCGCGAGCCCACCGGCGGCGCATCGGCGCCGAGCGCCTGCGTGCCTTCCTCCAGCGCCTGGCGTGCCAGCGCGAGCGCCTCGTCGAGGCGGCCGAGCGCCGCCAGCAGGTTGGCAAGGTTGCCCATGGCCGACAAGGTGTTCGGGTGGCCCGGGCCGAGACGGGCCCGGTTCACCGCCACGGCGCGCTGCTTGAGCGGCAGCGCTTCTTCGAGGTGGCCGAGCGTGTCGAGCAGTTCTGCGGTGTTGGCCAGGCTCGCTGCCGTGTCCGGGTGCTCGGCCCCCAGTGCAGCCTCGCGGATGCCGAGCGCGCGGCGGTGCAGCGGCAGCGCCTCGCGAAAGCGCCCGAGCGTGCCCAAGGTCTCGGCAAGGTTGTTCAGCGCCACCGCGGTAGCGGCGTGGTCGGCGCCGCGCGTGCGTTCGGCGAGCGCCAGCGCACGCTGGTGCAGCGGCAGGGCCTCGCCGGCGCGGCCGAGTTCGTCGTAGGCCGCCGCGAGGTTGGTGAGCGTCGACAGGACCTCCGGCGCATGCGCGCCGTGGCGCTCTTCGCGCAGTTGAAGTGCACGTGCGATCAACGAGAGCGCGCGTTCAGTGTCGCCGCGCTCGCTGCGCGCCAGCAGCGCCACACCCAGGGCGTTCAGGCCGGCGGCCGCCTCGAGAGACGTGGCCCCGTTCACACGCTCGCTGTGCGTCAGCGCGCGCTCGAAGGCGGTCACCGCCTCCTGCGTGCGCCCCGCCAGGCGGTAGACGTTGCCCAGGAGCGCAAGGAGGAACGCGTGCTTCGGGTCGTCGGCCAGCAAGCTGCGCGTGGCCGCCGCCACGGCACGTTCAGCATGTGGCACCGCCTGCGCATAGCGGCCCTCGGCAAAGAGGCGCTGCGCTTCGCCGGCGTGGGCCCAGAGGTCGTTGGCTTGCGCGTCAGCCACCGGTTCTGGCGGCTGCGCCGCCTGGGGCTCGGCCCGGGGTTGAGTCTGGGGTTGCGCCTGGAGTTGCGCCAGGCCTTGGGCCGGCGAGAGCAGCAGCACGGCCGCCGTGGCCACGCCGGCCGCCCAGGAGGTGCGGGTGGCGCGGGCCGATTGGGAGAGGAGGCCACACACGGTGCGGTACCGCGCAGGCGCCACCGAGTGGCCCAGTCTCACTGGCCCCTGAAGCGCCAATACTGCCCGATCGCAGCGCGCACCGGCTCGAGCGCAAAGCGCACGCGCTCCTGCGGCGGCAGGCTTTGTTGGATGACGTAGATGAGGTCGGACATCACTGTCGTGCTGTCGCCGAAGTACGAGTGCCCGAGGAACTCGGTGCTGACGCTGCTGGCGTCGACGGTGTCGAGATCGCGCATGACGACGATGCCGTCTCCGCTTTCTCCCAGGCGCCTGTAGTTGCCGTGGATCTTGCGCGAGGCGATGAGGGCCTTGTCGTTGGAGGAGGCATACAAGGTCACACGCGGGCCCTTGCCGAGAATGGCCGGGCCGATCTCGCGGCGGAAGACGTCGGCATCGATGTCGGGCGCGGCGAGCACGATCTGTCGGAAGGCGCGGCGCTTGTTCTGGTCTTCGTCGAGCATCGCCTTGAAGCCGCGTGTGAGCACACGGTTGCCCATGCTGTGCGCAATCACATACACCGGCGTACCCGGCGCGATGGTGGCCAGCGATGCGAGCACATCCTTCATGTCGGGGACCGACCACTCCGCGGCCTGCTCGTCGACCGTGTAGTCGACAAGGCCGCCGCGGGAGGGCCAAGAGAACAGCACCGCGGGCCCGGCAAAGCCGAGATCGTGCGCGAGCTGGCCGGCGCGCCGCGTGGCGTCCGCAAATGGCACGTTGTAGCCGTGGATGAAGACCAGGATGCCGGCATTGCCCAATGCCGTGGCGCGCTTGGCTATCTCGGCGCGCCAGACATCGTGCGCGAGCGGCTGCAGCGAGGCCAGGATGAGGTGCTTGGCCGGGTCTTGCTTGAACTCCAGGCGCAGGATGGAAGGCGACTCCAGCACACCGACACGGTGCGACTTGGGCACCGTGACCTGGGCCACTCCGAAGCTGAGCGCACCGCGCTCGCCGCCGAAGCGCGTGTCGGCCGGTGCGAAGGGGCTGGTCTCCTTGCGGTTGGTGGCGTAGTGCACGCGCACGACGCTGAACTGCACATTGCCCTGCGCGTCACGCACGAGGCCGTCGTCGGGCGAGATCGGGGATCCGCCCGCTGCCGGCTGGCCGGGGGTGGCGGGCTGCAGGCCGCGCGAAGACGGCTGCGCGGTCGCTGGTGAGGCACGCCGCGCAGGCACCGCGCCGCCCCCTCGCGTGGCCTCGGCCTGCAGGGTACGCGCCTGCTCATCGGTGAGTGTGACCTGCAGGCGCAGCAGCGGTGCCACCGCCTCGCCACAGATCTCGGCGTCGTAGGGTGCGCCGAAGACCTCATCGGCCTCGTTGCCCCAGAACCGCTGATTGGCCAGCGTGGCTCCGAGCCGCGGTGCGTAGACGGCGACGTCGGCCCCGTTGACCTCGAGCGCAAGCCGCGCGATGCGATTGATGCCGATACCGGTTCCGCGCACGCAAAGGTCGAAGGCAGCCGCGGTGGCCCCTGCGGGCGCAAGCGCCAGCATCAGCCACGCCAGGACGCGCAGTGGGCGCGCGAAGTGGGCGCGCTTCCAGCGGGCATCGCCTAGGGCTACAGAACTTGAGGACATGGGCATTCCACTAAAACAACGGCGGGGCGGGAACTGTCGATTCTGAGGCTTCGACCGCTGCGGCGCAGCCCCGTGGTCAGCTGGCGCGTCCGCCATCGAAGGGGCCGCGCACGACGCGAAACGCTCGTGCGGCGCTGTCGCTCAGCTCGTCACGCGCTCGAGCACCGCAGCCGCCATGCGGGCCGATGCACCACGATGCAGCGCCGCGAACGACCTCGCTTGCCGAGCACGCAGGGCCAGCGCGTCGGGTTCAGCGAGCCAACCGAGGGCGCGCTCCACCGCGGCATCGAGGTCGGGCACAGATTCGGCAGCACCGGCTGCCAGGGCCAATTCGGCGGCGAGTTCGAAGTTGAAGGTGTGCGGGCCCATCAGCAGCGGGCAGCCGCAGGCGGCGGCCTCGATGAGGTTCTGCCCGCCCAGCGGCGCGAAGCTGCCGCCTAGCAAAGCCACGTCGGTGAGCGCGTAGTACAGCGGCATCTCGCCCATCGAGTCGCCGAGCCAGACGCCGGCGCGCAGGGCATCCTCCGGCAGCGCCCCGGTGGCCGCGTTGCCCCAGGCACTGCGCTGCGCCAGGGCCAGGCCGTGCGATCGAACGAGCGCGGCGACTTCGTCGAAGCGCTGTGGGTGCCGCGGCACCAGCAGCAGCAGCGGCGCGCTTGCACGGTTTGCGTTGGCGCGCCCGAGCTGGCGTTGCCAGGCCTCAAGAAGCGCCGCTTCTTCCCCTTCGCGCGAGGCGGCCAGCATCACCACCGGCCGCGCCAGAGCTTGCCGCCAGGCACGGCCGGCCTCCAGCAGCGCGGGCGCGGGCGCCATGTCGAACTTCAAGTTGCCCAGCACCCGCACCTCGCGCACGCCGGCGCCGCGCAGGCGTTGGGCATCGTTCTCGGTCTGCGCCAGCGCTTCGGTCAGGCACGCGGCGGCAGGACGCATCAACGCAGCGATCCGCTCGCCCTTGCGCCGGCTGCGTTCGGACAGGCGCGCGTTGGCCAGCACCAGGGGCACACCCGCCTGCCTGGTCGCGTGCAGCAGGTTGGGCCAGATCTCGGTTTCCAGGATCACGCCCGCAGTTGGGCGATGCGCAGCCAGGAAGCGGCTCACGGCGCCTGGCGTGTCGTAGGGCAGCCAGGCTTGCGCGTCGCCCTCGCGCAGCAGCGCCGCGCCGGCGTCGCGCCCCGTGGCGGTGCCATGCGTGAGGAGCAGGCGCAGGCCGGGGCGTTGCTTGCGCAGTTCATCGATGAGCGCCGCGGCGGCCCGCGTTTCGCCCAGCGATACCGCATGCAGCCACAGCCTGCCGGTGGCGTCTGCGCGCCCCAGGCCCAGGCGTTCACCCAACCAGCGGCGATAGGGCGGCTCGCGCCGGCTGCGCCACAACAGACGCAGCAAGTACAGCGGCGTGGCCAGCCGCAGGAGCGCGCTGTAGGCCGCGCGGGCCAGGGTGGTGTTCACCGGCGCGCGGGCGGCATGGCATTCGCGGGCACACGCAAGGTGTGGCACCCGATCGCGCCCGCCCGCGCGCGGCAAGGCCTCAATGCGCCGCAGCCCCCACCGCCGCGTCGGGCTTGACGGCGCGCAGCGCAGCCATCATCTGGCCCTCGATGCGGTGCAGTGCCGCCTCGGTGTGGCCTTCGAAGCGCAGCACGAGCACCGGGGTCGTATTGCTGCCGCGGATGAGCCCGAAGCCATCCGCGAAATCCACGCGCAAGCCGTCGATGGTGCCGATCTCGCCGCCTTCGAACCCGAGGCGCCCGTCGGCCGCGCGCGCTAAAAGCTCGGCCACCACGCGGTGGTGTTCGCCTTCGGCACAGGGCACGTTCAGCTCCGGCGTGGAGAAGCTGGTGGGCAGCGCGTCGAGCACGGCGCTCGGGTCGGCGTGCCGCGAGAGGATCTCCAGCAGCCGCGCCGCGGTGTACATCGCGTCGTCGAAGCCGTACCAGCGCTCGCCGAAGAAGAGGTGCCCGCTCATCTCGCCGGCAAATGGCGCGCCGGTTTCCTTGAGCTTGGCCTTGATGAGCGAGTGCCCGGTCTTCCACAAGAGCGGCACGCCACCCGCCTGACGAATGGCCACCGGCAGGCGCTGGCTGCACTTGACGTCGAAGATGATCGTCGCGCCGCGATGGCGCGAGAGTATGTCGCGCGCGAAGAGCATGATCTGGCGGTCGGGGTAGATGATGTGGCCGGCGCGCGTGACGACGCCCAGGCGGTCGCCGTCGCCGTCGAACGCGAGGCCGAGTTCGGCACCGGTGCTCTTCACCGTGGCTATCAGTTCCGCCAGGTTCGCCGGTTGGCTTGGGTCCGGGTGGTGGTTCGGGAAGTTGCCGTCAACTTCGGAATAGAGCTCGGTCACGTCGCAACCGAGCGCCCGCAAGATTGAAGGTGAGGTGGCGCCCGGGATGCCGTTTCCGGAATCGACGACGATTTTCATGCGGCGTTTCAGGCGGCAATCGGCAACGATGCGCTGCGTGTACTCGGGGATGATGTTCATGCCCGCGCTGCGGCCGGGCCTCTGCGTGAAATCGCGCGCCTCGATGCGCCGGCGAAGCCCTTGGATCGCTTCGCCATAAATCGCCTGGCCGGCCAGGACCATCTTGAAGCCGTTGTAGTCCTTCGGGTTGTGGCTGCCTGTCACCATGATGCCGCTGCGGCAGCCGTGCGCGCCCCGCGTCGCGGCCACGTAGTAGAGCATCGGCGTCGTCACCGGGCCGAGGTCAACGACGTCAAGCCCGGTGCTCGCCAGGCCGCGCATCAACGCCGCGCTCAGGCTCGGGCCGGACAAGCGCCCGTCGCGGCCCACCGCAACGGCGCGGTCCCCGGCGAGCAACACCTCGGAGCCGAAAGCCTGACCCAGCGCGTGCGCGAATTCG
>JANNRI010000105.1:0-3366 GCA_031401195.1 Burkholderiales bacterium
GACAGCGGCTACAAGAAGCTCACCGGCTACGAGTCGCCGAAGAAGGGCTTCGAGTGGTTCGGCGGCGACCCGGGCCACGAGGCGCTCACCGCCTACGGCCTGCTGCAGTTCGCCGACATGAAGGATGTCTACGGCGCGGTCGACGCCACGATGCTGGCGCGCACCAGCGCCTGGCTCAAGTCGCGCCGCGACGGCAACGGCGGCTACCTGCGCGACGCGAAGGCGCTCGACAGCTTCGGCCGCGCTTCGCCCGAGGTGACCGACGCGTACATCACCTGGGCCCTGGCCACGGCCGGCGTCATCGGTATCGAGCGGGAGATCGAGAAGTCGGCGAAGCTCGCCGAGACGACGCAGGACGCGTACCAGCTCGCGCTTGCCACCGGCACGCTGCTGCAACGCCCCGCCGGCGCGGCGCCGTCGAAGGCCGCCCTGGCCGCGGCGGCAAAGCTGGCTCGCATGCAGTCCGCCACCGGCGCGTGGACCAACGCCGACCACTCGATCACGAAGAGCGGTGGCACCAACCTCACGATCGAGACGACCTCGCTCGCGATCCTCGCCCTTCTGAAAGCGGACATGAAGGCGGACCTGAAGGCGGATGGTTATCTCGAGAACGCCCGCAAAGGCATCGCCTGGCTGCAGAGCAACCGCGGCGGCTTCGGCCAATGGGGCGCGACGCAGGCCACCGTGCTGGCGCTGAAGGCGGTGACGCGCTTCGACGATGTAACACGCGTGGCGCCGCGCGCCGGCGCCGTCAGCCTCGTGGTCGACGGTGTGGTGGTCGCCGAACAGAGCTTCGAGGCCGGACGGCGCGAGCCGCTCGTCTTCACCGGCTTCGACGACAAGCTAACGCCGGGCAAGCACACCATCGCCCTCACCTCGAAGGGTGCCGATCCCCTGCCCTACTCGATGGCCGTCGAATACCGCTCTACCGAACCGGCCTCGTCCAGCGCGGCGGCGGTGCACCTGGCCGCGACGCTGGCGAAGTCCGAGGTGAAGATGGGCGAGGCGGTGCGCCTGGACGCGGTCATCACCAACAAGACCCAAAGCGGCCAGCCGATGACGCTGGCGCGCCTGGGCCTGCCCGGCGGCCTCACGTTCCAGAACTGGCAGCTGAAGGAGCTGCGCGAGAAGGGGCAGATCGCTTTCTTCGAAACCCGCGCCCGCGAAGTCATCCTCTACTTCCGTGACATGAAGCCGGGCGAGGTGAAGAAGATCGCGATCGACCTCGTGGCCACCGTGCCCGGCACCTACACCGGGCCGGCTTCGGCGGCCTACCTGTACTACAACGACACCGACAAGAGTTGGGCGGCGCCGCTGGCGATCGGCATCGCGCCGTGAGGGCGCGGGCGCGATGACCGCTGGTGATCGCGCCCGCCGTCAGAAAGTGGAGGCACGCCGTCACACGCCATCACACAGAGTCGGCCCGCCAGAGATGAATCACGCGCCGCGCCATCTGCGCCTGTCTCGCGTCCAACCGCGCTGGTGTCCACGCCTCACCGGCTGTATCCGGGAGCTGCAGGCTCAGCGCATACGCGCTCGACCGATACACCTCGACCTTCGTCGCGAAATCGGCGTTGCCCACACGGCGGTTGAGCGCCGGCTCCACCACATGAGGTTGCCCACGCGATTGGACCGACCGCTCCCAGGTCTCGCGCGGGAAGTCGGCCTCCCAGGCGGCGCCGGGGTTCTCGGGCAGCACATTCTCGACGGTTCCAGGGTCTGCATCGGGGTCGCAGGGCCGGCCCGATGCATCGGATTCGAGGCGGGCAAGGATGTAGCGAACCAGTTTCTTGCCATGGCCCGAGAGGTCCGGTGCGAGCCGAGCGAAGTCCTGCTCGAAACGAACGTCGTCCAAGTAGATCGGCCGCAGCACTTGGAACACACCCGCCGGGTCGCGGATCCGGCCGCCGAGGAGGCCCTTCGCAGCGTTGTGGAACACCAACTCCAACGAGTTCGTATTGAGCCCGCTGACGGCGCTGTACCTGAACAGCACCACCACCAGCAGCTTCAGCAACCGGGCGTAGTCGGCCTCCTCCAGCGTCTCCCAAGCGGCGAAGACCAGCGGCGTCGTCTGCCTGACCCGCAGCGCATTGCGATCGCGCACATGGCCGGCGCTGTGGCGCCGTTCAATCCAATAGGCATGTTGTGGGTCGAACAGTGCCGCAAAGATCTCGGCCCGCCGCTCCAGCGCATCGAGCAGCGCGAAAACGCCGGCGCCGTCACGAACCGTCTCGCGCACGAGCTTGAACAGCCGCTGGCTGCGCACGCGTGGCAACTGGCACTGCAGGTGGTAGCGAAGAAACTCCGGGGCAGTTGATGTTCATCCGAATCGTGGTGGACGACGAATTGAACGCCGGCCCGCCGCCTCGGACACCAAGCGCGCCGGTCGCGTGCCGTCAGCGGGTGAACCCAGCCAGGCCTCGACCTCGCGGCTGAAGTAGCCGAAACACTCCCACAGCAGCCTGTTCGACTTCGGCAGGCCGCGCGCATTGAGCGGGCTGCGCAACTGAACGAGATAGTCCTGGTAGAAGGCGTTGTCGGTGGCGTTCAGCGCCAGCTTGCTCGCCTCCACCAGCGAGGCCGGGTCTTTCTCGCCAATGAACTTGGTGCGCAGAGCGGATGCGCGTTCGCGGTTGGCATCGGGCTCGCTTCCCGCGTCTGCCAAGACCTGGACATAGCCGATGACCGCCAGCGCCAGAAGGCTCAGCGTGGCGATGCGTTGCTGCCCGTCGATGACGGCGAACTCGCGGTCGGACTAGCTGCTCTCCACCACGAGCGCCCATGTAGTGCGTCTCATCAGGCCGATCGGCGAGTTCGACCAGATCTGTCCAGAGGTCTTCCTACTGCTCCGCGGTGATGGCCAAGATGCTTGGCAGGTTGAAGCTCTCGGCTGCCCACTGGCATGAGTGGAGCAGAGCCTCGGAACCGTACCCGCGCCCCCGTGAGCCCTCGGCGATGGCGTAGGAGACTTCTACCTCGCTGTCAAACGGACTGAGCCCGACGTGTCCAAGCAGCGCCCCGCTGGTGAGGTGTTCGACAGCCAAGACGTACGGGCCCCGACGTGGATCCCCAGGCGACGAATAGCACGAGACCAGGTAGCGCATGCGAGAGGTTGCCACCTTCATGTCTTCGTAGACATGGGAAGGAAGCCAGCGCCGGGTTGACGGCTCGCCGTTCAACTCCATCATCTGCGCCGCTTCCTCGACGACGAGGTGCCGTATTCGCAGTGACGGTGTGTCAACAGGCAGTGAACTCACGGCGTCAGTAGCGCAGCAGCTTGGTTGTGTGAGGCCTAACGTTCGAGCTAACGCGACCCGCGAGGCGTGGTGCCCTGGCGCCGCGCAGGACAATGGAGCCTGCGACTGC
>JANNRI010000106.1:0-18000 GCA_031401195.1 Burkholderiales bacterium
AGCGCAGGGTCGGGGTCGGCGCGCGAACTCGCGCGCTTCGTCAACTGACTCGCGAACATTGTCTGAGCGAAACGAGCGCAGCGAGTGAAGCGAGTTGTGAGCGCGACCCCAACCCGAGCAGCGCAAGGAAGTCGGCCCCCCGGGGCCGACCGCCGCATATGCGCCCCGCCGGGCTCCCGCCCACGGCCTTGCCCGCCACAACGCGAGAACGCAAGAACGCCACCCTGCAGCAAGCCGCCTCACACCGAAGCCTCCCTCTGCACCGGCTGTGCACTTGGATGCATGTGCAGATTGCTCGGCGCAGCAACCGCCCCAGGCGCGCCCGCACCAGGCGCCGCCGCCGGCTTGGCACCCGATAGCGCAGCGAGCACAGCCGCCTTGGGCCCGTCCATCACGACCCGCCCGCTGTCGACGACAACGATGCGCGATACAAGCTCCAGCACGGCCGGCCGGTGCGTGACCATGATCAGCGTGCACGAATCGGCACCGCCCCCCATGGCCTCCTTGAGCTGGCGCAGGAAGGCGACTTCGCTCTGCGCATCCATCGAGCTCGTCGGCTCATCCATGAGCAGGATCTGCGGCCGCGTGACGAGGCAGCGGGCCAGCGCCACCAGTTGCCGCTGCCCACCCGAGAGCAGCGCGCCGGCTTCACCCACCGGGAGCTCCCAGCCCTGCGGGTGCTGCGCCACCAGGCGGTCGAGCCCCGTCACGCGCGCCACATCCGCCAGCCGCCCCGGGTCGGCCGCCGACCGGTCGAGCAGCACGTTGTCGCGCAGTGTGCCGTTGAAGAGACGCGGGTTCTGAGTCACGAAGCCCACACGTGCGCGGTAGTCGGCTGGGTCGATCTGGCGCAGGTCGATGCCGTCGGCCTCCGCCTGGCCTTCGATGGGCTGGTACAGGCCCGCCAGCAAACGAAGAACCGTGCTCTTGCCTGAGCCGATGCGGCCGAGCACGGCCACGCGCTCGCCGGGCTCGAAGGCAAGCGTCACACCCTTGAGCACGCGCGGGCCGGGTTCGCGGTCGGCAAAGCCCGGTGTCGGGTAGGCAAAGCCCACGTCGCGCAGCCCGATGCGGCCGCTGAGCTCACGCCGCGGCACATACACCCGGCCCTCCTCACGTTCCACCGGCTGCTGCATCACGCGGTCGAGAGCGCGCATCGCGGCACGCGCGCCCTGGTAGCGCGTGGCCAGTTGCACCACGCTCATCAGCGGCGCCACGGCACGGGTGGCGAACATCACGGCGCCGATCAGCGCGCCGGCGGTGATGGCCTTTTCGTCGATCAGCCACACGCCCCACACCAGCATCAGCACCGTCACCACCTGCTGCGAAATCGACGAGATGTTGGTGGTCCAGCTCGAGATGCTGCGCGAGCGCAACATCGCCTCGGCGGCGGCCACCGTGGCTTCCTCGTAACGGCGCAGGAAGCGGCCCTGTGCGCCGGCGGCCTTCAGGTCTTCGAGGCCATCGACGGCCTCGACCAGCACGCCGTGCAGATCGGCCGTCTCCTGCATGTGGCGGCTCATCGCACGGCGCAGCGAGCCCTGGATCAGCACCGCGATCAGCAGCAGCACCGGCACCGCCAGCGCCGGCACATAACCGAGCGGCCCGCCGATGACGAAGGCCATCGCCACGAAGAGCACGATGAAGGGCAGGTCCGACAGCGCTGCCAGCGTGGCCGAGGCGAAGAATTCGCGCACCAGCTCCACCTGCGCGAGTTGGTGGGCATACGCGCCCGCACTGTCGGGCCGGTGCTCCATGCGCAGCGAAAGCGTCTGCCGAAAGAGCGTGGAGCCGACGATCAGGTCCACCTTGCGCCCGGCCATGTCGATGAGGTAGGCGCGCAGCTGTCGTGCGATGAGGTCGAACACGATCGCCAGCGCGCAGGCCGTGGCCACTGCCCACAGCGTGACGTAGGCCTGGTGCGGAATGACCTTGTCGTAGATCACCGAGGTGGCCAGGCCCGTGACGAGCATCAGCACGTTCGAGAGAAAGGCCGCGAACAGCGCCGAGCGGTAGTAGGGCACGAAGCGCCGCAACGTGCCCCACAACCAGTGGCGCGCGGGGTCGGCCAGCGCGGCGGCCTCGTCGGGCGTGGCATGGCGCGGCGCGCGCTCGGGCGCCGGCTGTGGCGAGGCCACGAGCGCGAAGCCGCTGTACTCGGCCTCCAGTTCGGCCTGCGATGCCGAGCACGCGTGGTGCTCGGGCCCCGGCATCACGATCTCGTAGCGCGAAGCATCGGCGGCGTCGCGCGCCACCACCACGCAGGCATCGCCCCCCTTGAGCAGCAGCACCGCGGGCAGCAGCAGGTGGTGCAGCGCGGCCAGCGGCCGCTGCACCAGCCCAGCGGTGAAACCCGCCTCGCGCAGCACGCGCAGCGCCTGGTCGGGGCCGATGCGGCCCACCACCGGCTGCCCGGCCAGCAGCGACTGCGCCGAGCGTTCGCGGCCGTGGTGGCGCGTCAGCCAGGCCAGCGCGTGCGCCAGTGCATCGTTGTCCAGGTCCCAGGCCGCTTGCGCGGGCGGGGCAGCTTGCCCTGCGGGAGAAACCAGTTCGGCCATGGACGGGGTCGTGGGGGCGGTTCAGCCGCAGGCCGCGTGCATCAGCCACGCGCCGCCAGCGCCAGGCGCTCGAACTCGGCTTCGATGTCACGCACGATCTGCGGTACGTCGAAGAGCGGCGAACAACGCCCATGCTCGGCGAGATAGCGCCTGAGTGATGCCACGCGCGCGGGATGGCGCGCGAGCGTGATCGCCAGGCGCTCGTACTCGGTCAGGCTCGTGGTGATGAGGTCGGGCAGCCCCACTGCGGTGAGCAACGAACCCGCCATGCGCGAGATATAGGTGCGCCCCGAGAGCGTGAGGATGGGCACGCCCATCCACAGCGCATCGCTGGCGGTGGTGCCGGCATTGAAGGGGAAGGTGTCGAGCACCAGGTCGGCGAGCGTGAAGCGAGCCAGGTACTCCGCTGGCGAGACGCGCGGCGCGAAGATCAGGCGCGCGGCCTCGACGCCCTCGGCCTGCGCCGCCGCCAGCATGTTGGCGCGCGCCGTCTCGTTGTCGGCCAGCAGCCACAACACGCTGCCCGGCACCGCAGCCAGGATGCGCATCCAGGCCCCGAACATCTCGGGCGTGAACTTGTGGTTGTTGTTGAAGGACCAGAAGACGAAGGCGCCGGAGTCGGCCGCCGGCAGGCCGTAGCGCTCGCGCGTGGGCGCGGGCGCCACCTCGCGCTTTCGGTCGCTCACCTGGTAGCAGTGCGGCAGGTAGATCGGCCGCTCGCTGCAGTAGCGCAGCAGCTCGGGCGGCATCACATAGCGATCGGCCAGGATCCAGTCCACGCCCGGCAGCGCCGATGTGCCTGGCAGGCCGAGATAGCTCACCTGGACCGGGGCCGGCCGCTGGCCGAGGATGGCCGGGCGCGCGCCGTTGGTGAGCCCTTGCAGGTCCACCAGGACGTCGATGCCGGCCTCGGCGATGAGGCGAGCGGCGGTAGTGTCGTCCACGCCGATCAGCGGCACATGGTGGTCCAGCGCACGCAGGATGCGCCGGCGCAGCGGCAACTCGGAGGGCGGTGTCCAGTCGAAGGCGTGCACCTCGAAGCGGCTGCGGTCGTGCAACTCGAACAGTTCCGCGGTGAGCAGACCCACCGCGTGCATGTGCAGGTCGCCCGAGAGATAGCCGATCCTGATGCGGCCCTGGCGTTGTTCAGGGCGGCCAAGCTGCTTCCACAGCGGCGTGGGCGGGGGCTTGGGCACCTTCTCGTGCACGAAGCGCTGCGCGGCGAGCAATTGCAGCGCCGGGTCGTCCGACAGGCCCATCATCGCCAGCAGCGAGGTGCCGGTGAGCAGTTGGTGGGCCGTCACTTCACCCACCGGCTGTTCGGCCGGCCAGGCGCATTGCTTCTGGCGCACGTGCACGTAGTGCTGGATGACGTCGGCCTGCGCCGCCTTCAGCTCCAGGCTCGCGCGCATCATCGCTTCGGCCTCGGGCAGGCGCTTGCCGCTCTCGAGCAGGCGCGCGCTGTTGTTCAACGCGTGCAGACGATGCTCCAGTGCAGGCAGCGTCGCCGAGTCGAGCACGCCACGCCAGCATTCGAGCGCGGCTGGCACCTCGCCTCGCCGCTCGTGCAGGTGGCCCAGGTTGAGCAGCGCCGGCGCGAAGCCGGGCACACGCGCCAGCACGCGCCGATAGGCCTGTTCGGCGCCGGCTTCATCACCGGCGGCTGAGAGAGTCGTACCCCAGTTGAAGCAGGCCACCGGCCACAGCGGTGAGTCCACGTTGCGCTCGACCCAGGCCGCGTAGAGCGCGGCCGCTTCGCGACCCTGCCCCAGCGCGGAGAGTGCCTGTGCCCGCTCGATCAGTTCGGCGAGCGGCAACCGTGCGGCAGCGACAGCGGCGCTCGAGTCGCCCGCGGCAGCGGTGGGTCTTTCGGCAACGGCAGATTCGGCAGCAGCCATGGGGCATCCAGCGGTCCGGCATGACGGACGCAATCACGGACCATGGTAGGCAGCGCCGCCCCGGCGCACGCGCACAACAGGGGGGCAAATCCGGCGCAGTTTCAGCGCAGTTGCGGCCCACACACGGCGCGCAGCGGCGGCCTGCTCAACCGCCCGGCATCACGAGCGTGAAGGCGCTGCCTGCGCCAACCTCCGATCGGATCTCGATGGTGCCTGCGTGCTGCTCGGCAATGCGCTTGCAGATGGCCAGGCCGAGGCCGGTGCCATCGTACTTGCGCCTCGCGTGCAGGCGCCGAAAGGGCGTGCCGAGCTCGACGATGCGCGCCGGCTCGATGCCGATGCCGTTGTCCTCGACCTGCAGGCGCAGCGTGCCGCCCTCGCGCTCCGCGGACACGCGCACATTCGGCGTCTGCCCAGGCGGGACGAACTTCAGCGCGTTCGCCACGAGGTTCTGCAGCAGCAGCGCCAGCAGCGAGCGGTGGCCCGCGACGGTCCCCAGCGGCCGCACTTCGATGCACGCGCCATGCTCATGGATGCGCGCGTACAGGTTCTGGCGCACTTCGGCCAGCACCTCATCCAGGTCCACCGGCTGCATCGCCTGCGCCGGTCCCTGCTCCAAGCGCACGAACTGCAGCACGTCGTCGAGCATCTGTTTCATGCGCAGTGCGCCGGTGCGCACCTGGGCGAAGTAGAGCGCGCCGGTTTGATCCAGCCGCGCCGCCTGCTGCTGTTCGATGAGGCCACAGAACTGGGTAATGGTGTTCAGCGGTTCGCGCAGGTCATGCGATGCGATGCGCACGAACTGCTCCAGGTTCTCGTGGCTCGCGCGCAGCGCCTCGGCGGCGTGCGACAGCTCGCGCCGGGAGGCCTCCAGCTCGGTGATGTCGGAGGCGCAAGACAACACGCCGATCAGATGCCCGTCCTCGTCGTGCGCCGGCTGCATGCTGATGTCCATCGTCCGCGGCCCTCGTGCGGGATAGTCCATCTCGATGCGGCGCCGTACGACCTGCCCTCGCACGGCCTGGTCGAACATCGGCTTGAAGACCGTTTCGCGAAACTCTCTGGGCAAGGTTTCGTCAGGAACGCGCCCGATCACATCGCTGTTCGGCACACCCCAGTAGATCTCGCGTGCCTGGTTCACCCAACAAAGCGCGCCATCCAGGTCGGTGAAGGTGACGATGTCGTCGACGCGGCTGCCCACCGCAGCCAGGGTCTGCGACAACGCGCGCTGGCGTGCCACCACCACCGCCACCACCTGCGCCGGCAGCACTGCCAGCAGTGCGCCGAGAAACAGCAACGCATGGGCCACTGGCGTATCGGGCGACCTCAGTGCGCCGGTGGCCTGCAGTACCGCCAGCGCGCAAACAACGATCGCGACGCTCGCGAATGTCTCCACACGCGGCCGCACGAAGGCCACCACGACGAGCATCACGGCGATGGCCACGAACGGTTCGGGCAGCCCATGCACAGCCGCCACCGTGCCCATTGCCACGACAGTCAGCGTCGCCAGGCCGCCCGCGGCGACCAGGCGCCCGATGGCCGCACGGCCGTCAACGCCACGCAGCGCCAGCGTGAGGGGCACGGTGGCCAAGGCGCCGAGCACATCGCCGATGTACCAGTCGACCCACACGCGCGTGAAGCGGGCAAACTCGAGCGCTTGCAGCGTAGCGGCACCGAACGTGGCACCCAGCAGTGGCGGCACGAGCACCGCGCCGACCAGCACCCGCAGCAGCGCGCGATGGTCCTCGGAGAAGCGCTCGGCCAGACCGATCCGGCGCACGAGCCACACGCCTGCCGCTATCTCCACGATATTGGGCGGCACGAAAGCCAGCGACAACCTGACCGAGTCGCCGTAGGCGAGGTTGGCGACCAGATTGCC
This sequence comes from Burkholderiales bacterium, assembly GCA_031401195.1. Classification (GTDB taxonomy): domain Bacteria; phylum Pseudomonadota; class Gammaproteobacteria; order Burkholderiales; family Burkholderiaceae_C; genus Rubrivivax. Next base: position 6,336 of record JANNRI010000106.1, read on the forward strand.
CGCGGCCGCAGCGGCGAGCAGGACCAGCGTGCGCTCGCGGGGCGCACTGAGCATCAGGGCCATTGCCACGCCGTTGGCCAGCCAGATCACGGCGACCGTGCCCGGCATCCGCGCCATCACCACGGCGGCCCAACCGAGCGCTGCGCAAAGGCCGAAGACAAGAGTCAAGTCAACGTGCAGCGGGCGCCGCGGCCATCGGGTCATCGCACCTTTGGCTGGCATCGGGCTGATTCCGAGAGCGTGTGACCGTGCCCTGCCCTCAGGACGCCGCACCGATGACCGTCAGCAAGCGAGCCGCCGATGCGACGTCGATGGGCTTGATGAGGTAGCCATGCACGCAGGAAAATTTTGCGGCACGGGCCTGGTCGGCCGGATCGGGTGACGAGGTCAACATCACCACCACGGCGCGCGCCTGCTGCGTCGAGTGCAGCTTCTGGTAGGCCTCGAGGAACTCGAAGCCATTCATCTCCGGCATGTTGATGTCCAGCAGGATCACATCGACGTCGTGGCGTTCGGCTCGCTGCAGGATGGCCAGCGCTTCAGGGCCGCTGCCGCAGGTCAACACCCGCTCGGCGACGTGGGCCGCATCGAGCACGATCTGCGTGTACAGCAAGTCGGGATCGCTGTCGTCGATGATGAGGACTGCTTTGAGCGACATGTCGTTGGCCTTTGCTGGCGCATGCGTTGGCGTTGGCGCTGGCGCTGGCGCCATTGTGTCGCCTGTGCCGCCGCCGAACGCGGGGGTGGTGCGCCCAAAGAACCCTGCGCCGGCTCAAGGCAGCGGCGAGCCCGGTCGGTCGCGCGGCACGGCCTCGAGGTAGGCCCACACGCTGCCGCTGCCCAAGGCCTTGAGCATCGTGCGCAGCGTGTTGATGCGCCCACCCGTGTCGATGCCTTCGCGCCGGCGCAGTTCCACGAAGCCCTGGCGTTGCCAGAAGCACTCGGCGCGCGCATGGCCCAGCACCACGCCCAGCCGCAGGTAGCTCGCGCCGCGGCCGTGCGCCCAGCGTTCGAGTGCGGCATAGGCGCCCTGGGCCGCACCACCCCCATGCAGGCGCGTGGCAATGATGAACAGCGCCAGGTGCCACACACCGGGCAGACCCAGGTCGATGGCGATGATCGCGACCCCGGCCAGTGCGCCCGCGCCGGCCGGCGACGCCTCGAACAGACCCAGGCAAGGGTGGGCCGAGTGGCTCAGGTGCGGCGGCGGGCGTTCGTCGAAGTCGGTGGCCGCCGCATCCGGCGGCGCGGCGCACCCGTTGATGGCGATGAAGTACTCCGGATTGGCGTCGTAGAACGCCTGCAGGCAAGGTACGTCGCCGCGCGAGAGTTCGCGCGCCACGAGGCCACCACCAGCGAAGAGCGCGCCTTCATCCACGCCCGTTGCGACGCGCCACCCAGAAGGTGGTGCCCTCGGGGCCATAACGCTCGGCATGCGGCACGTCGCGCGCCAGCGCAAAGCGGTCACCCGCACGCAGGTGCTGCGTGGTTCCGCTGTGGCTGAGCCACATCTCCCCACGAACCACCACCGCCTCCACCTCGAAGCTGTGCGTGTGCGTGTCTACCACCGTGCCTGGCGCCCAGACGCGCTCCAGCACTTCGTCGAAGCCTGCGGCCAGCGCTTGGGCACGGAATGCGGGCAGGCTGGATGTGTCCATGTGCATGAGGGTTCCTCCATGCGCCAGAAGAGGGCGGCGCGGCCTTTCGGTGGGGCAAGCGTAGCAGGACAACGACGCGCCTTGAGCCCCGTCATGGGCATGACAGCCCATCGCCCTAGACTGGCTCGACCTGTGCGTCGTGGTACGGTCCGTGGCGCCGCGCTTCAACGCCACGCGCCATCGGCGCGCCCGCAGGACAAACACCGCAGTACGAAGCACCAGGCCACCCCATGAGCGTCCGCCACCTCGACGATCTCTTCGAACCGGCTTCAGTGGCCGTGATCGGCGCGTCCACGCGCGAAGGCAGCGTGGGCTACACGGTCTGGCGCAACCTCAAGAGCGGTGTCTTCGCCGGGCCGCGCTGGCCAGTGAACATGAGCCACGGCATCGTGCAGGGCGACAAAGCGTATGCGCGTGTCGCCGACTTGCCCGGAGCGCCGGCTTTGGCCGTCATCTGCACGCCACCGGCCACGGTACCGGGGCTCATCGCCGAGCTGGGCGAGCGCGGCACACGCGCGGCCGTGGTGCTGACCGCCGGGCTCACGCCCGAACAGCGCCAGGCCATGCTCGATGCGGCACGCAAGCACGTGCTGCGCATCCTCGGGCCCAACTGCCTGGGCCTGCTTTCGCCGCCGGTGGGCCTGAACGCCAGCTTCGCGCCCGGCCACGCCGAGGCGGGCTCGATCGCCTTTGTCTCGCAAAGCGGCGCGCTGGCCACCGCCATGCTCGACTGGGCACGCGCACGCGGCATCGGGTTCTCGCGCGTGGTCTCGATGGGCGAAGGCTGCGACGTCGATTTCGGCGACATGCTCGACTGGCTGGCCAGCGACTCCCAGACGCGCGCCGTGCTGATCTACGCCGAGTCGCTGTCGTCGGCGCGCAAGTTCATGAGCGCGGCACGTGCGGCTGCACGCAACAAACCGGTGCTGCTGGTGAAGGCCGGGCGCAGTGAATCGGGCGCACGGGCGGCGACCTCGCACACCGGGGCCCTGGCCGGCAGCGACCTCGTCATCGACGCGGCCGTGCGGCGCGCAGGCATGCTGCGCGTGGACACGCTGCAAGACCTCTTCGTTGCCGCCGAGACGCTGGCGCGCTTCAAGCCCGCCGTGCGCGGCAAGGACGCCGAGGCGCTGGCGCGCGTCACGCTCGTCACGAATGGCGGCGGCGCCGGCGTGCTGGCTGCCGATGCCGCCGCCGCGCTCGGGCTGGATCTGGCCGCCTTGTCGCCCGAGACGCTGGCCACGCTGGATGCGGCCTTGCCGCCCAATTGGTCGCACGGCAATCCGGTGGACATCATCGGCGACGCACCGGTCGAGCGTTATGTGCACACGTTGCGCACGCTGCTCGCCGCCCCCGAGACAGGCACCGTGCTGTTCATGCATGCGCCCACGGCCATCGTGTCGGCGGGCGCGATCGCGGCGGCGCTGGTGCCGGTGCTGGCCGAGACACCGGGGCGCCTGGCCAGTTGTTGGCTCGGGCACGGTGCGGTGGCCGAGGCACGCGGGTTGTTCAATGTGGCGGGCATCCCCGTGTACGACACGCCCGAGCAGGCCATGCACGCGCTGGCCATGCTTGTCAACTACCGGCGCAACCAGGAGCAGTTGCTCGAGGCGCCCACCGACCCGCCACCACCGGCCGTGCACACGGGCCCCAGCAACGAGCAGGATGCGCGCTCGGTGCGCGAACTCGTCGACGCCGCGCTAGCTGCCGGCCGCGAGTGGCTCACCGAGGTGGAGGCCAAGGCGCTGCTGGCCGCCTGCGGCGTGCCGGTGGTGCGCACGCGCACTGTGATCGCCTCGCCCATCGCCGCCGCGGCTGGGGCCACGGCGCTCGGTTTCCCGGTGGTGCTGAAGATCCTGGCGCCCGAGATCACGCACAAGAGCGATGTCGGCGGCGTGGCGCTCGACCTCGACTCCCCCGGCGAGGTGGCCGAGGCGGCCACGCGCATGCTCGAACGCGTGGCCGCGCGCCGACCCGATGCGCACATTGAAGGCTTCACGTTGCAGCCCATGGTGCGCAGGCCGCGCGCGTTGGAGTTGATTGCCGGCACCCACATCGACCCCCTCTTCGGGCCCGTCATTCTCTTCGGCGCCGGTGGCACGCGCGTGGAAGTGGTGGCCGACCGCGCCGTGGCGTTGCCGCCGCTCAACGAGCCGCTGGCGCGTGCCCTGGTGGCGCGCACCAAGGTCGCCAAGCTGCTCGCCGGCTGGCGCGACGTGCCGCCCGCAGATGCCAACGCGCTGCACGGCGTGCTGATTGCTCTGTCGCGCCTGCTGGCCGAGGAACCGCGCATCGCCGAGCTTGACATCAACCCACTGTTGGCCGATGGCGACGGCGTGATCGCGCTCGATGCCCGCGTGCGCGTGAGTGCCAGTGCACCGGGCGGCGCCGCACGATTCGCCATTCGCGCCTACCCAGCCGAGTTGACTGAATCGTACGTGTGGGAGGCGGCCGATGGCCCACGCACGGTGACGTTGCGGCCCATCCGCCCCGAGGACGAGGCGCGCCACCTCCAATTGCTCGAACGTGTCAGCCCCGAAGACATCCGCATGCGCATCTTCTACTCGAGGCGCAGCATCGAGCGCAGCGAATTGGCGCGGCTGACACAGATCGACTACGAGCGCGAGATGGCCTTCGTCGCCGTGGCCATCGTGCCTGGCAGCGACACTGGCGAACTCGAGACGCTGGGTGTGGTGCGCACCGTCACCGACCCCGACAACCAGGAGGCCGAGTTCGGCATCCTCGTGCGCACTGACCTGCAAGGCGCGAAGCTCGGCCGGCGTCTCCTCACCAAAATGGTGGCCTACCAGAAGGCGCGCGGCACCGAACGCCTGGTGGCCACCGTGCTGCGCGAGAACGTGCGCATGCTGGCGCTGGCCAAGGACTTGGGCATGCAGCCGCAGACGTTGCAGCAGGAACCGGGCACGGTGCGTGTTGCACTCGAATTGAATGCCACCGAAGCGACCCTCGGGTCGCCTCCCCCCGAGTCTGCGAAGGAGGCTCTGCGAGCCACTGGGGGAGCCGTTGGGGGAGCCGCTCGCGGACCGGCTGAGGCGGATCCGCGGCGGCCACCTGGCTAGCTCGGCTCTTTCGGCGTGGAGCGCAACAGCTCGCGCGCGATGATGAGCTGCTGCACCTCTGTGGCGCCTTCGTAGATGCGCAGCGCGCGGATCTCGCGGTACAGGCGCTCCACCGGCATCTCGCTCACCACACCCAGGCCGCCGAAGAGCTGCACGGCCGCGTCGATGACCTGTTGCGCGCCCTCGGTGGCCACCATCTTGGCCATCGCCGCCTCGCGCGTGACGTTGTGGCCCTGGTCGCGCATCCAGGCGGCGCGGTAGGTCAGCAGTGCCGCACTGTCGACGGTGGTGGCCATCTGCGCGAGCTTGGCCTGCGTGAGCTGGAAGTCCGACAGCACGCCGCCGAACATCTTGCGCGTGGTGGCGCGTGCCAGGCCCTCGTCGAGCGCACGCCGTGCGAAGCCCAGTGCTGCCGCGGCCACCGAAGTGCGGAACACATCCAGCGTGCGCATCGCGACCTTGAAACCCTCGCCCGCGCCACCCACGCGCTGCGAAAGCGGCACGCGGCAGTTCGTGAACCGCAGCCGCGCCAGCGGGTGCGGCGCGATGACGTGGATGCGCTCGGCGATCTGAAAGCCGGGTGTGCCGGCATCCACGATGAAGGCGCTGATGCCGCGCGCGCCAGGAGCCTCCCCCGTGCGCGCGAAGACGACGTAGAAGTCGGCGATACCGCCGTTGCTGATCCAGGTCTTCTCGCCGTCGAGCACGGCGTGGCCACCTTCGACGCGGGCGCGGCAGGCCATGGCGGCCACGTCCGAGCCTGCCTCGGGCTCGGAGAGCGCAAACGCGGCGATCGCCTCGCCCCGCGCCACGCGCGGCAGGTAGTGCGCCTTCTGTTCGGCGCTGCCGTCCAGGCTGATGGCGCCGCTGCCCAGGCCCTGCATGGCGAAGGCGAAATCGGCCAGGCCCGAGTGGCGCGCCAGCGTTTCGCGCAGTAGACAGATGGCGCGCGTGTCGATGACCTCGGCGGCGCCACCCAGGGCCTGCCCGGCCACGGCATGGCGCAGCCAGCCGTGCGCGCCGAGCAGGCTCACGAGCGCGCGGCATTCGGCATCGACGTCGCTCGTGTGCACCTGTGCAATGTGCGCGGCCGACCAGGCCTCGAGCTCGCGCGCCAGCGCACGATGCTTGTCGTCGAAGAAGGGCCAGTCGAGGAAGCGTGTGTCGGCCATGGCGTCGGCTCCTGCCCGCTCAGTTGCCTTCGAAGACCGGCCGCTGCCGGGCCGCGAAGGCGTGGTAGGCGCGATGGAAATCCTGCGTCAGCATGCACAGCGCCTGCGCCTGCGCTTCGGCCTCGATGGCCTGGTCGATGCTCATGCTCCACTCCTGATGCAGCATGGTCTTGGTGATGCCATTGGCAAATGTGGGCCCCGCAGCCAGCTCGGCGGCCAGTGCACGCGCCTCGCGAGCCAGGTCTTCGGGCGCCACGAGGCGGTTGAAGAAACCCCAGCGCTCGGCCTCCTCGCCAGCCATCGAACGGCCGGTGTACAGCAGCTCGCTGGCGCGGCCCTGGCCGATGAGGCGCGGCAGGATGGCGCAAGCCCCCATGTCGCAACCGGCCAGGCCCACGCGGTTGAACAAGAAGGCCGTCTTCGAGCGTGCGGTACCCAGGCGCAGGTCGCTTGCCATCGCGACGATGGCGCCGGCCCCGGCGCACACACCGTCCACCGCGGCCACCACGGGCTGCGGGCAGGCGCGCATGGCCTTGACGAGGTCGCCCGTCATGCGGGTGAACATCAGCAGCTCGGGCGTCTTCAGTTGCACCAGCGGGCCGATGATCTCGTGCACGTCACCGCCCGAGCAGAAGTTGCCACCCGCGCCCTGCACGACGATGGCATGGACATCTTCGGCCTGCACCAGTGTGCGGAAGAGGTCGCGCAGCTCGGCGTAGGAAGCAAAGGTGAGCGGGTTCTTGCGCTCCGGTCGGTTGAGGGTGACCACGCCCACGCCGTCGCGCAGTTCCCACAGGAAGTGCTGCGCCTGGTGGCCGGCGAGAGACCGGCGGTTGCCGGCGACGAGAGTGAAGTCGATGGTCGAGGAGGTCATCGTGGGCGGCCTTTGCGGGACGTGGGTATCGATCGGGATGCGGGCACCGTGGCCGGCGCGCGCGGCGGCGGCGCCGGTGCGGCCGATGATGGTGACGCTGAGGATGAGGCTGAGGCTGACGCTGACGCTGAGGCTGAGGGTGACGGGCCTTCGATGCGGTGACTTCGGCCTTGCGCCAGATGCAGGCGGAAGCGGCCGAGCTGTTCGTACAGCAGTTTCTTCTCGAGCGCTGACATGCCGCAGAACATCTCGGTCAACCAGCCTTCGTGCTCGGCGGCCATGACCGAGAACTCACGACGGCCGAGCGCCGTGAGGCGCACGAACCAAGAGCGGCCGTCCTGTGGATCGGCACTGCGCTCGACCCAGCCGTCGACGACGAGCTGGTCGGTGAGCCCGGTGACGTTGCCGCCGGTCACCATCATGTAGCGCGACAGCGCGCTCATGCGCAGCCCGTCGGGGTGCCGCTCGAGTTGCGCGAGGTAGTCGAAGCGCGGCAGCGTGGTGCCAAAGCGCAGGCGCAGCCGGGTGCGGATCTCCTGCTCGATCTGCGCGCTGCAGGCGAGCAGGCGCAGCCACACCTTCACGTCCAGGTGGTCGGCCGAGACCGTGCGCGCTTCGAGGCCGATGTGCCGCTCGCCCAGCGGGCTCACGAGGATCAGCTCGGGTTTGGGTTTAGGTTTAGGCCGGGCCTTGCCGCGTGCGGTCATTTCGCCAGCACCTTCTCGCGCGCGAACTGCGCTTCGATCTGCGCTTTGGCGGAGCGGTAGGGCTTCGGCCAGGCGAGATCGGTGTAGCCGATCTTCGCCGCTTCGGTGAGCGTCCATGCCGGATTGGCCAGGTGCGGCCGCGCCACAGCGCACAGGTCGGCGCGGCCGGCGGCGATGATGGAGTTGACATGGTCGGCCTCGCTGATGGCGCCCACCGCGATGGTGGGAATGCCGGCCTCCTGGCGCACGCGGTCGGCAAACGGCGTCTGGAACATGCGCCCGAAGGTGATCTTCTCCTTCTTGCTCACCTGCCCCGACGAGCAGTCGATGAGGTCAGCGCCGGCGGCCTTGAAGGCGCGCGCGATATCCACCGCATTGGCCGGCGTGATGCCGCCTTCGACCCAGTCGTGCGCCGAGATGCGCACCGACATCGGCAGGTGCGGCGGCCAGACCGCACGCACCGCGGCAAACACCTCCACGGGGTAACGCAGCCGGTGGGCCAGCACACCACCGTATTCGTCGCTGCGCTGATTGGTCAGCGGCGAGATGAAGCTGGAGAGCAGGTAGCCGTGCGCGCAATGCAGTTCCAGCCAGTCGAAACCGGCGGCCGCGGCACGGCGCGTGGCGGCGACGAAGTCGGCCTTCACGCGGTCCATGTCGATGCGTGTCATCGCACGCGAGACCGCGCTCACGCCTTCGACGTACTGCTGCGGCGAGGCCGACAGCAGCGGCCAGTTCGGCTCGGTGTCGTCGTCGGCCAGCGGCTTGTCGATGCCGTCCCAGGCGCGACGCGTCGAACCCTTGGCGCCGGCGTGGCCGATCTGCAGGGCGATCTTCGCGTCGCTGTGGGCATGCACCCATTCGACGATGCGCTGCCAGGCCGCTCCCTGCTCGTCGTTCCACAGCCCCGGACAGCCGGGTGTGATGCGGGCGTCGGGGCTGGTGCAGGTCATCTCGGCGACGACCATGCCGGCGCCACCCATCGCGCGTGCGCCCAGGTGCACGAGGTGGTAGTCGCCAGCGATGCCGTTCACGGCCGAGTACTGTGCCATCGGCGACACCACGACGCGGTTCTTCAGCGTCACCGAGCGCAGCGTGAAGGTCGTGAACATTGGCGGCAGGAATACGGGCGGCCGGGCTGCGGCCGCGGCGCCGCCGTGATTCGCACCACGCCCCGAAGGGGCTGCGGCGCCTTGTGCCGCGCCGGCGCCAGCGCGCAACGCACGCTCGGCGAACCAGCGCTCGTAGCCTTCCAGCCACGCTTTGTCGCGCAGGCGCAGGTTCTCGTGGCTGATGCGCTGGCTGCGCGTGAGCATGCTGTACATGAACTGCTCGGGCTCGAGCGGATCGCAGTAGCGCTGGCCGCAGACCTCGAACCACTCCATCGCGTTCCAGGCCGCGTTCTGCAGGCGGATGACGTCGATCTCGCGCAGCGCCTGGTAACGCGCCAGCACCTGCGGGATGTGCTCGACACCATCGCCCGCGGCCTTGAACTGGTCGACCAGTTCGATGGCGTCTTCCAGGGCGAGCTTGGTGCCTGAGCCGATGGCAAAGTGCGCCGTGTGCACCGCATCACCCATCAGCACCACGTGGCTGCGGCCGTTGAAGTGCGACCACTGCTCGCATTTCACGCGCTGGAAGTTCAACCACGCCGAGCCGCGCAGGTGGCGCGAGTTGGTCATCAACCGCTCGCCCTGGAGATTGGCGGCGAAGAGCTGCTCGCAGAAAGCGACGGACTGGTCCTGGTCGGCATGGTCGAGCCCGTGCGCCAGCCACACATGCTCGGGGCACTCGACGATGAAGGTACTCGTGGTGTCGTCGAACTTGTAGATGTGGGCCTGGAACCAGCCGTGCTCGGTCTTCTCGAACAGAAACGTGAACGCGTCGTAGACCTTCTCCGTGCCCAGCCAGATGAAGCGGTTGGGCCGCGTCACGATGTCGGGCTTGAAGACCGCGGCATGGCGCGTGCGCACCTTGGAATTGATGCCGTCGCTGGCGATGATCAGGTCGGCGTCGGGGAAGTCGAGGTCGGAGTCGACCTCGCACTCGAACACCAGTTTCACACCGACCTGCTCGCAGCGCACCTGCAGGATGTTGAGCATCTTCTTGCGGCCGATGCCGACGAAGCCGTGGCCCCCCGAGCGGATGACGCGCCCCTTGAAGTGCAGCTCGATGTCGTCCCAGTGGTTGAAGGCCTGCTGCACCTCGTCGGCGGTGTGCGCATCGCAGTGGCGCATGCGGTCCATGGTGGCATCGGAGAAGACCACGCCCCAGCCGAAGGTGTCGTAGGGCTTGTTGCGCTCGACCACCGTGATGTCGTGCGCCGGGTTGTGGCGCTTCATCAGCAGCGCGAAGTACAAGCCGGCGGCGCCGCCGCCGATGCAGACGATCTTCATGGGGTTCCCAGCGTGCTCCAACGGGAGGGTTGGACGGAGAGTCTGCACGATATGCTTTAAATGTCAAGTAATGGGCTCCGCTCGCGCACGCGTGAGCCTCGGCCCTACTGCACTCCGCTGCACCCCATTGCACCCCACTCCACCCCACCTCGCGCATCCCCACAATGGCGCCATGTCAACCCTGAGGGCACCGACCGCCATGGCCTTGAGCGGCACGGCGTTTGCCACGCTGCTGCTGGTCGCGCTGATGATGGGCGGCAACCATGTCGCCGCCCGCGTGGCCTTCGACAACGGGGTGGACGTGGTCACCGCGGTGTGCTTTCGCAGCGGCATCACGGCGCTGGTGGTGGCGCTCATCGTCTGACGGCAGCGGGTGCCGCTGGCGCTGAAGGTCAGCCACCGCTGGTCTCTGCCGGCCATCGGCGTGCTCATCGCCGCGCAGAGCTACTGCCTGTACTTCTCGGTGGCGCGGCTGCCGGTGGCGCTGGCATTGCTGGCGTTCAACCTGTATCCGCTCTTCACGGCGCTGTGGGCGCGTGTGCTTTACGGCCACCGCGCGGAGCGGCGCGTGTTGTTCGCAATGCCCGTGATCCTCGCCGGCCTGGCGCTGGCGCTGGACGTGTTTGGCGCCGCCTCGGGCCTGGGCGCAGGGGCGCATTGGAGCCGCATCGGCGCGGGCGTGGCTCTCGCGGTGGCGGCCGCGGCCCTCTTCGGACTCGCGCTCGTGCTGACGCAGCACGAAGCCGGCACGCTCGACGGCCGGTTGCGCACAGCCACCACGATGGCGCTGGTGGCCGCGCTGACGCTCGCTGCCGGTGTCGCGCAGGGCGGCTTCCACCTGCCCAACGCGCCGGCCGGCTGGTGGGGTCTGGCGGCGCTGACCTTCCTCTACGGCACCGCCTTCACCATCATGTTCACGGTGTTGCCCAAGCTGGGCGTGGTGGGCAACTCGGCGATCATGAACGTCGAACCGATCTTCGCGCTCGTGCTGGCTTGGGCGATCCTCGGGCAGAGGATTGCGCCCATGCAAGTCGGCGGGGGCCTGTTGGTGGTGGGATGCGTGGTGGGGTTGGGCTTGCGACGCCGGACGGGTTGAGCTTGCCGCAGGCCGGGATCTCGTCCGGGCCTGTGTCAGTGTGTGTGTCCCGGCCTCGCCCGCGCGCCACTGATCGATCGATCCAGGGCACGCGCCCAAACCGCCGCGCGCGCATCCGGGAAAGTCCCAGCCACCCCATTGAGCCCCTCGAGATGGCGCGGACTATGCTTCCCTACCGTCCGCACCGTCGGCGCCCGTCGCGCCTGCAAGCCCGATCACCCCAGCAGACCGAGGAGTTGCCATGTCCCTGAGCCCCCGATTCGCACGCCGCCTGCCGCTTTGGCTGGCCGGCGCGGCACTGGCCATGACCAGCGTGGCCACCTGCGCCCAGCCGAAGAAGGAAGTGACCATCGCGCACCAGGACATGCTAGTGCCCTTCCGGCTCGTGATGGAAAGCGGTGAGCTCGAGAAGGCCACCGGCTACAAGATCAACTGGCGCATGTTCGGCGGTGGCGGCGACGTCATCAAGGCCATGGCCAGCGGCGACGTGCACATCGGCGAGGCCGGCTCCAGCCCCATCGTGGCGGCGGCCAGCCAGGGCCAGGACATCAAGCTGTTCTGGATCCTCGACGACATCGCCGATGCCGAGGCGCTCATCGTGCGCAACGGCAGCGGCATCGCGAGCCTGAAGGACCTCAAGGGCAAGAAGGTCGCCACGCCTTTCGTCAGTACGGCGCACTAC
>JANNRI010000107.1:0-14938 GCA_031401195.1 Burkholderiales bacterium
AAGTCAATGTCAACAGCGTGCTCATCAGCCTCATCGTCGCCGGCAACCCGGCGGCGGGCCTGGCCAAGGGCGTGGAAGTCAACGACAAGAACTTCCTGGCGCGCTTCCCGTTCCTCGCGCCGGCGCATCAAGGCTTGTTCCAGGGCCATGGTGGCGTGAATGTGCCGACCGAGCCCGACATTCCGCCCGCTCCTTGAGCACGGGATCCGCGGACCTCGTCTCCGTCGTGCAATGAATCGGTATCTGCCGGCTCTGCTGGCCGCCATGTTGGCGGCCAGCAGTGTGCCGTCGCATGCGCATGACCTCTGGATCGAGCCTTCGCGCTTCCGCCCCCAGGTCGGGGAGGCAGTCGAATTGCGCGTGCGTGTCGGCGAAAACCTGGTCGGCGATGCGGTGGCATTTCATGCCGCGTCGGTCAAGCGGTTCTTCGTCGAGGACGCGGGCGGACGTCGTACGTTCGCCTCGCGCGACGGCGCTGAGCCGGCGGGCCGGCTGCACGCGGTACACGCCGGCACTCAAGTGGTCGGTTTGTACAGCGGGCCCTACGCGCTGGAGCTGCCGGCAGAAAAGTTCACCGCATACCTGCGCGAGGAAGGCCTCGAGTCCATCGTCGCCCAACGGCGAGACAGCGGGCAAAGCGACGACCCCGGCCGCGAGATCTTCTCGCGTTGCGCCAAGAGCCTGGTGTGGGTCGGGCCGGCGGCGCCCGCCGTGGGCGATCGTGCGCTCGGCTTGCCGCTCGAACTCGTCGCGCTGCGAAACCCCCACGACTCCGAACAGGCGCTGCCGGTGCGCCTGACCTGGCGAAGTCGACCGTTGGCTGGCGCCTTGGTCGTCGCGATCAACAGCGTCGACCCGACGTTGAAACAGTCGGCGCGCAGCGACGCCGATGGCCGGGTTCACTTTCGAGTCGATGGCCCCGGCACCTGGTTGATCAAGGCGGTGCACATGGTCAGGGCCCCGCGCGGGTACGACGCCGACTGGGCCAGCTGGTGGGCGTCGCTCACCTTCGAGGGCCGGCTCGGCATCGGCAGTCGTTGATCAAGCGTCGCGCGGCAACGGCCGTGGTCGGCCCTCGCTGTCGATGGCCACGTAGGTGAGGTCGGCCTCCGTCACCTTCACCACGTGCAGGTTGGCCGGGTTGCGCTCGGCATACACGTCCACGTGCACACCCACCGAAGTCGTGCCGATGCGCGTGACCTTGGCATAGAAGCTGAGCAGGTCGCCCAGGCTCACGGGCTGCTTGAAGATGAACTGGTTCACCGCCACGGTGGCGATGCGCCCCTTGGCGATGCGGTGCGGCAACACGGCGCCGGCCACGTCGACCTGGGCCATCACCCAGCCGCCGAAGATGTCGCCGTTGCTGTTGACGTCAGCGGGCCTTGGCATCACGCGCAGCACCAGTTCGCGGTCATCCGAGAGGCGGCTCGGTGCCATCTTGAGTTCGGGTCGGTGGTGCGGATCGTCTGCGTTCAAGCATGGCTCCTAGGGCGGGCGCCTGCGGCGGCGACAATGGCCGCATGCAAGTGCCCGAGACTGTAGCGGCAGCCGCGCCCCCGAACGAGGCGAGGCCACTCGAGCCGCAGCGCGGGCTGGCGCACCTGCGGCGGCAGTTGCACAAACTCGGCAAGGTGTTCGACCTCGAAGCCGTGCGGCGCGACGCCCTCGACGGCGCCGCCGTGGTGAACTACTACGAACAGAACCACGCCGCCTACCGGCGCTACCACTCCAGCGAAGGTGCGGTGCACATGGCGCTCAACCCGGATGGGCGCTTCGATGCCAACGGCTTCAGCGGCCCGCTGCGGCGCATCGAGGCCCGCTGGCAGCAGGGCTGGCCCACGCCGCCCGTGGACGTGCTCGAGCTGGCCTTCGGGCAGGGCTACAACCTCGCCTACCTGGTGCCACGCCACGCAGGCATGCGCTTCCAGGGCATTGACCTGACGCCGGCGCACGTGGCGCTGGCGCGCGAGCGGCTGCTGGCCTGGCCAGCCTCGCGCGTGCAGCTCGCGCAGGGCGACTTCCACCAACTGCCGCAGGCCGGGGCGAGCATCGACGCGGCCTTCTGCATCGAGTCGATGTGCCACGCCACCGACCTGCCGCGCGCGCTCGGCGAGGTGGCGCGCGTATTGCGTGCAGGTGGCGAGTTCACCTTGTTCGATGGCTATCTGCCACGGCCTGTCGAGGCCCTGGCGCCCGAAGAGGCGCTGGCGGTCGAGCTGGTGGCCCGCGGGCTGGCAGTGCCATCGCTGCAGACGGTGGACGGCCTGCTGCAGTCCGCCCGCGCCGCTGGCCTGGAACTCGCCACGATGCAGGCGCTCGACCGCGAGGTGCTGCCCAACCTCGCACGCCTGGAACGCATCACCGGCGCCGTGATCCGCTGGCCGTGGTTCGGCAGGCGTGCCCTGGCGCGGCGCCCGGCGGCGCGCAGCCGCAACGTGCTCGCCGGCTGTCTGATGCGCACGACCTTCGGCATGGGTCTCATCAGCTATCGCGAGGTGGTGCTGCGCAAGATGGGCACGCGGGCCGGTGGCGTCCGATGAGGCCCGGCCCCGCCCTCCCCCTGCCCACCGCCGCGGAGAAAGGCACGCCGGCGGCGCCGCGCAGCGATTGGCAGACCCTTGCCCGCCTGTTGCCCTACTTGTGGCCTTGGCGCTGGCGCGTGGCGCTGGCGCTGGGCTTCCTCGTGATGGCCAAGGTGGCCAACGTGAGCGTGCCGGTGCTGCTCAAGTACCTCATCGACGCGCTCGCACTGAAGCCGGGCGACCCGCGCGCGCTGCTGGTGGTGCCCATCGGCCTGCTGGTGGCCTACGCCGCCCTGCGCCTGTGCACGAGCCTGTTCACCGAACTGCGCGAGCTCGTGTTCGCCAAGGTCAGCTTCGGCGCCGCCAAGCAGATTGCGCTGGAGGTATTCGGCCACCTGCACGCGCTGTCGCTGCGCTTCCACCTCGAGCGGCAGACCGGCGGCCTCACGCGCGACATCGAACGCGGCACGCGTGCGCTGCAGTCACTCGTGAGCTACTCGCTCTACACCATCCTGCCCACGTTGATCGAGGTGGCGCTGGTGCTGGCGGTGTTGGGCGTGAAGTTCGATGCCGGTTATGTGTGGATCACGCTCTCCGCGCTCGCCGTCTACATTGTCTTCACGGTCAGTGTCACCGAATGGCGGACGCGCTTTCGCCGCGAGATGAACGAGTCCGACTCGCGCGCCAACTCGCGCGCCATCGACGCGCTGCTCAACTACGAGACGGTCAAGTACTTCAACAACGAGGGCTTCGAGGCGCGGCGCTACGAGGAGGGCCTGGAGACTTTCCGCAAGGCGCAGGTGAAGAGCCAGACCACGTTGTCGCTGCTCAACACCGGGCAACAGCTCATCATCGCTTCCAGCCTGGTGGCGATGTTGTGGCGCGCCACCGAGGGTGTGGTCGAGGGCCGGCTCACGCTCGGCGACCTGGTGATGATCAACGCCTTCCTGATCCAGCTCTACATCCCGCTCAACTTCCTGGGCGTGCTGTACCGCGAGGTCAAGCAAAGCCTGACGGATCTCGACAAGATGTTCGGCCTGCTCGAGCGCCACCGCGAGGTGGACGACGCGCCCGGTGCCAAGCCGCTCGCCGTGCGCGAAGGCGTGGTGCGCTTCGACAACGTCTTCTTCTCGTACGACCGGGACGAAGGCGAGCAAAAGCTCGCGAGGCCGATCCTGCATGGCGTGAGCTTCGAGATCCCGGCGGGCAAGACTGTCGCCGTGGTCGGCCCGTCGGGCGCGGGCAAGAGCACGCTGGCACGGCTGCTCTATCGTTTCTACGACGTGGGCGGCAACGACACGGGCGCGAGCGGTGGCGGTGGTGGCGGCGGCATCACCATCGACGGTCAGGACCTGCGCGCCGTGACGCAGGCGAGCCTGCGCGCCGCCATCGGCATCGTGCCGCAGGACACCGTGCTCTTCAACGACACCGTGCAATACAACATCGCCTACGGCCGCCCCGGCTGCAGCCGCGAGGAGGTGGAAGCCGCCGCACGCGCCGCGCACATCCACGACTTCATCGTCGGCACCCCCGCGGGCTACGGCACGATGGTGGGCGAGCGCGGGCTCAAGCTCTCGGGCGGCGAGAAGCAGCGCGTGGCCATTGCGCGCACGCTGCTGAAGAACCCGCCCATCCTCATCTTCGACGAGGCCACTTCGGCGCTGGACAGCGCCAACGAGCGCGCCATCCAGGCCGAGCTGAAAAGCGCGGCGGCAGGCAAAACCGCGCTTGTCATTGCGCACCGCCTGTCGACGGTGGTGGATGCGCACGAGATCGTGGTGCTGGAAGCCGGGCGTGTGGTGGAGCGCGGCCCGCATGCCGAGTTGCTGGCCATGAACGGTCGTTATGCGCAGATGTGGCAGCTGCAGCAGGCGGGCGAGGTCGGCGCAGACGACGCGGGCCGTTGAGGCAGCTACTCGAGCGGCGTCAATTCGTCGCCCGGCTCCGCCACGCAGCCCTCGGCCAGCAACGGCCCCCAGCCGCGCCGCACGAGCACATGCTTCGTCGTGTGGCAGATCTGGATGCGCTCGGCCCCCGGCACCATCGCGCGCGCCAGCCCTTCCACCGCCGCCGGCAAACTGATGCGGTAAGTGGCGGCCGCAAGGTCTTCTGCCGGGTGGTCGTCGTTATGGATCCAGGGCGAGAAGGCAGCACCGGCCCACATCACAGGGCGCCAGCCCACCTCCACGCGCGTGGGCTCGTAGCGCTGTTGTGCCAACCAGCGCTGTGTGCGCTCGCGCGCATCGGGGCCCGCCGCGATGTCGCCCCAAGCGGCCGCGAGCAGTTCCACCAGCCACTGGTTGCAGTTCTGGTAGCGCGTGCTGAAGGGATAGGCGTTGGCGCTGTAGCGGCCACCCAGCAGCGCCAGTGCCAACCGGTTGTCCAGCGCCGCGCGGCGCACAGGCTCGCTCGCGCCGGGCAGCATCACGAGGGAGATGTAGCCCAGGTCGGGCCGGTCGGCGCCAAACAGGAACGCGGCCAGGCCCTGGTCGTAGATGCGCGGCGTCTGCTCGTCGCAAGCGTAGTAAAGCTGGCGCACCGACCAAGGCGTGTCGGTGCCGCTGCGCAGGCTGACGCCCGCATGTGAATGTCGGATGTCCCAGCGGCTGAGGTCCAGGCCCGAGCGCGAGACGATGGCCACCTCGGAGCCTGAACGTCCGAGCTCGGCGCGCACGATGGCGGTGACGCGCAGCAAGCGGTCCTTGTGCGCGAGCGTGAACCGGCTCTCGGGGTCGCAGTAGCGGGAAGAGACGCCCGCAGCCGCGGGCGAGGGAGCGGGCCCGCTGAACGCCAGCCACAGCGCCGCGGCCAGCCAAGGCCGGCGCAAAATGCTCAGAGCTTGACCACCCGCGTCTGCAGCTCGCGATGCACGTCGTCGGCGACGACGAGGAAGAAGGCTTGGGCGGCCTGCTCGGTGGCCTGCTCGCCGGCCTGCTTGCCGTCCTGCTTGCCGTCCTGCTTGCCCACTGCCACCTTGGCCAGCTCCAGCCCGTAGGGGCGCGCACGGGCCTTGATCACTTGGCCGACGGCCAGCGACGCGCCGGCCACGGTGGCCTGCGGCAAGAAGAGGAACTGGTCCTGCGCCGACGACGATTCGGCGCCGGCCTCCGCGCGCAGCGTCAACCGCGCGTAGCCCTCACGCCCGGGCGCCTCGGCGATCTCCATCACGCGGTAGACCCCCACCTTCAGCGGCCGGCCCGGCGAGGAAGCATCGCTGGAGGCGTTGAACGATGTCGACACGCTGCCCACCGAAGTCGAGAAACTGTTGGAGATGGCCGAACTGGCGAATGACTCGGCATTGGCCGTGCCGGCGCCGGCGAGGGCAATCAACGTGGCGGCGGCCAGGGTGGACATCTTCATCGTGTGGCGCATGGACAGGCTCCTTGGGTGGACCGTGGACATTCGCGGGCGAGGATAGCAGCGCAGGACCGGCCCCAGGTCCGTGCGCCGTGTCCGTGCGCCGTGCCCGTGCGCCGAAACCCCTGGCTACACTGCCCGGCGTGGAAACCAAGTGGCTCGAGGACTTCGTGAGCCTGGCCGAAACGCGGAGCTTCTCGCGCTCGGCGCTGTTGCGGCACGTCACGCAGCCAGCGTTCTCGCGCCGCATCCAGGCGCTCGAAGCGTGGACGGGCATCGATCTCGTCGACCGCAGTTCGTACCCCACGCGCCTCACACCGGCCGGCGAGACCTTCCACGCCCAGGCGCTCGAAATCCTCGAGGCGTTGAATGCCACGCGCAACATGATGCGTGGCTTCCAGGCGGCGGGGCAGGACACGGTCGAGTTCGCGCTGCCGCACACGCTGGCGTTCACCTTCTTCCCGCACTGGCTGATGGCGTTGCGCCGGCGTTTCGGAGGCGTGAAGACGCGCCTGAGCGCACTCAACGTGCACGACGCCGTGCTGCGTTTCACCGAAGGCGGGTGCGACCTGCTCATCGCCTATCACCACAGCGCCATCCCGCTGCAGCTTTCGAGCGCGCGCTACGAGATGCTGAGCCTGGGCACCGAGACCCTGGCCCCCTTCGCCAAGGCCGACGGCGAGCGCGGCCCCATCTTCATGCTGCCCGGCCGCGCGGGCCAACCGGTGCCGCTGCTGAGTTATGCCTCGGGCGCCTACCTGGCGCGCATCGTCGAGCTGATCTTGCAGCAGAGCGGCGAGCGCCTGTACCTCGACCCCATTTACGAAACCGACATGTCCGAGGGGCTGAAGGTGATGGCGCTCGAAGGCCATGGCCTCGCCTTCCTGCCGCAAAGCGCCGTGCAAAAGGAAGTCAAGGCCCGCCAACTGGCGCGCGCTTCGGCACCGGGCACGCTGGAAGCCACGATGGAGGTGCGCATTTACCGCGAGCGGCCCGAAGTGGCGCGGCACGCCAAACCCGGGGTGCAGGCCTTGTGGGAATACCTGGGGCGGCAGAGCGTTGACGGGCCGCCCAAGGGCTGAGGGCCTGCGGCCCCGCCAGGGCACATGACAATGCACCCATGCCCCGCGAGCTGAACGAGCTGAACGAGCTGAACGAGCTGAACGAGCTCACCTTCACGCGCCCTGACGACTGGCACCTGCACCTGCGCGACGGCGCCGCCATGGCCGCCGTGCTGCCGGCCAGCGCGCGCCAGTTCGCCCGCGCCATCGTCATGCCCAACCTGAGGCCGCCCATCACCACCGCGGCGATGGCCCTGGCCTACCGCGAGCGACTGCTGGCCGCGCGGCCGAAAGCCGGCCCGGGGAGCGACTTCGAGCCGCTGATGACGCTCTATCTGAGCGACAACACACCGCCCGACGAAATCGCGCGGGCGAAAGCGGCCGGCGTGGTCGCGCTCAAGCTCTACCCGGCCGGCGCCACGACGAACAGCGACGCCGGCGTCACCGACATCCGCAAGACGTATCGCACGCTCGAGGCGATGCAGCGCGCAGGGCTGCTCCTGCTCGTGCATGGCGAGGTCACTGACCCCGAGGTGGACCTCTTCGACCGCGAGGCGGTGTTCATCGAACGCGTGATGCGCCCTTTGCGCGCCGACATGCCCGGCCTGAAGGTGGTGTTCGAGCACATCACCACATTGGAGGCGGCCGAGTACGTGGCCGGTGCCGATCCGTTCACCGCCGCCACCGTGACGGCCCACCACCTGCTCTACAACCGCAACGCCCTCTTCACGGGTGGGCTGCGACCGCACTACTACTGCTTGCCGGTGCTCAAGCGTGAACAGCACCGCCAGGCCCTGCTGCGCGCGGCCACCTCGGGCAGCCCGAAGTTCTTCCTCGGCACCGACAGCGCGCCGCACGCCACGGCGATGAAGGAGCAGAGCGTCTGCGGCGCCGGCTGCTACACCGCCCCCGCGGCGCTGGAGCTGTACGCCGAGGCTTTCGAGGCCGCGGGCGCGCTGCACCGGCTGGAAGGCTTCGCCAGCCACTTCGGCGCCGATTTCTACGGCCTGCCGCGCAACCGCGGCACGGTGACGCTCAGGCGCGAACCCTGGCAACTGCCTGAGCAGCTGCCGTTCGGCGAAGCGGGCATCAAGCCGTTGCGTGCCGGCGAAACCTTGCGCTGGCGGCTGGCCGCCTGAGCCAACCCCGCGGCCCCTGGGGCCAATGCGGAGCTTGAACTCCCTCGCCACGCCCTAACATCCGCTGCGTCTGTCGAGATTTCTCCCCACTTTCAGTGCGCCCTGCCCTGCGGGCGCCACCGAGGCTCAAGAACCATGAAACGCATCCTGCTCTTCGTCGTGACCAACCTGGCCGTGATGCTGGTGCTGGGCATCGCCGCCAGCCTGCTGGGCGTGAACCGCTACCTCACCCCCAACGGCTTGAACCTGCCCATGCTGCTCGGCTTCGCAGCCTTGATTGGCTTCGGTGGCGCCATCATCTCGCTGCTCATCAGCAAGCCGGTGGCCAAGTGGAGCACCGGCGCGCAGATGATCAACGACTCGCAAGACCCCACGCACCGCTGGATCGTCGGCGCGGTGCAGGGTTTTGCCCAGAAGGCCGGCATCGGCATGCCCGATGTCGCCATCTTCGAGGGTGAGCCGAATGCCTTCGCCACGGGTGCGTTCAAGAACTCGGCGATGGTGGCCGTCTCCACCGGCCTGCTGCAGAGCATGAGCCGCGAAGAGGTCGAGGCCGTCATCGGCCACGAGGTGGCGCACGTGGCCAACGGCGACATGGTGACGATGACGCTCATCCAGGGCGTGATGAACACCTTCGTCGTGTTCCTCTCGCGCGTGATCGGCTACTTCGTCGACAAGGTGGTGCTGCGCAACGAACGTGGCGTGGGCATCGGCTACTACGTCACCACCTTTGTTCTCGACATGGTGCTCGGCGTGCTGGCCGCCATCATCGTGGCGTGGTTCTCGCGCCAGCGCGAGTACCGCGCCGACGCGGGCGCCGCCAAGCTCATGGGCCGCAAACAGCCAATGATCAACGCGCTCGCCCGCCTGGGTGGCTTGGACCCCGGCCAGTTGCCGAAGAGCATGGCCATGATGGGAATCAGCAGCAAGCCGGCCGGGATGATGGCCCTGTTGTCCAGCCACCCGCCGATCGAAGACCGCATCGCAGCGCTACAGCAGCAGGCTGCGCAGTAGTCCGCCGCTGCCGGCACAATCGCCGGCCCCGTGAACGCCGCGCTGCCCTTGCCTCTCGCTGACGCCGCACTGCGCGGCATGGTGCTGGCGCTGGCGCTGCTGCTCGCCGCGCAATTGATGCGCGAGCGCCGCCCGCGGCCCACCGTGATGCAGGCCGCCCTGCTGCTGTGTGTGGGGCTGATTGTCCAGGTGCCGGGCAGTGCGCCGTGGGTCGAACACAACCTCGGCTGCGCCTGGCACACACCGCTGGTCGGCATTGCGGTCGGCAACGCGGTGCTGTTCTGTCTGTTCACGGCCGCGCTCTTCGACGACGGCTTTCACTGGCGCGCCTGGCACGCGCTGGCTTGGGGGCTTGCTGCGCTGGTGGGCGGGGTGCAGTGCGTGGCCGTGGTCGGCCTAGAGCCAGGCGTCTTTCTGACAGCGCTGCGCGTTGCGCTGCGAGCGGTCACCATACTCAGTCTGCTGGCTGCGCTGTGGACGGCGCTGCGCCACTGGCGCACCGACCTGGTGGAGTCGCGCCGGCGTTTGCGTTTTCTGTTGGTAGGCGCCGGCGTCGCCTACACGCTGGTGCAGTTGGCAGCTCGGCTGAGCACGCCCACGGGCTTGCTGACCCCCGGCCTCGCGCTGATGGACATGGCCGTGCTGCTGGCGGTGATGTGGGGCTGGGCGCTGTCGACGCTGCGTCTGCACCCGGGCGGTTTGATGGCGGCCGGGTCCAACTCGGCGGTGAAGGCCACGGGCGTTGATCCGGGCATCCACGCCAACAGCGGCACCACCGACGGCAGCGCCCGCAGCGCCGTCACCACCACCCCCCGTCCCTTCGACGACACACCGGCCAGCCCGGTCCATACACCCCGCAACGCAGCCGCCGCCAGCCAGCCCAGCCCCGCCGCGGCGGCGACTGCCGACGAGGCCCTGGCCGCGACCCTGGGCCGGACCATGGTGGAGGACCGCGCCTACCGCGACGATGCACTCACCGTGTCCACGCTGGCGGTGCGCCTGGGTGTGCCCGAATACCGGCTGCGGCGCCACATCAACCAGCGCCTGGGCTATCGCAATTTCAACGTCTACGTCAACAGCTTCCGCCTGGCCGACGCGCGACGCTGGCTGGCCGATCCGGCGCATGGCGATGCACCCGTCCTGACGATCGCGTTGGATGCCGGCTTCGGTTCCATCGGGCCGTTCAATCGTGCATTCAAGGCCGACACCGGCCTCACGCCAACCGACTACCGCAGGCAGGCGCTGGCCGAGTCCTGCAAGCTCTGAGCGCGCCAGCGCCGCTTGCGATATTCGGCCAGCCGATTTCGCGCCGTTTCGGCTTTCGGCCAGCATCGGCGGCGCTGCACGGGCATCGTCGCGGCGCGCTGCGGGCATCCCGTCCGCAGGCACTTCACGACAGGTCCTTGCGATGAAGCTCCCGCTGACTTCACTCCCAACCGTGCGTTGGGCTCTTGGCCGAATCGCGCCCATCACGCGATTCGCGCGACATGCGCGTGCGGCGCAAATCAGGCGGACAGCGCGCCCGCCGGGTGCCAGCCTGGCCCTGCTGACCGTAGCGCTGGTCGCAGTGCTGGGCTTCTCCCCGGCGCAGGCCGCGCTCGGCGTGACCGAGTTGCCGGCACGCGCCGACGACGGCCCGATAACGGTCTTCTACCCGACCGATGCGCCCGAGCAGCGCTGGGCGCCGGGTGGCCGCATGACACTGAATGTGGCGCGCGATGCCGCGCCGGCACCCGGCAACGGGCGGCTTGTGATCGTTTCGCACGGCTCTGGCGGCTCGCCCTGGGTGCACGCGGACCTGGCGCGCGCGCTCACCGAAGCCGGCTACGTCGTGGCCGTGCCTCGACATGCCGGCGACAACTACCTCGACGACGGCACGCCCGGCCCCGAGAGCTGGGAGCGCCGTCCGGCCGAGGCCAGCCGCGCCATCGACACAGTGGCGGCGGACCCACGATTCGCAGCGCACCTGAAGCTCGAGCGCGTGGGTGTCTACGGCATGTCCGCCGGCGGCCACACCGCACTCACGATGGCGGGTGGGCGCTGGTCGCCCTCGCTCTTCGCCGAGCACTGCGCGCGGCATCTGGCCGACGACTTCAACGCCTGCGTCGGCCTCGCCACCGGCCTGGACGGCGGCTGGCTGGACGGCGTAAAGGTGTGGCTGGCACGCAGCATCCTCGAGCTGCGCTTCGGCAGCGACGGCCGGCTGCGCACCCACAGCGACCCGCGCATCGCCGCGGTGGTGGCCGCGGTGCCGCACGCCGCCAGCTTCGAGCCGGCGAGCCTGGCCTACCCGCGTGTGCCACTGGCGCTCGCCTCGGCCCGCGCCGACACCTGGCTGCACCCGCGATTCCACAGCGACGCCGTGCTGCAAGTCTGTGCACATTGCGAACACCTGAGTGCCGCAGCGCAGGCCGGACATGGGGCTTACCTCTCGCCGATGCCCACAGGCTTCACGGGGCTGGCCGGCCGGCTGCTCAACGACCCACCGGACTTCGACCGCACCACGATGGCAGCGATGAATGCGCGCATCACCGCCTTCTTCGGCCGCCATCTCGGGGGCGC
This sequence comes from Burkholderiales bacterium, assembly GCA_031401195.1. Lineage (GTDB taxonomy): Bacteria > Pseudomonadota > Gammaproteobacteria > Burkholderiales > Burkholderiaceae_C > Rubrivivax. Next base: position 11,656 of record JANNRI010000107.1, read on the forward strand.
AATCGCGCAGCCTGGCGGTGCCGCTGCCGAGGCCAGCCGCAGCCCGTGAGGCCCAGTGGCGGTTGAAGGACCGGGCAGGCCGTTGCGGCCGGGCGCCGCGGCGATGGCCAGATATGGGCGATCCGCACGACACCCAGGGCCCTTTTCTTTGTTCTGCTATCGCGCCGTGGCCGGCACGGCGAGCCGGCGCAGCGAGCTCTTGACGGGGCCCCGGCCGGTGCGCTTGTCCGGGTCCCAGACTGGCGGAGCCTTCCTGGCCTATCGCAGCACCAGCCTCAGCACCGGACCCACGCGCTCGCGCGCCACCTCGTCGGCATGGAAGGGCAACCTCGGCCATTGCTTGCGCGAGTACAGCCGCAATTGGTCGGCCACGTGCGGCGAGGCCGGATCGGTGCTCTGCCCGTAAGTGAGCAGCGCCTCGGCCACCGGGCCGCGGGCGTCGAAGGTCACGGTCTGCACGTAGCTCGTGCCGAAGTCGATGCGGATGCCCTTGGCCCCGAGGCCGGGCGTGGTGCTGTCGTCCAGGTAGTTCAATACGCCCTCGACGCCATGGCCCCCATGCAATCCTATGGCCTCGTCGGTGATGGCCGGGCGCTGCACGTCGCCGAGCCGGGCATCGAGCGCGAAGCCCGCAGCGCGTACCTTGTTCGCGGCCCGCGCCAGCGCCTCCCACACCTTGGCCGCCACCTCGGCGTCGGCCATGTTCAGGCCGGTAGGCGTCTGCACCGGCCGGGCCTTGTCGAGCGGCACGCGCCACAGCTTGGGCAAGGCCATCACCCCGCGCCAGAACTCGCGGAACAGATGTGCGCCGCGCGAGTCGAGGTCGCTCTTGCGGTCCCAGCCGCGCAGCGCTTCGCAGGCATCGCGCACTTCCGGCGCGGGCACTTGCGGCGCAGGCGCCCCCGGCGTGCCGGCGCACGCCGCGAGCAGATCGGGCAAGACCTGTTCGGCGGCAAAGTTGCGGTTGGCGAAGAGCTGGCGCTGGATGCCCCGCAGGCTGGCCGGGCCCGCCGCGAGCATCTCCGGCAGTTCGGTGAGCCCGGCACGCGTGCGCAGTTGGCGGATGACATCGTCGCCCACCAGCGGCGAGATGGCACCGAAGCGCTGCGCCGGGTGCGTGTGAAGGAAGCTGTCGTTGCTGTTGTGCACCCAGTCGGCGCGCACGGCCACGGGCATGCGCTCGATCGGCGTCAGGCCCGGCACCGGCGAGGCCGGGTCGCGCCGCCACTGGCACCCGCTCTTGCTGCCGTTCAGCACCACGAGGCCGGCGGTGTCGCGCAACCGTGTCGCACCCTCGCTCGGGGCGCAGCGCTGCAACATCGCGCCGTCGACATCGGGCACCACGCTCACGTCGGCATAGAGCGCGTAGCCGTGGCGGTCGGCGGCGATGGTGTTGACCCAGGCCGTGCCGAGGCCGGCCAGCGCCTTGCGCATGTCGTCCACGCCCGCGGCGCGGGCGAAGCCGAGCGCGGTGTCCATGATGCGCATGTTGCCGGCGTTGGCATCCTGCAAGGCATAGGCGCGCTGGGCCGACCAGGCCAGGCCGGCACGCGGCAGCGCGATCACCGGGCCCCAACGTGTGCGCCACAGGGTCTGTGTCTTGCGCTCGCGATTGCCCGCAGTGCCCGCAGTGCCCGCAGTGCCCGCAGTGCCCGTCTCGATGCTGATGGTGCGCGTGCGCATTTTCTCGGGTTGGCCATCGACGAGGTAGCTCGTCGGATCGCCGGGCACCAGCGCGAGTTCGTGCAGCGTGAAGCGTGTTCCGGTGGAGACGGTGTGGCTCCAGGCCACGTCCTTGTTGAAGCCGATGACGACGCCGGGTGAGGTGCCGATGGCCACACCCATCACGTCGAGCCGGCCGGGCACGGTGAGATGCACCTGCCAGAAGCGGTTCACGCCCACCCAGGGGAAGTGCGGGTTGCCCAGCAGCATGCCGTGCCCGGTGCGTGTGCTCTCGCGGCCGAAAGCCCAGGCGTTGGAGCCGAGCGGCGGATCGACGAGGCCGGCCTCGCGCATCAGCGCCGTGGCGGCGGCCGTGTCGATGGCCGGGGGCGCGGACGACAGGATGCCGCTTGGCAAGAACGATATATTGGCCGCGGGCTTCGGCGGCGTGGCAGCGAGCATCGCATCGGCCAGGGCACCGATGCCGGCCTGCACCGCCGCGAGCTCACCGATGCGCAGATACTCGGCGGCCGTCATCGGCTTGACCCAGGCCGCGTTGCTGCACGGCGCCGGCAGCCGGCCGGCGTTGTCGGTGAGGTAGCGGTTGTAGCCGGCAACGTAACCACGGTACAGCGCTTGCGCGTCGGCGCTGGTGCCCGCTGCGGCGCGCGCGAGGGCCACATCGTCCATGTGCGCCGCGACGAAGAGGTCGACGATCTCGTTGGGCAGCGTGCGCAGGCCGAGTTGGCCGCTGGCGGAAGGGCCGAAGGTGCGCGCACGCTCGCCGCGTACGGTGACGAGGTGGTTGGCCGTCATGCACACGTTGTCCTGCGCATAGGCGTAGGCCATGCCGTAGGCGAGGACTTCGAAGTCGGGTGCGGTGACGTGGGCCACGCCGTGGGCGGTGCGCTGCACGGTGGCGGCGCGCAGCGCGGCCGCGTCGGCCGCCGCCTGCGCCGCGCCGGATGCGGCTGGGCCACCTGGGCCGCCCGGGCCGTACGGGCCGCTGCGCCCGCCCGGGCCAGGGCCACCGGCACAGGCCGCCAGCAACATCGCGCTGGCCAGCAGTGCCGCAGGCCCAGCGGGAGCGCACACCACCCGGTGTGCGTCTGTCGGCTCACCGGTCATCGTTGTTCCCTCGTCGTTGGGCGTCATTCGCCGCCGAGCCCGCCTGTCGGTCTCAAGCCTTCGTCTTGGGCACACGCCCCATCAGGTAGAACTCGTCGTTGGGACGCATGCCCGTGGCGTTGGCCATGCGGTTGCTCATGCCGAAGAAGGCGGTGATGGCGGTGATGTCCCACGCATCCTCGTCACTGAAGCCATGCCCGGCCAGGGCTGCGAAGTCGGCGTCGTTGACCTCTTGGGAACGTTGGCACACCTTCATCGCGAACTCGAGCATCGCGCGCTGGCGCGGCGTGATGTCGGCCTTGCGCCAGTTGATGGCCACCTGGTCGGCCACCAGCGGCATTTTCTCGTAGATGCGCAGGATCGCCCCATGCGCCACCACGCAGTAGAGGCAGTCATTGGCCGCCGAGGTGGCGACCACGATCATCTCGCGGTCGCCCTTGGTCAGCGAGCCGGTCTCCTTGAGCATCAGCGCATCGTGGTAGGCGACGAAGGC
>JANNRI010000108.1:0-1855 GCA_031401195.1 Burkholderiales bacterium
GTCGTCGGCCAGCAACTGGGCATCGATCTCGGCGGCGGCCAGCACCTGCTCGCGTAGGGACCACTGGTCGATCATCAGGAAGCCGGCCACCAGCAGGGCCAGCGGCAGCAGCGAGGCCGCACGTTGCCACCAGGGCACAAAGCTGCCGAAGATGGCCACGCCGCGTGGCGAGATGCCCACGACGACGGTGCCGCCAGTGGCCGTCTGCCTGCGCGCCGCAAGGGCACGAGACAGCGCCTGTTCGCGGGCAAAGCGCAGCCGCTCGTTGACATCGTGCGGCAAGGCCCCGATGCCCGCCGACAGGTGGCTCGCGAACCGCGCCGCGAGCCGCGCCTCAAGGGCGTGGACATCGATGATCGAGTTCCTGTTGTTCATGGCGAGACTCCCTTGGCCCGAAGTGCCTTTGCCAACGCATGGACGGCCCGGGAGCAGTGCGTCTTGACGCTGCCCTCCGAGCAACCCATGACCGTGGCGGTCTCGGACACGTCGAACTCCTCCCAGTAACGCAGCAAGAAGGCTTCCCGTTGACGCGTCGGCAGCGCGCCGACCTCGGCATCGATCAATTGCAGGATTTGTGCCCTGGACACCGCATCCAATGCGCTTTCGGTGCCCATGGTGTCTTCTACCGCGTGCAGAGTCTCCAGCAGATCGAAGTCGCCGTCATCGTCGGAATGCTCGAACTCGGACAGGTTCTGCATCACCGCGCCGCGCACCTTTTCGCGGCGGAACCAGTCCATCGTGGCGTTGGACAGGATGCGCTGGAACACCAGCGGCAGCTCTGCGGCAGGGCGATCAGCGTACTTCTCGGCCAGACGGATCATCGCGTCCTGCACGATGTCCAGCGCGGCGTCTTCGCCGCGGACAGCGTATAGCGCACGCTTGAAGGCACGCTTCTCGACGCTCTTGAGGAAGTCGGACAGTTCTTTGTCGGTGGCCAACGCGAAGAATGCGGCAGTGGCCCGGAGTGGGCGCGCGCGATTATGGCATCGCACCTGGAAGGGGCGTGGCGCGGGCACCCACCGAGTGCCCTGGGCCGGCCGGCGGTGCATAATGCTGCTCCGCACAACCGCTACTCAGGGTCCAAAGCCCGACCGTCAAACCCCGACGGCGGAATTTTGACCGCGCAGGCTCTGATTCCGTCTCACGAGGACGCGAGGAGGGGCACCAATGGTTTTTCGTCAGAGAAATTCACAAAGGTTCGAAATGGATATGTCTGCCGCGGAAGTCAGGCGTGCCGCCTTGGCACAGCCGCCTTCTTCCCCCCCCAGTTCCGAGCAAGAGCCCAACGGCTCCGAGATCCTCGTCCGCTGTCTGCAGGCCGAGAACGTGCGCTATCTCTGGGGCTACCCCGGCGGCGCAGTGCTCTACATCTACGACGCGCTCTACAAGCAGAACACCATCCAGCATGTGCTGGTGCGCCACGAGCAAGCCGCGGTGCATGCCGCCGACGGCTACGCGCGCGCCACTGGCGACGTCGGCGTGGCCCTGGTCACTTCGGGCCCCGGCGTCACCAATGCCATCACCGGCATCGCCACGGCCTACATGGACTCGATCCCGATGGTCATCGTCACCGGACAGGTGCCGACGCCAGCCATCGGCCTGGACGCCTTCCAGGAATGCGACACCGTGGGCATCACGCGGCCCGTGGTCAAGCACAACTTCCTGGTCAAGGACGTGCGCGACCTGGCGCTGACGCTGAAGAAGGCCTTTCACATCGCGCGCACCGGACGCCCGGGACCGGTGGTGGTGGACATCCCCAAGGACGTGTCGCTGAAGACCGCACCCTTCCACTACCCCGACACCGTGGAGATGCGCTCCTACAACCCGGTGAAGAAGGGCCACGGTGGGCAGATCC
>JANNRI010000109.1:0-66961 GCA_031401195.1 Burkholderiales bacterium
GAGCACGTGGCCGCGCCGGTCGCGGAACTTGCCGTTCCTGCGGTCGCGCGCCAGGAACCACAGGCACGCCGGGATCTGCGTCGAGTAGAAGAGCTGGCCCGGCAGCGCGACCATGCAGTCCACGAGGTCGGCCTCGATCAGGCTCTTGCGGATCTCGCCCTCGCCGGACTGGCTGCTCGACATCGAGCCGTTGGCCAGCACGAAGCCGGCCACGCCCGCGGGCGCGAGGTGGTGCACGATGTGCTGCACCCACGCGAAGTTGGCGTTGCCCGCTGGCGGCGCGCCGTACATCCAGCGCTTGTCGTCGCGCAGCCGCTCGCCGCCCCAGTCGGAGATGTTGAACGGCGGGTTGGCGAGGATGAAGTCGGCCTTGAGGTCGGGGTGGCGGTCGTTGTGGAAGGTGTCGCCCTGTGCGATCTGGCCGCTGTCGATGCCGCGGATGGCGAGGTTCATGCGCGCCAGGCGCCAGGTGGTGTAGTTCGACTCCTGGCCGTAGATCGAGATGTCGCCCTTGGAGGCCTTGGACTTGGCGCCGGTGTTGCCGCCGTGGCCCCCATTGCCATTTCCCTTCGCGTGCGCGCGGATGAACTCCACCGACTGCACGAACATGCCCGATGAGCCGCAGCAGGGGTCGTACACCCGGCCGCGGTAGGGTTCGAGCATCTCGACCAGCAGCTTGACCACGCAGCGCGGCGTATAGAACTCGCCGCCCTTCTTGCCCTCGGCGCTGGCGAACTGCGAGAGGAAGTACTCGTAGACGCGGCCGAGCACATCCTTGGCGCGGCTGGCCTCGTCGCCGACCTTGATGTTGCTGATCATGTCGATCAGCTGGCCCAGGCGCTGCTTGTCGAGCGCGGGGCGGGCATAGTCCTTGGGCAGCACGCCCTTCAGCGCCGGGTTGTCGCGCTCGATGCCGGCCATGGCGTCGTCGACGAGTTGGCCGATGGTGCTCTGGCGTGCCTGCGCCTTCAGGTGCGGCCAACGCGCCTCGGGCGGCACCCAGAAGATGCTCTGGGCGCGGTACTCGTCGGGGTCTTCGGGGTCGGCGCCTTGCGCCTTCTCGGCCAACAGCGTGGCGTGCTTTTCCTCGAAGGCGTCGGAGATGTACTTGAGGAACAGCAGGCCGAGGCAGACATGCTTGTACTCGGCGGCGTCCATGCTGCCGCGCAGCGCGTCGGCCATCTGCCAGAGCTGGGCTTCGTAGCCGACGTTGGCGGCGCTGTCGTCGCGACGTCCGGTCTTGTTTGTCTGTGACTTGGTGGCCATGGGGCTTGTTTGCTGGCTTGATTCTGGATAGCGATCTGGTGCCAACTGAGGTGGCGAAATGCGGGGCAGGCTACCTGGAGTTTCCCGTGCGGCCTGCGGGAGTTTCATGGTGGCCGCGGTATCGGTGGGCTACCCGCGCGACTTTGAGCACGGCCGCTTCGGCGAACGATGCGAGCATTTGGGGGCATGGTACGGGCATCCCCCACTCGGTGAGTGCTTCCCGATTTCGAACGTCACGTACCCGGGCAGCAGCGACGGGCCAAGCAAGCGCCCCGCAAAGGGCTGTGCGGGCAGGGCGCGGCGCGCATCTGCGGCGCTGAGCAGCACAGGGTTCCTGGCCGCGCGCGTACTCGCGCGCATCCAAGACTGACTCGCGAACACTGTTTGAGCGAAACGAGCGCAGCGAGTGAAGCGAGTTGTGAGCGGGCCAGGAGCCCGAGCAGCGGAAGGAAGTCGGCGCCCTGCGCCGACCGCCGCAGCTGCGCGCCGCGCCCTGCCCGCACGGCCCTTTGCCGCGCAGCACTTGCCCAGCGGCGGAGCGCCCAGCAAAACCCAAAAGACTCGTCACCGCCCCCTTGGCGTTGCCGCCCCCGACCACAACCGCCCGAATCCGAACGACAGCTCCCGGTGATGCCGAATCGACAACAGAACCAACGTCGCTTCCGCCTCCCTCACCATGTAGAGCATCAGATAGTCGCCGTGCAGGTAATCGCGCAGCGCATCCGGTGCGCCGGCCGGCAAGGCCGCAAGCTGCACCAGCGCCTCGGCCGATTGCGGCGGTTGGTCGAGGTAGCGCCGGCCCATGCGCGGAAAGCAGCGCAGGTTGGGCAAGACGGTGGCGCGCAGTTCGGCCAGCAGCGCATCGAACGCGAAGCCTGCGTCGGCCTCCTGAAGGAAGGCCTCGATGACGCCCAGGCGCTCGACGAAGCTGGCGGTGAGCTCGACGCGGTAGAGGCGCTCAGCCACGCTTTCTGGCGGGCTTGGGGGTTGCGGCCCGGGAGGTTGCAGGCTTACGCGCCGCGACCTTGCGTGGGGCTCCCTTGCTCGCGCCGGGCGCCTTGCGGCCTGCGGCGGCGCGGCGCCGCTGGAGTTGCGCGATGGCGCCGTCGGCCTCGGCCGTGCGGCCGGCCGTGATGTCCGCCAGGCCGCGCCGGGCATCTTCGATCAGCAGCAGGTGGATGCGCTCGCGCTCGAGGCGGTGGTAGTAGTCCAGCCGCTCGGCATCGATCAGCGCCACATAGCTCTCGCCGTTCTTGGTGATGATCTTCTCGGCGCCGGCCTTGGCCTGGTCGGCCAGCTCGGAGAGGTTGGCGCGTGCCTGGGTGAAGGGCACGATGTCGCTGGCGGAAAAGCCCATGATCGGTTCCCGGATGGCAGGTGACAGAATTCTGTGCAGTCTAGGTCGCGGTGCCGCCCCCGCGGCGCCAAGCAAGGCGCCGCCTCTCGGCTTCGTAGTCAGGAGAGTTCGCGGCGACAAGCGCTTGCCAGTCTTGATGTTTGGATCAAGAATCAGGCCAACAAGGCATATCCTTGAGATAAATATCAAGTGCAAACCCTCCAGGAACTGGGCGAGGCAGTCGCCGCACGCCGCCGTGCCTTGAAGCTGCGGCAGGCAGCCGTTGCCGCGCAGGCAGGCATCACTGCCGAGTCGCTCTCGCGGTTCGAGCGTGGCCGCTCGGCCGAGTTTGGCGCCCGCAAGTTGCTTGCAGTGTTGGCGGTGCTGGGCATGGAGCTCGACGTGGTGGCCGCAGGCCAATCGGGCACGCTGGACGAGTTGAGGCGCGAACGGAACAGTGTGGGCAGCGGGGCGAAACGGTCATGAAGCTGGCCGTGCACGTGCTGGGGCGCGACGTGGCCGTGCTGGAGCAGGCGGGCGACTTCAAGAGCGTTCTCACCTACCACGCCGCCGTGGATGCGAACGACTTCGTCTCGCTCACCATGCCCGTGCGCACGGAGTCGTACGTGTGGGACGACCAGCTTCCGCCCGTGCTGCAGATGAACCTGCCCGAGGGCTACCTGCTCCAGGTGCTGCAAGAGCAGTTCGGCCCCCACATCGGAGCCAGCCCGATTGCCTTGCTGACTGTCATCGGGCGCAACATGGTGGGCCGCCTTCAGGTGGCCGCACCCGGCGCCGAATTGAGCGAACCGGCCAAGCCCATTGAAGTGGCCGCGCTGCTGAAGGGCGACAACTCCGAAGCGGCCTTTGCCGCGCTCGTGCGTGAACACGCCAGGAGCGGTGTCTCGGGCGTGGTGCCGAAGTTCCTGGACGCGCAGCAGGAAGCGGGCCCGGCGGCTGGCCCGCAAAGCGGCGGCCCGGCAACTCTCGAAGAGCGCACTCCGATGGCCCGGCACCGAAAGGTCAGCGTGGTAACCCGCCGCCACATCATCAAGGGCTCCAGCGCTCAACTGCCTTTCGTGGCCCTGAACGAGCATCTGTGCATGCAGGTGGCCCGCCGTGTGATGCCCACCGCCCTGACGGAGGTGTCCGCCGATGGCCAGGCCCTGGTGGTGCACCGGTTCGACGTGGACGAACACGGCCAACCCCGTTGGGGCATGGAAGACTTCTGCAGCCTACTGGGCCTGCGCCCTGCGGCCAAGTACGACACCACCTGGGAACGCATCGCCCGCGCCGTGCGCGACCACGTGCCCGGCCCGAAACGGCTGGACACCTACCGCCAACTCGCCAACACCTTGCTGCTGACCTACGCTTTGCGCAACGCCGACTGCCACGCCAAGAACCTGGCGCTGCTCTACACACGCCGAGACGACGTGCATCTTTCTCCGGCCTACGACATGCTCACCACCGGCGTGTACGCGGGTTTCCAGCACAACCCACCCGGCATCGAGTTCATGGGCAAGAAGATATGGGCGCCGGGCAAGAACCTGCAGAAGTTCATCGCGGCCACCTTCGGCATTCAGCCCAAGGAACAGCAACAGATGGTGCAAGCGATCAGCGACGCGGTGGCTGATGTCGGCCCGCAGGTGCGCAACGCCATGCGGCAGCACCCTGCCTTCGAGGATGTGGGAAAGCGCATGCTCATGGCCTGGGCCGAGGGCGTGCAAGGCTTGCGAGACCAGCGCGTTTACGCGGTGGGCGATTGGGCCGGGGGAGACGCCTTCGAAGGCTTCTCGCCGCCACCGAAGCAGAAGGCCAAAGCCTCCAAGATCGGCAGGTCCCCGCTGTTGGGCAAACGCTGACACACGATCACGCCTGCGCGCATCGCCACGCTCCAGGCAAAGAGAGCGCGCAGGCCTGAGGGCAGCCTCCGGCCAGCCCACAATCGACAGCCCGAATCCACCCCACCCAGGACGCCCCCACCATGCTGAAGTTCTATTACTCCCTCGCCCCCAACCCCATGAAGGTGGCCCTATTCCTCGAGGAAGCCGGCCTGCCCTTCGAGGCTATTCCGGTGGACACGCGCAAGGGCGAGCAGCATGCGCCGGCCTTCACCGCGCTCAACCCGAATGCCAAGGTGCCGGTGGTCGTGGACGGCGCCAGCACCGTGTGGGACAGCAGCGCCATCCTGCTGTACCTGGCGGAGAAGACCGGCCAGTTCCTGCCCGACGCGGCCGACCGCGGCGCCATGCTCTCGTGGCTCATGTTCACGGCCTCGGGCATCGGGCCCTTCACCGGGCAGTGCGTGCACTTCAAGCACTATGCGCCCGAGCCCAACCCCTACTCGCTCAACCGCTACGACTTCGAAGCCTGGCGGCACTGGAAGATCCTCGAGGCCCACCTGGCCGACAAGCCGTGGATGGTGAGCGGCCGCTACACCCTGCTCGACATGGCTGTGTGGGGCTGGGCGCGTGCGATGCCCTTCGCGCTGGGCGACAAGTCCTGGGAGCAACTGCCCAACCTGAAGCGCCACTTCGATGCCATCAATGCGCGGCCGGCGATGCAACGCGTCAACGCGCTGCGCGAGCGGCATGCCTTCAAGACCGAGATGGACGATGCAGCGCGGCGCGCGATGTTCCCGCAGAACGAGCGGCTGAAGACGGCCTGAGTGCGAGGCCTGGCGCCTGGGGGTGGCCGGCCTTCGGGTGAAGTCCCCGGGTTTGACCATCGGCAGCACTTGGCATGTGCAGACCCGGGCGAGAGCGTAGCTTGCAGGCAACCACGATGCTGGTGCACACCGCGTCGAGGACCAGATCAGGCGAAGTACCGCACCTTCATGCGCTGGCAATAGGCCTCCAGCGTGGGCCGCTGCCGCGCGAGACGTTGGATCGGCGAGTCGACCGGCGCCCACAACAGGTTGGCGAGGAAGTCGGCGACGGCGGTGACGTCCCTGCAGCCGATGGCGTGGATCTCGGCCACGCTGTGGCGGCCCATGCCGTGGCCGCGCATTTCGGCGCGCAGGCCGCGCCGCGCGAGCGCGGGAACGAACCAGCGCAGCGGCACGGGCAGCATGCCGAAGAAGGCTTCGCGCGTCTTGGCCCAGCCGGCGTCGTCGATCCAGCGCGTGTGCACCACAGCCCAGTACAGGCTCTACTCGAACAGGCGCTGGAACGCGGTGATCCACCGATGGACGGGTCGAGTCAATGGGATGTCAATGCATGCATTGACTACAATGCCTACGCTCAAGGAGTCTGCTGTGGCCACCCTCACCATCCGCGACCTGGACGAATCGCTCAAGCGTTGCCTTCGCATGCGTGCCGCAAGCCGCAACCGTTCCATGGAAGAAGAGGCGCGGCAGATCCTGCGTGCCGCGCTGCTCGAGCCCCCGGCTCCCGGTCATGACTTGGCTTCGCGCATCCATGCCCGGTTCGCCGGCTTGGGCGATGTGGCTTTGAGTGTGGCCGAGCGCGAGCCCGTGCGACCCCCGCCGAGCTTCGACGAAGGCCCGAATCCGGCTCGATCCACGCCCGCAACAGGCCGGGCGCGGACGAAGCGGCGGAGATGAGCCTGCTGCTGGACACCAACGTGCTCTCGGAACTCCTGCGGGCCGAGCCCGATCAGGCGGTGCTCGCCTGGCTGGCCAGGCGACCCGCGAACGGCTTGTTCGTGAGCGCAGTGACGCAAGCGGAGATGATGCTCGGCGCCCGTCTGCTGGCCGCGGGCAGGCGGCGCCAGCGGCTGGAGCAGGCCCTCGAGGCGATGTTCCGCGAGGACTTCGCCGGCCACGTCCTGCCGTTCGACGCCAATTGCGCGGCGGGCTATGCCGACGTGGTGGCCACGCGGCGCCGGGCAGGCAAGCCCGTTTCGCAGTTCGACGCCCAGATTGCGGCGATCGCCCTCAGCCACCGCCTGGGGCTGGCGACGCGCAACGTGTCCGACTTCGAGGGCTGTGGGCTGGTCGTGACAAACCCGTGGGAGATCGGCTGACGCCGCGAGAACATGAACCACCATCGTCGTCCGTTGTCGCGCGCCTTGCGCACCCTGCGCGCCTTCTGCGCCGCCACTCTCGTCTGCCACATCGGCCTGTCTGCCGCGGCCGACGCCCCCGGCGCCCAGCGCTGGGACCTGCGCGACCTGTACCCCACGCCGGCCGCCTGGGACACGGCGTACCGCGAGACGCGCGAGCGCATCGAGGCGCTGCCGCAGCTGCGCCCGACCCTGGGCACCGACGCGGCCTCACTGCTGGCGGGCCTCGCGGCCATCAGCGACCTGCAGAAGACCAGCGGGCGGCTGGCGGTGTACGCCTACCTCCAGGGCGACGAGGACCTGCGCGTTGCCGCGGCGCAGGAACGGCGCTCGCGTTCGCAGAGCCTGTCCACCCTGCTCGACGAGAAGATCGCCTGGGTGGCGCCGGCCATCCAGGCCCTGGGCGCCGAGAAGGTGCGCGGATGGATCGCCGCCGAGCCGGCGCTGAAGGCACGCTTCGACACCTACCTGAACGACGTGCTGCGCAATATCCCGCACACGCTCAGCGCGGAGGGCGAGGCGCTGCTGGCCGCGGGCGGCATCGTGCTGGCGCAGCCCCGCAACATCTACGACCAGCTGGCCGAGGCCGAGTTGCCGCGGCCGCGCGTGACGCTGAGCACCGGCAAGACGCTCACGCTGACCCAGGACGCCTACGAGCTGAACCGGCGCTCGCCCGTGCGCGCCGACCGCAAGGCGGTGTTCGACGCCTTCTTCGGCGGCTGGAAGAAGTTCGAAGGCACCTTCGGCGCGAACCTGGCGGCCCAGGTGCAGGGCACCGTGTTTGCCGCGCGCGCGCGCCGCTTCGGCGGAACGCTGGAGGCGGCGCTCTTCGCCAACGACATGCCGCCGGCTGTCTACCGCACGCTGGTCGAGCAGGCCAACGCCGGCCTGCCGACGCTGCACCGCTACCTCAGGCTGCGCAAGAAGATGCTGAGCATCCAGGGCGAACTGGCCTACCACGACAACTACCCGTCGCTGGTGCGCCGCGCCCGCACCGAGCGCTACGACATCGAGCGCAGCAAGGCGCTCACGCTGCAGGCGCTGGCGCTGCTGGGCGACGAGTACATCGGCTTGCTGAAACAGGGCTTCGCGGCCCGCTGGATGGACAGCCATCCGCGCCCGGGCAAGGCCTCGGGCGGGTACATGGCCGGTTATGCCTACGACGTGCATCCCTACCTGCTGCTCAACCACGGCGACGACTACGAGTCGCTGTCCACCCTGGCGCACGAGTGGGGCCACGCGGTGCACACGATGCTGACCAAGGCCCACCAGCCGTTCGAGAAGGCCGACTACTCGACCTTCATCGCCGAGTCGGCCTCGATTGCCAACGAGATGCTGCTGTCGGATTACCTCGTGGCCAATGCGCGCACGCGCGAGGAGAGGATGTACTTCCTGGCCGAGGCCATGGAATCGATCCGCACCACCTTCTTCCGCCAGACGATGTTCGCGGAGTTCGAGCTCGCCATGCACGAGGAGGTCGAGGCCGGCCGACCGCTCTCGGGCAAGCGCCTGTCAGAGCTGTACTGCGGCGTGGCCCGGCGCTACTACGGCGAGGCGCAGGGCGTGATGAAGATCGACCCGGCCTACTGCGTGGAGTGGATCTACATCTCGCACTTCTACCGCGGTTACTACGTCTGGCAGTACGCCACCTCGATGGTCGGCGCCGCGCAGTTCAGCCAGGCCATCGCCAGCGAAGGGGCGCCCGCGCGCGAACGCTTCATCAAGCTGCTCAAGGCGGGCGGGTCGGACTACCCCTATGCGCTCTACAGGCAGGCCGGCGTCGACCTCGCGTTGCCCGGCCCCTACCAGGCGCTGATGGCGCGCATGAACCGGCTGATGGACGAATTCGAGAAGCTGGCCGCCGGCAAGTAGGCGGCGAGATCACACCGCCCACACCTGCCGATGCAGTTGCCCGCCGACATCGACGTCGCCGCGTTCGACGCCCTGCACGACGACCCCGCGGCCTGGCGCGGCGTGATCGAGTCGCTGGCGCGCGAACACGGCGCGCCAGACGCAGCCGACGTGCGGCAGCAGACCGAGGGCACGGTGCTGGTGGCGCTTATGGGCCGCGAGCGCGTGCTCAAGCTGTACCCGCCCTTCCTGCGCGACCACTTCGAGTTCGAGCGCGCGATGCTTGCGCAGTTGCACGGGCGACTGCGCGTGCCCACGCCGCAGTTGCTGACCAGCGGCGAGCGCGAGGGCTGGCCCTATCTCGTGATGACGCAGATGGCGGGCGAGCCGCTCACCGCCACCTGGCCGACGATGAGCGAGGCCGAGCGCTGCGCGCTGCTGCGCGAGCTGGGCGCGCTGGCCGCCGAAGTGCACGCGCTGCCGGTGGGCCCGCTGGCCACACTGGCGCCGCGCTGGGACGACTTCATCGCCCGCCAGCGCGAGCGCTGCCTGCACCGGCAGCAGCGCACCGGCCTGCCCGCTCACCTGCTGGCCGCACTGCCGGCCTTCATCGCCGGCCCGCTGCCCGAGGGGCCGGCCGTGCTGCTGACGGGCGAGTACACACCCTTCAACCTCTTCACGACCGTCTGCGCGACAGGCCATCGTCTGAGCGCGATGTTCGATTTCGGCGACGGCCTCGTCGGCCCGCGCGAGTACGACTGGCTCGGCCCGCAGTGCTTCCTCGTGGCTGGCGACGCGGCACGAAGCGCCGCCTTTATGCACGGAGTTGGCGCAGCCGTGGACAGCGACATGCGGCTGCGCCTGATGCGCCTGCTGCTGCTGCACCGATATAGCAACCTCACGGCGCAAGTGGCCGTCGAGGGCTGGCAGCATGCGCCAAGCTTCGAAGACTTGGCGCGGCGGCTCTGGCCGTAGCACAAGGTTGCGCCTGCGCCGGGCGGGGCTGGGTAGCATGGGAGGGCCTGACAAATCGGGGTGAGCATGGACCACGCGCCTGAAGAGACGCTCGAAGGGCGGGCCGACACGCAAGTCGACACGCAGTCTCAGCCGCAACGGCTGGCGCCTGCGCAAGCCGCGCCACCCTCGGCCGAGCGCAAGGCCACGCTCGGCCTGCTGTCGGCCACGCTGGCGGCGATGGCGCTGGCGGCCTGCGGCGGCAGCAGTGGTTCGGACAGCCCGGCACCTTCCCCGGTACCGCCCGCACCGCCGGCCCCCGCACCACCGGGCCCACCGCCCGGCCCGTACCGCCTCGACGCGGCCGACATGGCCGCTGCGCGCTTGCTGCAGCACGCACAGCTGGCCTCCGCCGAAGCCGACATCGCCGCCGTGAAGCGCCAGGGCGCCGCCGCGTGGCTGGATGCGCAGCTGGCCCTGCCCGTGGCCGAGAAAGCCTGGGACTGGTTGAATACACGCGGCTACACCGCCATCGACGAATTCCGCTTCTACGACGGCGGCAGCTACGCGATGCAGTTCGTGATGGGCCACCAGCTCATCAAGCAGCCCGACACGGTGCGCAAGCGCGTGGCGCTGGCGCTGTCGGAGCTGTTCGTGGTGTCGGTCAACGTGGCCGGCGTGACGTGGCCGCACATGGGCCTGGCGCACTTCTGGGACCAGCTCAATACCAACGCCTTCGGCAACTTCCGCCAGTTGCTGGACGACGTGACGCTCAACCCCGTGATGGGCGCCTGGCTCAATACGCGCGGCAACGCCAAGGAAGACCCGGCCACCGGCCGCGTGCCCGACGAGAACTATGCGCGCGAGGTGATGCAGCTGTTCACCATCGGCCTGGTGCAGCTCAACCTCGACGGCACACCCAGGCTCGATGCCGGCGGGCGCACCATCCCCACCTACACGCAGGACGAAGTGAGCGAGCTCGCGCGCGTGTTCACGGGCTACGACTTCTGGAGCGACGGGCGCTTCTTCCTCTCGGCCAACGACGGCTCGCCGCGCCCCTACCCCGAGTTCACGCGCCGTGCGATGGTGTTCGACGCGAACAAGCACAGCAACCTCGCGGTGCGCTTTCTCGGCACCACCATCGCAGCCAACACGGCAGGGGCCGAGGCGCTGCGGCTGGCACTGAACGCCCTCTTCAACCACGCCAATACCGGCCCCTTCTTCGCGCGCCAGATGATCCAGCGGCTGGTGAGCGGCAACCCGAGCCCCGCCTACGTGGCGCGCGTGGCGGCGAAGTTCAACGACAACGGCGCCGGCGTGCGCGGCGACCTGAAGGCGGTGTGGCGCGCCATCCTGCTCGACGACGAGGCGCAAGGCGCCACGAGCCTGGCCAGCACCACGCACGGCAAGCTGCGCGAGCCGATGGTGCGCCACTTCCAGTGGGCGCGCACCTTCGGGCTGGAATCGGCCGCCGGCAGCTGGAAGTGGAGCTACGACTTCGACAACCCGCGCACCTGGTACGGGCAGGCGCCGTTCTACTCACCCTCGGTGTTCAACTTCTTCCGCCCGGGCTACGTGCCGCCGGGCACCGCTCTGGCAGCCAGCGGGGCCACGGCGCCGGAGTTCCAGATCGTCAACGAGTCCACCACCAGCCAGTGGATCAATTCGATCGAGGGCTGGGTCGCCTTCGGCATGTACGTCGTCTTGCCCGGCCGCACCGGCTACCCCTTCCCCTACGCCGGGCCCTACCCCGGCGACGGCTTCGACATCCGCACCGACTACGCGCCGGAGGTGGCGCTGGCGCACGACCCGATCGCGCTGATGAAGCGCCTGAACCTGCTCTTGTGCGCCGGGCAGTTGAGCGAGGCCACGCAGCGGCGCATCGTGACGATGCTCGAGGAGCGCACCGTCACGCAGGCCAGCACCGCGGAGGAAAAACGCCACCGCGTCATCGCCGCCATCGTCACCGTGATGTGCTGCGCCGAGTACCTGGTGCAGAAGTAGCGACGCGCAAGGACACCCCCATGCATCTCATCGATCCTCGCCCACATGCGCGCCGCGCATTCCTGAAACGCGCCGGCCACCTGGCCCTGGCGGGCGCCGCCACGCCCTTCGGCCTCAACCTCGCGGCCTTCGGCGACGCCGCCGCCTTCAACGCCACCGACTACCGCGCGCTGGTGTGCGTGTTCCTCTACGGCGGCAACGACTACGCCAACACCGTGGTCACCTACGACACGCCGAGCTGGATGGCCTACCGCACCATCCGCAGCGCGGGGCCGGGGCCAGCGGGACTGGCGATCGAACAGGCCGCGATGGCCGCCACGGTGCTCAGCCCCACGGCAGCGCTGGCCGGTGGCCGGCAGTACGCATTTCACCCGGCGATGACGGGGCTGGCGGGCCTGTTCAACGGCGGCCAGGCGGCGGTGCTGTTCAACACCGGGCCGCTGATCCGCCCCACGACGAAGGCCGAGTTCTTCAGCCCCGACCGCGTGCGCTACCCGCTGCCGCCGCAGCTGCTGTCGCACAACGATCAGCAGTCGGTGTGGCAGGCGCAGGGCGCCGAGGGCAGCACGGTGGGCTGGGGCGGCAACCTGGGCGATCTCGCGCTCTCGAGCAACGGCAACGCGCTCTTCTCCTGCATCTCGGCCACCGGCAACGCGGTGTTCCTGTCGGGCGACACGGCGCAGCAGTACCAGGTGAGCACGCAAGGCGCGGTGCAGGTGCGCGCAGTGCGCGAGGGGCTCTTCGGCCTCTTCAGCCCGGCCTCGGGGCGCGCCTTCAACGACCTCATCAGCGAGGCGCGCCCGCATGTGCTGGAAAACGAATACAGCCGGATCACGCGCCGCTCGATCGAGGCCGAAGGGCAGCTCACCACGGCGCTGGCCGGCGTGACGCTGAACACCGTGTTCCCCTCTGGCAACACACTGGCCGAGCAGATGAAGATCGTGGCGCGGCTCATCGGCGCGCGCAACACGCTGGGTAACAAGCGGCAGGTGTTCATGGTGTCGCTGGGCGGCTTCGACCTGCACGACAACCTGGTGGCCACGCAGCCGTTGCTGCTGAAGCGCGTGAGCGACGCGATGACGGCGTTCCACAGCGCGACCGTGGAGCTCGGCGTGGCCGACAAGGTCACGTCCTTCACCGCCAGCGACTTCGGCCGCACGCTCACCAGTAACGGCGACGGCACCGACCATGGCTGGGGCGGCCACCACCTCGTGATGGGCGGCGCCGTGCGCGGCAAGGCCTTCTACGGCGAGCCGCCGCCGGTGAGCGTGGCCAATACCGGCGCGCCCGAAGACCAGGGGCACATCGGCCAGGGGCGATTGATTCCCTCGACCTCGGTGGACCAGTACGCGGCGACGCTGGCGCGCTGGTTCGGCGTGGCCGATGGTGAACTCGCCGGCATCCTGCCCAACCTGCGCAACTTCGGCGGCGCGGGCTATCCGACGAATCTCGGGTTCCTGGGCTGAAGAGGCTGAGCGCCTCTGAGTTCGGCCGGGCCGGTGGGCTACTGCCGCGGCTGTGCCTGCCCAGGACCCTGGCCCTGGCCCTGACCCTGGCCCTGGCCCTGCCCCTGCCCCTGCGCCGCCCCTGCAGCCACGGCTGGCTGCACAGGCAACCCCGCTTCCTTCCACGCCGCCAGCCCGCCGCGGTACCAGCCGACCTGGCGGTAGCCCAGGCGGATCGCGCGCAGCGCCGCGTTGTACGACATCCAGCACATCGTGCTGGCGCAATAGAAGACCAGAGGCCGGTCGCGCTGCCCCTGTGTCACCTTCTGCAGGAAGGCGCCGAACTGCTTCTGCGTTTCGTCGTCGAAACTGCCGGCCTGCGACGCCGGCACCGCGTTGTAGGCACCGGGCAGGCGCTCGGCGCCGCCGAGCACGTCGAAGATCAACGGCGCCGGCGCGGCGCCGGCGGGCGCGCCGCCGGCCCCACCCGCTGGCGCACCCGCGGGTTGCCCCAGTGCGGCCACCAGCTGGCGCGTCGTCATCAGTTGCCCGCCGGGAATCGAGGTGGGCGTGGCTGCGTGCATCGGCCCGCGGTGCAACTCGGCCGTGGGTCGTGCGCCCTGGTCTTCGCGTTCCAGGGCTTCGATGCGGGAGAGCAGGCCTGCATCGATAGCCGGGCCGGTGCGGCGTGGGCCCTCGGCACGGCCCGCCTGGCCCTGACCCGCTTGACCCGCTTGACCCGCTTGGCCCGCTTGACCCGCTTGGCCGCCCTGGCCACCTGTCTGGCCACCCGCCGGGTCAGCGCGCGGCGACTCGGTGCGCGGCGCGCCAGGCGCGGCACCCGGTGTTGCCGGGGGTGCATCGAAACGATTCTGCGCGAGTGCCTCGGTGAGCCCGGCCAGGCCCACGCTCAGCGCCAGCACGCTGCCGAGCCACCGGTGCGGGTGTCGGGTGCATGTCGTCGTCATGGCGTTTGCCTCTTCGTCAGCGTGTGCGCTGCAGTTGCTCACCCTGCACGCCGATGTCGCGGCCGGGGTCGAAGTTCGGGCTGTCGGTCATCACATAGCTGCCGTCGCGCAGGCGCCAGGCGTGGCGATAGTGGCTCGGCAGTTCCACCGCCGCGCCGCCGCCACTGCCGCGGTACAGCTCGACCTCTCGAATGACGCGCACACGGTCGGTGTGCATGCGGTCCTGGCTGGCGGCGCGGTCACGCGCGATGCCGCTGTGGATGGCGCTCACCTCGGCCTGGGTCTGTGCGCGGATCTGTGCGCGCTGCTGCATGTGCGCCCGGGTCTCGGCCGCGGTGGCGGCATTGATGCGGCCGATCTCGGCCTGCGTGGCGGCGTTCTCGCGCGCCATCTGGGACGTCGCGGTGTTGATGCGCGCCTGCCACTCGGGCTCGCTCTTCAGCGTCTGCCACATGGCATCGAACTGGCGGAAGTCGAGCTGACCTTCGGGCGCACGCCAGGCGAGCACGCCGAACGACTCGCCCTGGATCGATTGCATCGGCGCGCGATTGACCATCGGCACCTGCATGGCCATGAAGCTGATCGAGACCGCGAGCGATTCGCGCATGGCCTGCCCGCCCTGCGTGTAGCCGATCAGGGCCTGGCCGGTTTCGATCCAGGTCTTGATGCCGCCGCCGCCGCCGGCCAGTGCTTGTTGTTGCGCCGGTCGGCTGCGTTCGGGGCGCGCTCGGTAATCCAGCCATTGCGCGCCGGGGCGGTGGCGCTGCACCCAGGCTTTCAGGTAAACCTCGGCGCTGCCATGGGCGGCATGTGGGCACTCTTTGGAGGCCGGACCGAAGCTGTTGGCGCCCCAGCCTTCGCCGGTGGCCAGTTCGATGGCGCCACGGCCATCGGGCGACTCTGCCTTGAGCACCGGCTGGTAGGGCCGGGTGCAGAAGGCGCCCACGGTCCAGGCCACCTCGCCTTGCTGGCGCCAGCCGGCAGGCACGAGCATCGTCATCGCCACCATCGGCTTGTCGAAGCCGCGCCGGTCGACGATCTCCGCGCGTTGCGCGCGCCAGGTGCCGGCGGGCAACTGTTCGGTGGCGGTGGTGGACAGTGGCACACCTGCGGCCAGGGCGGCGAGCCCCCACGACAGCAGGGTGGTTGTCGGGGCGAGGGCGGTACGGTGGTGCGTCATGGCGAAGGCCTGCCGTGGTGTCGCGCGCGGACTTGCACGCCCGGTCACCGCATACTAGGCAGTGGCGGCCCTGGCGGCGTGCCGGCAGCAGGAACTCGACTACGCGCTTTCGCCCGGCGCGTGACTTCATGCCTGCGCCGGTCGGGGGCTGCTTCAAGGCGTGCCGATGAACAAGTACGCGTTCGTCGAGCCGCCGCTGCCGCGCCCCACACCCAGGTACACCGGCCCGAGCGGCGTCTCGCCGCCCACGTACACGGCCAACGAATGCAGCCAGCCGTTGCGCTTCTGCACCGTATAGGGCTTGGCCACCTTGCCGCTTTCCACCGCGATGCCGAAGCGCATGTCGCCGCGCAGGCCCAGGGGCAAGCGCCCGATGATGCGTTCGGCACGCACGTGGGCGTAGGCCACGTCGTCGCCGATGAGCTGGCCGCTGGCGAATGCGGTGAGGTTCAGGAAGCCGCCCAGGCGGCCGGCATCGTGTATGGGCAGCCTGCCGGTCGGTGAACCGACCCAGGTCAGGCGCGAGCCCAGCACGTAGTCGCGCCACGGGGCTGCGCCGCGCAGGTCGAAGCTCGAGCGCGTGTAGTCGCTGCCGTCGCCGCCGGTGTGGCCGTGGTACCACTCGGCCGCGGCGCTCCAGCCGCTGCGCGGGAAGTACAGGCGGTCGAGCCGGTCGAGGTCGGTGCCGACGAACCAGCCGCCGCTGCCGCGCTCGGGCACCGAGGCGAGGATGTCGATGCCGGTGTCGAGCTCGCGGCTCACGCGCGTGGTGCGCCAGCCGGCGCGAAGCGTGCCGATGAGGCTGAGGTTGAGGCCACCGGCGACCTCGGCGCGCGAGCGCACGCTGCGGTACTCGGCCACGCGCTGCTCGAGGAAGAAGTAGTCGCTGCGCTCGCGGCGGTATTCGGCCATCAGGTCGGCAAACCACAGCCGGTCGGCGGTGAGCGGTTGCAGCCACTCGACACTGGCGCCGGTGCTGCTGCCGAGTTCACCGACGATGAGCAGCTCGGCGCCCAGCGGCACCATCCAAGTGCGCTGGTAGCCGGCGCGCAGCTGGTAGGTGCTGCCCTGGCTGAGGTTGCTTTCCAGCTGCAGGCCCAGGCGCAGGTAGTCCGGGCCCCAGCCCTTCTCCACCGGCATCACGCGCAGCACGGTGCGGTCGCCCTCGCGCATCACGGTGTAGTCCACGCGCTCGTACCAGCCGTCGCCGTAGACGCGGCCGAGCGCCTGGTCGAGCGCCTTCGTATCCAGCGGCTCGCCCACCGCCTGCGCGAGATAGCGCCGCACCACCGCTTCGCTGACGAGCGAGAGCCCCACCACCTGCACCTCGTCGATGCGCGGGCGGCTGCGCGCGGGGTCGGGCAGGCCGGCGGCGAGGCCCTTGCGCCAGCGGGCCCAGGCCGCCTCGTCCACGGCGAGGGCCGACAGGCGCGCGGCGCTGGCCTCGGCGGCGATGCGGCCGCGCTCGGCGGCGGCGGCATGGCGCTCGAAGTCGGCGGCCGTGATGTTGCCGAGGTCGGGCCGGATGACGATGTCGCGCGGCGTCAGCGTGGCGAGCGTGGCCTGCACGTTCTGCTCGGTGAGCAGCGCGATCACCTGCTCGCTCACGGTGAGCAGGCCGCGCACCTCCTCGGGCCTGAGCGGCGCGCTGCCGACGTTGACGGCGATCACCACCTCGGCGCCGCAGCGCTCGCGCACCTCGCGCACGGGCAGGTTGTCGGTGAGGCCGCCATCCACCAGCTTGCGACCGTCCAGGTCCAGCGGCGCCATCAGCCCCGGCACCGACATGCTGGCGCGCATCGCCTGCGTGAGGCTGCCCTCGCGCAGCACGACGCGCGCGCCGGTGCCGATATCGGTGGCAATGATGGACACCGGCAGCGGCAGTTCCTGCAGGCGCACCTCGCCGATATCGGCACGCACGAGGCGGTTGATGAAGAGCTTGATCTTCTGCGCCGACACCAAGCCCGGCGGCGTGACGGCGTCGCCGCCGCGGATGCCCGTCTCGCTGCCGGGCAGGAAGCGCTGCGAGAGGCGCTTGTTGCGGTGGTTGAGTTCGGCGTAGTCGGGGTTGTCCTGGAACATGTCGGCCCAGTCGGCACGCGCCAGGGCCTCGCGCATCTGCGCCGGCGACAAGCCTGCCACCCAGGCGCCGGCCACGAGCGCACCCATGCTCGTGCCGGCCACGCAGTCGACCGGCACGCGCAGGCGTTCGAGCATCTCCAGCACACCGATGTGCGCGGCGCCGCGGGCACCCCCGCCGCCAAGCACGAGGCCCACCTTGGGGCGCGGAGCGCTGGCCTGCGCCCAGGCCGCACCGACGGTGCAGGCGCAAAGCACGAACGCCCCGGTGCGGGCAGCGAGTGTCGAGCGGGGCATGGACATGGGGCGCGATTGTCAGCGCCTGGCTGGTATGGCCTGCGCAGCCCGTACAGCCCGTACAGCCCTAACTGCCGATGCAGCCGATGCAGCCGATGCGGCCGATGCGACCGGTACGGCTGCGACCTGCGCGGCCGCTACTGCAGGAAACCCATCGGCGTGCGCCGCGGCCCAGCCTCGGGCAGATCGACCAGCTCCAACGCACCGCGGCCGGCCAGGCGCGCATTGCCGAAGGCCGTCATCCAGGCGCGGCGCATCTCGCGTGGTGCCATGGTGGCCAAACGCTCGAGCACCGGCTCGCCCGGCTCCGGCTCGAAGCGCTGGCCCCAGTCGTGCGTGGCGCGGATGCTGGTGTACAGGCGCCGCGCAATGGAAAGCGCTGCATCGTGATCCGGGGCCAGCACCTCGAAGACATTCATGCGGTTGAGGATGGGCTCGGGGATCGCGCGCTCGTCGTTGGCCGTGGCGACCCAGATCACCTGGCTGGCGTCGATGGCCACCTCGGCGAACTCGTCGGTGAAGGCGCCGGCGGTGTCGTGCTCGAGCAGGCTGTACAGGGCGCCCAGCGGGTCGTAGGCGTGCTCCGTGCGTGCCTTGTCGATCTCGTCGACCACCATGACCGGGTTCGCATATACGCCGTCCACCAGCGTCTCGAACACCTTGCCCGGGCGCGCGCCTTTCCACTGGCTGCTGGCACCGGAGAGCACCCACCCCGCTGTGAGGCTGCTCATCGAGACGAAGCCCAGGCCCGTGCCGAGCAGGCGCGACACCTCGCGCGCGAAATGCGTCTTGCCGATGCCCGGGGGGCCAAGCAGGAGCATGGGCGTGATCTCCAGCGCGTCGCGGCTGTCCTGGCACAGCGCGAGCTGGCGGCGGATGTTGTCGAGCACCTCGGTGAAGTTGGGCAGCTCGTCGTTGAGGTGCTCCATCGCCGGAAGGCCCGAGGGCTTGACCTGGAAGCGCTCGGCACCCTTCTCGAGCATGCGCTCGTAGGTGGCACGCAGCGTCTCGTGCTCGCGCGGGGGCAGCTTGTCCAGGCGCTTCTCCACCTCGCCGACGTGGAAGACCGTGCGCATGCTGGCCAGCGGGATGTTGGCCTGCACTCGAGGGACCAGATCGGTGGAACGGCTCATCGGACAACCTCCGCGATGCATGGGCCAAAGACTGCCACAGACGCTTCGCGGAACAAAGGGCTGGGATGACCTCAATTGATGGGGTTCAGCGGTCGTGGGCGTCGATGAAAGGCCCGCGAGCCAAAGGCGTCACGGAATTGACACGTTGCCATTCATCGCGCTCAGCCGCAGTCCGTCGCGGACGGCAGGCCGCCGGTCGTATGGCGCTGGCGCCGCGGTGGGTCTGGAACCTAAAGTGCACTCAACGACAAAACGACATGCCCGCAGCAGTCGACCCCGAACACCCCACCGCACCCAGGAGCCCGCCATGAACACCGCCCGCCAAACCACCACGCAACGCCTCGCTGCCCTTACGCTGGCCGTGTTGATGACCCTGGGCATGCTCGGCGCCGTCGACCATCTGGCCACCAGCGACCCGCTGGCCGCGCAATGGGCCCGGGGCGAGGCCATGAACGCCGCGCGCACCTGAACGCGAGCGCACCGCAACGATTCCTCCTACGTTCTCATTGCGAGACGTTTGTGGCCCCGGGGTCTGCCGACCTCGGGGCTTCTTTTATCGGGCACATGTCCAATCACCCACAGCCACGGCGCCCGCGCAACAACGCGAGTTCGATTCAGAACGGCGACGGTCAGTAAGCGCGCCCCTTGCGGTACTGCGAGTGCGCACGCGGGGCCAGCGGCGTGGCAGCGCCTAGCTGCGCCAGCAAGGCGCCTGCATGTGCATGAGTGATGGCCAGGCCGAGCGCATCGGCCGCATCCTTGCCCGGCAGGCGCGGCAGCTTGAGCAGCCGCCGCACCATCTCCTGCACCTGCGTCTTGTTGGCCAGACCGTGGCCGACCACCGCCTTTTTCATCTGCAGCGCGGTGTACTCGGCCACCGGCAGGTCGCCGCGCACGAGACCCGCCAGCGCCGCGCCGCGCGCCTGACCCAGCAGCAGCGTGCTCTGCGGGTTGACGTTGACGAAGACGATCTCGACGGTGGCGCAGTCGGGCGCATAACGCTCGACGACCTCGCACACACCCTCGAAGATGATCTTCAGGCGCCGCGGCAGATCGGCACGCGGCGCATCGGTGGTGTTGATGGTGCCGCTGGCCACGTACGTCAGGCGCGGCCCGGAACAATCGATGACGCCGAAGCCGGTGCGCTGCAGGCCGGGGTCGATGCCGAGGATGCGCATGGGCGCCGAGCCTGTCTGGCCGCTCACACGAAGTACCAGCGCACGGAATGGAAGAACACCGGCGCCGCAAAACACAATGGCGCCACGCGGTCGAGCAGGCCCACCGCGCCGGTGACCGAGCTTCGGTTGCCCCACCAGCGCACGCCGGCATCCTTCTTGAGCGCGCGCATGACGAGTTCGCCCAGCGTGCCGCAGCCGCCGGCCACCGCGGCCATCACGGCTGCGCGCAATGCATCGACGGGCGTGATCCAGAACAACGCCGCGCCTACCGCGGCCGCGGCCGAGACACCCAGCCCGAAGGCACGCAACGAGAAGCTGCGGTCGATCTGCCGCGCCACCGGGCGACGGCGCAGGCTGCGGCTGGCCAGCTCCTGCACCACCTGCGCCGCGGCCACCACCATCACGAGGAAGAAGACGAGGAAGGCGCCGCGTTCCTCGTAACCGTTGAACTCCAGCAGCAGCAGCGCCGGCGCATGCGAGAGGCCGAACACGCACACCATGATGCCCCACTGGATCTTGGCGTTGCGTTCGAGAAAACGCCCTGGGTCGCCGGCCAGTGCACTCGCCACCGGAATGGCCAGGAAGGCATACACCGGCACGAAGACACTGAAGAGATCGAAACGCACCAGACCCACCAGCAGGTACTGCAGCGGCAGGATGACGAAGAAGGCCAGGATCAGCCCGCGGTGGTCGGCACGCCGCGTGTGCACGAGCGTGATGAACTCGCGCAGCGCGAGGAAGGAGAAGATGCCAAAGCCCAGCGTCGCGCCCACGGGCCCGGAAACCCAGGCCAGCCAGAAGAGCAGCGCGCCGATCCACAGCGCGCGCAGGTCGCGCTGCAGCCACCTGCGCCGCTCGCGCGCGGCCTCGTCGGCCATCGGTTTGAGCGAGACCAGGCCCACCACCCCACTGGCCAGCACGAGCAGGCCGAACAGCGAGACAAAGAGCAGCGCCACCTGGCCGGTGGCATCGAGCGTGCGCAGCTGTTCCATCGAAAGGTGGCTGCGCGTTCAGGCGACGCGGGGCCGCTCGGCGAGCACGGCCTCGCGCGCGCGCTCGAGGAAGTCGCGCTTGTCCTCGCCCGGCTGCAGCGTGATCGGCGCGCCGAAGGTCACCGTGCACAAGATGGGCACGGGCACCACCTCGCCCTTGGGCATGACGCGCTGCACGTTGTCGATCCACGCCGGCACCAGCGGCACCTGCGGGAACTGCTCGGCGAGATGGAAGAGCCCGCTCTTGAACGGCATCGGATCACCCTTGGCGCTGCGCGTGCCCTCGGGAAAGATGACCAGCGAGTCACCCGCCTTCAGCGCTTCGACCAGAGGCTCCAGCGGGTCTTCGTCAGCCGTGCCCGGCGCGTCGGCGCCCTTGGTGCGTGTGCGCGCGACGTAGACGGCATTAAAAACCTGGCTCGTGAGCCACTGCTTGAAGGGCGTCTTGGTCCAGTAGTCGCGCGCGGCGATCGGCCTCGTGGTGGCGCGCAAGTCGTGCGGCAGCGCCGCCCAGATCAGCACCCAGTCGAGGTGGCTCTGGTGGTTGGCGAAATAGATGCGCTGCTCGGCCTTGGGGGCGCAGCCACGCCAATGCCCCTGGGCACCGGTGATGAGCCGCGCGATGAACGCGAGCAGCAGGCCCATGAGGGCGGCCGAAGACATGGCGCCGATGCTAGTTCACCGCGACAGGCGGCCCGGGGCGCGATGGCTCAGTCGAACTGCAGGGCCACGGGCCACGGGCCACGGGCATGGGCATGGGCATGGACATGGGCAGGGGTGCGGGAACGGTCACGGGAAGCGGCTCGCCCGAGGACTCGCGTACAGACTAACCTGCAACCTGGAGCGCGGCCCGGTGAGCGCCCCTGTGCGCAGCCTCGTCCAGAGACTGCTCTGGCGTGCCGCCGGCCGCCGCGGCCGGCCAACGCCTGAGCGTGCGCTGCCCTGCGGTGGGCATGCCTTCCCACAGGCAGCCCATGCGGTGGCTGCCACGGCCCAATGCGGTGATGTACTGGACACGGGCATCGGTGAAGACGATGTGTCGGTCGTCCAGCTCCAGTTCGACACGGCGGATGCAGCTGCCCGGCAGCGG
Source organism: Burkholderiales bacterium (assembly GCA_031401195.1). Lineage (GTDB taxonomy): Bacteria > Pseudomonadota > Gammaproteobacteria > Burkholderiales > Burkholderiaceae_C > Rubrivivax. Next base: position 21,800 of record JANNRI010000109.1, read on the forward strand.
CGGCGACATGCGTGCAGGCAGCAGCACCGCCGCGCCCTGCTCGCTGATATCCATCACTGTGAACTCGCGCGTGCTCACGAGTTGGTTGCTGTGATGGAAGCGCGCCAACGGGGCGCAGTTCGGCGCCCGCTCAAGGCGGGGCTCGCGGCGGCGCGAGGTGCGGTAGATGTCTCGCGGCCAGTGGGCGCGAATGCGGAACCCTGCGCCGCTGCCCGGGCCCGAGCGTTCCCGGGTGGCGCTGGTGGCACTGGTGGCGCTCGCGGCCATCAGTATGAACTGCACGCGCAGGTTGTGCAGCCGCGCCGCCGCCCACACAGGGCGTCCCTGAAGCGCACGCGCGATGGCGATGCCATCATCGTCGCTCGCGAGCACGAGCTGCTGCTGCATCACGTCCACAAGCTGCAACGTCGCCAGCACGCCTCGCTCGCCGGTGCTCCCCACGTGCAGCACGCGGGCGGTGTCGCACAACTCCCTCAGCACCTCGGTGTGCAGGGCGCCCTCGTCGTCGGGGCGCGAGACGCGCCAGCCGCTGCCTTCGAGGGGGTCTTCGATGTCGACGATCGGCGAATGCAGCGGTGTCATGGGCCGAAGGCCGGCCGCGAAGGCGGCCTGCGGAAGCGGATGCATCCTGTATCGGCTTCGGCCGCGGCGCCTTGAGCCGGCGCTGAATTTCGGCCCGCCGCGGCTCGTATCAGTGCCTGCTTAGTGCCTGCTTAGTGCCTGCTCAGTGCCTGCTCAGTGTCTGAAGTGCCGCGTACCGGTGAACACCATCGCCACGCCGCGCTCGTCGGCCGCGGCGATGACCTCGTCGTCGCGCAGGCTGCCACCAGGCTGGATGACACAGGCCGCTCCGTTGTCGACCACCACGTCGAAGCCGTCGCGGAAGGGGAAGAAGGCGTCACTCGCCACTGCCGAACCCGCCAGCGTGAGGCCGGCGCTGGCCGCCTTGATGGAGGCGATGCGCGCGCTGTCCACACGGCTCATCTGGCCAGCACCGATGCCCAGCGTCATGCCGCCCGCAGCGTAGACGATGGCATTGCTCTTCACGAACTTGGCCACCTTCCACCCGAACAGCAAGTCGGCCAGCTGTGCCGGTGTCGGCGAGAGCTTCGTCACCACGCGCAACTCGGCGGCGGCGACGTTCCTGGCATCGTACGACTGCACCAGCAACCCGCCGCCCACGCGCTTGAAATCGAGCGCTTGGGTGGCCGGCGCACCGCGCGGGGGCAGCGGCACTTCCAGCAAGCGCAAGTTGGCCTTGCCGGCGAAAAAGGCGCGTGCTTCGGGCGCATAACCCGGCGCGATGAGCACCTCGACAAACTGCCTGCTCGCCTGCATCGCCTCGGCAGTGGCCGCATCCACCGGGCGGTTGAAGGCGACGATGCCGCCGAAGGCCGAAGTGGGGTCGGTCTTCCAGGCCATGCGGTAGGCCTCGGCCAGGCTGGCACCGACAGCCACGCCGCACGGGTTGGCATGCTTGACGATGACGCACGCGGCGCCGGCCGGCCCGGTTTCATCGAAGCTCTTCACGCACTCCCAGGCCGCGTCGGCGTCAGCGATGTTGTTGAAGCTGAGGGCCTTGCCCTGGTGCTGGTTCCAGCCCGAGAGCGAGCCGGCTGCGGGGGCGGCCTCGCGGTAGAAGGCGGCGCTCTGATGCGGGTTCTCGCCGTAGCGCATGTCCTGTGTCTTGTTCAGCTGCAACGAGAGCACGGCCGGGTAGGCCTCGCGCTCGGGCACGCTGCCGGCGCTGTCTTCGGCTCCGGGAGCCAGCGCGGTGAGGTAGTTGGTGATCATGCCGTCGTAGGCGGCGGTGTGTGCGAACACCTTCTGCGCCAGGCGAAAGCGCGTCGAGCGCAGCAAGGCGCCGGCGCGCACCTCGGCCAGCACACCGGCGTAGTCGGCCGGATCGACGAGTACCCCGACATGGGCCCAGTTCTTGGCCGCGGCGCGCAGCATCGCCGGGCCGCCAATGTCGATGTTCTCGATCGCCTCGTCCAGCGTGCAGCCTGCGCGCGCGGTGGCCTGTGCAAACGGGTACAGGTTGACCACCAGCAAGTCGATGGTGCCGATGCCGTGCTGCGCCAACGCCGCCATGTGCTCGGGCAGGTCGCGCCGGGCCAGCAGGCCGCCGTGGATGCGGGGGTGCAGTGTCTTCACGCGGCCGTCGAGCATCTCCGGGAAGCCGGTGACCTCCGACACCTCCGTCACGGGCAGGCCGGCATCGTCCAGCATTCGTGCGGTGCCGCCGGTGGAGAGCAGCCGCACACCGCTGTCGTGCAACGAACGGGCGAACTCGACGACACCGGTCTTGTCGGACACGGAGAGCAGCACGGTACGCGGTTGGATGGGCACGGTGGTGAGCCTTTTCCGAGGGCTGCCTTGTCGGCTACTTGACCAGGCGATGGCCCTGCAGCTTGCGGCGCAGCGTGTTGCGGTTGATGCCCAGCCAATCGGCGGCGCGGCTCTGGTTGCCCTCGGTATGGCGCAGCACCACGTCCAGCAGCGGGCGCTCGGCAGCCGCCATGAACAGGTCGTGCAGCCGATCGGGTTCGGCGCCGCGCAGGTCGCTCAGATACTCTTCGACGCTGGCGCGCACGATCGCGTCAATGGCCTTGCGGGTCATGAGATGCCTCCAGGTTCTTCTTTGGCCGTCTTCGCCGTCTTCGCCATCAGGCCGCGGTGGGCCAGCGGGTCGACGCGGCTTCGTCGTTGGCCGCCACCGCATCATCGGGCGGCGCAGCCGACGGATCGGATTCGGCGGACTCGGCGGATTCAGCGTGTTCAGCGTGTTCAGCGTGTTCAGCGCGCCCAACGCGCCCAACGCGTCCGGCGTGCGCCTGAGGCAAGAGCGCATGGCGCTCGGCCAGTCCCTGGAAATAGCGTGTCACCGCCTCCAGCTGCGCCTCGCAGGATTCAATCAGGTTCATCGTGCGGCGGAATGCTTCGCCGCCGGGCAGCGCTTGCACGGCCCAGCCGATGTGCTTGCGCGCGCTGCGCACCCCGGTGAATTCGCCATACAGCGCATAGTGGTCATGCAGGTGCTCGACCAGCCAGTGCTGCACTTCGAGCGTGGCCGGCGGCGGCGGGCACACGCCGTGCTTCTGCAGGTGCAACAGGTCGCGAAAGATCCACGGCCGCCCCATCGCGGCGCGGCCGATCATCACCGCATCGGCACCAGTCGTTCGCAGCACCTCGAGCGCGCGCTGCGGCGAGTGAATGTCGCCATTGGCGACGACGGGGATCGCGAGCGCGGCCTTGATGGCAGCCACGGTGTGATGTTCGGCGACACCGCCGTAACCCATCTCGCGCGTGCGGCCGTGCACGGTGACCATCGCCACGCCGGCCGCCTCGGCCGCGCGCGCCAGGGCCAATGCGTTGCGGCCCCCGGCGCTGCGGTCGCTCCAGCCGGTGCGCATCTTCAGCGTCACGGGCACGCCGAGCGGCGCGCAGGCCGCGACCACGGCCTCGACGATGGCGATGGCCAGCGGTTCGTCGCGCATGAGCGCCGAGCCAGCCCAGCGGTTGCACACTTTCTTGGCCGGGCAGCCCATGTTGATGTCGATGATCTGCGCGCCGCGGTCGACGTTGTAGCGCGCGGCGTCGGCCATCTCGAGCGCATCCACGCCGGCGATCTGCACCGCGATCGGCCCCGGCTCGCCTTCGTGGTCGGCACGGCGCGAGGTCTTCAGCGAGTGCCACAGCTCGCGCTTGCTCGTCACCATCTCGCTCACCGCGTGGCCGGCACCGAGCCGGCGGCACAGCAAACGAAAGGGCCTGTCCGTCACTCCGGCCATGGGGGCGACGAAGAACGGATTGGACAGCGTGATGGAACCAATGCGCATCGAGGCAGCGTTCTGGGTCGTGCGGGCCAGGGGCGTGGCCACGGGCAAGGGCACGAACGAAGGGTTGGTGTGGATTGGGCAGCACGCACAGCGCCAACGTCCCGGGCCGGGTGCTCAAAAAAGAGGCGCAAGTATAGCGGCCGCCGAGGTGGGCCGGCGCGCCGGCGCACTTGGGAAGGGGCTGCGGCGAACCGCCGATCGCGGCAGCGGGCTGCCCATAATCCCCACCATGGAGGCTTGGCTGTACTCGCTGATGTCGACACTGGCCGTGCCCCAGGTGGGTCTGGTAGCCGTGTTCATCGTCTCGCTGATCTCGGCCACGCTGCTGCCGATGGCCAGCGTGCCCGCCGTATTTGGCCTCGTCAAGCTCAACCCGGATCTCTTCTGGCCGGCCGTGCTGGTGGCCAGCGTGGGCAACACCGCCGGCGGCGCCATCAGCTACTGGATGGGCTATGCCGCCGAACGCGCCTACGACAAGCTCACGCACAACAGCAAAGGCGGCAAGCTCGACGCGCGGGCGCTGAAATGGCTCGAGCGCTTCGGCCCGCCGGCCTGCCTGCTCGCGTGGCTGCCCTTCGTGGGCGATCCGCTGTGCGCGGTGGCCGGCTGGCTGCGGCTGCCGTTCTGGCCCTGCGTGGGCTACATGGCCATCGGCAAGTTCCTGCGCTACGTGGTCTACGTCGGCGGTTTGTACTTGGCATCCCCGGGGCCGCTGAACCTCTGAACTTGCAGACCTTGCAGGTGGCGCGGCATGGTGCTGCCGGGCCAGAATATTCACCATGAGCACACCCGCCTACGACGCGCTGGCCACCAACTGGACGCGCATGCATCACTTCAGCCACCTGCAGTCCATCGCCGGCTGGGACCAGGCGGCCAACATGCCACCCAAGGGCGTGGAGGCGCGTGCCGCGGCCATGGCCGAGATGGCGGCCTTGCTGCACCGCATGCGCACCGATCCACAACTGCCCGACCAGCTGGCGCGCGCCGATCAGGAGCCGCTGTCGTTGCCGCAGCGCGCCAACCTGCGCGAGATGCGGCGCGAGTGGCGGCTGTCCAATGCCATTCCCGAATCTCTGGTGCAGCGCCAGCAACTGGCCACCAGCCGCTGCGAACACGCCTGGCGCAAGCAGCGCCCGACCAACGACTGGAAGGGCTTCCTCGCCAACTTTCACGAGGTGCTGGCCATCGGCCGCGAGGAAGCCGCCCTGCTGTCGGCCGAGACGGGCCTGACGAAGTACGACGCGATGATGGACCGCTTCGAGCCGGGCATGACCTCGGCGCGGCTGGACGACATCTTCGGCGACGTGAGGCAATGGCTGCCCGGCCTCGTGCAGCGTGTGATGGCGCGCCAGCGCGACGAGAAGGTCATCCAGCCGCGGGGCCCCTTTGCGCTGGCCAAGCAGCGTGCGCTGTGTGACCAGGCGATGCGCCTGCTCGGCTTCGACTTCGAGGCCGGCCGCCTCGATGTGAGTACACACCCGTTCTGCGGCGGCGTACCCGAGGACGTGCGCATGACCACGCGCTTCCGCGAGGACGAATTCCTCGGCAGCCTGATGGGCACCGTGCACGAAACCGGCCACGGCCGCTATGAACAAAACCTGCCTCGAGACTGGCTCGGCCAGCCGCTGGCCAACGCGCGATCGATGGCGCTGCACGAGAGCCAGAGCCTGAGCTTCGAGATGCAGTTGGGCTCGCACCCGGGATTCGTGCGCCACCTCGCGCCGCTGGTGGCGGCGGCTCTCGGCCCGCAGGCGGCGTTCGAGCCCGCGAACCTGTACCGGCTGATGACGCGCGTGAAGCCGGGGCTCATCCGTGTCGATGCCGACGAGGTGACTTACGCCGCGCACATCATCCTGCGCTACGAGATCGAGCGTCCGCTGGTCGAAGGCGATATCGAGCCCGAGGACATCCCGGCGCTGTGGAACGCAAAGATGATGGAGTTGCTGGGGCAGGACACGCGCAACAACTACAAAGACGGCCCGATGCAGGACGTGCATTGGCCCGAGGCGCTGTTCGGCTACTTCCCCTGCTACTCACTGGGCGCGATGTACGCCGCGCAATGGTTCAATGCGATGCGTCGCGCCATGCCCGATCTCGACGAGCGCTTGCAACGCGGCGAGTTCGGCGCCGTGTTCGACTGGCTGCGCGAGAACATCTGGCACCAGGCCAGCCGCTGGAGCACCGACGAACTGGCGCTGCGCGCGAGCGGCGAGGTGCTCAATCCGGCGCACTTTCGGGCGCACCTGGAGTCCAGGTACCTCTAAGCCGCGCAGTCAGCGCAGTCAGCGCAGTCAGCGCAGAGACTATGTGCCGCGCGCTTCGTTCAGCGCGTTCATGAAGTCGCTCTCGCTGCCTTCGGTGATGACCACCGTGCTTTGAGGGTCGTGCGCAGAGAGTTGGTGCGTGCGCGACTCGCGGGCGAGATGGCGAAGGGTGCGCTGCACCAACGCCAGCAGGTCCTGAATGCAGCCATCGGCGGGGTCCAGCGGCAACACGCGCAATTGCGTCTGCATCTTGGCCAGGCCTTGTTGCGAGACGCTCTGCACGAAGCCCGTGCCGTGTTCGGCCAGACCCACCTCCAGCGCCCCCAGATGAGGCAGCCCGGCGCGCGAATGCGGCACCTGGTCGAGTAGCGCCTTCAACGAGCGCTGCATGAGGCGCCCCCGGCTCAACTCGGCCGGGGTGGCCGGCGCTGCGCCGATGTAAGACTGCGGCACGGTGGCGGCGAAGTCGGGGCGGGCGGGGGTGGCGGCAGCGGACATGGTCTACGAGATAGGTTACCCCGGATATCGGCCGCCACCAGAGCCGCTTGAGGCCCTGCGGCCGTGACCTCTGGCGCGCCCGACGGTGCGCGCTGCGCTGCCGGCTGCCGGGCCGCGGTCAGGTCGGAGTCTTGCGGGTGCGCGCCGGCGACTTTGCGACGGCCTTCTTGGCAACCCCAGGGGCCACCTTGCCCGCCTTCCCCAGCCTGGCCACCGCGGCGGCGAGCTCGTCGAGGCGGGCGCTCAGCGCCTGCACATCCTTGGCGGTGGGCACGCCCAGCTTGCTCATCGCCTTGGCGGTGCGCTGCTCGAAGATGGCTTCGAGCTTGTCCCAGTTCTGTCCGGCCTTGGAGGTGACGGTGCCTGCCATGGCGCTCATCTTGCCCGTGACCTCGGCGATCTTGTCTTCGGCGATGTCTTGCGTCTTCTTCTGCAGGCTCACGCCTTCCTTGACCAGGGCCTCGAAGACCTTTCCGCCTTCCTCCTGTGCCTTGGAGAACGCCCCCATGCCGGCCAGCCAGATCTGCTGGGCCGAGTCCTTGACCGAAGCAGCGAGCTTTTGGGTGTTCATGCCGCCCTTGGCGCCACCGCCGACCGGGGCGGACTTGTCAGTGGCAGCGGACTTGGAGATTTTCTTGACCATGGGGCTTCCTCGGAGGGTTGCGGTTGCGGTTGCGGTTGCGGTTGCTGGTGCTCGTGCTCGTGCGACCGTGCGCGGCGAATATAGGGTTCACCCGCGTCAGACGCAGCCTGATTGTCTAGTGAGTGCGCTCTATCCTTGCCCCGGGAAATCCGCCCCGTGGCCACCGCGCCCGTCCACACCAATCCACACCCGTCTGTCAGGAGAACCGCGATGCATTATTTCGTCACCGGCGCCACCGGTTTTATCGGCAAGCGCCTGGTCAAGACGCTGTTGGCCCGCCGCGGCACCACGGTGTCGTTCCTCCTGCGCGCCGGCAGCGAGGGCAAGGTGGCCGACCTGCTCGAGTACTGGGGCCTGAACGGCTCGGCGAAGTCGCGTGCGATCCCGGTGGCCGGTGACCTCACAGCGAGGAAGTTGGGCATCGCGGCCGAGACCATGAAGGCGATGAAGGGGCAGATCGACGCGGTCTACCACCTGGCAGCCGTCTACGACCTCAAGGCCGACGCGGAAAGCCAGGTGCAGGTGAACGTGGAGGGCACACGCAACGTGGTCGAGTTCGCCAAGGCCGTGGACGCGGGGCACCTGCACCATGTGAGCAGCATCGCGGCCACAGGCCTCTATGAAGGCGTGTTCCGCGAGGACATGTTCGAGGAGGCCGAGAACCTCGAGCACCCGTACTTCATGACCAAGCACGAGAGCGAGAAGATCGTGCGTAAGGAGTCCAAGGTGCCGTGGACGGTGTACCGCCCGGCGCTCGTCGTGGGCGATAGCAAAACGGGCGAGATGGACAAGATCGACGGCCCGAACTACTTCTTCAAGGTCATCCAGCGCATGCGGCAGATCCTGCCGCCGTGGTTCCCGGCCATCGGTCTGGAGGGCGGACGCATCAACATCGTGCCGGTGGATTTCGTGGTCGCGTGCATCGACCACATCAGTCACCTGAAAGCCAACCAGGCCAGCAAGTGTTATCACCTCGTCGACCCCATGGGCTACCGCGTCGGCGACGTGCTCGACATCTTCAGCCGCGCCGCGCACGCGCCGAAGATGAACCTCTTCGTCAATGCGGCTCTCTTCGGCTTCGTGCCCAAGAGCGTGAAGAAGGGAATGATGGCGCTGGCCCCGGTGCGCCGCATCCGCAACGCGGTGGTGAAGGACCTCGGCCTGCCCGAGGACATGTTCACCTTCGTCAACTACCCCACCCGCTTCGACCGCCGCGAGCTCGACGCAGCGTTGAAGGGCAGCGGCATCGAATGCCCCAACCTGCGCGACTACGCGTCGGTGCTTTGGGACTACTGGGAGCGGCACCTCGACCCGGACCTGTTCAAGGACCGCAGCCTCAAGGGCGCGGTGGCCGGCAAGGTGGTGCTGGTCACCGGCGGCAGTTCGGGCATCGGGCTTTCGACGAGCATGAAGTTCGCCGAGGCCGGCGCCATCACCCTTATCTGTGCGCGTGACGAGAGCAAGCTGGCCGAGGCGGTGAAGGAGATCGTCGCCTTCGCGCGCGAGAAGGGCAATCCCAACCCGCAGGTGCACAGCTACCCGGTGGACGTGGCCAACCCCGAGAGCTGCGCCGAGTTCGTCAAGCTGCTCGAGGAGAAACACGGCGGCGTCGACTTCCTCATCAACAACGCCGGGCGCAGCATCCGGCGCGCCATCGAGAGCAGCTACGACCGCTTCCACGATTTCGAGCGCACGATGCAGCTCAACTACTTTGGTGCGCTGCGCATCACCATGGGTCTGCTGCCGGGCATGGTGGCCAAGAAGAAGGGGCACGTGGTCAACATCAGCAGCATCAGCGTGTTGGTCAATGCGCCGCGCTTCTCGGCCTACGTCGCCAGCAAGGCGGCGCTGGATGCCTGGACGGCCTGCGCCAGCAGCGAGTTCGCCGACACCGGCGTCACTTTCACCACCGTGAACATGCCGCTGGTGCGCACGCCGATGACGGCGCCGACCAAGATCTACGAGAGCATGCCGCTGCTCGACCCCGAGGACGCCGCGGCGATGGTGACCGACGCCTGCATCAACAAGCCGGTGCGCGTGGCCACACGGCTGGGCACCTTCGGCGCCGTGCTGTACGCGCTGGCGCCACGTGTGACGCAGATCGTCATGAACACCACCTTCCGCATGTTCCCCGACAGCGCCGCGGCGCGCGGCGAGAAGGCACCGAAGGCGGCACTGTCGCCGGAGGCCATCGCGATGTCGCAGATGATGCGGGGGATCCACTTTTGAGCAGGTCCTGCGCGTTGCGCGCGAGGCCCTGCTCGCTGCGCCATCGACCCGACGGCTGGCGCCGCGGGTTATGGCGCGAGGGTGTGGCTGGGGGGTGGATGAATCGCTGCTGCGGGGTTCTGCTTGCCCTTGCCTGGGTGGGGGCGGCCGGGCCGGCATGTGCGCAACAGGCTTTGCGACCCATCTCGACGCTGGGCGTGTTTTCACTGCTCGGCGACGGCATCGAGGTCACGATCGCCGCCACACCCACCGATACGCGAGTCCAAGGCGCCCGGCGCGAGACCCTCGAGTACCGCAACATTGGCTTCGACATCATCGCCGGGCGCGAAGTGCGCGCAGCCGCGGGCAAGCTGCGGCCGGGCATCGCGGTGATTCCTTTCGGCACCAACACCACGCTACCGGCCGCCGAGCAGCGGCACATCGCTGCGGGCGCGCGCGATGGCGCGCTGCCGGGGTGGATCCTGCAGGCGGTGCGCGATCGGCGCTTGTCGCACGTGCTGCTGCTCACGCGCCAGCGCGGCGAGGTGAGGCTGCTCACCGGCGATGGCAGCACCATCGGAAGCGGCCGCGGGCGCGTCGATGGCCTCGGCTTCTACCTCGATGCCGAGTACAAGGTGCGCGACCCGAATACCGGCGCCGTCTCCAACGGCGCGCTCGGCCCGCACGTGCTCCTCGAACTCACGCTGATGGACACCGACAGCGCCAAGGTCGTGCGCAGCCACACCATCGACGAGCAGTTCCTGCTCGGCGCGATGGAGTCGACGGGAAAAGTCGACCCATGGTCCTACCTCAGCGCCGAGCAGAAAGTGACCCTGCTGCGCGAGGCGCTCGCGCGCTCGCTGCAACGCGTACTGCCCGATCTCTTGAAGGGTCTGTAGCCCTCAGTCCTTGGCGACCTCGAGCACGAGCTTGCCGAAGTTCTCGCCATTGAACAGCTTGAGCAGCGTTTCGGGAAAGGCGCGCACGCCACCCACGACCACGTCTTCGCGGCTTTTCATGCGCCCATCCTTGAGGTACGCGGCCATCTCCTTGACCGCCTCGGGGTAGCGCTCGGCGTAGTCGAAGACGACGATGCCTTCCATGCGCGCGCGATTGACCAGCAGCGAGAGGTAGTTCTTCGGCCCGCTCACCGCGCCTTCGTTGTTGTACTGGCTGATGGCGCCGCAGATGATGATGCGTGCCTTGCGGTTGATGCGCGCAAGCACGGCATCGAGGATGTCGCCGCCTACATTGTCGAAGTAGATGTCGACGCCGTTGGGGCAATGCTGCTTGAGGCCTTCGCGCACCGGGTCCCAGCGCTGCACGCCGGCCGGGGCCGGGGCCTTGTAGTCGATGCAGGCGTCGAAGCCCAGTTCCTTGACCACCCAATCGCACTTGGCAGGTCCGCCCGCAATGCCCACGGCCCGCAGGCCGCGTACCTTGGCCAGTTGGCCGACGGTCTGGCCGACGGCGCCCGCGGCGCCGGAGACCACGAGCGTCTCGCCCGCCTTCGGTTGGCCCACGTCCATGAAGCCGAAATAGCCCGTCATGCCCGGCATGCCGAGCACGTTGAGCCATTGGCCGATGCTGCCCGCGCGCAGGTCGATCTTGGCCAGGCCCGAACGCTTGACCTGGTCACCCGGCAGGTTCCAGTACTCCTGCACGCCTGGGCCACCGGTGACGACATCGCCGACAGCGAACGCCGGGTTCTTCGAAGCCACCACGCGACCGATGCCGCCGGCACGCATCACCTCGCCAATGCCCACCGGCTTGATGTAGCTCTTGCCGTCGTTCATCCAGCCGCGCATGGCCGGGTCGAGCGACAGCGCGAGCACCTTGACCACGAGGCCGCCCACGTCGGGCTCGCCCACGGGCTCTTGGGTGAACTGCCAGTCGGAGGGTTTTGGCATGCCGACCGGGCGCGCGGCCAGCCGAACCTGGTGGTTGGCGAGTGTGGCAAGGGTGCTCATGGGGTGTCTCCTTTGGGGCTCTGAATCGTATAGGTCGCGGCCGTGTGCCCTCGGCGTGGGAGCGACGGCCGGGTTCGGGTCCGCAGGGCGCCGCTCACGCTCATGTCAGTCTCCAGGCGACGGCCACGGTCACTCACCACAACCCGGGCAGCGATGCACCTCGACCGTCACGTGGCGCAGCGGCGTGATGCCGTCCAGCCGCTGGCGGTAGCTGGCGGCGGCCAACGGGGCGTCGGCCACCACGGACAGCGCCGCGCACCAGGCCGCCGAGCCCACTTGCCACACATGGAGGTCGCTGACCCGCGCGTCGGCATCACACTCGATGGCCTCGCGGATGCGCCGCTCCAGCGCGGGGTCGGAGGTGGCATCGACGAGTGCACGTGCGCTGCCGCGCAGCACGCCGAAGGACCAGTGTGCGATGACCAGCGCTCCCAGCAGCGCCACCGCCGGGTCGAGCCAGCGCCAGCCGAAAGCGGCGCCTCCAGCCAATGCGATGATGGCCAGCACCGAGGTCAGCGCATCGGCCAGCACGTGCAGGGTGGCGGCGCGATAGTTGTGGTCCTCGTGCTTGCGCTCTTGCTCGTGCCCGTGGTGATGCCCGTGGCCCTGGCCCTGGCCCTGGTCATGGTCATGGTCATGGCTATGGCCATGGCTATGGCCGTGGTCCGCATGCGAGTGGCCGCCGGCCCGCATCAGCAGCCACGCGCTCACGACGTTGACGGCAAGCCCGACCACCGCCACCGCCAGCGCCGTGCCGTACTCGATCGGCCGCGGGTCGAGCAGCCGCACCACGGCGTCGACCACGATCCACAACGCCACTGCCAGCAGCGCGATGCCACTGGTGTAGGCCGCCAGCACCTCGATCTTCCAGCCGCCGAAGGCATAACCCGCACCGGCACGGCGCGAGAGTTCGTAGGCCACCCAGGCGCCACCCAGCGCGAACGCGTGCGTGCCCATGTGCCAGCCGTCGGCAGTGAGCGCAAGCGAGCCGCTCCACCAGCCCGCGATGAGTTCGGCCACCATCGTGACCAGGGTGAGCGCTACCACCCAGCCCAGCGCACGCTGGCGCGTCGCCACGCCTTCTTCGACGAAGACATGGCTGTGGCCAAAGAGGCCGAGGTCGTGCCGGTGGGTGTTCAAGCCGCGCAATGCATGCCGTTCAGGCCAGCCGGGGCAAACCGGGCGCGTGCACCCAGGTGACCTGAATTCAAGGCGCCTTGCTGATCGATGTGACGGTGAACTGGCCGTCGATCTTTTCGGCCGTGAAGCGCACGCGGTCGCCTGCCGCCAGCCCGTCCAGGGCCTTGGGATCGCGCAAACGGAAGACCATCGTCATCGGTGGCATGTCCAGGTGCTTGATCTCGCCGTGCTTGATCGTCAGCCGTGCCCCGGCCTTGTCGACCTTGGTCACCTCCCCGTTCGTGGCCGGCACCTGCGCCCAGGCTGCGGCGGCCAAGGTGAGGGTGCTGACGAGCGTCCACAGTAGCTTCATGGCGGTCTCCTGCATGGGCGCGCAACGGCAGCCCCGCAACGCAGAGTGTGCCAAAACCATGGCGTCCAGGCTGCGTGGCGTTGAACCGTTGCCCAGCGCACGCCTTCGCCGCCCAGCAATGGCCATGCCCAGGGGCACCGGGCGGGCGCCGCACACGAGGCTGGCGCGTAGGCCCATCCCTACAATGAGGCGGGACATCTCTGCCCCAACAGCCCCACCGCACCATGAGCCAGCCGCACGACCACGACCTGCGTCACATCACGCCGCGCGACCAGGCCGAGATCCTCTCGCAGGCGCTGCCGTACATCCGCAAGTACCACGGCAAGACGCTGGTCATCAAGTACGGCGGCAACGCCATGACCGACCCCGCGCTCAAGCAGGACTTCGCCGAAGACGTGGTGCTGCTCAAGCTGGTGGGGCTGAACCCCATCGTGGTGCATGGTGGCGGCCCACAGATCGACGAAGCCCTGTCGCGACTGGGCAAGAAAGGCACCTTCATCCAGGGCATGCGTGTCACCGACGCCGAGACCATGGGTGTCGTCGAGTGGGTGCTGGCCGGCGAGGTGCAGCAGGAGATCGTGGGCCTGATCAACGCCGCCGGCGGCAAGGCGGTGGGCCTCACCGGGCGCGACGGCGGACTCATCCGCGCCCACAAGCTCAAGATGCCCGACAAGAGTGACCCGAACAAGGAACACGACATCGGGCAGGTGGGTGAGATCACCGCCATCGACCCGAGCGTGGTGCAGGCGCTGCAAGACGACCAGTTCATCCCCGTCATCAGCCCAATCGGGTTCGGCGAGAAGAACGAGAGCTACAACATCAATGCCGACCTGGTGGCGGCCAAGCTCGCCACCGTGCTCAAGGCCGAGAAGCTGCTGATGCTGACCAACACGCCCGGCGTGCTGGACAAGAACGGCAAGTTGCTCACCAACCTGAGCGCGCGCGAGATCGACGCGCTCTTCGCCGACGGCACCATCAGCGGCGGCATGCTGCCCAAGATCAGCGGCGCGCTCGATGCGGCCAAGAGCGGCGTGAACGCGGTGCACATCGTCGACGGCCGCGTGCCGCATGCGTTGCTGCTGGAGATCCTGACCGATCCGCCGTATGGCACGAAGATCCGTTCGCACTAGATGAGCCGCCCCCGAAGCGCCTTCGGCGCCTCCGCCCCAGGGAGGCGCCGCCAGCGGCCCGGCAAAGCGGGTTCCGTGGCGGCGGCTTGGCTGGGCGGCTTGGGTGCCATTCGTGCGTCGCGCTTGTCGCCGCTGGTCCGCGGGAACTGCCGATAGTCGACCGGTGCGCGCCAAAGTCTGGTTCTTCGACCTCGACAACACGCTGCACGACGCGACGTTTTCGTCGTACGCGGGCATCAACGAGGGCATGACGAGCTACATCGTGGAGCAGCTCGGGCTTTCGCACGCCGAGGCGGCTGCCCTGCGCCAACGCTACTGGCAGCGCTACGGCGCCACCCTGCCGGGGCTGGTGCGGCACCACGGCGTGAAGCCAGCCCACTTTCTGCACCATGCGCATCGGCTGCCAGGGCTGGAGCAACGGGTGTACGGGCACGCCCATGACCTGCATGCGCTGGCGCGTGTGCGCGGCCGGCGTTGCATCCTCACCAACGCTCCGGCGGCCTACACGGCCCGTGTGCTTGGCGTGCTGGGCATCGCGCCGCTGTTCGACGCGGTGTGGTCGATCGAAGACATGCGCATGTTCGGCCACTGGCGTCCGAAGCCCGATGCGCGCATGCTCGGGCACATGGCCGTGCGCATGGGCGTCCATCCTCGGCATTGCGTGCTGGTGGAAGACACGCTCGAGCACCAGAAGGCAGCGCGCAGCGTCGGCATGCGCACCGTGTGGATGCAGCGCTGGCTGCGCGCCAGTGCCGCTGGGCCGCGCATGTGCCCGGCTGCCGGGCGCCCGGCCTATGTCGACCGGCGCGTGCGGCGCCTGAGTCAACTGTTGCGGGGGTGAGACGCCCACGCGCCGGAGGGCACACAAGTTTGTCAGTGTTTACCTGCACCGCGCCTGCAAACCCCCCTGTGCCAGAATCTTTGCGTCCCCCCTAGTTCGTTGCCCGAGACCGCCGCGCCGCCCCCGATGTCTGCCTTGCCAAAGATTGCCGCTGCGGACGATGCCGAGGCCCCTGTGGTCTCCGAAGCTGCGGAAGCGCCCGCCGCGCCGGGCCCGGCCGCCGCGGCCAAGCGAAAGCGCCCCAAGCCAGGCGAGCGCCGGCTGCAGATTCTGCAGACGCTGGCCGCGATGCTCGAACAGCCGGGCGCCGAGCGCATCACCACCGCCGCGCTGGCGGCGAAGCTCGGGGTGAGCGAAGCGGCGCTCTACCGCCACTTTGCCAGCAAGGCGCAGATGTTTGAGGGCCTCATCGAATTCATCGAGGGCAGCGTCTTCGCGCTCGTCAACCAGCTCATCGAGCGTGAGTCCTCTCCCGCAGCCCAGGCGCGCAAGATCGCCACCGTGATCCTGCAGTTCGGCGAGAAGAACCCGGGCATGGTGCGGGTGATGGTGGGTGACGCGCTGGTGCTTGAGCACGAACGGCTCAACGCCCGCATGAACCAGTTCTTCGAGCGCGTGGAGTCGCAGTTGCGTGGCTGCCTGCGTGCCGCTGCCGAGGCCGCCGGCGCGACCACGCCCACGGTGGAGGCGCAGGCCGTCGCTTCTGCGCTGACCTCATTCATCGTCGGGCGGCTGCAGCGTTATGCGCGCAGCGGTTTCAAACGAACGCCCACCGAACACCTGGAGCCGGCGCTGATGCGCCTGGCGCCTTGAGCGTTTGCGTGGCCGCGCCGGCCGCGCGGGTGCTGGCCGGCGCTGGCCTTCATTCCGACGCTGAAGATTTGCACGCTGCTGCCGCCGCCGGCGTAGCGCCTGCGGCAGGCTCTTCCGTCACCCTGAGCCTGGGTGGGACACCTGCTCTGCTGCTCGCCGAGCGCGCGGTCTGGCTGCCCGGCCTCTCTACCGTGCTGGTGGCCGATGTGCACATCGGCAAGGCCGCCAGCTTTCGACGCTTGGGCGCGCCGGTGCCGGAGGCCACCACCGGCGGCACGCTGGCACGACTGACAGCGCTGTTGAAGCTCACGTCCGCCCAGCGGCTGGTGGTGCTGGGCGACCTGCTGCACTCGGCCGATGCGAAGAGCGGCGCGCCGCTGCAGGCGTTTGACGCCTGGCGGGCCGCCCATGGCACCGTGGCGCTCATGCTCGTGGCCGGCAACCATGACGATCACGCCGGCGCGCCCCCCGCGGCCTGGCAGGTGCAGGTGGTGCGCGAGCCGTACGACCTTGCCCCAGGCCTTGCCCTTGCCCACCAGCCACAGAGCGTGCCCGGGCGCTATGTGCTGGCCGGGCATGTGCACCCCGCTGTCGTGCTCGGCGGCCGCGGGCCCGGCCGCTTGCGCCTGCCGTGTTTTCACCTGGGCCCGCAATGTGGCGTGTTGCCCGCCTTCGGTGAGTTCACCGGCAGTCACGTGCTGCGTCCGCTGTCGGGCGAACGTGTGTTCGTCGTGGCCGACGGGCTGGTCCGCGAGTGGCCGATGGCGGCGGGCACACATCCCCCAGCACACCGCTGACGCCCCAATCGCCTGATCCCTTCCTGATCCCTTCCTGATCCCGTCTGATCCCGTCTGATCCCGTCTACCCGGCTGCATACACTGATCGCATGTCCACCAATCCACTCGACGCGCTGGTCACGCGCGCCCATGCGCTGCTCGATCGCCTCGACCGCTGGCTGCCCGGCCCACTGGCGGCACCCGACTGGTCGGCCAGCACCGCCTTTCGCTACCGCAAGCGCGGTGGTGCCGGCCGGCTGGAGCCGGTGCGCCACGCCGCCGGCGTTCGCCTGACTGACCTGAAGGAGATCGACGGCCAGAAAGAGCGCCTCGTGCGCAACACCGAGCAGTTTGTGGCCGGCCGCGGCGCCAACAACGTGCTGCTGTCGGGCGCACGCGGCACCGGCAAGAGTTCGCTCATCAAGGCCTGCCTGAACGAGTTCTCGCCGCGCGGACTGCGCGTGATCGAGGTCGACAAGGCCGACCTCGTGGACCTGCCGGACCTCGTCGACCTCGTGGCCGAGCGCCCCGAGCGCTTCATCGTCTACTGCGACGACCTGAGCTTCGACGAGGGCGAACCCGGCTACAAGGCGCTCAAGAGCGTGCTCGACGGCTCCGTGGCGCAAAGCAGCGAGAACGTGCTGATCTACGCCACCAGCAACCGCCGCCACCTGCTGCCCGAGTACATGGACGAGAACCTCTCCTACAAGCACCACCCGGATGGCGAGGTGCACCCGGGCGAGGTGGTGGAAGAGAAGATCTCGTTGTCTGAGCGCTTCGGCCTGTGGATCAGCTTCTACCCGTTCTCGCAGGACGAGTACCTTGCCATCGTCGCGCAATGGCTGCGCGTCTTTGGCGTGCCCGAAGGCGAGATCGGCGCGGCGCAGAAGGAGTCACTCGTCTGGGCACTGGAGCGCGGCTCGCGATCGGGGCGCGTGGCACAACAGTTCGCCCGCGACTACGGCGCCCGCCACGTGGGCTGAGCGCGCAGTGGCCAGCCACACGCCCACGCGCGAGCCCATCGACGTGGCGGTGGGTGTGCTCATCGACGGCGCCGGCCGCGACGCCCACTTCCTGCTCACTTCGCGCCCGCCGGGCAAGGCCTACGCCGGCTACTGGGAGTTCCCCGGGGGCAAGGTCGAAGCGGGCGAGACGATCGAAGCCGCGCTGGCACGCGAACTGCACGAAGAACTCGGCATCACCATCGCCGGCGCCGCACGCTGGCAGGTCGAGGTCTTCGACTACCCGCATGCGCTGGTGCGGCTGCACTTCTGCAAGGTCTTCGCCTGGAGCGGCCGCTTCGAGATGCGCGAGGGCCAGCAGATGGCCTGGCAGACGCTGCCGGTGGATGTGGTGCCGGTGCTGCCTGGCACGGTGCCGGTCCTCGCCTGGTTCGCGCAGGAGCGTGGCTACACCGGCGCCACGCACCGCGGCGACTGAGCCAGCCACTAAACTGAACGCATGGATGACAAGGCCCTGCCCGTGACCCGACCCGGATCGCAGCCAGAACAGCCAGAACAGCCTGAACGGCTCGACTGGCTAGACGCCGTGCAATGGAACGCCGAAGGCCTGGTGCCTGCTGTCGCGCAGGAGCACGGCAGCAAGGACGTGTTGATGATGGCCTGGATGAACCGCGCCGCCCTGGCCGCCACCGCCACCGGCGGCGAGGCGGTGTACTGGAGCCGCTCGCGCGGCCGCCTGTGGCGCAAGGGCGAGGAATCGGGCCACGTGCAGAAGGTGCACGAGATCCGCCTCGATTGCGACCAGGATGTGGTGCTGCTCACCGTGTCTCAGCTCGGGCACGAACCCGGCATCGCCTGCCACACCGGGCGTCACAGCTGCTTCTTCAGCAAGCTCGAGGGCGGGCGTTGGTCGGTCGTCGAGCCCGTGCTGAAAGACCCGGAGCGCATCTACAAGTGAGCCCCCCGGCATCGGCTCCCCCAGCGCTCGCCGCAGGCGAGAGCGGCGACGACACGCTCGCGCGCCTGGCTGCGGTCATCGAGTCGCGCAAGCCTGCCGCCGGCGGGGACGCGCAGAAGAGCTACGTTGCACGCCTGTTCAGCCTAGGCACCGACGCCATCCTGAAGAAGGTGGGCGAAGAAGCCACCGAGGTCGTGATGGCGGCCAAAGACGGAGACCGCACGCGATTGGTGGCCGAGGTTGCCGACCTGTGGTTCCACTCGATGATCGCGCTGGCGCACCTGGGTGCGCGGCCGGCCGATGTGCTGGCTGAACTCACGCGGCGCGAAGGCCTCTCCGGGCTCGACGAGGTTGCACTGCGCAAGGCGCGCGTACGCGACCACGAGTCCAACACCCGGCCACGCGGCGAGGCACCCGGCCGCACCCACCCGCCACGGGAATCCGACACATGAACTCGCCCTGGCCCACGCCCGCGCACACCGATTCGTCCGCCAACTCGAACCCGGCTGAGGACCAGTTGCGCCTGCTCACGCACGTGATGTACGGGCTACACACCTTGTCCTGGTTCTCCGCGGGGTTGTTTTCCGTGGTCGCCATCGTCATGAACGTGGTCAAGCGCGGCGCGTTGCCCGACCGCTTCTACGCCAGCCACTACCGCTGGCAATGGCACAGCTTCTGGCTCACGCTGCTGTGGCTGCTGCTCACCGCGCCGCTGTGGCTGATCTTTGTCTTTCCGGGCTACGTGGCCTGGTCGG
The DNA here is from genome assembly GCA_031401195.1 of Burkholderiales bacterium. Taxonomy (GTDB): domain Bacteria; phylum Pseudomonadota; class Gammaproteobacteria; order Burkholderiales; family Burkholderiaceae_C; genus Rubrivivax. Next base: position 40,952 of record JANNRI010000109.1, read on the forward strand.
TGGTCGGGCTGTGGTACCTCTACCGCTTCATCCGCGGCTGGTGGGCCTTTGCCGAGCAGCGGCCGATGCCGATGCCCGCCGAACCCTGAGTCATCACGATGAACGCACCCGATCCGAACTGCATTTTCTGCAAGATCGTCACCGGCCAGATCCCGTCCAAGAAGGCGCACGAGGACGAGCAACTGCTCGCGTTCCACGACATCAACCCCTGGGCGCCGGTGCATGTGCTGATCATCCCCAAGCAGCACATCGCCACGCTGGCCGACGTGGGCCCCGAGCACGACGCGCTGCTCGGGGCCATGCTTGGCCTGGCACCGCGGCTGATGAAGCAACTGGGTGTGACCAATGGTTTCCGCACGCTGATCAATACCGGGCGCGACGGGCACCAGGAGGTCCAGCACCTACACATGCATGTCATGGGCGGGCCCAGGCCCTGGGCACGGGGCTGAGCGCGGCTCAGCCCGCGAGAACATGGGGACACACCGAGGACATGCGGGGGACATGCAGGGGACATGCGGGGGACATGCGGGTCTCCCCTAGAATGCTCGCTCCCCTTTCGTGGAGTTTGAACATGGGTTCCTTCAGCATCTGGCACTGGGCAATCGTGCTGCTGGTCATCGTGCTGATCTTCGGCACCAAGAAGCTACGCAACATCGGCGAAGACCTCGGCAGTGCCGTCAAAGGCTTCAAGTCCGGCATGAAGGCGGGCACCGAAGGCGAAGGTGGTGCCGCGGCGCCCGGCGCCGCGGCTGAAGCACCTGCGCAGGTGACCACCACCGCGAAGAAGGTCGACGCGAATACGGTCGACGTCGAAGCCAAGACCAAGACCTGAGGCCTGGCCCATAGCGCCAAGACCAGGGTGACCCACAACCCAGCCCGGCACGCCCCCAGGCCACACCAGCCCGCCACGCCCGCCCGCCACGCCCGCCGCGTAAGGGCGCATCGGCCGCTCCCATGATCGACTTCGGCTTCGACAAGCTCGCGCTCATCGGCGCGGTGGCGCTCATCGTCATCGGCCCCGAGAAGCTGCCGCGTGTGGCCCGCACCATGGGCCATTTGCTGGGCAAGGCACAACGCTACGTCGCCGACGTGAAGGCCGAGGTCAGCCGCAGCATCGAACTCGACGAGCTCAAGAAGATGAAGGGCGACATCGAGCAGGCCGCGCGCGATGTGCAGACCGGTGTGCAAACGGAAGTCGACTCGGCTCGCTCGGCCTTCGACACCACCTGGTCCTCGGCCACGGCCGGCATCGGAGATGGCAGCGGCGAGAGCGGAAATTTGGGCTATTCCGACCCACTGCCGCCCCCGCCGCCGCAGTACCGGCACCCGAAGAAGAACTGGCGCCTCAAGCGGGGCGCCACACCGCAGTGGTACAAACAACGCAACGGCGTGCGCAGGCAGGCCCAGTCGGGTGCAGCGCGCGTGGCCCGGCACCGGCCACGGCCCCTCTCTCGATGAGCGAACCCGACAAGGACGCCAAGCGCGACGAGCTCGAAGGCACCGAGGCACCGTTCGTCTCGCACCTGGTGGAGTTGCGCGACCGGCTCATCCGCGCCTTCATCGCCATCGGCATCGTCTTCGGTGGGCTGTGCCTGTGGCCGGGCCCGGCCGGGCTGTACGACTTCCTCGCCGCGCCGATGGTGGCGTACCTGCCCAAGGGCGCGACGCTGATCGCGACCAACGTGATCTCGCCCATCCTGGTGCCGCTGAAGATCACGCTGATGGCCGCTTTCATGGTGGCGCTGCCCTACGTGCTGTACCAGGTGTGGGCGTTCGTGGCACCCGGCCTGTACTCGCACGAGAAGAAGACGGTGCTGCCCTTGGTGGTCAGCAGCACGGTGCTGTTCATCGCCGGCGTGGCGTTCTGCTACTACCTCGTCATCCCCGGGATGAGCAAGTTCATCCAGGCGTTCGCGCCGAGCGCCATCACCGCGGCGCCGGATATCGAGCAGTACTTCGGCTTCGTGCTCACGCTCTTTCTGGTCTTTGGCATCGCTTTCGAGGTGCCGGTGGCGGTGGTCGTGCTCGCGCGCATCGGCATCGTCACCATCGACCAGTTGAAGAAGTTCCGCGGCTACTTCGTCGTCGCCAGCTTCATCATCGCCGCGGTGGTGACGCCACCTGACGTGATTTCGCAGCTCGCACTCGCGGTGCCGATGTGCATCCTGTACGAACTCGGCATCATCGCCGCGCAGATCTTCATCAAGCAGACCAAGGCGCCCGAGGAGGTGCCTGCGGCGGCGCCTGCAAGATCGCCCGAAGAGCCGGCCGCCGGCACGGCGGGCCCCGACACCCCGAGCGCGGCCGCCCCCGGGCCACGGGTCGAGGACAAGGGCGCGGCCTGACCCGGCCCTTCAAGCACGGGCCGTTGCATCGGTGGTGAATCAATTCAAGAGCCGCGGCGGGCTGGCCCGCATCTGGCACGCGGCGGGTTACTCGCGGGCCGGCTTCATGGCAGCACTGCGGCACGAGGCGGCGTTCCGTCAGGAACTTGCCGTGGGCGTGCCGCTGATGCTGCTCGCATGGTGGCTGGCGGCAACTCCGCTCGAAGCGCTGGCGCTGGTCGCGGTCATCGTGCTGGTGTGGGTGGTTGAGCTGCTCAACTCCGCCATCGAGGCCTTGGCCGACAGCGTGAGCGAAGAGCGTCACCCCTTGCTCGGCCGCGCCAAGGATCTGGGCAGCGCCGCGGTGATGTTGAGCATCATGCTGGCCGCGCTCACCTGGGCGGGCGTGCTCGGAGCGCGCTGGCTGCACCTCTGAGTTTCTGCGCGGCTGAACCTGGCCTGGGCTCGCCGACGGGCATCACGCCATTGATGGCGGCCGGCTTCGCCGGCAAACCGGTCGCGACGACCGCGGCCTCACCGCCGGCGCGATCGCGCGTCAGGGCTCGCACGTGGCAGTGGCGGTGTTGTTCAACGTTCCCTGAATGCTTCTTGCGTACGCAGCATCGGCCGCACCAAAAACTCCAGCACCGTGCGTTCACCGGTGCGGATCTCGGCGGTGCCGGTCATGCCCGGCAGCACTTCCAGCGCCCTCGCGTGCTGACCCTCGCCGGCCTTGAAGCGCTCGCGGTCGGCGTCCACCAAGGCCCGGTACCAGGTGCCGTCGGCGTTGGCTGCACGTTCGGGGTCGCCGAGCGCATCGGGGCTGATCGAGACCACACGGCCCTTGAGCGCGCCGTAGATCGTCGCGTCATAGGCCGAGAGTTTGATCGCCACCGGCTGCCCCACCTTCACGAAGCCGATGTCGGCGGGCTTGACACGCGCCTCCACCAGCACGCGCGCGCCCACGGGCACCAGTTCCATGATCGGCGCGCCGGCCGCGACCACGCCACCCAGCGTGTTGTTCTTGATCTGCTTGACGATGCCGTTCACGGGCGAGACGATGACCGTGCGCTTCATCGCATCGTCGCGCACGACCATCTGCTCTTCGAGCAGCGACAACTCCGTACGCACGCGCACGAGCTCGGCACTCGCGTCCTGGCGGAAGCGGTTGATGCGCTCGGCGCTGCCCAGCCGCAGGTCGTTCACCTGGCGGCGCAGGCGCATCACCTCCACCTCGCTCATGAGGCCGCGCTGCGCCATGCGTTCGGCCATCGCCAGTTCATCATTGAGCAGGCCGATGCTGCGCTGATTCGAGGCCACGCCTTCGTCGAGTGCACGCTTGCGCGCCTCGAAGCTCTCGCTCTCGCCCTGCACCAGGGCCGGCAACTTCTTCACTTCGGGCGGAAAGGTGAGCAGTCGGCCAGTGGCCTCGGCGCTGAGCCGCGCCACCGCCCCGAGCAGGGCCACACGTTTGGCCTGGCCTTCGGCTTGTTGCGCCTCCACGCGCGTGGGGTCTAGCGTGGCCAGTTGCTGGCCGCGGCGCACCTGTTCACCCTCGCGCACCAAGAGCTCACGCAGGATGCCGCCTTCGAGGCTGGCAATGAGTTGCTCGCGCCCCTCGGGAATGATGCGCACAGGCGCCTTGGCCACAATATCCACCTTCGCTACCGCAGCCCAGCCGAGCGCCGCGGCCACCATCACGAGCATCAGGTACACCGACCACATTGCAGCGGGGGCGGCTTCGACCACCTGCGCACCGCGCACGGCGCTCAGGTAGGCGAGGTCGCCGGGTTGAAGGCGGGCGGTCATTGGTTCGTCGCGACGGTCATGGAGGTGGCGGTGGCGGTGGCTGTGGCGGTGGCGGCAAAGGGCTGTGCGGGCTCGGTGCGGCGCTTAGCTGCGGCGGTCGGCGCTGCGCGCCGACTTCCTTCCGCTGCTCGGGCTTCTGGCCCGCTCACAACTCGCTTCGCTCACTTCGTTCGCTCCGCTCAAACAATGTTCGCGAGTCAGTTGACGAAGCGCGCGAGTACGCGCGCGGCCAGAAGCCCTGCGCTGCTCAGCGCCGCAGATGCGCGCCGCACCGAGCCCGCACAGCCCTTTGCGGACGCGGTGTTTGTGTTCCAAGCTCTCCGAGCGCCACCTCTGGTGCTGGCAAGGCCGTGGGCGGGAGCCCGGCGGGGCGCACATGCGGCCCTGAGCAGCGCAGGGTTGGGGTCAGCGCGCGTACTCGTGCGCTTCGTAAACTGACTCGCGAACACTGTCTGAGCGCAACGAGCGCAGCGAGTGAAGCGAGTTGTGAGCGCGACCCAACCCGAGCAGCGCAAGGTAGTCGGCGCGCAGCGCCGACCGCCGCATATGCGCCTCGTCGGGCTCCCGTCCACGGCCTTGCCCGCTCGGGCAGTCGACATGCGGTCGAGACTCCAGCGCGTCGCCGAGCGCATCAACGCCCTGCCGTCACCACCACCCCCTTGAACTGCCCCGCCTGCGCCACCCTCGGCGGCGCCGGATAGCGCGCTGCATCCAGCCGGTGCAGCAACTCCGCTTCGCGTGTCCGCGCCAGCGCCGCGTTGGCGAGTTTCACGTGGCCGTAGCCGCGCATCGACAGCGGCACCTGGGCCACTTGCACTGCCACCGCCAGGTTCTTCGCCTCGAGCTGCGGCAGCAACTCCGCCACTCGCGCCTCGAAGCGTTCGATCGATTCACGCTCCAAACGCCGCTCTTCCGTGCGGCCGAAAAGATCGAGTGTGGTGCCGCGCAGCCGGCGGCCCTTGGCGAGCCACTTCATCGCGGGCAGCATCCATGAGCCCAACCGAACCTTGCGCGGCGGCTCGCCGTCCTTGCCCGGCCGTGCAACCAGCGGCGGAGCCATGTGGAACTCGAGCTTCAGATCGCCTTCGAACTGATCGCGCAGTTGGCGCTCAAAGTCGCCGCTCGTGTACAGACGCGCCACCTCGTACTCATCCTTGTAGGCCATGAGCTTGCCGAGGCTCATCGCAACCGCGCGCGTGAATGGCAACGAGGACTCCGCACCCAGTCGCAACTCGCGCTCGCGCGCCGCGACCATGGTTTTGCGGAAGCGCGCGGCCCACGCGGCGTCCTGGTAGGCAGTGAGGTGCGCGGCGTGGCGCTCGATCAGGGCATCCAGTGTCTCCTCCGGCACAGGTTCGCCTGAATGGCCTTCGCGCAGCCGCTCGCAGGCTGCGGGGTCGGCGGCGGCCAGGCGCCCAAGCGCGAAGGCGAGCTTGTTCGCCTCCACCGCCACACCGTTCAACTCGATCGCGCGCTGCAGCGCCGGCAGGCTCACCGGCACCAGGCCGCGCTGCCACGCGACGCCGAGCGCCAGCACGTTGGCAGTCACCGTGTCGCCGAGGAAGTCGGTGGCCAAGGCCTGCGCGTCGAAGGTCTCGACACGCTCGGCGCCGGCGGCGAAGCGCAGCTTGTCGAGCATGGCGCCCAGGCGCAGGTCGGCATCGGGGTTGCGCACGCTCTCGGCCACGGGGATGGGGTGCACGTTGGCGAGGATGCGCGTGCGCCCATGCCGCACCGTGAGCAAGGCCTCGGGGCTCGCGCCCACCACAAGATCGCAGGCGAGGATGGCATCGGCCTGCTGTGCGTCGATACGCACCTGGTTCAGGCGCTCGGGGCGGTCGGCCAGGCGCACGAACGAAAGCACCGAGCCGCCCTTCTGCGCAAAGCCCATGAAGTCGAGCACGCTGGCCGCAAAACCGTCGAGGTGCGCGGCCATCGCCGTGACAGCACCCACCGTCACCACGCCGGTGCCGCCCACGCCGGTGACGAGCAGGTCGTAGGGGCCGGTCCAGTTCCAGGCCGCGGGCAGCGGCAGCGCGGCGACGGCACGCTCGAACGCGGCGCGGTCCTTGCCGAGGATGCCCGAGTGCTTGCGCAACTTGCCGCCCGAGACACTCACAAAACTCGGGCAGAAGCCCTTGGCGCAGGAGTAGTCCTTGTTGCAGGCGGTCTGGTCGATGCGCCGCTTGCGGCCGAGCGCCGTTTCATGGGGCAACACGGCCACGCAGTTGCTCTGCACGCCGCAGTCACCGCAGCCTTCGCAGACCTGTTCGTTGATGAAGAGGCGTCGCGCAGGATCCGGCAGCTCGCCCTTCTTGCGCCGGCGGCGCTTCTCGGCGGCGCAGGTCTGTTCGTAGATGAGCACAGTGACGCCGGGCAGCTCGCGCAGCTCGCGCTGCACCGCATCCATCTCATCGCGGCCGTGAAAGGTGGTGCCGGGCGGAAAACGCCCTTCCTGGCCGTCGTACTTGCCGATGTCGTCGGAAAGCACGGCCACGCGCCTGACGCCCTCGCTCTCCACCTGGCGCGCGATGGCGTCCACGCTGATGACACCGTCCACCGGCTGGCCGCCGGTCATCGCCACCGCATCGTTGAAGAGAATCTTGTAGGTGAGCGTGGCTTTGGCAGCCACGGCCTGGCGGATGGCGAGATAACCGCTGTGGTAGTAGGTGCCGTCGCCCAGGTTCTGGAAGATGTGAGGCACCTTGGTGAACATGGAGTGGCTGACCCAGTCCACACCTTCGCCGCCCATCTGGATCAAGCCCGCGGTGCTGCGGTCCATCCAGTTGGCCATGAAGTGGCAGCCGATGCCGGCCGAAGCACGCGAGCCTTCAGGCACCTTGGTGCTGGTGTTGTGCGGGCAGCCGGCGCAGAAGTAGGGCTGCCGCTTCACCGCATCACCGGCGTTGGAGAGCAGCTCGGGCGGGGTGAAGTCGCGCACATGGTGGCGGTGGTCGAGCGCGGCGTCGTGCTGCGCCAGCCACGCGGCGACGATCTCGATCAGGCGCGAGGGGCGCAACTCGCCCGCAGCGGAGACGAGCACACGGCCCTCGGCGTCAGTCTTGCCGAGTACCCGCGGGCGCTCGGCAACCGGCGCGTTGTAGAAGAGGTTCTTGATCTGCTGCTCGACGACCGCGCCCTTTTCCTCGATGACGAGGATCTGTTCGAGGCCGGCGGCGAAGGCGCGCATGCGCGTGGCCTCGATCGGAAAGGTGAGCCCGAGCTTGAGCACCCTCACGCCATGCTCGGCCAGTTGCGCCGGCGTGATCTCCAGGCGCCGCATCACCTCCATGAAATCGAGATGCGCCTTGCCTGCGGTGACGATGCCTATACGCGCACGCGGCGACACCACGATCTCGCGGTCGATCGAATTCACCTGCGAGAACGACGCCACCGCCGCGAGCTTGTCGTGTGCACGGGTCTCGATGCGCAGCGAGGGCAGATCGGGCCAGCGATAGTGCAGCCCATCGGCCGGCAGCACATGGCCGGTGGTGGCGCGCACGGTATCGGCACTGAGCCAACGCGCGGCACGCGCCTGTATCGCATCGAGGTCCACCGTGGCCGCGCTCTCCACCACTTCAGACAGCGCCGTGAACCCCACCCAGTTGCCGCTGTAGCGGCTGAGCGCGTAACCGTAGAGGCCAAACTCGATCATGTCGGCCACGTTGGCGGGCGACAGCACCGGCATGTGCCAGGCCTGAAAGACCTGGTCGCTCTGGTGCGGCATCGACGACGAGACGCAGCCGTGGTCGTCACCGGCCACCACGAGCACGCCACCGGTGGGCGAGCTGCCATAGGCATTGCCGTGCTTGATGGCGTCTCCGGCGCGGTCCACGCCCGGGCCCTTGCCGTACCACATTGCAAAGACAGCATCGGCCAGGCGCTCGGGGTCGCTTTGCACGCGTTGTGTGCCCAGCACGGCGGTGGCCGCGAGTTCCTCGTTGATGGCGGGCAGAAAGCGGATGCCGCGCTCGGTGAACTTGGCTCCTGCCTTCCATACCGCCTGGTCCACCGCACCGAGGGGGGATCCGCGGTAGCCGCTGACAAAGCCGCGCGTATCGAGGCCCGCCGCGGCATCGCGCTCGCGCTGCATGAGCAGGATGCGCACGAGTGCCTGCGTGCCGGTGAGGTAGACGGTGCCACCCGTGGCCCACAGCGCATCGGAAAGCTGGGCTCGAGGGCGCACAAGAGACGGTCGGTCGGCGGTGTCAGGGTCACGCATGCGGAGTCTCCAGGCGGCACGGCACGTGCGGCGGACGACGCCACAGCGGGTGCGGGAGGTTATCGCGCCGTGGCCGCCGCCGCACGCGGGCGGCAGGCGCGCCGGGCGCGCCGGGCGAGTTTGAACCGAACGGGCTGCGATACTGCGCACGTGGCCGCGGTACGCCGCAGGGGGCCGGCACCGCTTGATTGGCCGCTGACGTGTCCGCCGCGTCGAGGCCTTCCTTCCAGCCCCACTCGTTGACATCGTCGCTTGGATTTCACGCCGTTCATCGAAACCCGCTTCGCGACCTTCCTCGCCTCGTTGGCAGACCCCTGGCAGCAATGGGCGCTGGCCGCCGCTGCCATCGGCGGCGCGCTGATCGTCGCCTCGACGCTGGTCAAGACCATCATCCCGCTGCGCTGGCTGGCGCTGGGCGGCAACGTCGGCTTTGTCGTCTACGGTCTCGTGCACCCGGCGCCGATGGTGTTCCTCTTGCACGTGGTGCTGTTGCCGATCAACCTGTGGCGCGTGCTGGAGATGCAGCGCCTCACGCGCCGGCTGCGGCACGCCAACAGCCTCGGCCCGGCGGAGTTGAAGGTGTGGCTGCAGCCGTTCATGAAGCGGCGGCGGCTGCAGCCCGGCGCCGTGCTGTTCAGCAAGGGCGAGCGCGCCGACCGCCTCTACGTGCTGGCCGAAGGCCGGCTCGAGGCGGTGGAGGCGGGCCGAACCATCGAGGCCGGGCAGATGTTCGGCGAGATCGCGTTCTTCTCGCCGGGACAGCAGCGCACGGCCACCGTGCGCTGCGTCGAGCCCTCGACGGTGCTCTCCATCGACGAGGTGAGCTTTCGCCAGCTCTTCTTCCAGAACCCGGGCTTCGGCTTCGAGGTGGCACGGCTGATTGCCGGGCGGCTCTCCGACGATGTGTCGCGGCTGCAGCAGGTGGACACGGCGCCACCCTAGTGGCGCCGAGCCCGCGGCAAGGGTGTCGTGGGTTGCGAATTGATTGACGCCGAGATGGGACCCGATTCGTATGCACCGCCGCGCTGCCCTCACCTCACTCGTGCCGCTGGGCCTCGGCTTGGCCGCGCCGCGCACCGTGTGGCCGCAGCCAGAGCGCCTGCCCGAGGCCTCGGCCGTGCCCGGCGGCGTGGCGCTGGTCGATGTGGGTGCGGCCGCCAACCCGCGGCCCGAGGTCAGCTACAACGGCCGGCCCGTGCTCGTGCGCGCCGAGGGTGCGGCCTGGGTGGCGGTGGTGGGCATTGCCTTGTCGGCCGATCCGGCCAAAGCGCAAGAGCTGCTCGTGCGCGGCGGGGAAGGGGCAGAGCGCCGCATCGCCTTCACGCTCACTCGCAAGCAATATGCGGAGCAGCGCCTGACAGTGGCGCCGCGCCATGTGGAACTGGCCCAGGAGGACATCGCGCGCTATGAGCGCGAGCGCGTTCACCTGAGCGCCGTGCTGCGCCACTTCGCTGCCGCGCGCGAGCCGGCCACGCTGCGCCTCGTCTTGCCGACGTTGGGGCCGCGCTCGTCATCGTTCGGGCTGCGCCGAGTCTTCAACAAGCAGCCGCGCTCGCCGCACAGCGGCATGGATATCGCTGCGCCGACCGGCACGCCGGTGGTGAGCGCCGCGGACGGCGAGGTGCTCGATACCGGCGACTACTTCTTCAACGGCCACACGGTCATCGTCGACCATGGCCAGGGCTTTCTCACGCTCTACTGCCACCTGTCAGCCATCGACACGCGGCGCGGCCAGGCTGTGCCGGCCGGGGCGCCGTTGGGGAAGGTGGGCGCCACAGGCCGAGTCACCGGGCCGCACCTGCACTTCAGCGTCTACCTCAACGCGCAATCGGTGGACCCGGCGCTGTTCCTGCCGCCGGCCTAGCGTAGCGAGGTCATACGCCCGGCTGGGGCGTGCGCGCAGTCGGCAGCGCGGGCGAGCCGCGCACCGCCCGCGCGGGGGGCACGGTCAGCCGCCTTGGCCGTTGATGCCAGGGGCGACGCCGTAGCCGCCACCGCCGGGGGTCTCGATCACGAACACATCGCCCGGCTCCATCGCCGCCGAGCCGATATGCGCCAGCGTCTCGGTGCGTCCGTCAGCCCGCTCGACTCGGTTGATGCCCAGCGCCCCGGGTGCACCACCGGCCATGCCGAAGGCCGACACCTGGCGGCCGTTGCTGAGGATGCTGGCCGTCATGCGCTCGAGGAAGCGCACGCGGCGCACGCCGCCGTCGCCGCCGCGCCACAACCCGGCCCCGCCGGAGCCAGGGCGGATGGCATAACTCTCCAGCCGCACCGGGAAACGGAACTCCAGCACCTCGGGGTCGGTGAGGCGTGAGTTGGTCATGTGGGTCTGCACGACGCTGGTGCCGTCGAACCCCGGGCCAGCGCCGCTGCCGCCGGAGATGGTCTCGTAGTACTGGTGCGTCTGGTTGCCGAAGGTGAAGTTGTTCATCGTGCACTGGCTCGCGGCCATCACGCCGAGCGCGCCGTACAGCGCGTTGGTCACGCACATCGAGGTCTCGACATTGCCCGCCACCACCGCCGCCGGGTGGCGCGGGTTGAGCATGCAGCCCTCGGGCACGATCACGTGCAGCGGCTTCAGGCAGCCGGCGTTGAGCGGGATCTCGTCGTTCACCAGCGTGCGGAAGACGTACAGCACTGCGGCCATCGTCACCGCCTTGGGGGCGTTGAAGTTGTTGGGCAGCATCGCGCTGGTGCCGGTGAAGTCGATGGTGGCTGCGCGCTGCTGCGATTGCACCGTCACCTTGACGGCGATGCGGGCACCGTTGTCGAGGTCTAGCGCGTACTGGCCATCTTTCAAGGCGGTGATCACGCGCCGCACGCTCTCTTCCGCGTTGTCCTGCACATGCTTCATATACGCCGCCACCGTGGCGCGGCCGAACTGCGCGACCATCGCCTTCAGTTCCTGCACACCCTTCTCGTTCGCGGCGATCTGCGCACGCAGGTCGGCCGTGGTCTGCTGCGGGTTGCGCGCCGGCCAGGCGCCACTCTTCAATTGTGCGAACAGCTCCGCCTCGCGCAGCTGGCCGCCGCGCACGAGCAGGAAGTTGTCGAAGAGCACACCTTCCTCGGCGATGGTCTTGCTGAAGGGCGGCATCGAGCCTGGCGTGCTGCCGCCGATATCGGCATGGTGGCCTCGCGAGGCCACGTAGAACGAGGGCTGGGCATCCCGGCCTTCCAGGTAGACGGGTGTCACCACCGTCACGTCGGGCAGGTGCGTGCCGCCGTTGTACGGGTCGTTGAGCACGTAGATGTCGCCCGGTTGCATGCCCGGGTTGCGCGCGATCACGGTCTTGATGCTCTCGCTCATCGAGCCCAGGTGCACCGGCATGTGCGGTGCGTTGGCAATCAGTTCGCCGGCTTCGCTGAAGAGCGCGCAAGAGAAATCAAGGCGCTCCTTGATATTCACCGAGTAGGCCGTGTTCTGCAGGCGCAGGCCCATCTGCTCGGCGATATTCATGAAGAGGTTGTTGAAGACCTCCAGCATCACGGGGTCGGCATCGGTGCCGATGGCATGTTGCGTGGCGCGCGCCTCGATGCGGATGAGCTCGATCGGTCCGGCAGCGGTGAAACGCGCCTGCCAGCCCGGCTCGACGACAGTCGTCGCATTCTTCTCGGCAATGATGGCCGGGCCGTCGATCAAGGCACCGGCGACAACGGCGTCGTCGCTGTCGCGCACGTAGAGGCCGGCCTCGAGCCACCGCCCTGCGTGCATGCGCACGGTGGCCCGCGGCGTGGGCCGGCTCGGTGCGGGCTCGGCTTGTGCGGCTGCTGCGATGTGCCGCTCGCCGGGGCCGACGGCTTCCACCGACACGGCCTCGATGACGAGGGCACGGTCGGGCATCAGGAAGGCAAAGCGTTGCCGGTAGCCGGCTTCGAATTCGCGCTGTATGCCGGCCATGCCCGCGCAGGGCACGATGAGCGCCGTGTCGGTGCCCTGGTAGCGCACGTGAATGTTGCGGCGCAGCTCGATCACTCCACGCGCCACGCCCTGACTGGCCACCTCGTCGCGCGCGGCGTCACCGAGTATCGTGAGGCGCTGCTCGGCCGTTGCCAGCCCGGCTTCGTCCAGCGGCAGCTCCACGCTCGCTTCGCGCATCGCGATCTGATCCGCCAACCCCATGCCGTAGGCGCTCAACACACCGGCCAGCGGGTGCACGAAGACACGGCTCATGCCGAGCGCATCGGCCACACCGCAGGCGTGCTGCCCGCCGGCGCCACCGAAACACTGCAAGGTGTACTGCGTGACGTCGTAGCCGCGCGCCACGCTGATGCGCTTGATGGCATTGGCCATGTTCTGCACGGCAATCTGCAGGAATCCTTCGGCCATCGACTCCGGCGTCACGTCGCGGCCCGTGTCGCGTTTCACCTGCGCGGCCATGGCTTCGAACTTGGCCACCGCGCCGTCGCGATCGAGCGCCTCATCGGCCTTCGGCCCGAACACTTTCGGAAAGTAATCCGGCTGGATCTTGCCCAACATCACGTTGGCGTCCGTCACCGCCAGCGGCCCGCCGCGGCGGTAGCTCGCCGGCCCCGGGTTGGCGCCCGCGCTCTCGGGCCCCACGCGCAGGCGCGCGCCGTCGAAGGCAAGGATCGAGCCGCCGCCCGCGGCCACGGTGTGGATGCTCATCATCGGCGCGCGCATGCGCACGCCGGCCACCAGCGTCTCGAAAGCGCGCTCGAATTCGCCGGCGTAGTGGCTCACGTCGGTGCTGGTGCCACCCATGTCGAAGCCGATGACCTTGTGATGGCCGCCGGCCACGGCCGTGCGCACCATGCCGACAATGCCGCCGGCGGGGCCGGAGAGGATGGCGTCCTTGCCCTGGAAGTGGTGGGCTTCGGTGAGCCCGCCGCTGCTTTGCATGAAGAAGAGGCGCACGCCGGGCATCTGGCTCGCCACCTGGTCGACATAGCGGCGCAGGATGGGGCTGAGGTAGGCATCGACCACCGTCGTGTCGCCGCGCGAGACGAGCTTCATCAACGGGCTCACCTCGTGCGAAGCGCTCACCTGCGTGAAGCCGAGTTCGCGCGCGATGCGCGCCGCCGCCTGCTCGTGCGCGGTGTAGCGCCAGCCGTGCATGAAGACGATGGCCACGCTGCGGATGCCGGCATCGAACGCCGCCCACAGGCGCTCGCGCAGGTGCGCTTCATCGAGCGGCACCAGCAAGTCGCCATGCGCACCGACGCGCTCTTCGGCCTCGATGACCCGTTCGTACAACAGCTCCGGCAGCACGATATGGCGCTCGAAGAGCTTGGGCCGCGCCTGGTAGGCGATGCGCAGCGCATCGCGAAAGCCGCGCGTGGTGACCAGCAGCGTGCGGTCGCCCTTGCGCTCGAGCAGCGCGTTGGTGGCCACCGTGGTGCCCATCTTCACGCACTCCACGCGCTCTGGCGTGATCGGCTCGCCCTGCTTCAGGCCGAGCAGGCGGCGGATGCCTTCCACCGCGGCATCGCGGTATTGCTCGGCGTTCTCGGACAGCAGCTTCAGCGTCGCGAGCCCGCCATCGAGCCTGTCCGGCAAGGCGCCTGGCGGCGCGAGGCCGACGATGTCGGTGAAGGTGCCGCCGCGATCGATCCAGAACTGCCAGCGTGCGCAGGCTGTGTCCGCAGGGGTCATCACTTGCTCACGCCCATCACCATGTCCGGCAGCCAGGTGACGATGACCGGGAACACGGTGATGAGCCCGATGCACAGCACCAGGCACATGAAGAAGGGCACGGCGGCGCGCGCGATGGTGTTGCTGTCCTTGCCGGTCAGGTTCTGCAGCACGAAGAGGTTGAAGCCCACCGGCGGCGTGACCTCGGCGATCTCCACCAGCAGCACGATGAAGATGCCGAACCAGATCAGGTCGAAGCCTGCCTTCTGGATCATCGGCAGCACCACGGCGCTGGTGAGCACGATCATCGAAATGCCGTCCAGCGCCGTGCCCAGCACCAGGTAGACCACGGTCAGCACCGCGATCAGCGCGTAGGGCGACAGGCCCATGGCGTTGACCCAGTCGGCCAGCTCACGCGGAATGCCGGTGAAGGCCATGGTCTTGGTGAGGAAGGCCGCGCCGGCGAGGATGAACATGATCATGCAGCTCACGCGCGTGGCGCTGGTCAGGCCCTCCCAGAAGTTCTGCCAGGTCAGCATGCGCCCGGCCGCGGCGATGGCCAGCGAGCCCAGCACGCCGTAGGCCGCGCACTCGGTGGCGGTGGCCCAGCCGGCCACCAGCACCCAGACGATGAAGATGATGAGCAGGGTCACCGGGATCAGGCTGCCCGAACGGCGGACTTTCTCCCACAGGCTCAGCCGCTCGCCCGCGGGGGGCACACGGTCGGGGTGACGGATGGCCCACCACGCGATGTAGCCGGAGAACAGCCCCATCAGCAGGAAGCCCGGCAGAAAGCCGGCGAGGAAGATGCGGATGATGGAAGCGTCGGCCGCCACGGCATACACGACCATCGTGATCGACGGCGGGATCAGGATGCCCAGCGTGCCCGCCGTGGCCAGCGAGCCGATGGCCTGCTTCTCGTCGTAGCCGCGCCTGAGCAGTTCGGGCAAGGCGACCTTGGCGATGGTGGCGCAGGTGGCCGCGGAACTGCCCGAGACCGAACCGAAGACACCGCAGCCGAGGATGGTGGTGTGCATCAACCGCCCGGGGATGCGGTCGAGCCAGGGCGCGAGGCCTTCGAACATCTGCTCGGACAGCCGCGTGCGAAAGAGGATCTCGCCCATCCAGATGAAGAGCGGCAGCGCCGCCAGCTCCCAGCTCGCGCTGCTCTCCCAGAAGGCCGAGAACAGGTTCTTGCCCGGCAGCGTGGTCGTGAAAAAGGCCTGGCCGATCCAGCCGACGATGGCCAGCGTCATGGCGATCCACACGCCGCCGGCCAGGAACAACAGCATCACGACGAGCAGGAAGGCACCGAGCCAGACGAGGTCCATGGTGGTGCGCCTCTACATGTCTTCAGAAAAATCGCCGCGCGCGTGGCGCTCTTGCACCAGCCGCACGTAGGTGGGTGTGGCCCCGCGCAGCACGTTGAAGAACTCGTCCAGCACCGCCACGAAAAACAACAGCGCGCCGACGACAAACGTGAGCTGCGGGATCCACATCGGCACCACGAGCAAGCCACCGGCCATGTCCTTGAACTGCCAGCTCTCGTAGGTGAAGCGCGCCGCCCACCAGGCCAGATAGCCGATGGCGGCCGCCGCCACCGCCAGCGAGGCGACCTCGAACACGCGCCGCAACGGCGGCTTGAGCGCCTCCAGCAGCAGCGTCACGCGCACGAAGTCGCCGTTGCGGAAGGCCTTGGCCATGGCGAGGAACGCCGCCGCGGCGCACAGCCACGAGACGAGGTCGTTGATGGTGCCCACACGCCAGCCAAGCTCGCGCCCGATGGAGGCATAGATCATCAGCAAGAAAATCGCCAGGATGCACAGCGCAGCCAGCGCCGCGGCGGTGTCGTAGAGGGCATCGAGGAAGCGGCGCATGCTCGGCAGGATAAAGGGCTGGGTTGCGAGCGCCGAGTGTCGCAGCCCGCGGCTACTTGCGGTAGGCGTCGATCACCGCCTTGCCATCGGTACCGGCTTGTGCCAGCCAGTCGCCCGTCATCTTCTCGCCGATGGCACGCAGTTCGCGCTTCAGGCCCGTGGCCTGCGGGTCGATGCTCATGCCCTTGGCCGCCAGCTCCTTGAGGTATTCGCCGTCGCGCTCCTCGCTGATGCGCCAGCCGCGGGCTTCGGCTGCGGCGGCGCTCTTCAGCACGGCCTCCTGCGTGGCCTTGTCCAGCGCCTCCCAGGCGCGCTGGTTCACCACCACGGCGTTGCGCGGCAGCCAGGCGGCCACGGCATAGAAGTGCTTCACATGCTCGTGCAGCTTGCTGTCCACGCCGCTGGCGCTGCTGGTGAGAAAGTTGTTCACCGCGCCCGTGGCCAGGGCCTGCGGCAGCTCGGCCAGTTGCACCGTCACCGGCTGCGCGCCCACCAGTTCGGCGATCTTCGAGGTGGCGGGGTTGTAGGCGCGCATGCGGGTGCCCTTCAGGTCCGCGAGCGTCTGCACGGGCTTGCTGGAGTACAGGCTCTGCGGCGGCCACGGCACCGCGTACAGCAGCTTCAGCCCCTGGCCCGTCAACACGCGTTCGAGCGCGGGGCGCGAGGCGTCTTGCAGTCGCCTCGCGTCGGCATAGCTGGTGGCCAGGAAGGGGATCGAGTCCACGCCATAGATCGGGTGGTCGTTGCTGGCCCCGGAGAGGATGAATTCGCCCACCGGCGCCTGCGCGCCCTGCACCGCGCGCTTGATCTCGTTGGCCTTGAAGAGCGACGCATTGGCGTGCACCACGATCTTCAGCTTGCCGCCGGTGGCCTTGTCGACCTCTTCGCCGAACCATTGCAGGTTCTGCACCTGGAAGGTGTTGACGCCATAGCCCGAGGGCAGGTCCCACTTGGTCTGCGCGGATGCTGTGCCGGCGTAGAGGCCAACGGCCATCAAACCGAAGGAGGCTGCGAAGAAGGTCTTGCGGTTCATGGCGGGAGCTCCTTGCCGGCTCAGAAACTGGCCAGCTGCTGGTTGAGAAGGTCGGAAATCAGCATGGCACCCGGCGCATGCGTGATGGCGAATGGCAAACGCGCCTGCGCGAGTGCCGCTTGCGGCGTGACCCCGCAGGCCCAGTAGACCGGCATCTCGCCGGGCCGCACCTCGACCGCGTCGCCGTAGTGCGGCTGCGCCAGATCCTCGATGCCGATCTGCCGCGGGTCGCCCAGGTGCACCGGCGCACCGTGCACGGCCGGGAAGCGCGAGGTGATCTGCACGGCGCGGATGGCGTCGGCCGGTGTCAGCGGGCGCATCGTCACCACGAGCGGGCCGGCGAAGGGCCCGGCCGGCACGGTGGCGATGTGGGTGCGGTACATCGCCACGTTGCGCCCCTGCTGCACGTGGCGCAGCACGATGCCGTCGTCCATCAGCGCCTGCTCGAAGCTGAACGAGCAGCCGATGACGAAGGTGACGAGGTCGTCGCGCCACAGCGCGGCGATGTCGGTGGGCTCGTCGGCGAGGCGGCCGTCGCGCCACACGCGGTAGCGCGGCAGGTCGGTGCGGATGTCGAGGTCCGGCGCGAGCGTGCGCAGCATCGGGTCGCCGGCATCGCCCACCGCCAGCAGCGGGCAGGGGCGCGGGTTGCGCTGGCAGTAGAGCAGGAAGTGCTGCGCCGCCTCGCGCGGCAGGATGACCACGTTGCCCTGTACGTGGCGCTCGGCCAGGCCGCTGGTGTGGCCGCTCCAGCGGCCGGCGCGAAAGGCGGCGCGCAGTTCGGCCGGGAGGCTCAGCGGGCCGATGCCGGCGCTGGCGTGCGCGGCCGAGGTGGCCGTGGCGACCCGCGCGCTGTCGGTGGGCATGGAAGACGGGCTCGGCATCGGGCGCGACATGGGACTCGGCATGGAGCGGGATTGTTGGAAGCGCCCGCCCACGGTGGCAAACGGCAAATTTTTCTATGCTTTCATCGATTTTTTCGATGACGTGGGCGGGCGCCCGAAGGTGAGCGCGCGCTCCGCTGCCAGCGCCACCAGAGGCGTCGCAGGGTCGTCGCGCCAGCTGAGGTGGATGGGCAGGGGTTGCAGTTCGGCGGCGCAGCGCAGCGCCTCCAGCGGCCGCCGCTGGGCCAGGCGCGCCACCGCCGCCGCCGGCAAGGTGGCCACGCCGAAGCCCTGCTCCACCAGCTCCACCATCGCCGAAATGGAGGAGATGCTGTGCACGCGCGGCGCTGCCACGCCCTGGCGACGGCACAGGTCCAGCAGCGCCACATGCGGCTGCGAGCCGCGCTGAAAGGTGAGCAGTTCGTACTCTGCGGCCAGGTTCTGCAGCGGGATGGGCGCTCGACGCCGCGGCGCCCGCTGGCCGGGACGCACCGGTTCCTGCGGTCGGCCGACGAAGACCATCGGCATCGGCGCCAGCGCACGCGTGTCGATGCCGTCGCCGTCCACCGGCAAGGCCGTCAGCACGAGGTCTGCGGCGCCGCGGCGCATCTGGTCCATCAGCACGGGCGTGGTTTCCACCGTGAGCTCGAGCTGCAGCGCCGGCTGCTCGGCGCGCAGGGCCTGCACCCACTCGATGAGCCACGAGTGCAGCACCGACTCGATGGCGCCCACGCGCAGCACGCCGCTCTGCGCACTCGCCGGGCCGCTCAGTTCACTGCGGATCTCGCGCTGCAGGTTGAGCAGCCTCTCGGCGTGGCGATGGAACCGCGTGCCCGCGGTGGTGAGGCGGAACTGCTTGTCGCGGCGGTCGAGCAGCAGCACGCCTAGCTCCTCCTCGAGCGTGGCGATGCGGCTGGACAGCGCCGACTGCGTGACGAAGAGCCTTTCGGCCGCCCGCGTCACGCTCTTGAGCATGACGGCCCAGTAAAAGGCTTCGACGAAGCGCAGATTCATGACGGCGCTTGCTGGCGCAAAGCGGCCATGCGTTCGCGCTGCAGCACCATGCGTTCGTGAAGCAGCGCCATGCGTTCGTGCAGCAGCGAGACCACGTGGTGCACCGCGCACCCGGTGGCCGCCTGCAGCGCCGCGGCGTAGGGCGGCAGGTTGGTGCACTCCAGCACCAGGGCCTGCAGCCCCGAATGCCGCGCCTGCAGGCGCCGGCCCGCTGCCAGCACCTGCTGCTCGGCATCGGCGGCATCGAGCTCGGCCCGGTTCTCCAGCAGCGTGCGGTGCAGCGGCGTCCCGGGCGCGATGCCCTCCACCGGCGTGGCGGGG
The DNA here is from genome assembly GCA_031401195.1 of Burkholderiales bacterium. Lineage (GTDB taxonomy): Bacteria > Pseudomonadota > Gammaproteobacteria > Burkholderiales > Burkholderiaceae_C > Rubrivivax. Next base: position 60,035 of record JANNRI010000109.1, read on the forward strand.
TGCGCACCCACGGCTTCGAAGTGCAACCGCGTCAGCGATGCGGCTTCGATCGTGATCACGCCGGCACGCACGCCGGCACGCGCCAGGCCCGGCAAGACCAGCAGCGCCGAACTCCACACCGGCACTGGCAACGCTGCCTGCAGCTCGTGCTGCCAGCGCGCGAGAAAGCCGCAACTCGTGCCGAGCGCCACCGCACCCTCGCGCACCAGTTCGAGCCCGGCCCGCACGAACGGCTCGATCAGCGCCGGGTCGTCGCCGCGCACCACACGCGCCGGGTCGGCGCCTCGCACCACCTTGTAGCGAACCGGGAATCCGAAGCTCCCCGCGTGCCCGATATCACCCAGCGGGCGCGGGAATCCTGTGTCCAGCATCAGGATGCCGAGCGTTGCCGCCGGGCCTGCGTCGGGCAGCGAGGGGGAATGCATGGGGTTGTCAGGGTAGCCCCGACCGTCTTTCCCCGGGGCGTGGGCCTATGCTAGCCAGATGTCATCGACGGCACCGCCGACTATAGGAGTGACCATGCCCTTCTCCCGCCGCGCCTTTGCGCACCACGCTCTCGCCCGAGCCGCCTTCGCGGCAGCGCTCATCTTCGCTTTCGGCGCCGCCCAGGCGCAGGTGAAGTGGGACCTGCCGGCTGCCTACCCGGCCACCAACTTCCACACCGTGAACCTGCAGGAGTTCGCCAACGACATCGACAAGGCCACCGGCGGCAAGCTCAAGGTCACCGTGCATGCCAACGCGTCGCTGTTCAAGGCGCCCGAGATCAAGCGCGCCGTGCAGGGCGGCCAGGCGCAGATCGGTGAGATCCTGATGGTGAACTACCAGAACGAGTGGCAGCTCTTCGGCGCCGATGGCCTGCCTTTCCTTGCCGACAGCTACGACTCGGCGATGAAGCTGTGGCAGGCGCAGAGGCCACTGGTGGACAAGAAGCTCGGCGAACAGGGCCTGATGGCGCTGTACGCGGTGCCGTGGCCGCCGCAGGGCATCTACTCGAAGAAGCCGCTCGCCGCCGCCGCCGACCTGAAGGGCATGAAGTGGCGTGCCTACAGCCCGGCCACCGCGCGCATCGCCGAGCTGGTGGGCGCCCAGCCCGTCACCGTGCAGGCCGCCGAGCTCTCGCAGGCGCTCGCCACGGGCCTGGTGGAGAGCTACATGTCCAGCGGCTCCACGGGCGCGGACAGCAAGACCTACGAGCATCTGAAGTACTGGTACGACACCCAGGCCTGGCTGCCCAAGAACCTGGTCCTCGTCAACAAGGCCGCCTTCGACGCGCTGGACGCGCCCACCCGAGCCGCAGTGCTCAAGGCCGCCGCCGACGCCGAGGTGCGAGGCCTCGCCGCCAGCAAGAAGACCAACGGCGAGAGCCTGGACAAGCTCAAGGCCGGCGGCATGCAGATCCTGCCGCCCTCGGCGGCGCTGAAAGGCGACATGAAGAAGGTCGGCGACACCATGCTCAAGGAGTGGCTGGAGAAGGCCGGCTCCGAGGGCAAGCAGCTGGTCGACACCTTCACGAAGTAGCCGGCTTTCGCCGGCCAGTTCGCGGCCACGGGCACGGGGGCCCGTCCCTAACATGGGGCGATCCTCCTTTTGTTGCCTGCCGCCGTGCAACTCGACCCCAAAGAAACCTCCGCCGTCGCCGCCACTTCGGCCAGCGCGACGGCTGCGACACCCGCGCGCCGTGACAAGCTGCGCCTGGGCGATGTGCTCGTGCAGCAGGGGCTGCTGACGCCCGAACAACTCGAGCTGGCGCTCGCCGAACAACGCGGCAGCGGCAAGAAGCTCGGCCGCCTGCTCATCGACAGCGGCGCCATCACCGAGGAGTCGCTCGCGCACGCGCTGGCGCGCCAGCTGCGCGTGCCGGTGGTCAATCTGAAGAGCTTCCCGCTGCGCGCCGAGACGGTGCGCCTGCTGCCCGAGAGCCCCGCGCGCCGCCATCGGGCGCTGGTGCTCGACGACAAGGGCGAGTACCTGCTGGTGGGCTTCGTCGATCCGCTGGACCTGTTCGCCTACGACGAGATCACGCGGCTCGTGAAACGCGCCGTGCGCATCGCCGTCGTGCCCGAAAGCCAGCTCGCCCCGGCGCTGGACCGCCACTACCGCCGCACCGACGAGATCTCGGGCCTGGCGCGCGCGCTCGAGCGCGACATCGGCGACGCGGTCGACTTCGGCGCCCTCGAGGCCAGCGTCGGCCAGGAAGGCGCGCCGGTGGTGCGCCTGCTGCAAAGCGTGTTCGAGGATGCGCTGCAGATGGGTGCCAGCGACGTGCACCTCGAGCCGCAGGAGGCCGGCCTCGTCATCCGCAGCCGCATCGACGGCGTGCTGCAGGTGCAGACGCAGGCCGACAAGCGCATCGCGGCCGCGCTCTCTCAGCGCCTGAAGCTGATGGCCGCGCTCGACATTGCCGAGAAGCGCCTGCCGCAGGACGGCCGCTTCTCGCTGCGGCTGAAGGAACGCACGCTGGACGTGCGTCTGTCCACGCTGCCCACGCAGTACGGCGAGTCGGTCGTCATGCGTCTGCTGGGCCAGGGCGAATCGCTGCGCCGCCTGGGCCAGATCGGCATGCCAGTGGCGCTGCTCACGCGCTTTCGCGAGATCCTGCAGCGGCAGGCCGGCATGGTGCTCGTCACCGGCCCCACCGGCTCGGGCAAGACGACCACGCTCTATGCGGCGCTGGGCGAAGTCGATGCCGAGCAGAACAAGATCATCACCGTCGAAGATCCGATCGAATACCGCCTGCCCGGCCTGACGCAGGTGCAGGTGAACGACAAGATCGAACTGAACTTCGCCCGTGTGCTGCGTGCCACCTTGCGCCAGGACCCTGACGTCATCCTCGTGGGTGAGATGCGCGACCCCGAGACGGCCGAGATCGGCCTGCGCGCGGCCATCACCGGCCACATGGTGCTCAGCACCCTGCACACGCGCGATGCCGCCGGCGCGCCATTCCGCCTGCTCGATATGGGCGTGCAGCCCTTCATGGTGGCCAGTTCGCTGCAGGCCGTGGTGGCGCAGCGCCTGGTGCGCGCCAACTGCGAGAACTGCGCCGAGCCGCACAGCGCCACGCCGCAGGAGCGCGCCTGGCTGGAAACGCTCGCGCGCGATGCCCTGCCGGCCGGCAGCGGCGCGGCCGCAGCGGTGCCGGGCAGCGACGCCGAACGCACCTTGCGCGGCCGCGGCTGCTCGCAGTGCAACGGCACTGGCCTCGCCGGCCGCGCCGGCGTCTACGAGATGCTGGAGATGGATGCCGAGCTCGCGCAGGCGACCACGCAGTCCGACCCCAGCCGCTTCACGGCGCTCGCGCGCGAGCGCATGAAGGGCCGAACGCTGGCCCACCACGCGCTGGCGCTGGTGCGCTCGGGCCGCCTCGCCGTGGCCGAGGCCATGCGTCTGGCCAGCGACATCGACTAGGCGCCGCATGGCGACCTGGGCCTGGCGCGGCCGCAACGGCCGCGGCGAACTGATGACCGGCACGCTGGAAGGCGCCGACGACCACGCCGTGGCCGACCAGCTGCTCGCCGGCGGCGTCACGCCCGTGGCCATCGAGCCGGCACGCGCCGCCGTTGTGGCCGCCGGAGCAGCCCTGGGTGCCGCCGGCCAGGACGCGCGCTCCGCGCTGCAGGCGCTGCGCCAGCGCCCGGTGAACGACGAAGACCTGCTGCTGCTGTCGCGCCAGATGGCCACGCTCAACCGCGCCGGTGTGCCGCTGCTGCGCGCGCTCGCCGGCCTGCAGGCGAGCACGCCCAAGGCCTCGCTGATCGCGTTGTTGGTGGACGTGCGCGCCAGCCTCGACCAGGGCCGCGAGCTGGCCGCCGCGATGGCACGCCATCCGCGTGTCTTCTCGCCTTTCTACATCGCTGTCATCCGCGTGGGCGAGATGACAGGCCGACTCACCGAAGCTTTCGCACGCCTGGCCGAACACCTGGAGTTCGAGCTCGACGTGCGTGCCCGCGTCAAGCAGGCGTTGCGCTATCCGATGCTGGTGTGCGGCGCCATCGGCATCGCGATGGTCGTCATCAACCTCTTCGTCATCCCCACCTTCGCCAACGTATTTGCCGGCTTCAAGGCCGAGCTGCCGCTGATGACGCGGGTGCTGCTCGGCGTCTCGTCCTTCACGGTGGGCTGGTGGCCCTTGCTGCTGGCCGCGGGCATCGCCGCCGCCTGGGGCGTGAAGCTGTGGCTGGCTACGCCGGCCGGCCGCTACGCCTGGGACAAGGCCAAGTTGCGCCTGCCCATCGCGGGGCCGATCGTGCTCAAGGCCACGCTGTCGCGCTTTGCGCGCAGCTTCGCCATGGCCAGCAAGAGCGGCGTGCCGATCACGCGCAGCATGTCCATCGTGGCGCAGACGGTGGACAACGCCTACATCGGGCAACGCATCGAGCAGATGCGTGAGGGCATCGAGCGCGGCGAGAGCCTTTCGCGCTGCGCCACCGCGGCCGGTGTCTTCACGCCCGTGGTGCTGCAGATGATCGCAGTGGGCGAGGAGACGGGCGAACTCGACACGCTGCTGTCGGAGATCGCCGAGATGTACGAGCGCGAGACCGACTACGCCATCAAGGGGCTGTCCTCGGCCATCGAGCCGGTGTTGCTCACCGTGATCGGCGCCATGGTGCTGGTGCTGGCGCTGGGGGTCTTCCTGCCGCTGTGGAACCTGGGCCAGGCGGCCGGGGCCGGGCGGTGAACCACTCCCGTGTAGCGCCTTTGGCGTGTCTGCCCAGTGCACCTTTGGCGTGTCTGCCCAACGCGCCTTTGGCGCGTCTGCCCAACGCGCCTCTGGCGCGTGTGCCCTAAAGCGCCGGCACAGGTGGCCGATATCCCTTCCAGGTCCACAGTCTAGGAGAGCCGCATGCGCCGCCAACAACGAGGTTTCACCCTCATCGAACTCGTCATGGTCATCGTGCTGATCGGCGTGCTTGCCGCCATCGCACTGCCCAAATTCGTCGACCTGGGCAGCGATGCCCGCAGAGCCGCCACCGATGGCGTGGCCGGCGCGCTGTCGTCAGCCGCGGCCGTGAACTACGCCTCGCGCAAGGTCAACGCGACCTATGGCTCGGCGGTCACCAACTGCAACTCGGCCAGCACGCTGCTGCAAGGCGGCCTGCCCACGGGATACACCATCACGGCGGCAGCGGTGGCTGCGGAGGCGACCAAGACCGATTGCGTTGTCACGCACCCCTCGGCGGCCGCAAGTGCTGCGTTCGTGATCACCGGCATCAACTGAAGCGCACGCAGCAATGGGCACGCCACGCCGCTTGCCGGGCGTGGGCACGCGGCGCGCACCGCCCCGGGGCCACCCCACGCCGGCCCCGGTGCAGAACGGCTTCACGCTGATCGAGCTCGTGATGGTGATCGTGCTGGTGGGCGCACTCGCCATCTTTGCCGCGCCGGCCATGCTCGACCTCACGGCCTGGCGCCAGCGCGCCTACGCCGACACCCTGCAGGCCGAGATGATGACCATGCAGCGGCGCGCGCTCGCGCAGCGTCAGGCCATCACGGCCACCATCGACGGCACCGGCGTCGCCTTTGCCGGCGCCGGCGGCACGCCGCTCGCCCGCCTCGATTGCCCCGCCACCGCCAGCCCCTGCATCGCGGAGGTCGCGGCGCGCAGCGTCACCTTCAACGCCGGCGGCAGCGGGCACACCACCACCTCCGCCGGCGGCAGCCTGCCCATCACGGTCGGCAGCGGCAGCACGCAGCGCCGGCTGCAGGTCGAGGCACAAACAGGGCTGATTCGCGCCCTTCCTTGAGGCATCGCCCGGACGGGCGCTGCCTAGCATGACCGGATCCCAGCCCTGTTCGGGCGGGACACCCGCGCATGCCAGTCACCCGTACCTCCAACGCCCACGCGCCGCGCACACCGCGCACACCGCGCACGCCGCGCACACCGCGCGCACCGCGCACACCGCGCTCACCGCACTCACCGCGCACGCCACGGCATGGCCTGTCGCTGATCGAGTTGCTGATCTTCATCAGCATCGTCTCGGTGGCGCTGGTCGCGCTCGTGCGCGTCTTCGTGCAGACCACGGTGGCGAGCGCCGACCCGCTGGTGCAGCGCCAGGCGCTCGCGATCGCGGAATCGCTGCTGGAGGAGGTGCAACTCATGCCCTTCACGTTCTGCGACAGTGAAGACGCCAACGTCGAGACCACCACCAGCCCGGCCGGCTGCGCGGGCGCGGCCGAGGCGCCAGGCCCCGAAGCGGGCGAGATGCGCGCTGGCCTGCCCTCGTTCGACCATGTCAACGACTACCACGGCCTCACGCTGGCCGGTGGCATCACCGATCTCACCGGCAACGCCGTGGCCGGCCTTGGCGCCTACGGCGCCAGCGTCAGCATCGCCGCCGCGGCGCTGCACACCGTCACCGCCGCCAGCGGCGACGCGCTGAAGATCAGCGTCACCGTCAACGGCCCCGGCGGCATCAACCTCACCCTGGTCGGCTACCGCAGCCGCCATGCGCCGAACGCGACACTGTGATGCGATACGGTGATGCGACGTTGTGATGCGACGCTTTGAGCCCCTCATGGCCCGTGGCTTCACCCTCGTCGAGATGGTGCTGGTCATCGTCATCACCGGCATCGTGGCGGCCGTGGTGGCGCGCTTCATCGTGGCGCCGGTGCAGGCCTACCTCGACACCAGCGCTCGCGCCCGTCTCACGGCCGAGGCCGACCTCGCGCTGCGGCAGATCGGCCGCGACCTGCGCGCCGCGCTGCCCAACAGCGTGCGCGTCGCCGGCAGCGCGCGCACCCTGGAACTCATTCCCACCACAGGCGCGGCGCGCTACGCCACGCAGGGCGCGGGCGCGCTGGACTTCGGCCGCACCGACACCAGCTTCAATGTCGTCGGCCCGGCGCTCACCTTGGCCGCGCAGCAGCAACTCGTCTTCTACAACCTGGGCAGCGGCATCACCGGCAGCGACGCCTATGCCGCCAACGGCA
>JANNRI010000110.1:0-61444 GCA_031401195.1 Burkholderiales bacterium
GATCTGGCTCGTGGTGAGCGCGCGGATCTGGTTGGTGCTGAACTCGACGAGGTCGGTCGACTCGAGCGCCGCGACCTGGGCCGTCGTCAAGCCGGCCACTTGAGCGGTGGTCAGCGCGACGAACTGGCCACTGTCGAGCGCAGCGAGGTCAGAGGTGGACAAGGCGGCCAGCTGCGAGGTCGAGAGGCTGGCGAGTTGGCTTGTCGTGAGCGAGGTGAGTTGGGTCGTACCGAGCGCGTCGATCTGGCCGGTGCTCATGGCCGCGAGCTGCGAGGTGCTCATTGCGGCGAGGTCGGTGGTGTCAATGGCCGCGGCATCGGCAGTCTGCAGCGCGCGCACCTGCGTCGTGCTGAGCGCGGCGATGTGCGTGGAGCTCAGGTCGGCGACCTGCGTGGTCTGCAGCGCGACGATCTGGCTCGTGGTGAGCGCGCGGATCTGGTTGGTGCTGAACTCGACGAGGTCGGTGGTCTCCAGGCCTGCGATCTGCGCCGTCGTGAGGCCGGCGACCTGCGCCGTGGTCAGCGCCACGAACTGGCCGCTGTCGAGCGCGGCAAGGTCGGAAGTGGAAAGCGAGGCCAGCTGCGAGGTGGCCAGGCCAGCGATCTGCGAAGTTGTCAGCGAGGTCAGTTGCGTCGTGTCGAGCGCGCCGATCTGCTGCGTCGACAGCGCCATCATCTGGCTCGTGCCCAGCGCCACCAGGTCGGTGGTTTCGAGCGCGGCCACGTCGGCCGTCTCCATGCTGCGGATCTGCAGCGTGCTCAACGCCGCCACCTGCGCGGTGGTGAGCGCCTGAATGTCATCGGTGTTGAGCGCGACGATCTGCTGCGTGCCCAGGCCCGCCACCTGCGCGGTGGTGAGGTTGGCCACCTGGTCGGTGGTGAGCGCGCCGATCTGGCCCGTCGACAGGCTCGCGACCTGCGCCGTGCCCATGGCCGCGACATCGGTGCTGCCCAGTGCCACGATGTCGGCGGTTTCGAGCGCGCGCACCTGTGTGGTACTCAGCGCAGCGACCTGGGTGCTGGTGAAGCCTTCGATCTGCGTCGTGTCCAGCGCCACCAGTCCGGCGGTGGTGAACGCGCGCAGCTGGCTCGTGCTCAGCACCTCCAGGTCCGCCGTCTCCCAGCCGCGCATGGCGCTGGTGGAGATGGCTGCGATGCCCTGCGTGCTGATGGCCGCCATCTGCTCGGTGCCCAAGGCCGCGATCTGCGAAGAGCTGAAGGCGGCCCAGTCCGCCGTCGTCAGCGCGGCGATCGACGATGTGTCGAGCCCGGCGATCTGCGTGGTGGTGAGGGCGGAAATGATGGAGGGCATGGGGCGGTCCTTGGCAGCGGTTCTTCGTGTCGCCTTGAAGGCCAGGGCAGGCGCCGGATGCGCAAGACCAACCCCAAGGGAGACGTGTCGTCCGGATATCGGTGAGGACCGCAGACAACTTGAGCAACACGGGCCCGCCGGGTGCTGGCTGTGACTTCTTGCCGCAGGGTCAGGCGGTGCTCCGGGAACTGGGCCTCCGTTGCCCATGGCGGGAGCTCAGGGCGTGGCGCATTGCGGGAATTGCGAACCGGAAGCGCGCGCCGATCACCCGCCCGCGCCGGCGAGCTCATGGCCTCTTGCGGTGAGTACCGATTGCGCGCCACCGGCCGGCGCCATCATGCTCGGCAGATGCTGAACGCCACGACCACCGCTAGTGCTACTGCTACTGCCACCGCTACCACCACGATCTACGCCGCGCGCAAGATCCTGACCATGAACCCCGCGCGCCCCGAGGCCACCCACGTGGCGGTGCGCGAGGGCCGCATCCTCGGCACGGGCACGCTCGACGAACTGAAGGGTTGGGGCGCGCACACGCTCGACCAGCGCTTCGCCAATCTCGTGCTGATGCCCGGCTTCGTCGAGGGCCACAGCCACCTGATGGCCGGCACCTTGTGGCGCTTTGCCTATTGCGGCTTCTTTGACGTGCACGACCCCGATGGGCGCCTCTGGCCGGGCGCAAAATCGCTGCAAGAGGTGGTGGCGACGCTTGCGCGCACCGAGCAAGCGAGCCAGGGCGCGGGCAGCGCCGAGCCGGTCACCGGATGGGGCCTGGACCCCATCTACTTCGGCACGCGCCGCCTCACCCGCCACGACCTCGACGGCGTGAGCACCACCCGCCCCGTGGGCGTGATGCACGCGAGCGCCCACATCCTCAACGTCAACTCGCTGACGCTGGAGCGTGCCGGCTTCCTGCGCATGGGCATCGACCACCCGGCGTTCCCGCTTGGCGATGACGGCCTGCCTACCGGTGAGCTCAAGGGCCCCGAGGCGATGATGCCGGCGCTCGACCACGTGGGCCTGAACCGCTCGTTCCTTTCCGGCGACGAGTTCGGCATTCGCGCCTTCGCCAAGCTCGCGGTGCGCACTGGAGTCACCACCGCCACCGACCTCGCCGCCATGTTGCAAGAGGCCGAGGTGGAGATGCTGCTTCGCATCACCGGCGAGGCCGACTACCCGCTGCGCCTGGTGCCGCTGCTGCGCCTCATCGGCATCAAGCCGGCCGACGCCGTGGCGCGCGCCTTGGCGCTGCGCGGTCGCAGCACCGAGCTGCTGCGCCTGGGGCGCATCAAGGTGGTGGCCGACGGTTCCATCCAGGGCTTCAGCGCGCGGCTGCGTTGGCCGGGCTACTACAACGGCGCGCCGGCTGGCCTGTGGTACACGGCGCCGGAGGCGATGCGCGAGTGTTACGTGCACGCGCTGCGAGCAGGCGTGCAGGTGCACACCCACACCAATGGCGATGAGGCCACCGAGATGGCGCTGGACAACATCGCCGCCGCGCTGGCCGAGGTGCCGCGCGCCGACCACCGCTTCACGCTGCAGCACGTGCAGCTCGCCGAAACGGCGCAGTTCCGCCGCATGAAGCCGCTCGGTGTGGGCGTGAATCTGTTCGCCAACCACCACTTCTACTGGGGCGACCAGCACCGCACGGTGACGGTGGGGCCCGAGCGCGCCGAGCGCATGAACGCGTGCGCCAGCGCACTGCGCGAAGGCGTGCCGCTGGCCATCCACTCCGATGCGCCCGTCACGCCGCTCGGGCCGCTGTTCACCGCGTGGTGCGCGGTCAACCGGCTCACGGCCAGCGGGCATGTGCAGGGTGCGCACGAACGCATCACCGTTCCCGAGGCGCTGCGCGCGATCACGATCGGCGCTGCCTACTCCCTGGGCATCGACGCCGAGGTCGGCAGCATCGAGTGCGGCAAGCGCGCCGACTTTGTCGTGCTCGGCGACGACCCGACCCAGGCCAAGCCCGAGAAGCTCAGGGATGTGCCGGTGTGGGGCACGGTGCAGGGCGGGCGCGTCTTCCAGGCCGCGGCGTGAGTGACTTCGGCGCCGACGTTGGCGCCGGCGTGGGGCGGAGCCCCGGCCCGGCCGCGCCGCTGCCCACGGTGGTGATCGGCGGCTACCTCGGTGCGGGCAAGACCACGCTGGTCAACCACCTGCTGCGCGAGGAAGGCCTGCGCGGCGGGCGCCGCATCGCCGTGCTCGTCAAAGACTTCGGCGAGATCAGCGTCGACGCCGACCTGATCGTCGGCGCTGACGGCGAGGTGCTGAGCCTGGCCGGAGGCTGCGTGTGCTGCAGCTTCGGCGCCGATCTCGTAGGCACGCTGCAACGCGTGGCGGTCCGCGAGCCGCGACCCGACGTCGTGCTCATCGAGACCAGCGGTGTCGGGCTGCCGCTGGCAGTGGCGCGCGCTGCGGCGCTCGTGCCGGGCATCGCGGTGGATGGCATCGTCGTCGTGGTCGATGCACCGCTTGTGCGCGGGCAGGTGCGGGCGCGTTACGTGGGCGAGACGGTGCGCCAGCAGTTGCACGAGGCCGACCTGATTGTGCTGTCCAAGGCCGACCTAGTGGCGGCGGCTGGTGAAGAAGTGGGCGAGGGCGGCGACGAGGGTGAGGGCCAGGGCCCCTGCGGCACGCTGCGCGCGCTGGGCGCGCTGGGCGCGCTGCGCGCCTGGCTGCGCACGCAGGGCGTGGCTGCACCCTGTGTGCCTGCCGTGCGCGGCCAGGTGGATCCCGAAGTCGTGCTTGGGCTGCGTGGCTCATCGGGCGCCTTGACGCCGAAGCGCGGCTGGCGCAAGCCGGACGCGGCCGACCAGCGCTATGTGGCCCGCAGCCGCCATTTCAGCGCTGCCGTGGACGTGGCGGCGCTGGCCGCAGCACTGGCCCAGGAAGGTGTGCTGCGCGCCAAGGGTGTGCTGCTCGACCTCAGCGGCCAGTGGCAGGAGTTGCAACTCGCCGGCCGGCGAGTTGACGTGCGGCCGGCGCGCCACGCGCTGGTGCCCCTGCCGCCATCATTGCCTCCAGGTTCTGCGGCGCTGCAAGCCGCGGCGGGCCGGCTCGTGACCATCACACTGCGGGAGGACTGAACCGGACATTCGGTCACGGAAATCGGTCTCCGCCATTCGGACCTAGGGAGACTCACACCAAAGTCGGGGCGGGAGAATGGATTGCGCGCCCCAATGCCATCCATGTCTGCAGGCCACACCTCGCCGACACGCCTTCTCACCGAGGCGGCCTTCATCTACGACGACGACGATGCCGAGGCGGGGCGCCTGCGTGCACTGCTTCTGGGCTCGGTGATGCGCCTCACGCCGCTGATGATGGCCGCCAACATGGGCTGTGCGCTGGTGATCGTGTGGGCCTTCGCAGCCGACCCGCCGGCCGGGCTGCAGGTCTGGGCGGCGCTGATGATCGGCATGGCCTCGGTGGCGCTGCGGGGCTGGTGGCGCGGCCGCGGCAAACATCCGACCAGTGTCTCGCGCCGCACGGTGCGCCGCGCCACGCTTCATGCGGCCGCCCTTGCCGGGCTGTGGGCCGTGGTGCCGCTGGCCTGGTTCCCCGGGGCGGCACCGCACCAGCAGGTGCAGATCGCCATCTTGGTGACGGGCATGATGGGCGCCGGTGCCTTCATGCTCAACCCGCTGCCGCGCGCGTGCACGGCCTACCTCGGCATCTACAGCGCTGCCGCCGTGGGGGCCTTGCTGATTGAAGCCAACCCCGCCCACGCCGGCATCGCGTTCATGCTGGCGTTCTACGCAAGCGTGCTGGCCGTGGGTGCGCTCGCTGCGGGCCACAAGCACGTCGCCTTGATACGCGCGCAGGCCGAGACCCTGCGCCAGGAACGCCTGCTGACGCTGCAACTGCAAGACTTCGAAAGACACGCCGACGAGGCGCTGTGGCAAACCAATGCCGCTGGCTGCGTGAGCCGCGCCTCGGCAAGGCTGAGCGCATTGCTGGGCGTGCCACGCGGTGCCACGGTGGGGCAGCCGTTGCTGGCATTGGTGCGCAGCCCCGAAGGCCATCTTCCCGAGGTGCTGCGGCAAGCGATGGAGCTGGGCTTGCCGCAGGCCCGGCGCCTGCGCGACGTGCCGCTGCAGGTGAGTGTGCGGGGGCAATTGCGCCACCTCGTGCTCCATGGCAAACGCTTTGTCGACGAGAACGGCCTTGTACAGGGTTGGCGCGGCGTGCTCGCCGATGTCACCGAGCGCGTGCAAAGCGAGCAGCGGCTGCACCAGATGGCGCATTGCGACCCGCTCACGGGCCTGGCCAATCGGCTCACGTTGCGCGAGGCGTTGGCCGCCGCCGTGGTGAACGGCCGCAGCGGTGCACTGTTGTCGCTCGACCTCGACGACTTCAAGGGCGTCAACGACACGCTGGGCCACACGGCCGGCGACCTGCTGCTGTGCGGCGCGGCACAACGCTTGCGTGAATGTCTGCGGCCGGGGGACCTGGTAGCCCGGTTGGGGGGCGACGAGTTCGCGGTGCTGATGCAGCACAGCGCCCGCATCGAAGATGCCGAGGCGCTGGCCGGTCGTCTCGTGGCCGCGATCGCACAGCCGTTCGAAGTGCTGGGCCGACACCTGCGCATCGGCGGCAGTGTCGGCGTGGTGATGTTCGGCGGCAGCGTCGTGGTCACCGAAGAGCTGTTCGTGCGCGCCGACATGGCTCTCTATGCCGCCAAGGAGGCTGGCCGCGGGCGCCACGTGGTTTACGTGCCGGCTCTCGGTGAGCGCAGCCGTCGCCGCATGGCCATCGAGCGTGGTCTGCGGCATGCGGTGGAGCGCGATGAACTCTCGCTGCATTGGCAGCCCAAGGTCGACATCGCCTCCTGGCGCATCGTCGGTGCCGAGGCCCTGCTGCGCTGGGACAGCCCGGAACTTGGCCGTGTCGGGCCTTCGGAGTTCATCGGCGTGGCCGAGCAGTGCGGCCTCATCTGCGAGCTCGGGCGTTTCGCTTTGCAGCGCGCCTGCGCCGAGGCGGCCGGTCCGCTGACTCCGCTCACGGTGTCGGTGAACGTCTCGCCGGGTCAACTGCAGGATGCCGACTTCGTCGACCTCGTGCGCGAGACGCTGCGGGTGAGCGGGCTGCCCGCCTCGCGGCTGGAGCTCGAGATCACCGAGTCGCTGTTCATGGAAGACGCTTCCGGCATGCTGCAGCGGCTGCACGCCCTGCACGACCTGGGCGTGCGCGTAGCGCTGGACGACTTCGGCACCGGCTATTCCTCGCTGGGCTACTTGCGGCGGTTTCCGTTCGATACGCTCAAGATCGACCGCACATTCGTCGACGAGGCGATGACGCGCGGCGATGCGCTGGCCATCGTGCATTCGATCGTGGGGCTCGCGGCGACGTTGGGCATGCACACCGTGTGCGAGGGCGTGGAGACTGCGCCGCAACTGGCGGCGGTGTCGGACGCCGGCTGCGACCAGATGCAGGGCTTCCTCGTTTCACGGCCGCGGCCGCTGGCGCAGTTCGGCGAGCTGCTGCGGCAATGGCCGACAGAGCGGCCAGACATGGTGTCGTTGCACTGAGCGGGCGGCCCGCTGCAGGCAAGCCCGCTGCCGATGCGGCCGCACAATGAGGCCGCTGTCATCGCCGACGCCGGCGCCAATCTGGACTGAACACCATGCCTGCCTTCACCGCCGCCGACGAGGTCATCCATTTCTGGTTCGGTGAGCCGCCGCGCGATGAGAGCCGCGCCGAGTGGTTCAAGAAGAGCGACACGTTCGATGCCGAGATCCGTTCGCGCTTCGGCGCGCGCGTGCAGCAAGCGCTGGATGGCGGGCTGCGCGAATGGGACGTGACGCCGCTGGGCACGCTGGCGCGCATCTTGCTGCTGGACCAGTTCACGCGCAACATCTTCCGTGGCACGGCGACGAGCTTTGCCGGCGACGCACTGGCGCTGGCCGCTGCGCGCAACCTCGTGGCGCGTGGCGACGACCGTTGGTTGAGCGGCACCATGCGCTGCTTTGCCTATCTGCCTTTCGAGCACTGCGAAGACCGGGCCGTGCAGGCCGAGTCTCTGCGGCTGTTTGCTGCGCTGCGTGCGTGGGATCCGAGGCAGGCCGATATCGAGGTGTGGGCGCAGAAGCACGAAGCCATCGTGGCGCGCTTCGGGCGCTATCCGCATCGCAATGCCCTGCTGGGGCGCAAGTCGACCGCAGAGGAACTGGCGTTCCTGGAGGCCCCGGGGTCGTCCTTCTGAGGGGGGATCACTCGCCTTCCCGAAACCGATCGTCGCGTCCGGCCAACACGGCAAGCGCCACCGAGGCCAAGCGCGCCAACTGCGAATCCGCGCGCGAAGTCAGGATCACCGGCACCCGTACCCCGAGCACCAGCCCCGCGCATTCCGCGCCACCCACGTAAACGAAGCTCTTGTAGAGCATGTTGCCTGCATTCAGGTCGGGCATCAGCATCAGATCGGCGTCCCCGGACACATTCGATTTCAAGCCCTTGATGCGCGCGGCCTCGGCCGAGAAGGCGTTGTCGAAGCCGAATGGCCCTTCCACCTGCACGGCGCCGAACTGCCCGTCGAGCGCGGACTCGACCAGAGTGCGCGCATCCACCGTGGCCTGGATGGCCTCGGTCACCGTCTCCACCGCAGCCACCACCGCCACCTTCGGCACCGCGATGCCGAGCGTGCGCAGCAGGCGCACGGCGTTGCCCAGGATGTGGTGCTTGGCGCGCGGCTTGGGCATCACGTTGACCACGCAGTCGGCGAGCGCGAGCAGCTTGTGATAACGCGGCAGGTCGAAGACGAAGGTGTGCGAGATGCGCGTTTCGCGCAGCCTGAGGCCGGCGCTGCGGTGCACGACGGCCCCGAGGTACTCGTCGGTGTGCAGCGAGCCCTTCATCAGCGCCGACACGACCCCCTCGCGCGCCAACGCCACGGCGCGTGCGGCGGCGGCCTTGGCGTCGTCTCCGGTGTCGATGATCTCGAAGCGACCGGCGTCGACGCCCGCAGCCGCGGCGCCTCGCGCGATGAGTTCACGCCCGCCCACCAGCAACGGCCGTGCGATGCCCTCGTCGACCATCGCTGCCGCCGCGTGCAGCGAGTGCGCATCCCCGGGGTGCACGAGCGCAATCGGTGTCGGTGCTGCCGCCTTGGCCGCGACAGCGCGCGCGCGGTCGATCAGCGCGTGCAGCCGTGGGTGTGCGATCGGGGTGTCGTGGCTCACGGTGCACATGATCGCGTCCATGTTAAAGCTCCGCAGGACTCGCCCTCTATGTGCGGCAACTTCAAGTCTCTCTTCAACTTCACCCCGCCCGCCACCGAACTCGAGGTCCGTGACGCCTCGCGGCAATTCGTGCACAAGCTGAGCGGCTTCAACGTGCGGAGCCAGGCCATGTGGTTCGGGGGTGGGTGCACTCCACGCCGGGGACGACAGTCAGCTCCGCCTCAAAGGCGCGGCGTGTGCGAGCGCTGAACTGCGGCAGGAAGTCATCGGGCGGCGCACGCCCCAGCAACTGCGCCAAGCGCGCCACGCAAACCGGCATCGAGGTGCCCATGAAGCGGGCCACGGCCTCCTCGAAGGAGATCGAGACCCCCATCTCGAAGATCATCTCGCGCAGCACGTTGTGGCTTAGCCGCTCGCTGTCCACGAGCACACCGTCGCAATCGAAGATCACGAGCAAGGGCATGGGCGACCGGGTTCGAAGGTGGCCTGCGCGCTAGGCGAAGAGGGTCTCGTCAGTGGTGCCGAAGGGGGTGTCGTGGATCTTCATGGCGGGGCGGAGTTGTGTGAAGTCGAGAAGAGAGGGCGTTCGACGGCGTAGAGCAAGACACCCAGCTGGCCATACAGGAATGTAGCCGAGCGGTGGACGTTCTCGCAGCGGGCCACGGGGGCTATGCAAGCGCATGGCTTGCGAAAGAAAGGTGCTTGCGCGCTCGCGAGGTCGGCGTCCTGAAAGCCCACGGGCATTCCAGTGGCCGAGGGGCGGCACGCGTCCCACGCTCTGCCCCTCGGCATCAATCGACCCCCTACCTCACCCCTATACTGGTCCTCAACCCACAAGCCCACCAGGAGCCCGCGATGGTCGAAGCCTGCCACCACCAGCGCAGCGCCGTACCCCCGGTGCCCGTGCGTGCCGCCGCCATTGAAGCCGCATTGCAAGAGCGCGGCCTGGTGAGTGCCGAGGCCATAGGCCGGAGTGTGCACAACGCCGTGGATGTGTGGCTGCCCGAGCGCGGCGCGCGCGTGGTAGCGCGGGCGTGGGTTGATGAGGCGTTCCGCCGGCGCCTGCTGGCCAACGGCCGCGAGGCGGTGCACGAGCTGGGCATCGAGTTGCCCAAACACCACCGACACCTGGTGGCGCTGGAGAACACGGCTACGGTGCACAACGTGATTTGCTGCACCCTGTGTTCATGCACCGCGTTCACGGTGATCGGCCTGCCGCCCGATTGGTACAAGGACCTGGAGTACCGCTCGCGCGTTGTGCGCGAATCGCGCACCGTGCTGCACGAGATGGGGCTCGAGCTGCCGCCTGAGATGGAAGTGCGCGTGTGGGACACCACCGCCGATACGCGATACATGGTGCTGCCCATGCGTCCGGCGCACACGGCGGGCTGGAGTGAGGCGCAACTCGCCGCCGTCGTCAGCAAGGACGCCATGATTGGTGTCGCACGGCTCTAGCCGGGCTTGAGTCGGTATCGGCAGCAACGAAGGGCCCAGCCATGGACGGTGTGCACGATCTCGGCGGCAAGCAAGGATTCGGGCCCGTGCGCCATGCGCGCGATGCGGCGGTGTTCCACGAGGAGTGGGAAAAGCGCGTCAACGCGATGTACGGGCTGGTGGTGGCGCGTGGCATCTTCAACATGGACGAATACCGCCATGCGATCGAACGCATGGAGCCGCGGCACTACATGAATGCCGGGTACTACGAGCGCACGCTCACGAGCTTGGCCACACTCTGTATCGAGAAGGGCGTGCTCACGCGCGAGCAACTGGAAGCGCACGCCGGCGGCGCCTTTCCGCTGGCGCTGCCGCTGGGCCCGGGCCGCGCCAACGTGGCCACGCGCTGCACCTGGCGTGCCGGTGATCGCGTGCGCGTGCGCACCGACCATGTCGGTGGCCACGTGCGCATGCCGGGCTACATCCGCGGCAAGGTGGGCGTGGTGGTGAGCGAGTCGCCGCGCTACCCGTTCCCCGATGCACATGCGCATGGTGTGCCGGCCGACGACGAGCCGACCTACGACGTGCGCTTCGCCAGCCGCGAACTCTGGGCCGACGCTGCCGACGAGGCTTGGGTGCACGTGGGCGTGTTCCAGAGTTATCTCGAGGCGGCAGGCTGACGGCGCGGCGCGGCCGGTTACGGTTACAGCACACTTTCGGCTGCCGGTGTAGCCGATCGAGGCGAATGCGCGCAGCGTTGCGCTTGTCGCGGCGCCCAAAAGGCGACACCATTCCCGAGCCCTGGCTCGTTCGCGTCCGCGACCCCTTCCCATGAGACTGAATCTGCGCAAGCGCCCTCCCTGCCTGCGGATGAGCGGCCTGGCCCTGGGGGCCTGTGTAGCCATGGTGCCATTCCCGGCCCAGGTCAGCGCACAGATGACGACGGAAGGCGCCCCGACCACGCCCGCCACGCGCGCCGCCGACAACGCCCGAGCCCTGGAGCGCTGCGAAGCCAGCGTGGTGGAAACGTTGCGCAAACTGCGCGGCAACGATGTGAACGACGTTCAGTTCGCGCCTGCGCAGCGCGCCGTGGCACCGGCCGACGAGGCCGAGGTCGGGGTCAAGGGCGCGGGCCGCTACAAGGGCCGCGGCGGTGGCAACAGCTTCAGCTACAGCTGCTCGTTCAACCTGAGGAGCGGCCTCACGTCGGCCGTGGTGCTGCGCGAGGCCGGTGGTGGTGCGGCGGACCGCGAACCCGCCTGGCAGCCCGACCTCAGCCGCATCTCGCCCGAAGCCTGCGAGAGCGTGGTGGCGCAACACCTGAAAGAGAAACACCCGCGCGTGGCGCAGATCGCGATGGAGCCCGACACGCGCCGCCTGCAGCCCGCGCCCGGCAACCACACCCTGCTGCTGGGGCAGGGCGCCGTGCAGCGTGCGCCAGGGATGAACGCGGTGCCGTTCAGCTACACCTGCGAGTTGGACGGGCGCAGTGGGCGCGTGCGGGGCGTGAAAACGAGCCCTTGAGGTGGCGTAGGCGGCATAGGCCGCGTAGGTGGCGCTGTGTCGGCTCAGTCCGCGTGGGCGGGCTTCGCAGCGGGCGCCAGCATGGCGAGCACTGCCGCCGCCGTCTCTTCAGGCTTCTCCATCGGGAATAGGTGCGAGCCTTGCATCCACTGCCAGCGCGGGCCGGCCAGCCCGCGCACGTAGTCAAGGCCGAGCTGCAGGTTCTCCGCCGAGCGCCTGCCAGCCACGTAGCTCACCGGGCAGCGCAGCGGATGGCGCTTGAGCAGCGCCGGCACATCGTGGGGCAGCGTGTTGTAGATGCGCGTTTCGGCATCGCGGCGGAAGGCGAGTGTGACGCCGCCCTGCCCACCGGGCGCGAACCCGTGGTGCAGGTAGTCGTGCAGCACGCGCGGGTCCCAGCGCGCGAACATGGGTTTGTCGGCAAAGTGCTTGCGCGCGGCCTCTGGTGTTGGCCAGTGCTCGCGCCGCCGCGCCGAAGCCTTGCCGGGCCCGCCGCGGTGGATGAGCCCGCTCGCTTTGAGCAGGCCGAACGCCGGCACGCGCCAGCCCGAGACGATGGGCGCATCGAGCAGCACCACCGCGCTGACGAGCGCCGGCTTGCGGCTGGCCACCAGCAGGCTCATGTAGCCGCCCATCGAGTGGCCCACCAGCGCCACCGGTGACAGCGGCTCAGGGCCCGTCTCGCGCTCGATGTAGGCAATCAACTCGTCGCGCAGGCGCCGCCAGCCGTTGGTGATGGGGTAGGCGGCGTCGTGCCCGAGCTTCTCGGGCGCCAGCACACGCCAGCCCGCCTGGCGCCAGGCTTCGAACAGCACGCCGTAGGTGCCGGCCGGGAAGCTGTTGGCGTGGCAGAAGACGAGCGTGCGCTTGGGCCGTGTTGGGCGCACCATCAGACGTGGCACCCGGGCCCGGTGTGCCGCGCGCGTCTCATACGATGCGTTCGCCAGGGTGCGTGATCTTGCGCATCGGCTCGTGCCGGGCGCTGGGCACGCGCAGCGGGTGGGCGGAGTCGCCGCCGTCCCAGCGCGGATCGTCGATGCCCTCGAACACCTCGCGCAAGCGTTGGCCCCAGGTGCTGCGGATCATCTGGAAGTACGGGTTGGCTTCGTCGATGCACACGAGGTCGTCGCTGGCGAGCTGGCCCTCGCGGTAGACAAGCAGGTCCAGCGGTGGGCCCACGCTCAGGTTGGACTTGAGCGTGCTGTCCATCGACACCAGCGCGCACTTGGCGGCTTCGTCCAGGCCCGTGGCGGGCGTGAGCACGCGGTCGAGTATGGGCTTGCCGTACTTGCTTTCGCCGACCTGGAAGAAGCAGGTCTCGCGCGTGGCCTCGATGAAGTTGCCGGCGCTGTAGACGAGGAACAGGCGCATCGCCTCGCCCTGGATCTGCCCGCCGAAGATCATGCTGGCGTTGAAATCGATGCCGTTGTTCTTCAGCGAGGCGGCGTCCTGCTGGTACACGCGGCGCACGGCGCTGCCCAGCACGCGCGTGGCGTCGAACATGCTCTTGGCGTTCCAGATGGTGATGGGCTCCTCTCCCGAATCCGCATCGCCGCCCGGGATCTTCTCCACCTGCAGGATCTCGCGCACGCTTTGGCTGATGCTGAGGTTGCCCGCCGAGAGCATGACCATGAAGCGATCGCCGCGCTTCTCGTAGATCATCATCTTGCGAAATGTGCTGATCGCGTCCAGACCCGCGTTGGTGCGCGAGTCCGAGAGAAACACGAGGCCGGCGTTGAGCTTGATGCCGACGCAATAGGTCATGGTGTGAGTCCGATGGGTTGAAGGCCCGAGCAACCGTGCGCGGGGCGGTCATGTCGCCGGGCCACCACAGCCGCGGGAAAGTCCTGACCAGCGATGCTACCGGGCCGGCGCGTGGCCGACGGGAGCAGATGTCGCGCCAGGTCGCGGAATGAACCTGATTGAGTGGCGCCGCCACGGATCGAGAGACACGGTGTCGCCACGTCCCCGCGTGGACACCCGTTGGTGCAGCGTCGTCGTCGTCTGCTGCCTAGATTGCCTGCATGTCAGACCGGCACTCGTGTTGTGCCGGCGTCCACCGTCTCGCAGGAGTCCTCACACATGTTCCGTTTGCACCGCTCGTGCCGTGCCTCGCGCTCGCAGTCCACGTTCTCTAGCGTGGCCAACTCTGGCCTGAACACGGCGAACCTGCGCAACCTCGGTTCGCTGCGATCTCTCGCGCTGATCAACGGAGGCCGTGTGGTCAACGTCGTCACCAAGAAGCGTTTCGAAGGCATCCAGGTCGGCCTTGAATACGCGCCAAGTTTTGAACCCCACCAAAAGGCATCACCATGAAGTTCAATCACACACGGCTGCATGCGGCCTGCATCCTCGCGCTCAATGCCGGCATGGCATCTCTGGCGGTGCAGTCGCCGTCAGCGCTGGCGCAAGACCAGCGCATCGAGATCACGGGCTCGGCGATCAGGCGTCTCGACGCCGAGACCGCACTGCCGGTGCAGATCATCAGGAAGGAAGATATCGCGCGCACCGGCGTCATCAACACGGAGCAGCTTCTGCAAGCGATTGCCGCGGTCTCGTCGCAAGGCGGCATCAACAACGCCACCGGCGCCGGCAACTCGACATATGGGCAATCCTCGGTGTCGTTGCGCGGGCTCGGTGAAGACCGCACGCTGGTGCTCGTGAACGGCCGTCGGCTGGCGGCGTTTGCGGGCGGCAACGGTGCATCGGTCAACGTCAACGCCATTCCGCTGGCTGCCATCGACCGCGTTGAAGTGCTGAAGGATGGCGCCTCGAGCCTGTATGGCTCCGACGCCATCGCCGGCGTCGTCAACTTCATCCTCGCCAGGAACTTCGAAGGCGTGGAACTCGCCGGCAGCTTCGCTCAGCCCACGCGCAGCGGCGGCGGTGACACCCAGCGCGTGAGCATCGTGGCCGGGTTCGGCGATCGCACGAAGAATCGCTTCAACGCCACCTTGTCGGCCTCGTTCCAGAGGGAGGCGGCGCTGTTTGCCAAGGAACGCGACTTCGCCAAGACCGGAAACGTGCTGCCGTATTTCTCTGCCGCGGCCACGGGCCAGGGCAACATCGAAGGGGCCTACAACCCGGGCACCGGGGCGCCATTCACCGCCGCCGCCGAGGACACGGTGGGCAACGTGCCGGGCCGACAGCCGGGTTTCGGCAACAGCCCCGGCACTGGCTACGGCAACCCCCTGGCCGCGGCCAACCAATGTGCGCAGATCGACATGTTCCGCGATTCCACCTTGACTACGCGCGGCGCGCCGTTCTGTAGCTTCGACAGCAACTCGTTCGTCGGGCTGATCCCGAAGACAGAATCATCGTCGTTCACCGGCAACGTCAGCTTCGGGCTCACCGACAGCCTCGAAGGTTTTGCCGACCTGCTCTATTCGCGCAACGTCGTCACGCAGAAGTTCCAGCCAAGCCCGTTGCGCCGCAACTTCATGACCACCGACGCGCTGTTCGGGCAGCAGGGGGTGGAACCCGCGCTCATCATCCGGCCCACCAACCCCAACTACGCCATCGCCGCCAACTACCTGACGGCGCAGGGCTTCGGTGCACTGGTCGGGCAACCGCTGGCCGTCACGTCACGAGTTTTCGACTTCGGCAGCCGCACGCAAGAGGACACGTCGACGCAGACCCGATTCTCGGCGGGGCTGCGCGGCTCGATTGCCGGCCAGGACTGGGAAGCGGCAGTGACGCAGAACCAGAACAAGCTCTCGGGCATCGTGCCCGATGGCTACTTCTCGCAGGTGGCCTTCGCTCGCGTCGTGAATTCACCCACGAGCGACTACAACCCGTGGTCATTGACGCAGTCGGTGGCGTTCAATTCGGCGCTGGCCGCAGCGGGCGCCAAATACACCGGCTCGACGCTGGACGCCAGGTCCGAGAGCACTTCGCTCGATGTGCGACTCACGGGGGACCTCGCGAAACTGCCGGCCGGCTCGATGCAGTACGCCGCCGGCGTGCAGGCACGCAACGAGTCCTTCGTGACCAAACCGAGCCCCGCGCTGGAGACCGGCGATATCGCTGGCCTGGGCGGTGCTACACCGCCGGTGGACCGCGAGCGCAAGATTGGTTCGGTCTTCGGTGAGCTGAACATACCCATCGCCAAAGGCCTGGAGAGCACCTTGGCCGCGCGCCATGACCGCTACAACGACGTCGGCAACGCCTCGACCTACAAGGCTTCGTTGCGCTACCAGCCGGCGCGCGAGGTGGTCGTTCGTGGCTCCTTGGGCACAGGGTTCCGCGCGCCGACGCTGGTCGACTTGTGGCAACCGAAAACCCTCGGCACGTCCGAGCAGTTCAATGACGACGGCCCAGGCGGAACAGGTCAGACAGACCTGCAAGTGAACTCCCTCACCGGTGGCGAGCCCGGCTTGAAGCCGGAGAAGTCCGAGCAGTTTTCGCTCGGGGTGGTGCTGCAGCCCGTGAACGATTTGTCCATCGGCATTGACTACTTCCAGTTCCGTGTCACCAACATCATCTCCTTGCCTTCGGCGCAGGAGGTGGTGGCGCGCTTCCGCGCAGGCGACCCGGCGTTTGCAGGATTGGTGACGCTGGCGGCGGGCTCGAACGATATCGATTCGATCGTCCAGACCCTGAAGAACCTGGGCAGCGCGAAGGCTCAAGGTGTCGATCTGGACGTCAACTACCGCATCAAGCTCGCTGGCAGCCGCCTGGACCTGGGCCTGTCGGGCACCTACTTCATCAAATTCGACCAGACCAGCCCCGGTGGTGCGGTGTCGCGCAAGGTCGGCACCATTGTCGAGGGCGACAACGCCGTGCCGGTGCTCAGCACCAACGGCCTGAACGACGGCGTCGTGCTGCGTTGGAAGCACTACCTGAGTGCGACTTGGTCGACCGCACAGTGGGCAACGACGTTCGCGCAGAACTACTACGCCGGTTACCGTGACAGCAATGACCTGAACGGCAACCCGCACCGTGTGCCCGCGCAGGCCCTCTACGACGCGCAAGTGGCCTTCACCGGCATCAAGAACCTCAAGGTGGCGCTCGGGGCGCGCAACCTCTTCGACAAGGATCCGCCGCTGTACATCCCGGCGAGCAACCAGTTCCAGGCCGGGTACGACATCAGCCTGTACGACCCGCGCGGGCGCGTGGTCTACCTGAACGCGTCCTACAAGTTCTAGGCTGACGGCTCGCTCAGGCCGCGCGCTACAGCGCCAACGCCAGGGCGTAGCCGCTGCCGCGCACCGCCTCGAGCTGCAGTTCGCTCACGCCTTCGTCGCGCAGGCGTTGGCGCAGTCGGTGCACGTAGACGCGCAGGCTGCGTGCATGCAGCTTGCTGGCGTGGGGGAGGGCGGCGAGCAGGTCCTCGGTGCTGACGATGGCGTCACCGGCGACCATCAGTCGGCGCAGCAGCGCTGTTTGCGCAAGCGTCAGGCGCACACTGCGCCCGCCGCGCAGCAGCCGCAGTTGCGCGCTCTCCAGCGTCCAGCCTGCGGCCTGCAGCGTGGTCGCCGGACCCACGGCGTTGGCGCCACCGCCCTCGGGGCCAGCGGGCCCGGCGGTGGCCGCCCTGGTGCCGGCCAGGGCACGGCGGCGCAGCAATGCACCCAGGTGTGCGCGTAGCCGGCGCGGCGCCAGTGGGCGAGCCAGGTAGAGATCGGCGCCGAGCTCGAGCGCGACGATTTCATCCACCTCGTCGGCCTCTTCGGCGAGCACGACGATCGGGCAACAGTGCGACGAGGCCAGTGCCTCGATGGCGCGCGCGGCGCGCCCGTCCACGAGCGCGGCATCGACGAGCACGGCGTCGAAGCGCGCCAAAGCAGCCGCGCGCACGGCCTGCTCGGCGCCGGGCAGGCTGAGGCAGCGCAGGCCCTCGCGTGCAAGCAGCGC
Organism: Burkholderiales bacterium; assembly: GCA_031401195.1. Lineage (GTDB taxonomy): Bacteria > Pseudomonadota > Gammaproteobacteria > Burkholderiales > Burkholderiaceae_C > Rubrivivax. The sequence continues at coordinate 17,301 of JANNRI010000110.1, forward strand.
CACCAGCGCCGCGTCGGGACGGATGGCCTCGCCGACGAAGAGCAGCAACTGCGCGCGCGGGCCGGGCCCGGACGCCGAAGGCATCGAAGGCATCGAGGTCATCGAAGGCACCGAAGGCGCCGCAGGCACAAAGGCCATGGGCCCGACGGCTGGCGACGACGGGTCGGCAGGGTGCGAGACGCGGGCGCTGCTGAAGTCCATGGCGTGGCCGATCTTCCGAGGCGCATCGGCGATCGGCAAGGACCATTGATCGGTGCCTGCCCATGCCAATTTGTCTTGGCCCGTCGCCGGCGCGCAGAATGGCCCGCATGCCCGCCGATCAAGCCGCCGCCGCGCCGCCTGGCTTTCTCGCGGCGCGTCCGCCCGCTGACGACGGGGCCTTGCACGAGGCTTCGGCACGCACCTGGGTCTATCGCCATGTCTCGGCTGCCATCGTCGAAGGGCTGCTGTGGCCGGGGCTGCGTTTGCCGTCGGCGCGCGAGCTGTCACGGACGTGGGGCGTGGCGCGTGGCGCTGTCGACGAGGCCTTGATGCGACTGGCGCGCGAAGGGTTGCTTGAACGGCGCGTGGGCCGGGGCAGTTTCATCGCGCGGCGCTTGCCACCAGGCATGGTGCGCGAAGTGAGTGGCCGCGCCGCGCTCTCCGAGCAGGCCGGCGAGGCACTCGACGCCCTAGCCCCTTTGCTGCGCGGGGGCAATCTGTCTGCGCAGGGTGCGGCTGGCATCCCCGAGGCGCGCGCGCGGCCCATGCTGGACCCGACCGTGCCAGACACCGACCTGTTTCCGCTTGCCATCTGGCGCCGCTGCATGGCCGGTGCCCACGCCGAGGCTGACCGCTCCAGCCTCTGCTATGGCCTGCCCGCCGGTTGGCCGCCGCTGCGCGAGGCCACCGCCCGCCACCTGGCGTTGACGCGTGCGATCGAATGCAGCGCCGAGCAGGTCGTCATCCTGAACGGCCCGCTGCAGGCGCTGGATCTCGTGGTGCGTGTGCTGCTCGAGCCTGGCGACAGCGTTGTCGTCGAGCGCCCGGGCTACATGAGCGTCGCACGCACGATCGGGCTGCCGCCACTGGACCTGCGCGGCGCACCCGTCGACGACATGGGCCTGGACGTCCAGGCGGCGCGGCGCGAGTGTCCGATGCCGGCGTTGATCTACGTCCATCCGTTGAACCAGTACCCCACTGGCGCACGCCTTTCGGCTTCGCGGCGTGCCGAGTTGCTGGCGTGGGCGCGCGAGTGTCGCGCCTGGGTCATCGAGGGTGACCATCTGGGCGAGATCGCCTACGACGGGCCGGTGCCGCCATCGCTGCTGCAGGCGGCCTCGTTGAACGCGGCCAGCGCAATGCCGTCCGCGCCCCACCGCGGCGATGTTGGCCGCTCGACGGTGGCCGGTGCCGATCAAGCGCAACACGCCAAGGCCGACGACGGCCAGGTGCTGTTTTTCGGCACCTTCAACGGCGTCATGTTTCCGTCGCTGCGCCTTTCCTATCTCGTGGTACCGCGTCGATTGGTGCCCGCCTTCACCGCCGTGCGCGGGCTGTTTGGCGACCACGCGCCGGTGGCCGTGCAACAGGCGCTGGCTGACTTCATCGACGGCGGGCACCTGAGTGCGCATCTGCGTCGCATGCGCACCGTCTACAGGCAGCGGCGCGACACCGCGCTGGCTGCCGCTGCAAGACACCTGCCACCGTCGGTCCGAGTCGGGCCCATTCTGGGGGGCACCCACGGGTGCCTGCACCTGCCGGCCAGTTGCCCCGACGAAGCGCTGACACAAAGGCTGGCAAAGGCCGGCTTTGGCATCGACATTCTCTCCACCTACTCATGGCCGTCTCACGGCACGAGCGGACTCGTGTTTGGCTTCGGTGCGGACGATGTGCCACGGATCGAAGCGGGAATGAAAGAGCTCGGCCTGGTCCTGCATCAAGCCCTGGCCGAGCGGCCCGCCGGGTCGGGCGCGCCCCTTTATTCGGGCGCCCCGCGAGACGGTGCACGCACGCGGCCGGTCGCGTCACGCCGTGCCTGATTCACGCGCTCACGCGCTTGGTCGCATCGTGCGCCTGGGCGTTCCGGTGGCGGCGACACTGTGGTCCATGCAGTCTGGCTCCGAGGCACGGACATGAGCAAACCGGCTGGTGGCGCCTTCATCCAGCGCGTGTTGGGCGATGCCGGTGCAAGCTCGGCGCCGCAACGCGAGTTGGTGGCAGGGGCGATCCGCAGCGCCATCCTCGGCGGCGCGCTTGGCGCGGGCGAGCGGCTGCCGTCGGCACGGCAACTTGCGGGCGAATGGGGCCTGGCGCGCGGCGCCGTCGACGACGCATTCGCCGAACTGCAGCTGGAAGGATTGGTTCGCCGCCGCATCGGCGACGGCACGTACGTGGAGCCGGACCGCGCGCGTAAGGCGCGATCCGCGTCGCCGCCGCGCGAACCCAGCGACATTGCACACCACGTGCTCGCGCAGGCTGCTCGCATGGGCGCCGCGGCCGGCTCCGCACCCCTGCGGCTCGAGTGCGCATTCACCTCGCAGCGCCCGCCGCTGCTGCACCCGCGTGCCATCGACATCGATGGCTTCGCGTTGCCCACCTGGCGCCGGCTGCTGTCTGCGGCGGCCTCCCAGAAGCAGCGCCACCTGCTCGACGCCGTGCCCGCGGTGGGGTTGCCGGCGCTGCGCGAATCGGTGGCGCGTTATCTCGGCGTGATGCGCGGGGTGCCCTGCCGGGCCGAGCAGGTCTTGATCGTCGCCAGCCCGGCCGAGGGCCTGAATCTGCTCGTGCGGCTGCTCTTGCCGCCCGCCGGGTCGGTGTGGGTGGAGGAGCCGACCCATCCTTCGCTGCCGAGCCTGCTCGAGAGCCTGGGCGCGCGTGTCACCGCGGTGCCGTTGGACGACCAGGGCTTCGATGTGGCCGAGGCGCGCCGCCGCAATGCGGCGGCTACGCTCGTCTATCTGCACCCGTTGGGCCAGTATCCGCTTGGCAGACGCACGACGGTGGCACGCGGCGACGAGCTCATCGACTGGGCGCGCCGCCACGGCCGTTGGATCGTGGAGGGCCACTTCAATGACGAGTTGTGGCCGCGCGAGGTGCAACCGCCGGCGCTGGCGCGGCGCGACCGTGAGCGCGTGTTCCTGCTCGGTACCTTCGAGAGCGTGATGTTCCCCTCGCTGCGCCTGGGCTACCTGGTGCTGCCGCAGGCCCTGGTGCGGCCGTTCTCCGAGGCCATCACACTTTGGGGCCCACGCGCACCGGCCGCCACGCAGTGGGCGCTGTCTGAATTCATCGACCGGGGCCATCTGCTGGAGCGCATTGGCGCTTTGCGCGAACACTATGCACTGCGCCGGCGGCGGGTACAGAGCGTGCTGATCGACAGGTTGCCCGCGCAAGTGCGTGCCGAGCCGCTGACGCCTGTGCCCACCGCCTGCCTGCGCCTGCCGTCCGGCACGGGCCTGAGTGATCTCGAATGGCTGCGCCGATTGCGCGCGCGCGGATGGATGCCTGAGCCGTTGTCGTGCATGCACTGGACCGCTGCCCCGGCGCAGCGGCCGCAAGGGTTGGTGCTGGGCTACGGAGACTGGAGCGACGCCGCCCTGGACGGCGCATTTGAGGGCCTGCTCGGCCTTCTGCGTGAGCACCACGCCGGCGTGGCGGCGCCCGGCCGCGCCGGCCCCTACCAGCCGGTGGGCGAAAAGGCGTAGCCTTGGTGACGCACGGTGCGAATGCGCGCCGCACCGGCCTCGTCGTCGCCGAGCTTGGCGCGGATGCGGTAGACGCGGCTGTCAATGCTGCGGTCCAGCGGCTGGTCGTCCAGGCCGCGCACCCGCTTCAAGATCTCGCGCCGCGAGAGCGCCCGTCCGGCGTGGCTGGCGAGCAGCCACAACACCTCGAACTCGCCCTCGGTGAGCGGCACCGGCACATCCGACAGCAGCACTTCGCGTTCGAGCCTGCGCAGGCGCAGCGCGCCGAAACGCAGTTCGCGCGGGGGCTCGGGGTCGCCGGTGCGAGAGGCGCTCTCGGCCCGCCGCCACAGCGCGCGCAGCCTCGCCGCCACCACGGGGGCCACTGCCGCGGTGTCGATCACGTCGTCGGCGCCCATCTCCAGGGCCAGCACCTGATCGAGGTCGCGCAGGCCGCGCATTACCACCACCAAGGGCAACTGGGGCCAGCGCTCGCGCCACGCGCGCACCAGGGCCAGGTGCGGCGCCAACGCATCGGCCACATGCAGCACCACGGCTTGCAGGCCTTGATCGCCTGGGGCTGCACGCTCGGCGGCGGGCGCGGGGCCGATGGCGGGCCGGCATTCCAGGACCATGCCTTCGCTGGCGAGGCCGCGCGACCAGGCCTCGGCGGCTGGTGCGTCACCGGCGCAGAGCACGAGGACTTGCGGTTCGGCGGCCGTCGCCGGCGCTCTGCCAGCGCGCCACGGCAGCACGACCGCCTCGGCCAGCGCCCTTCCGGCAGCGCCCGACGCGATGCCGCCCACCCAATGGGCCGGACCGGCCCGGGAGGAGGGGCTGGCGGTCTGGACGGCGTTCGGTGCGTGCATGGGGCGGGCCCTCGTTGACCGCCCGATCGTCGTCTCGCGAGGTAGCCCTTCGCAAGAGCCATTGCGCCGTGGTGGAGCGCGCCAACCTACTCGCGCGCTGCGGCCTTCAGGCGATACAGCGCCTCCAGTGCCTCGCGCGGCGAGAGCCGGTCGGGGTCGAGTGCAGCCACCGCGCGGTCGAGGACCGAAGGCTCGGGCGCTGCCCTGTCGGGCGGCGGCGCGAAGAGGTCCACCTGCGCCTGCCTGGCCTGCGCCTTCGCCTCCAGCGCCTCGAGAGTGGCGCGTGCTTGCCGGATCAGAGTGGCCGGCATGCCCGCAAGCCGCGCCACCTGCACGCCGTAGCTGCGGCTCGCGGGACCGGGCTCGATCTGATGCAGGAATACGATGTCGTGCCCACTTTCCACCGCACCCACGTGCACGTTGAGCGCACGTTCGTGCGTGGCCGGAAACTCGGTGAGCTCGAAGTAGTGGGTGGCAAACAGCGTGTAGGCGCGGTTTCGGTCGTGCAGTTGCGCCGCGATGGCCGCGGCGAGCGCCAGGCCATCGAAGGTGCTGGTGCCGCGACCTATCTCGTCCATCAGCACGAGGCTTTGTTCGGTGGCGCCATGCACGATGGCGGCGGCCTCGGTCATTTCGAGCATGAACGTGCTCTGCGCGTTGGCCAAATCGTCGGCGGCGCCGATGCGCGTGTGGATGGCGTCGATGGGCCCCAGGCGGCAGGCGTCCGCCGGCACGTACGAGCCCATCGCGGCCAGCAGCACGATGAGTGCCACCTGCCGCATGAAGGTGCTCTTGCCGCCCATGTTGGGACCGGTGATGACGAGCAAACGCGTCTTCGCGTCGAGCCGGCAGTGGTTGGCGATGAAGGCGGAGGACCCGGCCTCGGCCAGGCGCGCTTCCACCACCGGGTGGCGGCCGGCCTCGATCTCGATGCAGGGGTGGCTCACGAATTCCGGCCGGCACCAACCGAGTGTGTGCGCGCGTTCCGCCAACGTGGCCAATGCATCAATGCTCGCCAGCGCACGGGCCAGCGCGGCGAGGGCCGGGATGTGCGGCTGCAGCCGGTCGAGCAGCTGCTCGTAGAGCCACTTCTCGCGCGCCAGCGCGCGCTCCTCGGCGGCGAGGGCCTTGTCTTCGAAGGTCTTGAGCTCGGGCGTGATGTAGCGCTCGGCGTTCTTCAACGTCTGCCGGCGCAGGTAGTCGGCGGGTACCTTGTCGAGGTGCGAACCCGTGACCTCGATATAGAAGCCGTGCACCTTGTTGAACTGCACGCGCAGGTTGGGGATGCCAGTGCGCGCACGCTCGCGCGCCTCGAGCTCGAGCAGATAGGCGTCGCCGTGGGCGTTGATGCCGCGCAGCTCGTCGAGCTCCGCGTCGATGCCCGCGGCGATGACGCCGCCGTCGCGCAACTGCACCGCGGGCTCGTCGGCCACGGTGGCCAGCTCGCCGGCCAGCGTGGCCTCAGGGGCCAGCGCCGCATGCAGGCGTTGCAGCAGTGGCGTGTCGCGCTGCACCAGCGTGGCGATGCCAGGCGTGAGCGCCAGCGTGGCGCGCAGCCCCGCGAGCTCGCGCGGGCGCACCTGGCGCAAAGCCGTGCGCGCGGTGATGCGCTCGACATCGCTCACGCCGCGCAGCGCGTCGCGCAGGCGCTCGAAGTGATTGCGGCCATTGGCGAAGAGGCTCGCAATCGCGGCCTGTCGCTCGCTCGCCTCCGTGCGCTCGCGCCGCGGGTGCGTGAGCCAATGGCGCAACGCGCGGCTGCCCATGCCGGTGCGGCAGGTGTCCAAGATCGACAGCAGCGTGGGCGCGGGCTCTCCGCGCAGCGTCTGCGTGAGCTCCAGGTTGCGGTGTGTGGTGGGCGGCAGCTCGAGCAACTCGCCGGTGCGCTGCACCGTGAGCGTATGCACATGCGCCAGCGCCTGGCCCTGCGTGTGTTCGGCAAAGCTGAGGAGGGCCGCCGCGGCGCCGTGCGCCACCGCCAACTCCTGCGCGTTGAAGCCGGCGAGCGTGGCCACGCGTAGCTGCTCGCGCAGCTTGCGCTCGCCGAGCGTGGCGTCGAACTGCCAGGCCGGGCGCGCGGTGCGCGCGGCACGTGCCTGCGTCACAGCCTCAGGCAGCGCGGCGGCGACTTCGTGCAGGATCTCTGCCGGCTCCAGCCGTGCCAGCCAGCCCGGCAGCTCGCGCTCGCTGCATTCGGTGAGGCCGAGCTCACCGCTGGACAGCGCGAGCCAGGCCAGGCCCCAGACGAAACCGCCGGGCTTGGTCGCGGTGCCGTTCACATGCGCCTTGTGCAGTGCCAGCAGCAGCGTGTCGGCGCGCTCGGCGAGTAGCTCGGTGTCGGTGATGGTGCCCGGAGTCACCACGCGCACCACCTTGCGCTCCACCGGTCCCTTCTGCGTCGATCCTGCCGTGGCGACGTCGCCCACCTGCTCGGCGATGGCCACTGCCTCGCCCAGCTTGATCAGCCGTGCCAGATAGCTTTCCACCGAATGCACCGGCACCCCGGCCATCACCACCGGCTCGCCGGCGCTCTGGCCGCGCGTGGTGAGTGTGATGTCGAGCAGCCGGTTGGCCTTGCGCGCGTCGTCGAAGAAGAGCTCGTAGAAATCGCCCATCCGGTAGAAGACGAGCGTATCGGGGAACTCGGCCTTGATGCGCAGGTACTGCACCATCATCGGCGTGTGGGCCGAGAGGTTGGCCGGCGGCGTGCTGGGCGGAGGGCCTGAGGTCATCGGGGTGTAGGAAGTGGGGCGGCGCGGCGATGCACAGGCCCGCGGCAGCCGGCCGGCATGCGCCTGGCTCAGCGAAGGCCACTTCGGGCTCTGGCAGTCCTCCGGGCGCCGCGCAGCAGCTTTCATTGTCTGTGAATTCATGTGGGGGCAACCCCGGTATCGGTTGCGACATGACTCCCCGATAGTTCGCTGGCACTGATGGTCACTTCCTAGCCACCCCTCGTCGGAGAAGCGCAATGCCGCTGAACCTGGACCTCAACCTCACCGTGAACCCGACCCGCCGCCGGTCCATGCGTGCTGTTCCCGGGCTGGCCTTCATCGCCACCGCCTTGTCGCTGCAACTGGTGGGCGACGGCGTGCGCGACCTGCTCGATACACGATTGAAGAGGGCAATGTGACAACCAACTCCACCGCGCGGCCCGGTGCCGCGCTGCTCGAGCCCGGCATGAAGGGCTATCCGCACGGCGAACCCGTGCGCCGTGCCGTCGAGCTGGCGGCACTGAACTGGAACGTGCTGGCCGGCGACTTGCCGCTGCCCCTGGCGGTGATCAAGCGCGAGGCACTCGAGCACAACCTGGCGTGGATGCAGCGGCAGGTGCGCGCCTGGGGCCTGGACCTCGCGCCGCACGGCAAGACGACGATGTCGCCGCAGCTCTTCGCGCGCCAGCTCGATGCCGGCGCCTGGGGCATGACCTTCGCCACCGTGACGCAACTGGGCATCGGCGTGGCCGCCGGCGTGCGCCGTGCGCTGATCGCCAACCAGGTGGCGAGTGACGTCGACCTGGCGGGCATCCAGCGCCTGCGTGCTCTTCACGACGACCTGCGCGTGGTGTTCCTGGTCGATTCGACCGCGCAACTGGCCTTGATCGAAGGCTGGGCCGAGCGCGTAGGCGTGGCGGGCCGCGCGAGCAGGCCCTTCGAGGTGATGCTCGAGGTCGGCGTCCCTGGGGGCCGCACCGGCTGCCGCGACGAGGCCACGGCCTTGCAGCTGGCGCAGCGGCTACACGCCAGCAGCGCCGTGCAACTGGTGGGCATCGAGTGCTACGAAGGCCTGGCCGCGCAGGGGCGCACCGAGGTCGACGCGCCGTATGCCGAAGCGCTGATGTCGCGCGTGCAGGCGCTCGCACGGCACTGCGAGGCGCAGGGCTGGTTTGAATGCGATGAGGTGCTGCTCAGCGCCGGCGGCTCGGCCATCTTCGACCTCGTCGCCAGCGGGCTGCGGCTGGCGCTGTCGCGGCCGGTGCGTGGGCTGCTGCGCTCGGGCTGCTATGTCACGCACGACCACAGCCACTACAAGCGGCTGGTGAACGCGGTAGAGCAACGCCTGGGCGTGGCGCCGGGCAGCACGCTGCAGCCGGCCCTGGAGGTATGGACGATGGTGCAGAGCTGTCCCGAGCCGGGGTTGGCCATCCTCACCGCCGGGCGGCGCGATGTCTCGTTCGACGTGGCGCTGCCGACGCCCGTCGCCAGGGCGGCACGCGGTTCGATGCAGACCACGCCCGTGCCCGCGAGCTGGAAGATCATCCGCCTGAACGACCAGCATGCCCACCTGCGCTGGGAGGTGGCTGACGAGGCGCAGGCGCCGCGCGTCGGCGAGCGCGTGGGCCTCGGCATTGCCCACCCCTGCACCACCTTCGACAAGTGGCAATGGATGCCGATTGTCGAGAACGACTACCGCGTGGTGGATGCGGTGCGCATCCACTTCTGAGCCCGGCCGGCGACTGTGCATCCCCGCAGCGCATCGCCGACCGTGCTACCTACGACGACCCCATCGGGGGCGCGGGCCTTTCGCCTGGTTGGGCGGCCCGACAAGGTGCTTGAAGCAGCACGATCGCCTGGCCTGCAGCGCGATCAAGTGCTGCCGCGCATCTCGATGCGGAACGGGATCGTCAACGTCTGCGGCGGCAGCCGCTGGCCTTCGCGCGCTGCCGCGATGCTCCGCAGCAGCAGTTCGCCGGCGGCGCGGCCGATACCGGCGCAGTCCACCACCACCGTGGTGATCTGCGGATGGCAGGCCGCGGCAACCTCGAAGCCGCCGAAGCCTGCGATGGCCAGCCGCTCGGGCACGGCCCAGCCTCGACGCCCGCACTCCATCAGCGCACCAAAGGCCGCGTGGTCGGAAACGCAGACCACGGCCTGTACATCGGGCCAGCGGTGCATGAGCTGCGCCACGCCCTGTGCGCCCTGCGCCATCGACACCGGGGCCTGGCCCACGCTCAGGATGCGATGGGCGCCGAGGCCCAGTTCGCGCATGGCCCGCTCGAAGCCCCGGCGCCGATCGGCACCGCGCGCATCGCTCTGCGGCACGCCGCCCAGGAAGGCGATGCGGCGGTAGCCTTTCGCATGCAGCTGGCGCACCAGCTCCGCGGTCGCCTCCGCATTGGAAAAGCCCACGGTGTGCTCGATGGGGTCGGCCAGCAGATCCCAGGTCTCGACCACAGGCACGCCAGCGGTTTGCAGAAGACCGCGCGCCGCAGCCGTGTGGCTGCCGCCCGTGAGCACCACGCCTTCGGGCCGCCGCGTGAGCATCGCGAGCAGCAGGCGTTCTTCGGTGGGCACGTCGTAGTCGGTGTAGCCCAGCATCACCTGCAGGCCGCTGGCCTCGATGGCCGCCGTGAGACCGTGCGCCGTGTCGGAGAAGTTTGAATTGTTCAACGCCGGGATGATGGCGGCGACGAAGCCGGAGCGCCCGCTCGCGAAGGTGCGCGCCGTCTGATCGATGACATAGCCCATCTCACGGCTGGTGCGCAGGATGCGTTGCCGCAAGGCCTCGCTGGCATTGCGCCCGCGGCTGCTGCTGCTGCGGCTGCTGCTGCTGCTGCCGCTGCTGCTGCCGCTGCTGCGGTTGAGCGCACGCGACACCGTCATCTTGGACACGCCGACCCGGGCGGCCACGTCGGCCATGGTCACTGGGCGCGCAGGCGGCGCAGCTGGCACAGCAGGCACAGCACGCACAGCAGGCACAGCAGGCACAGCAGGCGCCTGGCTCTCGCGCCGCGCGGCCTCCTTCGAGCGGCCGCCTGGGGCTCTCTTGGTGGCGTGGGCGCGCGGCAGTGGTGGCGCGCGCTTGGGGGCACTCGGCTTGCGGGCTGGCAACGTGATCTCCGAGGTCGGGGTTCCGGCGTCCGCCACGCGCAGGCACGCGAAGCAAAGCGCCCGAAGCATATTTTCGAACGCCCACCTCTGCGGGCGGGAAAATACCAGTTACCGGTAACGCATCGGCTGAGGACACTGCGGCGCCAAGAGTCACCCTTCCCGGGCCCCAGGCCCGGCGCAGCAGCCGTCATGGCATCGATCGAGGTCTTCGACCCCCGTTTCGCTCCGGTGGCCCGTACGGCCGGCCCGCTGCAGCGCTTGTGCACGGGCGCGGTGTGGAGCGAAGGCCCGGTGTGGCTGCACGAGACGGCCACGCTGCTGTGGAGCGACATCCCCAACAACCGCATGCTGTGCTGGCACGCCGAATCGGGCATGACGGTGTGGCGCGACCGGGCCGAGTTCACCAACGGGCACACACGCGAGGCCGACGGTGCGTTGCTGCATTGCTCGCACGGCCTGCGTGCGCTCGTGCGCACACGCTTCGATGCGCAGATGCAGCCCCAGCCCGACGAAGTGCTGGTCGATCGTTACCAGGGCCGGCGCCTGAACTCGCCGAACGACGTGGTGGTCAAGCGTGACGGCAGCATCTGGTTCACCGACCCGCCCTACGGCATCCTGAGCGACCGCGAAGGCCACGCCGCGCCCAGCGAACTGGGCGACTGCTACGTATTCCGCTTCGACCCCGCCACCGCGGCGCTGCGCATCGTGAGCGACTTCGTCGAAGAGCCCAACGGCCTGGCGTTTTCGCCCGATGAGAGCGTGCTCTATGTGAGCGACACCTCGGCGGCGCTGCGGCCGCAGGGCGGCCACCACCACATCGTGGCCTTCGATGTGGTCGCCGGGCAGGACCTGGCCAACCCGCGTGTGTTCGCCGTCATCGAGCCGGGCTTGAGCGACGGTTTTCGCGTCGACGTGAACGGCTTCGTCTACACCAGCAGCGAAGACAGCGTGCAGGTCTACCACCCCGACGGCAGGCGCATCGGCCGCATCGCCGTGCCCGAGAAGGTGGGCAACCTCACCTTCGGCGGCGCGGCCGGCGATCAGCTCTTCATCTGTGCCAGCAGCTCGCTGTACTGCATCCGCCTGGCCACGCGTGGCGCCACCTCATGGACTGGCTGATGACGCCCTTGAGCGGCAGCCCGCACCACTCGCTTGCGCCCTGGGCCATGTGGCATGCACGCGCCATGGTGCTGGCCTGGGGGCTGCTGCTGCCGCTGGGTGCGGGGTTGGCACGATTCTTCAAGGTGCTGCCCGGGCAGGACTGGCCGCGTGTGCTCGATCACAAGGCCTGGTGGCATGGGCACCGTGCCTTGCAGTGGGCCGGCGCTGGCGCCATGGTGCTGGGCCTGTGGCAGGTGTGGAGCCATGCATCCGGGGCCACGCGCCTTGCGCAGTTTCATCAGGTGCTGGGTTGGCTGGTGTGCGCGTTGTGCGCGCTGCAGATCCTGGGCGGCCTGGTGCGCGGCAGCAAGGGCGGGCCCGGCACCGCCACGATGCGTGGCGATCACTACGACATGACGCTCTGGCGGCGGGCCTTCGAGCGGATGCACAAGAGCCTGGGCTGGACCGCGGTGGTGCTGGCGGCGTTGGTGCTGGCCAGCGGCCTCGTGATGGCCGACGCGCCGCGCTGGATGGCGCTGGTGTTGGCGCTGTGGTGGCTCACGCTGGGCGCGGCATTCGTCGCGCTGCAGCGCTCGGGCCGCTGTGTCGACACCTACCAGGCCATCTGGGGCCCGGACCCGCGCCACCCCGGCAACCAGCGCCGCCCCATCGGCTGGGGCGTGCGGCGCTTGCCGCACTGAAGGCCACGAGCACACCCATGGCCGGCCTCGAACTGAAAAACGTCGTCAAGCGCTTTGGCGAGGTCACCGTCGTGCAGCAGCTCGACCTCGTGGTGCACGAGGGCGAGTTTGTGGTGCTGCTGGGCGAATCGGGTTGCGGCAAGAGCACGACGCTGCGCATGGTGGCGGGGCTGGAAGAAGTGACCGAGGGCCAGGTCCTGATCGGCGGCAAGGACGTGACGAACGTCCACCCCATGGCGCGCGATATCGCCATGGTGTTCCAGAACTACGCGCTGTACCCGCACATGGACGTGGCGCAGCACATGTCGGTCGCGTTGCGCCTGGCCGGGCGGCCGGCGGCTGAGATCGCGGCCAAGGTCGCCACCGCGGCCAAGGTGTTGAATATCGAGCACCTGCTCCAGCGCAAGCCGAAAGAGCTCTCGGGCGGGCAACGCCAGCGCGTGGCGATCGGACGCGCCATCGTGCGCGAGCCCAAGGTCTTCCTGTTCGACGAGCCCCTGTCCAACCTGGATGCCAAGCTGCGCGGCCACATGCGTGCCGAGCTCGCGCTGCTGCACGAGCGCCTGGGCAAGACCACGCTGTACGTCACGCATGACCAGGTCGAGGCGATGACACTCGCCGACCGCATCGTCATCTTCGACAAAGGCTGCATCCAGCAGGTGGGCACGCCGGCGGAGGTATTCCAGCGGCCGGCCACGCTGTTCGTGGCCGGCTTCATCGGAACGCCGACGATGAACCTCTTCGATGCACGGCTGGTTCGCGAAGGCGGACGCGACCTGCTGCGCGGCCACGGTTTCGCGATGCCGGCGCCGCAGTGGCTGCGCGATGCCGCCACGCCTGGGCCGGCGCTCACGGTCGGCATTCGACCGCAGATGTTCCGGCCCGTGTCCGTCGGCGCGCCTGCGGGTGCGCCTGCGGGTGCAGGTGCAGGTGCAGGTGCTGGCGAAGACGCGAACGGCGCGGCCCTCACCCTGCACGTCGACGTGGTCGAGTACCTCGGCACCGAGAGCCAGGTGGTCGGCCACCTGCTGGCGCCTGGCGCCGCCGATCCCGGCCAGCGTGTTTCAGCGACCGTGCCTGGTGATGCCAAGGCGCTGCTGCACTCGGCGCTCGCGCTCAGCGTGGACCCCGGCCAACTGCACATCTTCGACAGCGCCAGCGGGTGCGCGTTGCGCCCGTGACCCGCCCGTGACCCGCCCCTGACCCGCCCCAGACCTCGCTCCCGACCCCCGCCCCACCTCGAAACAGGAGACAGACCATGCAACGCAGAGACCTCATCAAGGGCGCCACGGCGACCGTGTTCGGCGCCGGCCTGCCCTTCAGCGGCGCGCAGGCGCAGAACCGGTACGCCAAGTACGCCGGCCAGTCCGTCACCATCAACATCCCGGCGCACCCGCACTACGACGCGATGGCCAAAATCCTGGCTGACTTCACCAAGGAGAGCGGCATCAAGGTCGAGGTCGACAAGCTGGCCATCGGGCGCCCGAAGGAGAAGCAGCTGCTCGAGATGGCCAAGCCCCAGGGCGACTACGACCTCGCCTGCTACATCGTGATGTGGAAGACCGAGTACGTCTCGAAAAATCTCGTGCAGCCGCTGGAGCCCTTCTTCGGCAATGCCGCGCTGGCCGACCCGGGCTACGACATGAAGGACATCGTGCCCATCTACCTGGAGAACCTGGGCCTCGTGGGCGGCCCCAAGAGCTATCTGGCCGGCCCCGGCGCCAAGCTCTACGGCTTGCCCTACGGTGCCGAGACCTCCGTGCTGGCTTACCGGCGCGACATCTTCGCCAAGCACAATCTGCAGGTGCCCGAGACCTACGAGCAGTTCGGCAAGGCCCTGCGTGTGCTCAAGGACAAGGAAGGCATCGGCGCGCTCACCTCGCGCGGGCAGGCCGGCCACCAGTGCGTGCATGCCTGGCTGCTGCACCTGAACCCGCTCGGCGGCCGGGTGTTCGACGATCAGTGGCGCCCCACGTTCAACGACGCCAAGGGCGTGGCGGCACTGAAGTTCCTGCAGGAAGTTGTGGCCACGGGCCCGGCCGGCATCCCCGGCTTCGGCCAGGGCGAGGCCAACACCGCATTCCTGCAGGGCCAGGCCGCGATGTATCTCGACTCGACCTCGCTCGCCGGTGTGGTCAAGGATCCGGCGCGCAGCAAGGTCTTCGACAAGGTGAGCTGGGCGCTGCATCCCGCGGGGGTGCGGCGCGCGTCGCAGTCGGGCGGCCTCGGCCTCACGATCCCGAAGAACGCCAAGAACGCCGATGCGGCCTTCCTGCTCATGCAGTGGCTCACGAGCAAGGCACAGGACAAGGCCGTCACGCGGCTGGGCGGCGCGCCGATGCGCAACTCCACCCTGGGCGACACCGACATCGTGCGTCAGTACCCCGAGTTCATCGTCTTCAAGGAGGCGCTGAAGTACAGCAACCCCGACTGGCGGCCCATCATCGCGGTGTGGGACAAGATCAACGTGCAGGCGCTCGGCGTCGGCATCAGCGAAGCACTCACGGGCAAGAAGAGCGCCGAAGCCGCACTGAACGATCTCGTGCCGCAAGTCACCACGATCATGCGTGAGGGCGGATACAAAGTCTGAAAACCGCCCACCCCCGAAGCGACTGCGGTGCTCCCCCTCGAGGGGGCGCCGCCAGCGGACCCGCAGAGCCGGTTCCGCGGTGGCCGCTTGTTGGGGTTGCCGCACTTGTAGCGAGCCCGAGCCACTGACATGAGAACACCGCGCTGGGTCCCGCTGCTCTACCTCGGCCCTGCCGTGGTGGTGATGGCGGCGGCCTGCCTGTACCCGGTGCTGTCGGCGTTTCAACTGGCCGGCTTCGACTGGGCCATGGGCACGCCGTGGAGCAGTGCGCGCTGGGTCGGCTGGGACAACATGGTCTCGGCTTTCAGCAACCCGCGCGTGTGGAGCAGCCTGGCCACGACGCTGCTCTTTGCCGCCGTGTGCGTGAGCGCCGAGATGGTGCTGGGCATCGCGCTGGCGCTGGCGCTCGAGCATCCGGTGCGCGGCATGGCCGTGTTTCGCACGCTCTTCATCCTGCCGATGATGATCGCGCCCATTGCCGTGGGCCTGGTGTGGCGCTACATGTTCGACGCCCAGTTCGGGCTCGTCAACGCGCTGCTCAAGCTCGTGGGCCTGCAGGCGCAGACCTGGCTGGCCGACCCCACGCTCGCCTTTATCGCCATCGTCGTGGCCGACATCTGGCAATGGACGCCCTTCGTCTTCATCATGATGATCGCGGCCCTCGCGGGTGTGGATGGCTCGGTCATCGAAGCGGCGCGCATCGACGGCGCGCGCTGGTGGCAGCAGACCTTTCTCGTCAAGCTGCCGATGGTGATGCATGTCATCGCGATCACGCTGATCATGCGGCTCATCGATGCCTTCCGCGTGCTCGAAGTGATCTACGTGCTCACCTTCGGCGGGCCGGGTGACAGCACCGAGATCCTGGCGCTGCACATCTACAAGACGGCCTTCGTCGGCCAGCAGTTGGGCGTGGCCGCGGCCATCAGCGTGCTGTTGCTGGTGGTGGTGGCGCTGCTGAGCTGGGGCGCGCTGCGCCTGAGCAACCCGATGAAGGGCGAGCCGCGATGAAGCGGCCCGCCGGGCTCGTGGCTGGCCACTACACGATGCTGGTGGTGCTGGCCTTCCTGTGCGTGGCGCCCATCCTTGTCATCTTCACCACCAGCCTGCGCCAGCAGGTGGAGATCTTTGCCGCGCCGCTGAACTTCATTTTCGTGCCCACGCTGGAGAACTACCGCGGCGTGCTGCAGGAAGACAAGTTCGACCGCTACCTCGGCAACAGCCTGTTCGTGGGCGTGGTCTCCACGATCATCACGCTCGTGCTCGGTTGCATGGCGGCGTATGGCCTGGCGCGCTTTCGCTTTGCCGGGCGCATCACCATCGCCTACACCACGCTGGCGCTGCGCACCGTGCCGCTGGCGGTGCTGGCCATACCGGTATTCATGATCTGGAGTGAGTGGAAGCTCGTCAACAGCCTGTGGGGGCTGGTGCTGCTCTACGTGGCGGTGAACCTGCCGTTCACGATCTGGCTGCTCTATGGCTTCGTGCTGCAGGTGCCGGTGGAACTCGAAGAGGCCGCCGCCATCGACGGCTGTGGGCCGCTGCGCGTGTTCACCCAGGTGCTGTTGCCGCTGATGGCGCCGGGCCTCGCGGCCGCATCCATCTTCACCTTCCGTATCGCCTGGAACGAGTTCATCCTGGCTCTCGTGCTCACCGACCGGCAGACACGCACGCTGCCGGTGGCGGCCAGCCTCTTCATCACCGACATGGGGGTGGACTGGGGACGCGTGATGGCCATGGGCAGCCTGATCGCGATTCCGCCGCTCATCTTCACCTTCGTGGCGGCGCGGCAGATCATCACCGGGCTCACTGCGGGTGCGGTGAAGGGCTGAACCGGATCTAGCCTTCAGCGTCGACCCAGCCGCGCCTTCACTGCCGATACCAGCGGCGCGATCGCCGAGGGCGGAAACGGCGACACGCTGCTCACGTTCACCTCGCAGAGCACGTACCGGTCGGGCCCCCCAGGCTCGCGCTCGCCGAACATGAAATCGCAGTCCCACAGCATCGGCAGGCGCTCGCGGTCGACACCGACACGCTCGCGCAGCAGTTCGATCCAGCCCGACTCCAGGCGCAGGCGCAGGTCCTGGAAGCGCTGCTCTTCCGGCCCGTGGTACAGGCGCGGGCCGGGCTGCGGCGCCACTTCGCCGGGGCGCGCGGGGTAGAGCGCATTCACGGCCTGATGCCCGAAGCCGGCCACGCGGTCTTGCACGAGATAGGCGCGCACCATGCCCTCGGCCAGCCGTGGTTGCCAGGCTTGGTCGATCATGTGGCCGCCTTGTTCGGGCTCGAAGTAGCCGGCCAGGCGCTGCACGAGTGTGGGCATGTCGACGCGCTCTTGCTCGCTTCCGCGTTGCGCATGGCGCAGCAGCAGGCCGCGCCCAGGCCCTTGCGCCAGCGCCGGTGCGACATGTGCGGTAGCGGAGTCGGCCGCACCCACTGTTGCGTCGGCCCACTGCACGCGCCACACGCCGATACCGCTGTGGCCGCGATACTGTTTGAGGACACGTGGCCCACGATCCAATCGCGCGGGCAGATCGGCGGCGAGTTGTCGGGCGCTGTCGACGCGGTGCACATCGCTGCCGAAGGGCAGATCGCATGTGTCCACGAGCACGTCCTTGGTGCCGAGTTTGACTATGGTGTCGGGATGCGTGCTGACGAGGACCCCGGCCGCCGCCAACTCGCGCAGCAAGGCGTCGAGCCGGTCGCGCCGGCGCCCGCCTTCGATCGGGTTGCACCAGACGAGAACGCCGTGCACCTGCCGCAACTGCGCCGCAACCTCGTCGGCGAATTGATCGTGGTACACGGCGGGCTCGGCGTGAACGCCGGCCTCGGCCAGCGCTGCGAAGAGGGCCGCGAAGCGGCTCTCGGCGGGGTCTGAACGGTCGCGCGCCGCGCGGTCGCCGGGGTAGAGAAGCGCCAGCCGAAGGGGGCCTGCGGAAGTAGGTGCAGTTTTATTCGAGTTCATGTTCGGTCACTCCCGCTTGGGTCCTTCTTGGACAGGGGCCGGCCCGCGCTGGCCCAGCCGTCGATGCCGCCGACCAGGAAGCGCGCATCGATGCCCGCCGCGCGCAGCTGCAAGGCGGCGGCGCGGCCCACCTCGTGGCCGTAGACGCAGTACGCGATGACCGGCTCGCCGGGCGCGGCCGACACCGCGCCGCGCTGCAGCTGCGCCGGGTCGGCCCAACGCGCACCGGGCAGCATCGTCGGCGCTTCGTTGAAGACGCCGGCGCGGCGCACGTCCACGATCTGCTTTGCCACGGCGACTTCGTCCTGCGTGGCGCCGAAGGGCTCGCTCGCCGCGTGCACCGCGGCCTGGTAGCGCTGGTACACGCCCTCCCAGCGGATGTTGGCCATGAAGGCATCGACGTAGGCCGCGGCCGCCGCGCCATGGTCGAGGTGGTAGGCATGCTCGTACATGTCCAGCGCCAAGAGCGGCACGGCGCCGGCGAGCGCGTGCGTGTGGTCGGCCGACCATTGATTCACCAGCGTGCCTTCTCGCGGCTGAAAGCTCAAGAGCACCCAGCCTGAACCGCCGCCGAGTGCGCGGCCCATCGCCACGAATTCGTCGCGCCACGTCGCGACGCTGCCGAAGTTGGCCTCGAGTGCCATCTGCCAGGCCGGGGCCATCGTCGTGCCATCGCCACCCAGGCTCGCGAAGTAGAGCTCGTGCAGCACCATCGAGTTGGTGGCGATGAGTTCTTCGCGCTTGAGGCCGTTGAGCTCGAAGCCGGGGCGCGAGGCGCCGGGTGTTTCAGCCAGCGCCGTGCGGATGGCGTTCAGGCGCTTCACTGCGCCGCCGTAGTTGTTCTGGTGGTGGCTCTCGATGAGCCGCGCCGACAGGCCGCGCAGGCTGTCGCTGGGGTAGGGCAGGGCTTGAGGACGGGCTTGCATGGTGGTTCTCCCAAGCGCAGCGTCAGCCGCGCGAAATGAGGGTGATGACGAGCCCGGCCGCCGCGCTGGCCGCCAGGAGCGGCATCACGCCGAGCTTGAATCTGAACAAGGCCACAGCGGCCGCGATGGCGATCACGGCCGAGGGCCAGTCAAATCGCCCTTGAAACCCTTGTGGCCACAGCACGTGGTGCGCGAAGAAGAGCGCGAGGTTGACGATCACGCCCACGACCGCTGCGGTGATGGCTGACAGCGGCGCCGTGAACCCGAGCCGCCCATGTGTGGCCTCCACCGCCGGGCCGCCGGCGAGGATGAAGATGAACGAGGGCAGGAAGGTGAAGAAAGTGACCACACAGGCCGCCACCGTGCCGGCCATGAGGAGCGATTCGGGCCCGAAGATGGCCTTCTGCCAACCGCCGACAAAACCGACAAAGGCGACCACCATGATCAGTGGCCCGGGCGTGGTTTCACCCAGAGCCAGGCCGTCGATCATCTGCGGGCCGCTGAGCCACTGGTGCGTTTCCACCGCGCCCTGATAGACATACGGCAGCACCGCATAGGCGCCGCCGAAGGTGACGAGCGCGGCCTGCGAAAAGAAGCGCGCCATCTGCGTGAGCGTGCCTTGCCAGCCTTGCGTGGCCACGAGAGCGGCGAACACCAGCGCCCACAGGCTCAACCCTGTCAGCAGCACGCGTGCAAGGCGTGCCTTCGTGAAGCGGGCATGCGTCGGCGTGGGCGTGTCGTCGTCGATCAACGCCGGCCCGTAGCCCGCCTTGGCCTCGCCGTGGCCACCACCGAGCGAAAACACGCTGGGCCAGCGCCGCGAGCCGAACCAGCCGAGCAGCCCGGCGCCGAGCACGATGGCCGGGAAAGGCGTATCGAAGGCGAAGATGGCGATGAATGACAGCGCCGCGATGCCCCACATCCAGCGATTCTTCAAGGCTCTGGTGCCGATGCGGTGCGCGGCGTGCAGCACGAGTGCCGTCACTGCGGGCTTGATGCCGTAGAAGATGCCGGCCACCACCGGCACATCGCCGAAGCGCAGGTAGATCCACGACAAGGCGATGAGGATGAAGAGCGAGGGCAGCACGAACAGCGCCCCGGACACGATGCCACCCCAGGTGCGGTGCATGAGCCAGCCGATGTAGGTGGCGAGTTGCTGTGCCTCGGGCCCCGGCAGCAGCATGCAATAGTTGAGCGCGTGCAGGAAACGCCGCTCGCTGATCCAGCGACGGCGTTCGACAAGCTCGCTGTGCATGATGGCAATCTGCCCTGCCGGGCCGCCGAAGCTCGCAAAGCCGAGCTTGAGCCAGAAGCGCAAGGCCTCGCCAAAGCTGACGGCTGCCGGGCGTTCGCTCGGTGCTTCTTGTGCTTTTGGTGCTTCTGGTGCGTCCGGTGCGTCCGGTGCGCCGGATGACTGTGCGTTCATCGTGAGCCTTTCGCCGCGGGTTCGCGCCGCGTGGGAGCCGCCGTGTTGGCGTAGAGCGCGTCGAACACCGCGCCGGCGGCGGCGACCAGGGCACCGTCATCGGTGTGCACGGATTGCAGGCCGCCGAACACCGCCTCCAGGCCTGGTGCCTCGGGCACCGGGATACCCCCCGCGTCCAGAAAGTGCACGAGGGCGGCGATGCGCGCGAGCGCCGTATCGCGCTCCAGCCCGAAGGAAAGCACGAGCACTTCGAACGTGACCTTCGAACCCAGGTGCGTGAAGCGCGCGCCATCGAAGTCGAAGCCGAGCGCACCCCGCGGAGCACGGCCCGGGTCCTCGAGCCAGAGGAAGCGCGGCTCGTCGTCGATGAAGCGGCGTATCAGCCAGGCGCAGGCCAGACGGTCGACCCAGGGCCGTGCACGCGTGCACCAGCGCTTGCCCTGAAAGCGGCGGCGGTCAAGCCGCTCGATCGGCTGCTCGGCGGCCGAGCGCGGCTCGCCGCGCGAGAAGCGTGCATCGAATGAAGTGCGCAGCGCGGCGAGTTCGGCCCCGGCCTCGTGCGCGGCGGGGCCGGGCAGGTAGTCGGTGCGCTGCAGGTCGGCCAGTGCCTCGGCCACCGCCCGCAGGCCGCGGCGGGCGTCGGGTTCGCTGGCACCGGCCCAACGGGCGGCCGTGGCTCTCGCCTCGCGCTGCCAGGCGGCGTAGGCCTCGCCGCGGTCGAAGAGGGCCGCGAACTCGCGTTGCTGGGCTTCGTCACCAGCGCTCGTGCGCAGCAGTGTGGCGCTGCCGCCGTGTGCGCGCACCTCAGTGGCGATGGGTTCGAAGAGCGCTTCGTGTTCGGCTGGCAGCAGGTAGGCACCGTCGCGCAGCGCGCCGCCGCCCAACGCCTTGAGCGCGCGCCACACGCGCAGGCGCACGGCGTTGGGTTGGGCAGGCAGGGTGAGCAGCAGCAGGCTCCACATGAACAGAATGCTACATCATGTGAAGTGATTGCTACAACTACATTCGACCCGACCTCACGGGCACTGCCGAACGCTCAGTGTCCGGATGCCGCCGTGTACGCCGGTGCCGGCTGCGTGAAGTACGCGTGCAGGATCTGGTAGACCATCTTGTAGTTCTTCTGTTGGAAGCTGGCGTGGCTGATGCCGTTCAACACGCTGAACTGTTTGTCCGGCGCCGGCAACCGCACGAAGAAGTCGATCAGGTCGGCCATCGAGGCGATGCCGTCGAACTGGCCGCGCAGCACGAGTGTGGGCACGGTGATCTTCGCCGGGTCCACCACCGGCAGCTTGCTGCACATGTCGATATAGGTGCCGTTGGGCATGCTGTCGTCCAGCGCCAGGATGGCGTCAGCGAAGGCGTCCACCGTGGCGCGGTCGGCGCAGTCTGGGTGGTCGCGTTCGAAGATCGAGTAGACGAACTTGCGGTCGATCGGGCGGCGCTTGTTGGCCAGGAACTCGGGCAGCTTCTTGCGCCGTTGCTCGAGCGTCGGCGCGCCGGCGCCAGTCCAGACGAAGGCGTCGAGCGCCAGGCGCGCCACGCGCTCGGGGTAGTTCTGTGCGAAGAGGGCCGCGCGCAGCGCGCCCGAGCTGATGCCGTAGGTGAGGTAGCTCTTCACGCCGCGCGTGGCTGCGATGTAGTCGGTGGCGGCTGCGAGGTCGGCGGCGCCGTTGGCGATGTCGCAGTAGATGTCGCGGTGCTTGGCGCTGCGGCCATAACCCTCCATGTCCACGCACCAGCAAACGAAACCACGCTCGGCAAACCAGTCCATCACCGACGAGTCGGAGCGGCCGGGCACCGTGAGGTCGAAGGTGGGGGTGCTCGCCATCGAAGAGCCGTGCACGAAGAGCACGGCGGGTTTGCCTCGCTGCCCCGCGCCGGAGTCGCCGGCGAACTTCTCCCACAGGAAGAGCTTCACATCGCCAGCAGGCGTTTTTTTGTGCGTCCAGTGTGCGACGCCGGTGACTTGGGGCATGGGCTGTTGTTCCTTCAGTCGTTTGCGCTTTTGTTGTCGTCGTTCAATCGATCTTCGCGCCGGTGTCCTTGATGACACGCGCCCAGCGCTCGCGTTCCTCGCGCAGGTAGGCATCCATCTCCGGGGGCGTGGAGCCGACAGCTTCAATGCCGGCCTCGGCGAAATAGTTGCGCACCTCGGGGGTGGCGAGCGCCAGCTTCAGCTCGGCGTGCAGGCGCTCGATGAGCGGCTGCGGCGTGCCTTTGGGCGCCAGCAGCCCGAGCCAGACATAGGCCGAATAACTGCCTAGGCCTGATTCGGCCAGTGTGGGCACGTCGGGAAGCTGCGGCGAGCGTGACGTGCCACTCACCGCCAGCGCGCGCAGCTTGCCCGCCTTGATGTGCGCCACCATGCCTGCCGTGCCAGGGAAGGCCATCGGCACCGTGCCCGCGAGCAAATCCGTGGTGGCTTGCCCGCTGCCGCGATAGGGCACGTGCGTGAGCTGGATCCCGGCCATGGTGGCGAACATCGCCATGAACAAGTGCTGCCCGCTGCCGTTGCCCGAGGAGGCGTAGTTGAACTGGCCGCGCCGCTCCTTGGCCAGGGCGATGAGCTCGCCGATGCTCCTGGCGGGGAACGAAGGATGGACCACCAGCACCCCTGGCTCGCGCCCGAGCAGCGAGATGCCGGTGAAGTCGTCGATGGGATTGAAGCTGAGTTTGGGATAGAGCGTGGCGCTGATGGCGTTGGTCTGCGAGGCCAGCAGCAGCGTGTAGCCATCGGGTGCGGCCCTGGCCACCATCTCGGCGCCGATGGTGGCGCCGGCGCCGGGCTTGTTGTCGATGATCACCTGCTGCTTCAGGCGCTTGCCGAGTTCCTGCGCGATGACGCGTGTGGGGCCATCCACTGCACCACCGGGCGAGAACGGCACGACGATGCGGATGGGGCGAGCGGGGTAGTCGGCAGCGACCGACTGGGCCCGCGCCGCGAGAGACACCAGCGTCAGCGCGCACAGCAGGATGGCGATCGCAGCGGCCGGGAGGCACCCAGCCAACGTGAAGGCGCGGCGCGCCGGGGCCGTGGCGTTCATGCCGGCTGCGCCAGCCGCGCCAGCGCCCTCAGGTTGACCGCACCCGCCACGCCCCAGGCCGCACCCAGGAGCTCGCCGCCGCGCGCCGCGCCCAGCACGGGGTCGGCCAGCGAATGGAACTTGCCTTCGAGCGCGGTGTCGCTCATAGGCCGTTCGAGTGACCCGGTGGCATGATCGATCTTTATCTCGACGCGACGGCCGTCGCTCAGTTGCGCCACCAGCGCCGTGGCGTCTTCGGGCATCGACGGGTCGATCGTGGCCACCACCTTGCGGCGCAGCGCCACCATGTCGGCCCGGTTGACGATGGCGTCGTCATATTCGTGCTCGCCGGCGCGGCCGAAGACGAGGCCGGCAGCGCAGCCGTGATAGACGCTGAACTTGGCCGCCAGGCCATCGGCCGGCTCCATATTGCCCGTGAGTTCGAGCACGAGCGAGTGCACATGCAACTCAATGCGCTCGACATCGGCCGCGGCCACGCCTTGCTCGCGCAATTGCACGCAGGCCTCGATGCAGGGGTGGATGACGATGCCGCAGGCAAAGGGCTTGTAGGTGTTGAAGCTTATCTCGAAGCGGCTGCCGAGCTCGCTGCTGATCTCGCGCCAATCGCATTTGGTGGAGAACACCTGCATCAGGCCGCGCGGTGCCTCGAGCGCCCGTGGGCTCGCCGTGTAGCCGTGCTGCGCCATCAGTGCCGCCATGAGCCCGGTGCGCGCGGCCGCACCCGGGTGCAGCGGTTTGGTCATGGTGCCGAACTGCTCGCGCAGGCCCACGGGTTGCGATGCGGCGATGCCCAGCGCCATGGTGGTTTGTTGTTCGTTCAGGCCGAGCAACCGAGCGCAGCCCGCGGCAGCGCCCAACATGCCGGTGGAGCCGGTGATGTGCCAGCCGCGGTCGTAGTGTTCCGGGTAGATGGCGTTGCCGACGCGGCAGGCGACGTCGATGCCGAGCACGAGGGCATCGATGAGGGCGCGGCCATTCACTGTGTCGCCCTTCAGCTCCGCGAGTGCCAACAGCGCACTGGCTACCGGACCGCCGGGGTGGATGATCGTCTTCAGGTGCGTGTCATCGAAATCGAAGGTGTGCGAGCTGATGCCATTGATGAGCGCGGCGCTCGCGATATCCACCCGCTCGGCGCGGCCAAGCACGCTGGCTTGCGGCGCGGGTTGCAGCATTTGCACCGCGGCGAGTGCCGCGCGCACGCTCTCGTGCTGCGCGGCACCCACGGCGCAGCCCAGCCAGTTGACGAAAGTGCGGTGCGCTTCGTGCTCGACGGCGTCACTCCAGCCCCGCGAGCGGTGCTGCACGGCGAAGCGTGCGAGATCGCGGGTCACGGGCGGGGCGTTGGTGTCGGCGGTGACGCTGGTGTTGCGGGCCATGGAATGTGGTTCGTTCGGGAAGGATGGAATGGAAGTCACGCGGGCAATCGGTCGCAGCCTCGTCAGTCGTCGAGCTGGATCTTGCGTTCGCGCGCCAGCGCCGTCCAGCGTTCGATATCGCGGCGGATGAAGGCGGCGAAGACTTCGGGCGAGAGTGGTTGCGGCTCGACGGCTTCGGCGGCGAGTTTGTCGCGCAGGTCGCTGCCGGTCAGCACGGCGTTGAGTGTTTCGTTGAGATGCTTGACGACGGGCGCCGGGATGCCTGCCGGGCCGACCACGCCATACCACTGCAGCGCATCGAAGCCCCTGAAGCCGGCCTCGATGAGCGTGGGCACGTCCTTCAGGATCGGGTGCCGCGTCAGGCCCGTCACGGCCAGGGGCCGTACACGGCCGGATCGGACGTGCGGCAGCGCTGCCGCCAGGCCGGGGAACATCGCCTGCGTTTGCCCGCCGAGCAAATCGGTGAACGCCGGTGCAATGCCGCGGTAGGGGATGTGCAGCGCGAAAGTGCCGCTGGCCTGCTTGAAGAGTTCCATCGTCAGGTGCGTGAGCGAGCCCTGGCCGGCCGAGCCATAGTTCACGCGGCCGGGTTGGGCTTTCAGGTGCGCCACGAATTCGGACACAGTGTGCACCGGCAGCGCCGCATTCACCACCAGCACATTGGGCGTGCCACCGATCATGCCGATGGGCGTGAAGTCCTTGATGGCGTCATAAGGCAGCTTGCTGCGCGTGGCCGGGCTGGTGCCGTGAGTGGCGACATAACCTTGCAGCAACGTGTGGCCATCGGGCGCGGCCTTGGCCACCACCTGGCAGGCAATGGCGCCGCCACCGCCGCCGATGTTCTCCACCACCATGCTCTGGCCGAGCTGGCGCGACCAACGCTCGCACACGGTACGGCCGACGAGGTCGCTGCCGCCGCCTGCGGCCACGGGCACGATGTAGCGCAACGGGCGCACGGGGAAGGTTTGCGCACGCAGCAATGCGGGCGCGGCGACGAGCGCGGGCAGCGCGGCGAAGTTGGTGAGCAGGCGGCGTCTTTGCATGGGGGGTGCTGCCGGGGATGTGGCCAAGTGGCCCCTGTGTCCAGTGATCCTTGTGGTCGCGGAAGCCCTCAGGGCTCTTCGAAGCCGCAGCGTTGCCGCTGGGCCCGACTGTCAGCCGCCACGAGCAGGGCAATGAAGCGTGCGGCGGCCTCAGGGCGCTGCACGCCAGTGGCCGCAGCGGCGGTGTAGAGCGTGGCCAACTCGAAGCGCTTGGGCAATGCGCCGACCAGCCGCACGCCCGGCGTGATGAGGATCTCGCTCACCTGTGTGCAGCCGATGGCACCGGCCGGGCCGGAACTCGCCATCTCGCGCATCGCGGTGGCGCCGTTGGGGTAGGTGCGCCAACGCGTGCGCGTGGCATCGGCCAGGCCCAGCTCGGCCAACACCTTCGCGAAGTGGATGCCGGCCGTGGCGCGTTCGGGGTCGGGGAAGTAGAGCGCGGTGGCTGCAGCGAGCGCGGCTCGAAAGGCCTCGGGTGAAGCGAGGGTGCCCGCTGTGGCTGCGCCCTCACCATCGGTGGCGCGCACGGCCACACCGGTGTGCACACGCCCTAGCGGCGTCTCGCTGCCGGCGCGCAGCCGGCCCTCGGCGATCAACTCCAGCACCATCTTGTGCGTGCTGATGAAGAGGTCGGCCGCCTCGCCGGCGATCAAAGCCTCCTTCATCGCACCCACGGCGCCGAAGCGGCCTTGCAGGCGGGCACCCTCTGCCGCTTCGAAAGGCGGCTGCAGGGCTTGCACCAACCCCTGCGCCGCGCCAGCGCTGAGGAAGTGCAGCGCGGTGCCCGCTGCAACCGCGGCAGCGGCTGCATCACCGGCAGCGCCTTCCGTGTTCATTCCGCCTTGGCCCCGGAGACCTTGACCACATTCGCCCACTTGGCGATATCGGCTTCTAGATAGCGGGTGAACTCCTCGACATTCATCGTCATCGCCGTCGAGCCCTGCGCAGCCCAGGTGCGGCGCACCTCGGGGTTGGCGGTGCTCTTGCCGATCTCGGCATTGAGCTTGGCGACGATGGCCGGCGGCGTGCCTTTAGGGGCCATCACGCCCAGCCACAACGTGGCTTCGTGGCCGGGCACACCGGCTTCGTTCATCGTCGGCACATCGGGCAGCACGGCCGAGCGCGTGCGGCCGGTGGCGGCGATGGCCTTGACCTTGCCGCTCTTCACATGCTCGGTCATCGTGGGAATGGCGTCGAACATCATCTCGACCTGGCCACCGAGCACGTCGGTGCGCGCACCGGCGCTGCCGCGGTAGGGGATGTGTACGACGAAGATGCCGGTCATGGCCTTGAAGAGTTCACCGGCCATGTGGTACGGCGTGCCGGGGCCGGAGCTGGCATAGGACATCGTGCCCGGCCGCGCCTTCGCGGCCTTGATCAAGTCGCCCAGGTTCGAGGCCGGCAGCCCGGCCTTGGCCACGAGCACGAGGTCGCTGGCGTTGAGTGGCGCCACGGGCACGAAGTCGCGCATAAGCTGGAAGGTCTTGGTCGGGATCAGCGATTCGTTGACTGTGTGGGTGTTGCTCATCACGAGCAGCGTGTGGCCGTCGGGCGCCGCCTTGGCCACGGCATCGGTGCCGATGATGGAGCCGCCGCCGGGGCGGTTGTCGATGATGAAGGTCTGGCCGAGGCTTTCCTGCAGGCGCTGCGCAATGAAGCGGCCGAAGACATCGGCCGAGCCGCCGGCCGCGAAGGGCACGATTAGGCGCACTGGACGAATGGGGTAGTCCTGCGCAGCGACCGGTACGCCGACGAGCGTGGCACACACCAGGACGGCGGCGAAGCGTGCGCTTGCGAGATGCTGCAGCGAATGATGCAAGGTCATGTCGGGCCCGTTGATCGTGTACCTGTGTGGCAGCGCCGGGCTGGACAAGGCGGAATCAGCCTCGCCAACGCAGGCAGCGCAAGCACGTAGCATCACGCCCCTTCCGCCCCCGCGGCATAGGGGGAATCACCCGCCCTGGCCGCGCCGCGGAACTTGCCCCAGGCTCAACATGAACACCTTCGCACGATTCATTGCCGCATTCGCATTCGTTACCGCGGCCATCGCGGCTGCTCACGCCCAGGGGGTCGCCGCGAACTGGCCCGAACGCTCCATCACGATGATCGTGCCCTTCCCACCGGGCGGCGTGGCTGATACCGTGGCGCGCCCGGTGGCCGAAGCGCTGGCGCGCGAGTTGAAGCAGCCAGTGGTGGTGGAGAACAAGGCCGGTGCCGGCGGCGCGCTGGGCATCGGCCAGGCGGCCAAGGCGGCGGCGGATGGCTACACGTTGCTGCTCTCGCTCAGCTCCATCTCCATCCTGCCCGAGGCCGATGCGGTGTACGGCCGCAAGCCCGTCTTCACCATCGACCAGTTCGTGCCCATCGCGCGCTTTACGGCCGACCCCACGGTGCTGGTGGTGCGTGCGGATGCACCTTGGAAGACGCTCGACGAGTTTCTCGTCGACATGAAGAAGAAGCCCGGCGCCTTCAACTACGGCAGCTCGGGCAACTACGGCACGATGCACGTGCCGATGGAGATGCTGAAGGCCACAGCCGGGTTTCGCATGGTGCACATCCCGTACACCGGCGCGGGGCCGGCAGTGCTGGCCTTGCTGGGTGGACAGGTCGACGCCGTTGCCAGCGGGCCGTCCACGGTGGTGGCGCATATCAAAGCCGGCAAGTTGCGGGCGCTGGCGCATTGGGGCGACAGGCCGCTGGCGGCCCTGCCCGAAGTAACGAGCTTGAAGCAGGCCGGGCATGCGGTGCAGTTCGCGCAGTGGTCGGCGCTGTTCGTGCCTGCGGGAACCCCGACTGTTGTGGTGCAGCGGCTGCGTGAGGTGGCGCGCAAGGTGGCGGTGGACCCTGCGGTGCTGGGGACGATAGGGAGGGCGGGCAGCCCGATCGAGTATCTCGATGCGCCCGAGTTTGCGACCTACTGGGCGGCGGATGCGAAGGTGATGACGGAGGCGGTGAGGCGGATCGGGAAGCTTGATTGACTCTGGGTTCGCCTTCGCGAAACCCTATCGCCGCGACCCCTCGCCCGGCTTCGCAATACCAATACTCACCGCCCGCTTGATTCGAATCGGCGCCTTCGGCACCGGCACCGCCTCACCCGTGGCCGCTTCAACGAAAGCATCGGTCGCATCCGTAGGCGCCGCGCGAGCCGCAGCCGCCTCTGTCGACGCACCAGCAGCACCCACACCCACCGCATCGCTTTCCTTGATGACCCGTGTGTACGGCGTCAGCATCTGCACCAACTGTCCATAGATCTTCGGCGCACCGGCCACCACCTCACGCTGGTGCAGGTAGTCGGCTTCGCCGGTGAAGTTGCCTATGAGGCCACCGGCCTCGGTGATCATCAACGAACCCGCGGCGATATCCCAGGGGCTCAAGCCCGTTTCGAAGAAGCCGTCGTACCACCCCGCGGCCACGTAGCACAGGTCCAGTGCTGCGGCGCCCGGACGGCGCACCCCGGCACAGGCCTGCATCACCATTTCGAACATCTTCAGATAACGCTTGAAGTTGTCGCCCTTGCGGTAGGGGAAGCCGGTACCGATGAGCGAATCGGCCAGACGTGTGCGCTTGGACACGCGCAGCCGGCGGTCGTTGAGGAAGGCGCCGCGCCCCCGGCTGGCGTAGAACATGTCATTGCGTGCGGGGTCGTAGACCACGGCTTGCTGCACCTGATTGCGGTGCGAAAGCGCGATGCTCACGGCGTAGGTGGGCAGCCCATGTATGAAGTTCGTGGTGCCGTCCAGCGGGTCGATGATCCAGAGGTACTGGCTGGTGCGGCTGCCGCGCTCGCGGCCCGACTCCTCGGCGAGGATGCCGTGGTCGGGGTAGGCCTCGAGCAGGATGTCAATGATGGCCGTCTCCGCAGCGCGGTCGACCTCGGTGACGAAGTCGTTGGGGCCTTTGCTGCCGACCTGCAATCTGTCGATGTCCAGCGCCCCCCGGTTGATGATCGAGCCTGCCGCGCGCGCCGCCTTGACGGCGATGTTGAGCATGGGATGGAGAGCTTGCGACATGGGCAGACGGGCCTGGGCAGGAGAGGGAAGCGAGGCAGCGGTGTGGGGTAAGAGCGACGCGGCGAGAATGGCCCGCGTGAAGATGAACCTAGTTTACCGGCCGTGGGTGGTGGCCGGCCGATGAGCGAGCGCACGCGCTTCGTGCTGGTGGAGCCCAGTCACGCCGGCAACGTCGGCGCGGCCGCACGCGCGATCAAGGTGATGGGGTTTTCCCAGCTCGTGCTCGTGCGCCCGCGGCACGCAGACGCGCTGGTCCACCCCGAGGCGCTGGCGCTGGCCAGTGGCGCCACCGACGTGCTCGAGGCCGCGCTCACCGTGCCCACCCTGGCCGAGGCGCTGGTGGGCGTGACGCTGGCTTGCGCCACCGCAATGACGCCGCGCGACTTTGGGCCGCCGACGTTGGCCCCGCGCGACTATCTGCCCGAGGCGGCGGCCGCCGGGCATGCCGTGGCCTTCGTGTTCGGCCCCGAGCGCACAGGCCTGGCCAATGACGATGTCTACCGCTGCCACGTGTGCCTCTCGATCCCGACGCATCCCGACTACGGCTCGCTCAACCTGGCGCAGGCAGTGCAGCTCATCGCCTACGACTGGCGGCAGACACTGGGCGGTTATGCGGTGCAGCCGCGCACCCGGGCCGCGCGCTGGGCCGATGCGGCGGCCGTGCAAGGGCTGCTCGCGCACTGGGAACGCACGCTGGTGGACATTGGCTTCCTCGACCCCGCGGCACCGAAGAAGTTGATGCCGCGCCTGAACCAACTCGCCAATCGCGCCCGGCTCACCGAGGAAGAGGTGCACATCCTGCGCGGCATCGCGCGTGCCGCGGCCGCGGCCGTCCCGCCGGTCGTTGACAGTGGTGACAAAAAACGACATCCGACATCGCACGAGGGCTGATGCCCAGTGCGCGTGCCCGGTACGGACGGCACCGCTACACTGCCGACACCATGCTGTTCGAACGCCTTCGAGAAGACATTGCGTGCATCCGTGAGCGCGACCCCGCGGCGCGCTCGACCTTCGAGGTGCTCACCTGTTATCCGGGCCTGCACGCGCTGGTGTTGCACCGCTGGGCGCATGCCTGCTGGATCAGCGGGTTGCGCTGGCTCGGGCGCTTCATCTCGCACCTTGGACGTTTTGCCACCGGCATCGAAATCCACCCGGGTGCCACCATCGGCCGGCGCGTGTTCATCGATCACGGCATGGGTGTCGTCATCGGCGAGACGGCCGAGATCGGCGACGAGTGCACCATCTACCAGGGGGTGACGCTGGGCGGCACCTCGCTGGCCAAGGGCGCCAAGCGCCACCCCACGCTTGGCCGCGGCGTCATCGTGAGTGCCGGCGCCAAGGTGCTCGGCGGCTTCACGGTGGGCGACGGCGCTCGCGTGGGTAGCAATGCCGTGCTGATGCAGGCGGTGCCGGCCGGCGCCACGGCGGTGGGCATCCCGGCGCGCATCGTGCAAAAGAGCGCCGATGTGCAGCGCGAGGAGCTGGCTGCCAAGATGGGCTTCTCGGCCTATGGCGTGACGCAGGGCGACGACCCGGTGGCGCTGGCGATGAAGGGACTGATCGACAACGCCACCAGCCACGAGCACCAGATTGCGCTGTTGTGGCAGGCGATCGAGAAGCTTTCGGCGCGCTCGCGCGAGCTGCCCGCGGGCGACTGCGTGCCCGACGACGCTGCGACTCAGGAGCGCTTCGACGGCGAGCGGCTGAGCCGCCTGGTCAAGTAGCGGGGCGTGCCTTCGCGCTGGCAACGGGCCGAACACTGGCGAGGCCACAGGCAGGACAGCGGGCGACAGGCCAGGAACGCCATCGAGAAGTCTCTTCTCTTCAATGTGGCCCCCCACGGTGCTTGCCCCGCCTACGAGGCCCGCGCCGGCCTGATCGCCGATTTCGGCCGGAATGCCTTGCACACCTGCTCGTGCGTCTCGATGTAGGCGCCACCGATCAGGTCCACGCAGTATGGAATGGCGGCGAAGATGCCGTGCACCGGCGGCGCATTCTTCGGCAGCCCCTCCAGCGTCTCGGCAATAGACTTCGGTTGCCCCGGCAGATTGATCACGAGCGTCTGGCCGCGCACCACCGCCACCTGGCGCGAGAGGATGGCGGTGGGCACGAAGGCGAGGCTGATCTGCCGCATCTGCTCGCCGAATCCCGGCATCACCTTGTGCGCGATGGCCAGCGTCGCTTCGGGCGTGACGTCGCGCAGCGCGGGGCCGGTGCCGCCGGTAGTGAAGACGAGATCGCAGCGCGCCGTGTCGCACAGCTCGATCAGTGCCGCGCTGATGCGCTCGGCCTCGTCGGGGATGAGGCGCGTCTCCCAGGTGATCGGGTTCTTCAGCGCTTGCGCCAGCCATTCCTTCAGCGCCGGAATGCCCTTGTCCTCGTACACGCCGGCCGAGGCGCGATCGCTGACGGAGACGAGGCCGATGCGCAGCGGATCGAAGGGGTCGCTCATGGGGGTGAAGCTCCAAAACCATGCGGCCGGCGATGGTCGGCCGAACGCGGTATCGGCCATTATCTGGATCGGCAGTCGGCGCGGCCACGGGCGTACCGCAAGGCGAAGCGGCATACTGGCCGCCGGCCCGCCAAACATGGCGCGTCGAAGCGGAAGGTGCAGATGCAGATGAAGGATGCCGATCGGCTGCAGGTGCACAGACGGCACGCGCTGGGCGCGGGTGCGGCCAGTGTCTTGTCGGCCGCTGCCTGGCCCGCCTGGGCGCAAGCGCCGGCCCATGCCTCTCGCGTGGCCGTGGTGGTGGGCAATGCGGCCTACCCCGCAGCGCCGCTGCGCAATGCCGTGCGCGATGCCCAGTCTATGGGCGCGGCCCTGGGCGAGCTGGGCTTTCAGGTCGTCGACGTCAGGGATGCCGGCAAGGCGCAGATGGAGGCCGCCATCGCCCGCGCGCACGAGCTGCTCAAGGGGCAGGCCGGCGTCGGCCTCTTCTTCTACGCCGGCCATGCGGTGCAGCTGGACTGGCGCAACTTCCTGCTGCCCGTGGATGCCAGGCCGGCCACGGCGCAGGAGGTTTCGCGCCAGGCCGTGGACGTGCAGGCAGCCATCGAGGCATTCCGCTCGGCTGGTACGCGGCTGAACATCGTCGTGCTGGACGCTTGCCGCGACAACCCGTTCGACAATGCCGGCGGCGGCAAGGGCCTGGCCCCGATGGATGCGCCGCCCGGGACCTACCTCGCTTACGCCACGGCGCCCGGCAACACGGCCGACGATGGCGACGAGGCTGCCGGCAACGGCCTGTACACGCGCTTTTTGCTGCGCGAGATCGTGCAGCCGCAGGCCCGTATCGAAGATGTCTTCAAGCGCGTGCGGCTGCAGGTACGGCGCGCCAGTGCAGGCAAGCAGGTGCCCTGGGACTCCACCAGCCTGGAAGAGGACTTCTACTTCGCCCAGGGCCAGCGCGTGCCTGCGGCGACCGAGCGCGACCGCGATGCGGCCTTCGACGAGGAGAAAGCCCACTGGGACCGCGTCCGCACGAGCGCGAGAGCGGAGGACTTTTATACGTTCCTGCAGCGCTACCCCAGCGGGCCGATGAGCGAGCTTGCGCAGTATCGCCTCGACCAGCTCGCCCGGCCAGCGGTGCGCGCGGCACAGCTGCGCGCGCGCGCACCCAACATGCTGCCCAGCGGCGCCGATCGATTCAAGGTGGGAGATGCCTTCGAGTACGAGTGGATCGACCGACTCGACGGCGACCGCAAGACCACCTTCCGCCACAGGGTCACGTCCATCGACGAGCACGGACGGGTGTTCATGAACAACGGCACGACCATCGTGGACCAGATGGGCAACGTGCTGCGCAACCCGTATGGCACGCGAGACCCGGCGGCGCCAACCGTCCCGGCCGACTTGCAGGTGGGCAAGCGCTGGCGTGCCTCCTACTGGAACGAGCGCGACGGCGTGCGCTATCGCAACTACCACGACTACCACGCTGCCTCGCTCGAAGAGTTCAAGTCTCCGCTGGGTGAATTCATGGCCTACAAGGTGGACGGGCGCGGCGAGTCCGCGACGTCCACGCGCATCAATCGCATGCTCTCCGTGCGCTGGATCGATCCGGCCACGATGCACGAGATCCACCAGGACTTCCGCTTCGTCAACCCGGTGGGGAAGACCTTCGAGCACAAGGTCCTGGTGATGACCCGGCGCTGGCTCGTCTCGCGCACCTGAGTGCGCAGCGGGCACGCGGGGCTGGCGAAGATTCAGTCTGGCGCCGACTGCGAAGGCGCAGAGCGTATGAACTGGAACAGCTCCCGAAAGCTCTTCGGCTGCCGCGCCTCGGGCGGAAGGCCGGCGGCATCGCGGCGCGCAGCGCGCACGAGGCTCCTCAGGTGCTGCACGTCGGTGTCGGGGTGCTGATTTACCCACCGCTCCACGGTGCCATCGTCGGCAACGAACCCGGCGCGCCAGCGTTCGGCCTCGTGCAGCGCGAGCGTCTCGCGCGCGGACCCGATCTTGCTGGCGGCCACCGCTTCGCGCAGGGTCTCTTCGTCGGTGCGGCGCATGAGCTTGCCGATGAACTGCATCTGCCGACGCCGGCCCTCGTGCGAGCGCGTGCGGCGGTACTCGACGATGGCGTCGCGCAGCAGCTCGGGAATCTCGAGCGCGGCGAGGCGCTCGGCTGAGAGCTCGACGAGTTCGGCGCCCAGTGCCTGCAGCGAATGCGAATCGCGCTTGAGCTGCGATTTGCTTGGGCGCGTGTCGGCAGCGGTGTGCTCGCCGGCGGGCTCGCCAGCGTTACCGTAGTGCACATCGAGGCCCCGGTGGGGCGCTGGGCGGCGGTTCATCAGCGGGCCCTAAGGTGGGACATGGGCGGGGTCACGGGCGGTGTGAAGGGCTGGAGCATCGGCGGGGCCACGGGATCGGAGGGCGGGTGTGTCGGTCGTGGATCGAGCGCGATCGGGCACGGACGGAGTGGACTGGGTGGACGGGGTGGTCAAGGGAGGACGGGGTGGACGGGGTGGGCGGGCCCGAATGAGGCGTCGGTATGATAGGTGCGACCCCCTCCCAACTCCGCGGCGCCATCGTCAGGCGCAGCCCGCTCGATGACCACACCGCGCCCCGCGACCCACGGCTTCGCCCACTCGCAAGACCAGTTCCGACAGCTCGTCGAGGATACGCTGGCCGAAGCCCGCCGGCTCGGCGCCAGCGATGCCGGCGCCGAGGTGAGCGAGGGCATGGGCTTGTCGGTGTCGGTGCGCAAGGGCGAACTCGAGAACGTGGAGCGCAACCGCGACAAGTCGCTCGGCGTCAGCGTCTACCTCGGCCAGCGGCGGGGCAATGCCAGCACCTCGGACTTCTCGGCAGCAGCCATCCGGCAGACCGTGCAGGCGGCCTACGACATCGCGCGCTTCACGGCCGAAGACCCGGCCGCCGGGCTGCCCGATGCGCAGGATCTGGCCACGCAGGCGGAGGCAGCGCGCGACCTCGACCTCTTTCACCCCTGGCCCATCGACGCGGCCGCCGCGGCCGCAATCGCGCACCGTTGCGAAGATGCGGCGCTGGCTGTCAGCCGCCACATCACCAACAGCGAAGGTGCGGGTGTCTCGGCGCAGCAGGCGCATTTCTGGGCCGGCAATGCACGCGGCTTCCGCGGCGGTTATGCGAGTTCACGGCATTACCTGTCGGTGTCGCCCATCGCTTCGCGCTCCACGCGTGCAGGCAGCCGCAGCGGCGGCATGCAGCGCGACGCCTGGTACACGAGCATGCGTGATGCCGGAGATCTCGCCGGTGCCGAAGCGGTGGGCCGCTACGCTGCCGAACGGGCACTCGCGCGCCTGGGCAGCCGGCGCGTGCCCACCGGCGAGGTGCCGGTGCTGTTCGAGGCGCCGGTCGCCTCGGGTCTGCTGTCCAGCTTTGTCGGCGCCGTATCGGGCGGCTCGCTCTACCGCAAGGCCAGCTTCCTGGTCGACTCCCTCGGCACCCAGGCGCTGGCGGATCACCTCGACCTCGACGAGGACCCGCACCAGCCCAAGGGCAAGGGCAGCGCGCCCTTCGACGACGAGGGCGTGCGCACCCGCGCCCGCCGCGTGGTGGCCGCCGGCGTGGTGTTGGGCTACTTCCTCAGCAGCTACTCGGCGCGCAAGCTCGGCCTTCGCACCACGGGGCATGCGGGGGGCTCGCAAAACCTCTCGCTGACGAGCCGGCTCACGTTGCCGGGCGATAACCTTGAGGCCATGCTGCGCAAGCTGCACCGCGGCCTCTTCGTCACCGAGTTGATGGGGCAGGGCCTCAACATGGTCACCGGCGATTACTCGCGCGGCGCGGCTGGCTTCTGGGTCGAGCGGGGCCGCATCGTGCATCCGGTGCACGAGGTCACCATCGCCGGCAACCTGAAGGACATGCTGCGCGACATCGTGGCCATCGGGTCCGACCGCTATGCGCAGGGCAGCAAGACGGTGGGCTCGGTGCTCGTCGGGCGCTTGAAGCTGGCCGGGTCCTGACGCGGCCGAGCAGCCGCCGAATGCGCCTCGGCGGATGGGCGAGGCCCCCACTTTCCGCAGGGATTTCCGAGCGGGAAAACCCCCCCGGGAAGTCACGTAGGCGACTTCTAGAATTTCGAGCGTTGTGGGTCCTTAGGGGCACCGCTCTCTTCAATCCGGTTCTATCCTCATCAGGAGCAATCCATGGAACGTCGTTCCTTCGTCCAAGGCGCGGGCATCGCCGGCGTGCTGGCCACCGGCATCGCGCCGGCCGTGGTGCATGCGCAGGCCAACATCCGCTGGCGCTTGACCTCTTCGTTCCCGAAGTCGCTCGACACGCTGTTCGGCGTCTCTGACGTGTTCGCCAAGAAGGTCAGCGACATGAGCGGCGGCAAGTTCCAGATCTCGACACACGCGCCCGGCGAATTGGTGCCGGCTTTCGGCACGGTGGATGCCATCCAGGCCGGCACGGTGGAATGCGCCAGCACCGCGCCGTACTACTACTTCGGCAAGGACCCGACCTTTGCCATCGGTTGCGCGATCCCGTTCGGCCTCAACAGCCGCCAGATGACGGCCTGGATGTACGAGGGCAACGGCCTGAAGCTGATGCGCGAGTTCTATCGCCCTTACAACATCATCAGCTTCCCGATGGGCAATACCGGCGCGCAGATGGGCGGCTGGTGGCGCAAGGAGATCAAGTCGCTGGCCGATGTGAAGGGCGTCAAGTTCCGCACGGGCGGCTTCAGCGGCAAGGTGTTCGAGCGCCTCGGCGGCGTGGCCGCCAACATTCCCGGCGGCGAAATCTATGCCGCGCTGGAGAAGGGCACTATCGACGCCGCCGAATGGGTCGGCCCCTACGACGACGAGAAGCTCGGCTTCCACAAGGTCTCGCAGTTCTACGCCTACCCCGGCTACTGGGAGGGTGGGCCGCAGCTGGACCTGCACGTCAACATCAAGGCTTACGATGCCCTGCCCAATGAGTACAAGGCCATCATCGAGGCGGCAGCGGCCTACGCGCATGTCGATATGCAGGCCAAGTACGACGGCAGGAACTCGGCGGCGTTGAAGAGGCTGGTGGCGGGGGGCACCAAGCTGTTCCGTTTCCCCAAGGACCTGATGGACACCGCCTTCAAGGAATCGATGGCGCTGTACAGTGAGCTCTCGGCCACCAACCCCGCATGGAAGAAGGTCTACGACGACTATGCCGCTTTCCGGCGCGACGTGAACCTGTGGTTCCGATTCACCGAAGCGGGCTTCGACGATTACATGCAAAGCGCGAGGCTGTAGGCGCGGCGCGTTCGTCGAGGGCCGCCCGCGCTGCCCGCCGCCCATTGCGCACGGCGGCCGGCAGGGATCAGTCCGAAGAGGGGCTGCGGTGTCGCCGCAGCCCCTCTTGTTTTGCGCTCATGCGGGCGCGGGCGCTATTCCCATTCCTACTTCTTCGCCTTGTCCTGCTCCAGCGCGCGCCTGACAGCCTCCATCGGGTCTTCGCTCGCAGGCGCGGCGCTCGCGCCGGCGCCCGATGCGCCAGCGGCCGGGGGTACCACCAAGCCCTGCGCCGGGTCCGCCTTGCCTCCAGGCGTGCTGGTGCGGCCACCCCCCATTTGCTGGATCTGCTCGCTGGCCTTGTCGAGGTCGAGCACCTTTTCTTTGTCCAGGAAGATGGTCACCGTCTGCGGGAAGAAGATGACGATGGCCACCAGCACCAGCTGGATCACGATCCAGGGTATGGCGCCCAGGTAGATGTCGTTGGACTCGACCTTGCGTGGAATGGCCTTGTTCTTGTACAAAGTGTCGGCAATGCCGCGCAGGTAAAAGAGCGCGAAGCCGAACGGCGGGTGCATGAAGCTGGTCTGCATGTTCACGCAGATCATGACGCCGAACCAGATGAGATCGATGCCGAGCTTGGCCGCCACTGGCGCCAGGAATGGAATGATGATGAAGGCGATCTCGAAGAAGTCGAGGAAGAAGGCGAGGAAGAAGATGAAGATGTTGACCGCGATCAGGAAGCCGAGCTGACCCCCGGGCAGGCCGGCCAGCATGTGTTCGATCCAGATGCCGCCGTCCACGCCGTTGAAGACCAGCGAGAAGACGCGCGAGCCGATCAGGATGAAGACCACCATGGCGGTGAGCCGCATGGTGCTGAGCAGGGCCTGTTTGAGCAGCGTCAGGTTCAGGCGCTTGTGTATCGCCGCCAGGATAAAGGCGCCCACCGCGCCCATCGCGCCCGCTTCGGTCGGCGTGGCGATCGCGACATTCATCCCGGGCAGGCCGCCCATGCTGCCAAGCACGGTGAAGATCAGTACCGCAGACGGCACGATGCCCGCCAGGCACTTGCGCCACAGTGCCCAGCCGTGCAACGTGCGGCCCTCCTTGGGGACACCCGGCACGTGTGAGGGCCTGATGCGCGACAGCGCAAAGGTGAAGGCCGCGAACAGCAGCACCTGCAGGATCGACGGTCCCCAGGCACCCTTGTACATATCGCCCACCGGCTTGCCGAGCTGGTCGGCCAGCACGATCAACACCAGCGAGGGCGGCACCAACTGCGTGATGGTTCCCGACGCGGCCAGCACGCCGGTGGCATAGCGCATGTTGTAGCCCCAGCGCATCATCACCGGCAACGAGATCATGGCCATCGCGATCACCTGGCCGGCCACCGTGCCGGTGATGGCGCCGAGGATGAAGCCGACGATGATCACCGAATAGCCCAGGCCACCGCGCACCGGGCCGAACAACTGCCCCATCGAGTCGAGCATGTCCTCGGCCAGGCCGCAGCGTTCGAGGATCGTGCCCATCAGCGTGAAGAACGGAATCGCCAACAACAGGTCGTTGGACAGGATGCCGAACACGTTGAGCGGCAGCGCCGTCATGAAGGCGACCGGGAACCAGCCCATCCAGACCGCGTAGAAGCCGC
Source organism: Burkholderiales bacterium (assembly GCA_031401195.1). Lineage (GTDB taxonomy): Bacteria > Pseudomonadota > Gammaproteobacteria > Burkholderiales > Burkholderiaceae_C > Rubrivivax. The sequence goes on from JANNRI010000110.1 coordinate 56,182, forward strand.
AACCCAGACCCAGCGCGGTGAGCGAGAAGGCAACCGGAAAGCCGATCAGCAAGACGATGACGAGCCCCGCGAACATCAGCGGGGCGAAGATGTCCATGGTCATTGCAGTGGCCTCTCGTAGTGGAAATCGCCTTCGTACTTGTGCGCCAGCCAGGCGACGCGTTTGATGGCCTCGGACATGCCCTGCGCAAACAGCAGCGTGAACCCCAGCGGCAGCAGCAGCATCGCCGGCCAGCGGATGAGGCCGCCGGCGTTGCTCGACATCTCGCCGGTGAGGTACATCTTGAGGAACAACGGCCACGAGTAGTAGATCATCACCAGCATCGAAGGCAGCATGAACAGCACCAGGCCGGTCAGGTCGATCAGCGCCTGCGTGCGCCCCGAGTAGCGGCCATAGATGACGTCGACGCGGATGTGCTCGTTGACACGCAGCACCTGCGAGGTGCCCAGCATCACGACCGCCGCGAACAGGTACCACTGGATCTCGAGGTACGCATTCGAGCTGTAGTTGAAGCCGTAGCGAACGATGGCGTTGGCGGCGCTGATCAGGCACGCCACCAGCGCCGCCCACTTGGCGAAGATGGCAAAGCGGTCGTTGATCGCATCGATCAGCCGCGATAGCGCCAACAAGGCATTCATCCACCGCCCCTTGCAGAACAGGACCACTCCCGTCGCCGACGAATATAGCGGCGGTGAGGCAGTGCCGGAGCGAACGCCGCTGCGGGCTCGGGAAAGCCCCAGGGCATCAAGGGGACGCAGCGCGGCTGGGGTATCCCCGACGTTCGTTCGCGTCGCGCTCTAGCGTGTGGCGCGCCGGCGCACCGCCTCGATATAGGCCTCGCCATCGGGCGGCAGCCCGCTTCTTTGAGAGGCCCAGATCATCTCGCCCAGACACTCCATCACCTCATGGTGCGCCTCGTGCAGCGAGCCGCGGTGCGCCGCCAGCAGTTGCACGGCCTGGCGGATGCCGGTGGGCTGGTCGATGCTGCATTGCTCCTCGATCGACAGATGCATCGACAGGTGCAGGAAGGGGTTGGTTCGGCCCTTTTCCACGGTGAAGACCGCAGCCAGCGCCGCGGCCTCGTCAGCAAGTTCGTCGTGGTACTCGGGATGTCCGGCAATCCAGCCTGCCGCATTGAGCTCCATGCGATCCAGCGGCAGGCCTTGCCGCTGCTTGGCGTGGGTGCGGCAGAAGAAGCGCCGCACATCGGCTTGAGAGGGCTGGAACACGAGCAGAATTGTGACCTCGCTCGCGGGCGTTGCCGCGGGCAAGCCCCGCTCAGGCGCTGGCCGTGCTCATCACCGACCTCTCTTTCTACGCCGTCGCAGTGCCGGCGGCCTTGCTGATTGGGTTGAGCAAGAGCGGCCTCGCCGTCGGTGCCGGGGCCCTGGCGGTGCCGCTGATGGCATTGGCGGTGCCGGTGCCGCAGGCGGTCGCCATCATGCTGCCTCTGTTGATGGCGGCCGACCTCATGGGCCTGAGTCAGCTTGTGCGGCACTGCGACTGGCGGCTGATCCGGTTGCTGCTGCCGGCCGGGCTGCTGGGCACGGGGGTGGGTTGGGCGCTATTCGGCTGGCTGTCTGCGCCGGCCGTGGCCGCCATCGTCGGCCTGCTGACGCTGGTTTTCGTGGCGCTGAGGGTGTTGGTTCCCGCCAAATCCGGTGCGTCGCCTCCTTCGCGCGGCATGGGGCGGCTCCTCGCCGGGTTGGCGGGCTTCACGAGCTTCGTGGCGCATGCCGGCAGCCCGCCGATCGGCTTTTACGTGCTGCCGTTGAGGCTGGCTCCGCTCGTGTTCAGCGCGACCCTGTCGGTGTTCTTCGCCGCCATCAACTTCAGCAAGTGGGTGCCGTACGCGTTGTTGGGGTTGATCGACGCCACCAACATGCTCACCTCGATGGTCTTGTTGCCGGCGCCTTTGCTCGGCGTCTGGCTGGGCGTGCGCTGGGTAAAGCGTATTTCGGTGGCGTGGTTCCAGCGGATTTTCCTGGCCGGAATGCTGCTGACCGGGCTCAAGCTGCTTTGGGACGGTGCGCGAGGGCTCTCGGCAGGCCCCTAACTGGCGCACCCGGCACCTCAAGGTGGCGTCCTGGGCACCGCCGCTGAGCTGGCGCCGCCGTCGACTGTGCGGGATCGCACGGCCTCCTCAACTCGATGGAGGTCAAGTTTGAGGCCCTGCGCACGTGGCGCCGTGTCGTAGCGAGGTCCTTGTAGGCGTCGTGCGGGCGTTGCGCTGGCGCCCGCACCCCCCCGAACAGGGAGTCGGCGTGAGGGCTCGCACTGCGAAGAATCGGCACTGACACGGTCGATCACTCGCATCCCACAACCCACCGACACGGATCATGGACCTTACCCAGGCCCCATCGACCACCACCAGGCGCCTGGAAGCACCGCGCGGGGTTGCGCCGGAGGTGACCGCAGCGCCCGCGGCGCGGCGCTCGGCACTCTCCGAAGCGCCGCAAACGTTGCTCAATCTGGTGGCGGCCCTGTTGGAGCCGATGCTCACGGTCGCGGTGTTTTTGGTCTTGACGATCGCGCTCACCGGCGAGTTGCGCCGCCCCGACATGGTGTTGTGCGTGCTGTTGTTCGCGCTGACCTTTCCTGGGCGCAACCGCTTCGGCAAGCCCGCCGCGGTGGTGGCTGCAGACGTCGCGCGTTCTTGGCTGTTCCTGTTGACAGTGCTGTTGCTTTGCGAATGGGCCACGAACAGCATGCAGTACTTCGACACGCAGGTTCTGGTGAGTTGGGTGCTGCTCACGCCGCTGCTGCAGTGGCAGGCCGTCACCGTCGGCGGCGCGGTGTATCGAAGGAGCGCCCAGCTGTCGCAGTCTCGCCGCACGGCGGTCATCGTCGGGGCGGGTTCCCCGGGTGCGGCCGCCGCGCGTGCCTTGTCGGGCGGCCGCAGCAGCGGCACCCGGATCGTCGGCTGGTTCGACGACCGCAGCACCGACCGTCTGCATGCCGATGCTGGGGGCAAGGTGCTCGGTGGCCTGGACGCGCTGGTGCCCTTTGTCCGCCAGCATGGCATCAAGGACGTCTACATCACCCTGCCCTTGAGCGAGCAACCGCGCATTGCCGCCCTGCTCGAAGGCATGCAGAGCACCACGGCGTCGATCTTCTTCGTGCCCGATGTATCGGCTGTGGGAATCATTCAGGGGCGCCTGCGGGCTGTCAACGGCATGCCGGTGGTCGGCATCTGCGAAACACCCTTCACCGGCATCGATGGTCTGGTCAAGCGCACGAGCGACATCGTTCTCGCGTCGATCATCATCGTGCTCATCGCGCCGGTCATGCTGGCGCTGGCGATCGGCGTCAAGCTCAGTTCGCCCGGCCCAGTCATCTTCCGCCAGCGGCGCAATGGCCTCGACGGCGAGGAGATCATGGTCTACAAGTTCCGCTCCATGACCACACAAGACAACGGCGCCGTGGTCAAGCAGGCCACACGCAACGACCTGCGCATCACCCCCTTCGGCCGCTTCATTCGCCGCACCTCGCTGGACGAACTGCCTCAGTTCTTCAACGTGCTGCAGGGGCGCATGAGCATCGTGGGCCCCAGGCCGCACGCCGTGGCGCACAACGAGTTGTACAGCCAGTCGATCAAGGCCTACATGGTGCGGCACAAGGTGCGCCCGGGCATCACTGGCTGGGCCCAGGTGAACGGGTTCCGTGGCGAGACCGATACGGTCGAGAAGATGCGCGGCCGCGTCGAGTACGACCTGGAGTACCTGCGCACGTGGTCGTTGCGGCTCGACCTCAAAATCATCCTGCGTACGGTAAGAGTGGCATTCTTCGACCGTCAGGCCTACTGAATCGCGCCTCGCATTCAGTAGACTGGGGTATGGACTCAAAGAAGCGCCCTCAGCGGCACACTTTCGCCCGCCTCTCTCTTGCCTGTCTCGCTGCCCTTGCCTCGGGTGGTGCGCTGGCTCAGGCGAACCCGTTCTACGTCGGCGCTTCGCAGTCGTTGGCCAGCGAGTCGAACCTGTTTCGCGGCGCCGGTGGGGTGGAGGTGAACGACACCGTGTCGATCACCTCCTTGCTGGCGGGACTCAATCAGCCGATTGGGCGCCAACGCCTCTTCGCGGATGCCGCGGTGCGGGCCGGCCGCTTCTTCGACAACAGCCAACTCAACCACACGGGCGGCAGCCTCTTGGCCGGCATCGACTGGGAGGCAGCTGAGTCGCTCTCGGGTCGGCTGGCCTACAGCGGCGACCGCAGCTTGTCGCCGACGGGCCAGGACCTGGGTATCGACCCCACGCAGCGCAACATGCAGGCCACACAAGAGGTCGCGTTTCGAGGGCAGACCAGTTCGGTGGCTGAGTTCTCCTTTGAAGCCGGCCTGTCGCATCGCTCGCTGGAGTACTCGGCGGCCGCTGCCAACGCGCTGGAGTTCAATCAGGACGCCGCGAGCCTGGGCCTGCGCTATCGCCCAAGTGCTGCCCTGACGCTCGGTGTCACGGTACGCCGCGCCGACGGTACGTATCCCTTTGCGGCTGCTGGGCTCGCCGACGACTACCGTCGCGAGGACATCGACTTTTCTGCGCTGTGGCTGCCCACGGGCGCAAGCACCATCACCGCGCGGTTGAGCCGCACTCGTGAGCGGCACGACGTCTTGCTGACGCGCAATGTCTCGGGCAATACGGGGGCGCTGTCCTGGAACTTCAAGCCGACCGGGAAGCTGAACCTGGCAGTCGATTTCATCCGCGACACCGGCGCCGAGTCGACCTTCAACCAGACCACGGCCGGTGGTGGTGCGGTGGCCGTGATCAACAGCAGCCCTGTCGCGACGACGTGGCAATTGCGCGGCGACTACGAGGTGACGGCCAAGGTCCAGATGCAGGCCTTTGCCCGCCACCTGCGGCGCGAGCTCGTCAACAACGCGGCCATCCCCGGCACTGGCGACGACACGCTGACCGAGTTGCGCCTCGGTGCGACCTGGACCCCGTTGCGCAGCGTGCAAGTTGGCTGCTCGGTCGGACGCGAGGAGCGCGATGCGTCCCAGGGCGCGGTGGCCAACGTGCTCTCGAGTGCGTACTCCACGACGACGGTGCGTTGCTTGGCGCAGTTCCGCACTCAGTGAATTGGAGTCGGCCGCACGAGCCGACGACAGGGCAGGGAAACCCACAGTGACCAAGAAGACAGCGCTGATCACGGGCATCACGGGCCAGGACGGGGCGTACCTGGCCGAGATGCTGCTGGCCAAGGGATACGTGGTGCACGGGATCAAGCGGCGTTCGTCGCTGTTCAACACCGACCGCATCGACC
>JANNRI010000111.1:0-2027 GCA_031401195.1 Burkholderiales bacterium
CTCGGCAGGTCCGAGCGCGGATAGCCGGCGGGGTGCACGCTGACGAGCTCGCACTCGCCGCGTGCGTCGGTGACGCCGTAGGTGAACAGGCGCGCGAACTTCGTGTCGCCCGAGTCGCCCGAGACGTGCGGCGCCTCGGCCGCGTACCAGCCCAGGGCCGAGGTCTGGTAGGCGTAGACGCGTACACCGGCGTAGGGCCTCGCCTCGCGGTCCACGACGCGCACCACGGCGGAGAGCGGCGTGCCCGGCTCATCCCGCGGCGTCAGCTGCGCGCGCGCACTCGGTGCGTGCTTCGCGATGAGCTGGCGGAAGGCGGGGTAGGGGCGCAGCTCGTTCGAGGCGGGCTCGAGCAGGATCGCGTTCGCGCTCGTGGTGCCGGCCGCGAGCGCGGTGCCGAGCTCGGCGATGCGTCGGCGCTGCGCCTCGTCCGGCTCGCCCGGCGGTGCGACGAAGTGTGGCTCGCCCGCCACCCAATGAACGAACATCGAAGTCGGTTTACGGTTCACAAAAGCTCCTACAGCCAAAAACGGGCCGGAGGTTACAGGCCATAGATCAAGTCGCAAATCACCCGTACGGACCATCTTTTGTTACGCAACCTACAAGTTGTGTGCTGTCGCGCTGCTGCAGATGCGCGAGGCTCAAGGTCTCGGTACCCAGCCCCTGAGGGTCCGAGGTGCTGAAGCGGACGACTTAGGACGCGCCGGTGTAGCGGTTCAGTGACTTCATGCGTTGCCTTGTGAGCCCGCATTGGCCATTCTTCTAGATCGGGAGCCCAAGAGGCAACGTGCAAGCCGCAGCGCGTCCGCCCAGACTCGGGCTGTCTCATCCACCGGATGTCTCACCTGGCCAATTACCGCACGCCAAGTTCCACCCTTGCTGCCAGCGGGCTGCTAGCGATGTCGACGGCCGGCTTCTCCGGTACGGTTCAGCCGCAGGCCGCCGGCCTGAGCATGGAGCAGGCACGCAAGCAGGTTGCGCCTCTCTACGAGATGGTCAACCAGCCATCGACTCGGCACCTCAAGGCGCTGTCTGAACTGGTCCTCACCGTGGATTGGAAATCGCATTCAGGCGAGACCGAGTCCAAGGAGCGTGAAGCCTTTGCAGCCCAGGTTGCCGGCTTCCCCAAACTCTCATTGGCGACCTGCGCTGGGACATCAGATGTTTGCTGCATGAGGGCAGCCGCATCATCGTGCGCAGCGAAGCCAGTGGCGCACGCGTCGGATCGTTCTTTGGTGTGCTGCCAACCGGCAATAGCTTTCGGATCATGACGATCGACATACACACCATCAAGGACGGCAAGGCAACCCTGGCGCAGCACATGGAGGATTGGGTTGGTGCGATCCGGCAGCTGACGGCCTAGTGAGGGGGCATGGCCACGGCAGCATGGTGCCGTGGCGGGCTGAGGGTATGTGGCCTTGACAGCACGGCCGGTGGCGGCAATCGTCGCGGGCCTGCCATGCCGCAGCCGTTCTGATCGACAAGGAGTACCTCATGCGCATCCGTTGGACTGTTCTGATTGCCACGTTGGCCCTGGTGGCTTGCGCTACTGACGTGGCCGAGAAGCCCGTCATCGGCCGCGTTTCCGCGCTGCCCGCCATCCAGCATCCGGCTGACAACCCCAGCTCGCCGGCCAAGGTGGCGCTGGGAGCCCAGCTCTTCATGGACAAGCGCCTGTCAGGCAGCGGCACCAACAACTGCCAGAGCTGCCACTACCGCGAGCTCGGCTGGACCGACGCCAAGGTGCTCTCGCGCCGCGACAACGGCGACATCAACACGCGCCACACGCCGGCGCTCTACAACGTCGGTCACCAGTCGATCTGGTACTGGGACGGCCGCGCCGCCACCATGGAGGCGCAGACCCTGGCCGCCTGGCGCAACCAGATGAACGTCGATCCGGCCGTCGCTGCCGCGCGCATCGCCGCGGTGCCGGGCTACGCCACGCAGTTTCAGGCCGTGTTCGGCGCGCCGGCCAGCGCCGAGACCATCGTCAAGGCCCTGACGGCCTACCTGCGCACCAAGAACAGCGA
>JANNRI010000112.1:0-19584 GCA_031401195.1 Burkholderiales bacterium
ACCAAGGTCGGCATCGGCATCAGCGGCTGGACCGGCTTTGCGCCGCTCACGCTGGCCAAGGAGGCCGGCATCTTCAAGAAGAACGGCCTCGACGTCTCGATCAGGAAGATCCCGCAGAAAGACCGCCACCTCGCCATCGCCAGCGGCGACATCCAGTGCGCGGCCACGACGGTGGAGACCTGGATCGTGTGGAACGCCAACGGCGTGGCCACGACGCAGATCTTCCAGCTCGACAAGAGCTACGGCGCTGACGGCATGGTGGTCAAGCCCAACATCGCCAGCATCAAGGACCTGAAGGGCAAGACCATGGCCGCCGATGCGCCGGGCACGGCCACCTACTTCACGCTCGCGTGGATGCTGAAGAAGAACGGCCTCAGCATCAAGGACGTGACGGTGGTGAACCTGTCTCCGCAAGCTGCGGCCAACGCCATGATCGCCGGCACCAGCGGCATCGACGGCGGCATGACCTACGAGCCCTTCCTCTCGGCCGTGCGCGCCAAGCCCGAGGCCGGCAAGATCATCGCCACCACGCTCGACTACCCGATGGTGATGGACACCTTCGGCTGCACGCCCAAGTTCCTGGCCGACAACGCCAAGGCCGCCAAGGCGCTGGCCGACAGCTACTTCGAGGCGCTGGAGATGATCCAGAAAGACCCGAAGAAGAGCTTCGAGATCATGGGCGCCGACGTCAAGCAAAGCGGCGAGGCCTTCGAGAAGAGCCAGGCCTTCCTGCGCTGGCAAGACCGTGCCGCGAACGCGAAGTTCTTCGCTGGCGAGCACGCCGCGTTCAGCAAGGAAGCGGCCGACCTGCTGCTCGAGGTGGGCATCATCAAGGCGATCCCCGATATCTCGAAGCTGGCCGATACGCGCTTCCTGAAGTAGAGCCGGCGCGCCCCGCAGGCCCGGCCCGCCATGAAACCGCTGACCCCCGTGAGCCCGCGCGCGCGCATCGCGCTCGGCATCTCGTTCTTCGTCGTCTTCGTGGCGGTGTGGAGCCTGGCCACCTTCGGGGGCTTCGTGCAGAAGACCTTCCTCGCCGACCCCTGGGCGATGCTGCGCTCGGGCTACACGCTGCTGGCCGAGATGGGTTTCGCCAAGGACATCGGCATGACGGTGTTCCGCGTCGTCGGCGGTTTCGTCATCGCCGCCGTCCTCGCGGTGCCGCTGGGCGTAGCGATGGGCGCCTACAAGCCGGTGGAGGCCTTCTTCGAGCCCTTCATCAGCTTCGCGCGCTACCTGCCGGCGAGCGCCTTCATCCCGCTGCTCATCCTGTGGGCCGGCATCGGCGAGGCGCAGAAGCTCGCCGTCATCTTCATCGGCAGCTTCTTCTCGCTGGTGCTGATGATCAGCGTGGCGGTGGGCAACACACGGCGCGACCTCGTCGAGGCCGCCTACACGCTGGGCGTGAGCGACCGCGGCCTCATCCGCCGCGTGCTCATTCCGGGCGTGGCGCCCGAGATCGCCGAGCTGCTGCGCATGGTGCTGGGCTGGGCCTGGACCTATGTGATCGTGGCCGAACTCATCGGCGCCTCCAGTGGCATCGGCCACATGATCACCGACAGCCAGGCGCTCCTGGCCACCGACCAGATCATCTTCGGCATCATCGTCATCGGCCTCATCGGCCTCGTGAGCGACTACGCCTTCAAGGCCGTGAACCAGCGGCTGTTTCCGTGGGCGCAGCTCGGGAAGTGATGGGAACCGACATGGCCGAACCCTTTCTGAAAGTGCGCGGCGTCGAACGCCGCTTCGTCTCCGCCACGCGCACCACCCTCGCTCTGAAGGCCACCGACCTTGACGTGGCCGAGAACGACTTCATCACCATCCTCGGCCCCAGCGGCTGCGGCAAGAGCACCTTGCTGCGCATCGTGGCCGGGCTCGACGTGCAAACCGCCGGCGAGGTGACGCTCGAAGGCCGCAAGATCACCGGCCCCGGCGCCGACCGCGGCATGGTGTTCCAGAGCTACACGCTCTTCCCCTGGTTGAGCGTGCTCGACAACGTCTGCTTCGGACTGCGTGAACGCGGTTTGCCACGTGAGCAGCAACTTCAGATTGCCAACGGCTTCCTCCAGAAAGTGGGGCTCAAGGGTTTTGAGAGCCACTACCCCAAGCAACTCTCGGGCGGCATGCAGCAGCGCAACGCCATCGCGCGCGCACTCGCCAACGACCCGCGCATGCTGCTCATGGACGAGCCCTTCGGCGCGCTCGACCATCAAACACGCGAGCTGATGCAGGAGCTGCTGCTGGGCATCTGGGAAGAGCAGAAGAAGACCGTGCTCTTCGTCACCCACGATATCGACGAGGCCGTCTTCATGGGCAGCCGCGTGGTGGTGATGAGCGCGCGGCCCGGGCGCATCAAGCTCGACCGCGTGGTGCCGCTGGCGCACCCGCGGCACTATTCGGTGAAGACCACGCGCGAGTTCATGGAACTCAAGGCCGAGCTCACCGAGCAGGTGCGGGTGGAGGTGCGGGCAGCGCAGGCCGCGGCGGAGGCGGCAGCCGGCTGATGCGGTCGCCGCGGCAGCGCTGGCCGCTGGCCCCAGGCGTGAGTGCGAATTCGCGAAATCGACCCGACCTCACTGCCCGCGTTCGAGGCGCTGGGCTGGTGGCTCATGGCGAACTGACCTCGAATTGAGCCCGCGCAGAGCGCGACCACCAAAAGAGAAAGAGCGCAGCCATCAGGGCTGCGCTCCAGGCCCTCGCCGGGCGAAGCACGCTCGGCGGAGCGGTCGGCGCCGATTCAGTTGAAGCGAGTGGTCGCGTCCTTGTAGCTGCCGTCCAGCATGCGATAGCGAAGCTGGATGGTGCGCGAGCTCGTGCCGTCCCCGCTTAGCGCAGGGAAGGGTGTTCCGCTCGGGGCGACCGCCGTCGCGGAGGTGGCCCCACGCGCGACCGGCACCACGGGGTCGGCCACCGATTGGCCGCCGCCGAATGTGAAGACACCGGCAGAGCTGATCGTTTCGGCAAACGGGTTGGCCGTCCACGCCAGGCCCACCGTGGTCTGCGGCGTAGCCTGGGGGTCGCCCAGCGTCAGGAAGCCAAGCGTCGCCGGCGTGAGGCTGAGCCAGCGCAGGTTGCCGGCGTAAGTTGCCGGTACCACTGGCGTCAACGTGCGCGCCGTGAACGTGTGGCGGGCTGTCGTCTCCCCGTCGTAGAAGATCTCGAACGTGTAAACGTTGAAGGCCCCCAGCTGCGCGAAGTCGATGTAGCTCGTCGAGCCCACCGGCGCGCCGTAGTCCAGCGGGTGCGCCCAGTTCGGGAACTGCGTGTTGTTGCCGTTGCCCGCGTTCGGGTTCGGCTGCACCGCAGTGGCCGCGGCGCCAACGAGACCTTGCGTGCGCTGCACACGGAAGATGTTGCCGACATCGCCCGCTGGCGTGGCCGAGGTGGCGTCGGTGAGCCCGTCCTTGCGCCTCACATTGAGCCAGTTCTGGTCGGTGACGATGGCGGAACTGGGCCGCGTATACACCAGCCCGGCCGGTGGCAGCCCGGGCCCGGTGACTCGCGCGGCGCGCAGGCCGACGCTGCCCGGGCCGTCCTTGTTGACGAATACTTCGAGTCCAGCCTCGTAGCGGCTGGCGCCCGCGTTCGTGAACGGCGCCGTCCCCGGGTTCGGCGCGAGTTGCTCGTTGCGCCGGGTGAATGCCCTGATCGAAGCATCCACCGGCCGCCGATTCCCGTGCAGCCACCAGTCGCTCGGGTTCGCCGCAGTCGCCGAGCCCGGGAGCTTGCGCGCCACCTCGATCAGGTTGCCGATGTTGCCGTTGGCGTCCACGTAGCGCACGTTGAGCACCGCCACGTCGTTGTCGGCGGCCGTCGTATCCTCGATGAACAGCATGATCTCCGCCGGCATGAACTGCGCGCCGACCATTGCCGTGTCGTTCAGCAACCCGTAGTAGCGCTGGCCGAAGCGGTAGCCGCTCGTCAGGTAGTCAGGGTGGGTGACCTTTTGGCAGGCCGCGGCCATGCCCGTCACCGAGCGGCCGCCCTCGGTGACTGGAATGCTGGTGTCCACACTCAGCACACGCGCGCTCACCGGCAGCGCGAAGCAATCGGTGAGCGAGCTGACGATCAAGCGCATCGAGTCGTTGAGCGACAGCAGCGTGGGCGAGGGCGCCGGCAGCGCGGGCGGTGCGGTGGTGCCGGCACCCGCGAGCGGCACCGAGCCGGCCGGGTTGTCGACGGTGGCGATGCGGGTCTCGCCGGCCACGGTGGTGAAACGCAGCGTCTCGAGCACCTGGTCGGCGGTGTTGCCACCTTGCGCAGCGGTAGCGGCGACGATCTGCGTCGTGAACGGGTCGTAGCCGGCCGGGGCGCCGATGGCTGCGAGCACCGGCTGGATCTGTGCCAGCACGTTGGCGGTGATCGAGGCCAGCGCCGTGAGGTCGATGAGCGCCGGGTTGGACACCACCGACAGCGCATTGCCGTCTGGAGCAAGCCGGCTGACGATGGCCGTCGTGAGCGGTGTCACGTTGGCCACCAGAGACGTACCGGGTGCGGGCGCGGTGGTCGCGACGCTCACCAGCGGCGGGTAGGCGCCAGACGGGTCCGTGACGACAACGAGGAAGGGCGCCGTGCGGCCGGCCAACACCGAGCAGGTGTATTGGCCGACCCCGTTGGTCACCACGGTGGTCTGGGAGCAGACGTTGGCGCCGGTGCTGTCCGTCACGCTGACGTTGGCATTGGCCAGCGCCGCGCCGACGGCCGCCGTGCCCACCAGGGTGGGCGGCCCATAAGTGACCTGCCACTCGTGGGGCCGCAGCACGAAGAGCGGCAGCAGCCCCTTGCGGATAGTGATCTTGTCTTGCGGCACGGTGTAGGCGCCGGCCGCGAGCGAGCCGGCATTCACCGTGCCGTCAACGACCTGGACGCCGCGTTCGGGCTCAGCCAGGCGCACGGCGACACCGTCAACGGCGGGCCCGGAGTTCGACAGCAGCAGTCGATAGTCGAACTCGTAGATGCTCCAGGTGATGCGCCGCACTGCCACCGGGATCAAGCCCTGCACGGTGACGGGACCAGCGGGCAAAGTCTTGGCGGAGGCGGCTGCTGTAGCCTCAGTGGCGGTGCTCGCCTGGGACTCGGCCGCCACGGGCGGTGCGGTTGTCTCGTTGCCGCCGCCGCAGCCAGCGGCCAACGCGGCAACGAGCAGCGCCGCGAACAGACCGGGTGCACAACGGGTGTGCTGCTTGGCGCCACCCTTCTTGTCAGATGATCCGATAGACATGTGAGCCCCTTCCCTCTGCGCGCCGTTGGCGCGCGTTATGTGTGTCTCGAGTTGAATGACCTCGCGCATCCATGCTGGGTCGCGCAGACAATTGCGGCATCACTCGTTTGAACTAGGGGGCCCCTAGATGCGGGGGCGGATGAGACGGATTCAACACATCGCCGTACGCCGCACCCACAGCCCGGGGGCGGGTTAACCAGCAAAGTGAGGGGCTCACGTGGTGCCGTCATCACCAACGATATGGAGATGCCATCCAGACGAACGGGGTGCGATTCGGCATGGGCCACCGACACTGGGACAGTTGATGCGCGGGGGAGCATGGTCAGCGAGAACGACTTCGACGAGATCGTCAGCGGCTTCCACAAGGCCGCTGCAGGAACCATCGGCTGGGTGGAGGCACTGACACCCTTCAAGCGCGCGGTCTCGGCCTACGCCGTGCAGGTGCTGGCGGCCGACCTGTCGCAAGGCGCCCAATGTCGCATCACGCTCAGCCACCACGTCAGTGACTTTCCCGTGCAGGCGGAGGTGGACTACTCTCGCAAGTGGCACCAGTTCGATCCGCGCGCCCACCTGACCATCGGGTCCGAACCAGGACAGTGGCTGAACTGCTGGGACCACTTCGACGAGGAATTCGTCGCCCACGACCCTTTCTACCGCGACTTCCTCATCCCCTATGGTGGCCGCTACGTCAGCGGCTGCAAGCTGCTGCAGGAAGGCCCGGTGCATACGATGCTGGGCGTGCACCGGGGCAACGGTAGCGCGAAGTTCGATGCCGAGGAGATCGCCGTCAGCAAGCGCTTTGCCAGGCACCTGAGCGATGCGCTGCACGCGCATCGCCAGCAGGGGCAGGCGCACAAGCAAAGCCGGCTGGGTGTTGAACTGCTGGCCCGCCTGCGCGCCCCGGTCGCGCTGATCGACGAGCAACGCCTCGTGCTGCAGGCCAACCCGGCGGCGCATGCATTGCTCGAGCGTGCCGAGGCGGTGGAGTTGCGCGGCGGGCACCTTCATTGCCAGCGCCCGACGGACGACGGTGCCTTCCTGCTCGGGCTGCGCCGGCTGATCCAGGGTGAGCCCGGGGCGCCGCAAGTCGAGGCGCGGGACAGCAAGTTCTTTCAGCGGGCGACGGCACCCGCGTCTGGCGCGACCGTCGGCCTGTACCTGTATGCGCTGCTGCCATCGGCCACGATGCACGCGTTCGGCAATCAGCCCTTGGCCATGTGCCTGTTCCATGACCCGAAGGCGCAGATTGGGTTCGACCCGTATGTCGTGGCCTCCGCCTTCGACCTCACCCCGGGCGAGGCCCGCATCGCGGTGGCAGCCGCCGAGGGCGCATCGCCGAGCGAGATTGCCAAGCGCCACGCGGTTTCGGTGCACACCGTGCGCACGCAGCTGCAATCGGTATTTGGCAAGACCGGCACTTCGCGCCAGGCCGAACTGGTGAGCCTGCTGTCGGGGCTGCCGATGGCGGCCCTGCAGCCCTCGGCTTCGTGACCGCCGCGCGGCTTGTCGGGCGCGAGAACCCGGACGGCGCGCGGGTTCAGCGTGGCGGCTGGAGTACCAGGGCGTGCACCGGCCGCGTGGCCGCGTGGCCCTTGAATTGCACTTCGCCCAGCGCCTCCAGCAGCAGCCGTCCGCGCAGTGCTGCAGCCGTCGCCTCGTCGACGAGCACGTCGCGCTGCGCCTGCCGCGTGTGCTGCTCCAGCCGCGCGGCCAGGTTGACCGTCTCGCCCACGCAGGTGTAGGTGGCGCGCTGCTGCGTGCCGGTGTAGCCGGCGATCACCTCACCGCTGGCGATGCCGATGCCGACCGCGATCGCAACCTTTCCTTCGGCGGCGCGCTCGGCATTGAACAGATCGACCATCTCGATCATGTCGATCGCCGCGCGTGCCGCGGCGAGCGGGGCGTCGGGTACTGGCGACGGCACGCCGAAGAGAGCCATCAAGCCGTCGCCGATCATCTGGTTGACGACGCCGCCCTGGCCGGCGATGGCGTCGAACATCAGCGCGTACCAGTTGTTCAGCAGCTCGATGGTCTGCTCGGCCGATTGCCGCTCCACGAGGCTGGTGAAGCCCCGGATATCGCAGAACATCACTGTCGCCATCACGCGCCGGCCGCCGAGCGCGAAGCCCGATTGCTGCAGGTCCTCGGCCACCTCGCTGGTGGCGAAGCGGCGTATGAGCGCCTTCTGCTGGTCGCGCAGGCGCTTCTTCTCCAGGCTGGAGTCGATGCGCGCCTTCAGCAGCACCGGGTTGACCGGTTTGTGCAGGAAGTCGTCGGCGCCCAGTTCGATGCAGCGCACGACATGCGCGATGCCTTCGAGCGAGCTCGTCACGATCACTGGCACGTCGCGCACATCGGCATCCAGGCGCAACTGCTCGAGCACCTGGAAGCCGTTCAGTTCGGGCATTTCCACGTCCAGCAGCAGCAGATCGAAAGGCTCGCCGCGCAGCATCTCCAGCGCCTGGCGACCGTTGCTGGCCGACGAGACGCGATGACCCTGCAGCTCCAGGCTGCGCATCAGCAGCAGCCGGTTGACCTTGTTGTCGTCGGCCACCAGCAGCCGCGCGCCTTGCTCAGCCACCGATGAGCCCTCGCAGTGCATGGCAGGCGCTGTCGTATTCGGACTTCAGCGCGTCGATGGGCGTGCTGTCGGCCGGCAGACCGCCGAGCTCCAGGTCGCGCGCCCCGTTGCCCAGGCGCAGCGCGCCAAAGGTGTGGCCGTTGGACTTCAGAGAATGCGCGGCGCGGCGGAAGCTCTCGGCGTCGCCGTCGCGCTGCGCACGGCGCATCTCCTGCAGCATGCCCGGCGCTTCCTCGAAGAACGTGCCGGCCAGTTCGGCCACGAATTCGGCGCCGGCGTTGTTCTGCAGTTCGGTGAAGGTGGCGGTGTCGATCACGGGTTCAGGCATCCGGGGACTCCTCCGATCGCCGCGCGCTGGCGCGCAGGGCCCGCATCAGTTCTTCCACGCGCACGGGTTTGGTCACGTAGTCGTCCATGCCTGCGGCCAGGCAGGCCTCGCGGTCGCCCTGAATGGCATTGGCCGTCATCGCCACGAGTCGCGGGCGCGCGCCGCCGCGCCAGCGTGCGACGACGCGGCGCGAGGCCTCCAGGCCGTCCATTTCCGGCATCTGCACGTCCATCAGCACCACGTCGTAGGTCTGCCGCGCGAGGCCCTCGAGCACCTCGATGCCATTGCTCGCGAGGTCGGCGCGATAGCCCAGCTTCTGCAGCAGGCGCAGCGCCAGCTTCTGGTTGACCACGTTGTCCTCGGCCAGCAGGATGCGCAGCGGGTGCCGCTCGGCCAGCGTGGTGTCGAAGGGCGAAGGCAGGCCCACCGTGCCGGCGGGTGGCACGAGGGCACCGGACTGGGCGAGCACGCCCACCAGTGTGTCGAAGAGCTGGCTCTGGCGCACCGGCTTGGCAAGGTTGGCGACGAAAATGCCCTCGTTGCTCTCGCGCCGGCCGAGCGAACTGCACAGCACGAGCGGCAGCCGATGGCCGGCGGCGCGGATGCGTTGCGCCAGTTCGCTGCCGTCCATTTCGGGCATATGCATGTCCAGGATGGCGAGGTCGAAGCCGCGCCCTTCGGCCAGCCAGGCCAACGCCATCGCCGGCGACGCGGTGTCCTGCGGCACCATGCCCCACTTGGCCGTCTGCAGCGCGAGCACGCGGCGGTTGGTGGCGTTGTCGTCCACCACCAGCAGCTGCTTGCCGCGCAGCGGTAACTGCTCGCCGATGAAGTCGCGCCGGTGCCGCGGCAGCGGCAACTCGGCGGCGGGTGCGCGGATGGTGAAGCGAAACGTTGCGCCCTGGCCCGGCCCGGCGCTCTCGGCGTGCAGAGATCCGCCCATGAGTTCGGCCAGACGCCGGCTGATGGCCAGACCGAGCCCCGTGCCCCCGTACTTGCGCGTGGTCGACGAGTCGGCCTGGCTGAACGACTCGAACAGCCGCCCCATGCCCTGGTCGCTGAGGCCGATACCGGTATCGCGCACGCCGAAGTTCAGTTCATCGCCGGGGCCGGCCTGCACCGTCAGCACCACCTCGCCGGCCGCGGTGAACTTCACGGCGTTGGAGAGCAGGTTGAGCAGCACCTGCCGCAGCCGCGTCGCGTCACCCGACACCGCGTCGGGCACTTCGCCCTCGAACAGATAGGCCAGGTCGAGGTGCTTCTCGGCGGCATGCGGGGCGACGAGATCGAGCGCCGATTCCACGCATTCGCGCAGCTCGAACGGCTGGCGCTCGATATCCATGCGGCCGGCCTCGATCTTGGAGAAGTCCAGGATGTCGTTGATGATGGTCAGCAGGGTTTCGCTGGAGTCGCGGATCGTCGCCGCGAAGTCGCGCTGCTCGTCGCTCAGCGACGTGTCCAGCAGCAACCCGCTCATGCCGATCACGGCATTCATCGGCGTGCGAATCTCATGGCTCATCGTGGCGAGGAAGGCGCTCTTGGCCTGGTTGGCGGCGTCGGCAGCCTCGCGCGCGATGCGCGTTTCCAGCAACAGCCGCGCGTTCTCCTGCGCGCGATCCTGCAGGGCTCGCTCGCGCTGGAAAGTCTCGCGCGCGGTTCGCTCCTGGCCGGCGGCGATGGCACAGCCGACGACCAGGTAGCTCAGCAGGTAGGTCATCGCCGCCCACCAGTAGGAGGCTTCGACCCCATGGCGCACCTGCACGCTGGAAAAGCTCCAGGCGCTCAGCACGAGGCAGACCGTCGCCACCACCACCACCGGCCGCGCGCGCATGCGCACGAAGCCGAACAGAAACAGCAGAACCAGCAGCAGCCCGATGTAGTAGTACAGGTAGTTGTACGGAAACGGGACCGACTCGATCATGCCGAGCAGCAGCATGTAGGCGCCGACCACCGTCACGCCGAGCAACACGGTGGTGCGCGCCTCGCCGGCGAACAGCCGCCGCGTCAAGCCGAACATGCACACCGAGACGAAGACGATGCCCGCCAGGCGCAGCGCGAGCACGCGCTCGAGCACCGCCGGGCCGCCGAACGCGTCGCGGCTGACGTTGAAGTGGAAGATGTCCCAGGCGATGTAGAGGATCCAGGTGCCCAGCGCGATGACGATCGCCACCCGGCGCTGGCTGGTGTAGCGCTCGAAATAGTCGTCGAGAAAGGCCTGCTCGGTTTGCGTCGGCGCAAAGCGCTGCGGCGGAACGAACATCGCCCACCAGGGGGGTGAATGATGCTTCGTTGGGTCGGTCGGCGGCTGAGCAGGCGGCTGCATGGATGCCGCAGTCTGCCAGCATCTCGTGGCGCCTGGTCGGGCAGCGGACGGCCTTCGCCGCATCGGTCACACTACGGTGGCCGGGTTCGCGGGTCTCGCCGTCGGTCCGGCATTTTTGCGGATCCTTTGGCCTGCTCCGGCGCCTCGACGACCCGTTGAAGCAGTGGAAATCAGCCCCAAGGACTTGGAGAGCCGCGCGCGCTGGGAGGCCTGCACCAAGGCCAAGGAGGCGATGCTCGAGCGCGCCACATCCCCCGCGCTTCAGCGCTTCAGCGCTTGCGCGCCAGCGTCAGCCCGTCTCCGATCGGCAGCAGCGACAGGTCCACGCGCTGATCGGCGTGCAGCTTGGTGTTGAGGCGCTGCAGCGCCACGGTATCGGCATCGGTCGAGGGCCGCGCCACGCTGCCGCTCCACAGCGTATTGTCGATGGCGATCAACCCGCCCGCGCGCAGCAGCAACAGGCAGCGCTCGTAGTAGGCGTCGTAGCCGCCTTTGTCGGCATCGATGAAGGCGAAATCGAACTGCCCGGCCGCGCCCGCGGCGAGTTGCGCGTCGAGCGTGTGCAGTGCCGGCGCGAGCCGCAGGTCGATCTTGTGCGCCACGCCGGCCTGTTGCCAGTACGGCCGGCCGACGCGTGTGTACTCGTCGCTGATGTCGCAGGCGAGCAGCGCGCCGTCTTCGGGCAGGGCGAGCGAGACGGTGAGCGCGCTGTAGCCGGTGAAGACACCAATCTCGATCGCGCGCCGCGCGCCGATCAGCTTCACGAGCAGGGCCATGAACTGCCCCTGCTCGGGCGCGATCTGCATGCCGGCATGGCGGTGCGAGGCCGTGGCTGCACGCAGCGCCGTCTGCGCCGGGTGCTCGCGCACCGAGTGTGCGAGCAGGTAGTGGTGCAGGGCGTCGTCGACTTGCAGGGTGCGGCGTGACATCGGGCTTCCTGGGTGGCGCGGGTGGTGCGGGTGGCGCGGGTGGCGACCCGCGGAAGATCCGATGATGCCGCCGACGGCCTGGCCTTGGCTAGCGCGCGGCGCCGAAGCGGGCCGAGGCCGCGCCACGGCAAGTGTGCGCACGCGAGCCGGTTTCACTCCATGTGCAGCGGCCCGGTGAGCGCGTGGTCGATGGCGATGAACTCGCCGCCGCCGACATACTGCAGCGTCAGTGCGTCGTACAGGTTGCCGCTCACGAGGCCGGCGGTACCGACGCTGGTGCGGCCACTCACGGAGGAGTAGGCCTGGCCGACACCGACGGTGGCGAGCAGCTTGCTGCCGTCGGACGAGCTGGCGACACCACGCCAGAAGCGGTTGCTCTCGCGTGCCGTCCAGTTCAGGCCCGAGTCGGTGGAGACGTAGATCCGACCGCCGAACTCGACCGCCGCCAGCTTGCTGCCGTCAGCCGACGAGGCCACCGTGAACCATCCCCGATTGCTCTCCCGGGCCGTCCAGTTGGCACCTGAGTCGGTGGAGGTGTAAACCTGGCCGCCATCCTCCACCGCGACGAGCTTGGAGCCGTCTGCCGACGATGCCACCGACCTCCACGTGCGGTTGGCGTCGCGCGCCGTCCAGTTGGCACCCGAGTCGGTCGATGTATAGAGCTGGCCACTGGCATGCACCGCCGCCACGAGCTTGGTGCCGTCCGCGGACGATGCCACGGAGATCCAGTTTCGGCCGGACTCGCGGGGTGTCCAGCTCACGCCGCTGTCGGTGGAGGTGTAGATCTGGCCGCCGTTGCCCGCCGCCGCCACGAGCCTGCTGCCGTCGGCCGACGAAGCCACCGAGTACCAGTCGCGATTGGACTCACGGGCCGTCCAGGTGACGCCGGAGTCGGTGGAGGTGTAGAGCTGACCGCCGACGACGCTGGCCACGAGTTTGCTGCCGTCGGCGGAGGACGCAACCGCATACCACTGGCGGGTCGACTCTCGTGCCGTCCAGGTGGCGCCGGCGTCGGTGGAGATGTACAGCTGGTCGCCGAACACGGCCGCCACCAACTTGTTGCCGTCGGCCGACGCGGCGATGCCCCTCCAATTGCCGCTGATGCCCGAGGCATTCCACACCGCTCCCGCGCCGAGGTCGTTGGCGAGGTTGCGTGCTGTGATGAACTGCCCCGCGTTCTGGGCGATCTTCCAGCCGCCGAAGCCCACGCCGGTGACAGAGTAGGTGTCACCGATGGCGGGGCTCGCCGGCAGCGTCAACGTCACCTGCGTGCTGCCGTGGTTGGCCAAGTAGCCGGTGTTGGCGGCCATGGCCTGGCTGGTGCCGGTCACGTTCACCCAGTTCAGGCCCGCGCTCGGCGCACCGTTGCACAGGTAATCGGTGCCCGTCACCTCGCCCACATCGAGCACGTTGTCGCCATCGGTGTCGATGCCGCTGGTGACCTTCTTGCCGCCGTACGCGCAGTTGGCACCGGCGCCTTCGTTGGTGATGGCCATCAGGCTGTTGCGGCCGTTGGTGCCGTTCGTCCCGTTGCTGCCGTTGAAACCGTTGGTGCCGTTGGTGCCATGGGTGCCGTTCGTGCCGTTGCTGCCGGCCGCGCCCGAGCACACGTAGCCAGTGCTGCTGACTTCGCCCGCGTCGAGCACGCCACTGGCGTTGGCATCGAGGCCGGCGCTGACCTTGGCGCCGCCGTGGGCGCAGTTGGCGCCGGCGGCTTCGGCATCGATGCGCACGAGGCTCGTCTGGCCCGCGCTGCCGGCCGCGCCGGCCGCGCCGTTGGCGCCCGCGCCGCCGGCGGTGCCCGCGGCACCGTTGCAGGCGTACTGCACGCCGGTCACCTCGAAGGCATCGAGCACGCCGTTGTTGTTGGCGTCGATGCCTGATTCGATGCGGCTGCCGCCGCTGGCGCAGTTGGCGCCTGGCGGTTCGAGCGTCACCTTGGCGGCGGCGAAGCGCACGCTCAGGGCCGGTGGCGAGCTGTCACCGCCGCTGGCGGCGGCGCCGCCTCCGTCGCCGCCGCAGGCGGCGAGCAGGGTGCACAGCAGCGCAGACAGTGCGGCGGCCGCGGTGCGGTGAGGCGCGACGTCATTCAACATGGAATGCCCCCGAGGTGGCGTAGTCGATAGGGATGAATTCGCCGCCGCCGATGTATTGCAGCGTCAGCATGTCGTACTGGGTGCCGCTGATGGCGCCCGCGGTGCCAGGTGAACTGCGCCCGGCGAGCGAGGTTTGCGCCTGGGCGTTCTGCGCAACCGCGGCAAGCCGGCTGCCGTCGCTTGACGAGGCCACGGCGCGCCAGTTGCGGCTGCTGGCGCGGCCGGGCCAAGTGAGCCCGGCATCGGTGGAGATGAAGAGCACGTCGCCCTCGGGCACGGCGACGAGCTTGCTGCCGTCGGCCGAAGAGGCGACGCTGCGCCAGAAGCGGTTGCCGGCGTGTGTGGTCCAGTTGGCGCCGCTGTCCGTGGACAGATGGATCTGCACCGACTGGCCCGCGGCGATGAGCCGGGTGCCGTCGGCGGAGGAGGCCACCGTCGTCCAGCTGGCGGTGGGGCCCTGCGCCGTCCAGCTGGCCCCGGAATCGGTGGAGGTGTGGATCTGCCCGTTGAACGCCGTGGCGACGAGCCGCGCGCCGTCTTCGGACGACGCCACCGAGGTCCAGTTGCGCGCGCTGTCGCGGGCGGTCCAGTTGGCGCCGGCGTCGACGGAGGTATGGATCTGGCCGCCGTAGACCGCGGCCACGAGCTTGGTGCCGTCGGCCGAGGAGGCCACGGCGGACCATTCCAGGGCACTGGCGCGCGGCGTCCACGTGTCGCCGAAGTCCGTGGAGGTGTGGATCTGCCCGCCGCGCTCCGCTGCCACGAGCTTGCTGCCGTCGGCCGAGGACGTCACGCCGCTCCAGGTGCGCGAGGCCTCGCGCGCCATCCAGGTGGCGCCGCCGTCCACAGAGGTGTAGAGGTGCTCGTTCCAGCCTGCCGCAATGAGCCGGCTGCCGTCGGCCGATGAGGCCACCGCGCGCCAGTCGAGCGCCGGGCCCGTGGACCTCCACGTCGACCCCATGGAGCCGTCGTTGGGCACGTTGCGCGCGGTGATGAACTGGCCGGCGTTCTGCGCGATCTTCCAGCCGCCGAAGCCCACGCCGTTGACGGAGACCACCTCGCCGAGCGCGGGGCTGGCCGGCAGCGTCAGCGTCACCTGCGTAGCGTGGGTGGCGAGGTAGCCGATGTTGGCGGCCATGGCCTGGCTGGTGCCGCTCACCGCGGTCCAGACCATGCCCGGGCCGAGGGCGGCGTTGCACAGGTAGCTGGTGGCAGCCACCTCACCGGCACCGAGCACGCTGTCGTTGTTCGCATCGAGCCCGGTGGTGACCTCCTTGCCGCCATCGGCGCAGTGGGCGCCGGCGGGTTCGTTGACGATGACGATGAGACCGTTCAGGCCTGGGCTGCCGTTCGAGCCGTTGGCCCCCTGGTTGCCATTCGTGCCGTGGTTGCCATTGCTGCCATTGCTGCCGCTGGCGCCGATGGCACTGGCGCACACGTAGCGCGTGCTGCCGACTTCACCGGTGTCGAGCACGCCATTGCCATTGGCGTCGAGTCCGGCGCTGACCTTGGAGCCGGCGTGGGCGCAGTTCGCGCCCGCCGGCTCGGCGTCGATGCGCACGAGGGCGTTGGCACCGGCGCTGCCGACGGCGCCGGCGGCAGCGGCCGCGCCACTGCTGCCGCCCACCCCCGGGTTGCCGTGGCAGGCGAACTGCACGCTCATTACCTCGCCGGCGTCGAGCATGCCGTTGCGGTTGATGTCGATGCCCGCTTCGATGCGGCTGCCGCCATGGGCGCAATTGGCGCCTGGCGACTCGAGGCTCACTTTGGCGTTGGCGCGCCAGGACTTGTCGTCCACGGCGGCGGCGCCGTCGCTGCTGCTGCCACCACAGGCCACGAGCGTCGCCATGGCCGCCATGGCCACCGTGCGCGTGACGGCAACAACTGCCTTGCGCACAGCCAGTCCACGCCGGCGTCGCGGCGGGTGTGCCAACGCCCGGCCAAGCACGGATGCCGCAAAACTCATTCGATCTCCCCAGAACCCTTCAGCGGGTGGATCGATCGGATATCGGCCGCTCGTTGCGCGACTGAAGGAGCCTGGGCGGCGGGGGTGAGTTCCCAGCGGGTGGTGAACCCGCTGGAAAGCCCTGTCCCGCAGGTCGGAAAACCCTGTCTCGTAGGTCGCTCCGCAGCAACAGAGACGCGTTGTCAGGCGGGGGGCCTTGCTCCTAAACTAGATTCGCCTCACCGAACACAACGCCGGTGACGCGTGCCAGCACGTCTTCGATGCTTGTGGCGCCCATCTGCTTCAGTGCGCGCTGGTCGAACACCGTCACCTGTTGCGCCAGACCCGCGGGTGTGATGACTGAATGGTCGAAGGCCGGGCGCGGTTTCAGCCGGCGCGCACGTTGTCCAGCAGGGCCAATGTGGCGGCGTCGCGCTGATTGCCGAAGTACTTCTCGAGCAGGTGCGTGAACATGGCTTCTCCGGGCGCGGCGCGTTCGAACAGGGTGAGGCAGGAGCGCAGCTTGAGTTCGTCGACGCTGCCGAAGATGGCCAGTGCCGAGCGCCCCTGCAGGCGATCGAGGATGTCGCAGCATTGACGCAGGCGCGGCCCGAGCAGTGGGTGCGCGAGGTAGGCCTCGGCCTCGGCGAGCGAGGCGAGGCCGAAGCGGCGCGCCAGGTCGCTGCGGCCCAGGCCCCGCAGTTGCGGGAAGATGAACCACATCCAGTGCGTCTGCTTGGCGCCGTCTTCCAGCTCTTCAACGACATGATCCCAGGCCGGGTCTTGCGCGTGGATGAATCGTTCCAACTCATTGGAACCGGGCGCAGGGCCCGTGGGCTGCAGCTCACCGGGCAGGGTGGTGTGAGCCCAGGGGTCGGGCTTTTTGCCGCTGATCATGGCCATGTCTCAGTCTACGGCGCTCCGGCCCTGGCTTTTCCGCATCGTGGCGCGGCGTAACCTCAGGTCACCAACGGATGCCTTCCAGGGTGCCAGGGGGGCGCATTGTGCTCCCCATGCCCTAGAGCGCCAAGGCATCCGCGAGGCGCACGAGCGAGCGGTCGCTTGCCGCCGGCCCGACGAGGCTGATGCCCAAGGGCGCACCGAGCCGCGTGGCCAGCGGCAGACTCAGTTGCGGCAGCCCGGCCAGCCCGGCGATGCACAGCATGCGGATGGCACGGTTGCGGTAGTCCTCCAGCGCGGCGCCGCCGTCGGCGCGCAGTGGTGCCACGTCGGGCATGGTGGGCATCACGAGCACGCCGTCGTCGCCCAGGAGGGTGGCGATGTGGTCGCAGAAGCGCTGGCGAAAAGCACCCGCCGTCGCCACTTGCTCGTCGCTGACCCGGCGCGACCAGGCAAAGCGTTCGGCCACGCCCGGCCCGAGCGGCGGCGCGTAGCGTTCGATGAATGGGCCATCGGTCAACCAGGCCTCGCGGCCTTGCAGATGACGGAAGTGCCAGTACATGGCGTCGAAGCCATCGAGCGCCACCTCACAGGGGGCGGCGCCGCCTGGCGCCGCCTCGATGCGCTGCCGCGCCGGCTTGAGAGCCTCGATCGCGGCAGGTTCGAGCAGTCCCCAGACGTCCCGCGGCGCCAGCAGTCGCACCCGGGCCGGCAAGGGCCTGGCATCCTGGCCCAGCAGCACGTCGGCCACGCGGGCGAACGTGGGCAGGTCACGGGCGAACCAACCGCAGGTGTCGAAGCTCGGCGAGAGGTCCAGGCAGCCCTCGAGCGAGACGCGCCCTTGCGTCGGCCTCAGGCCCACCAGCCCACAGTGGCTGGCAGGGGCGCGCACCGAGCCGCCGGTGTCGGTGCCGAGCGCGAAATCCACGAGCTTGTTCGAGACCGCCGAAGCGGAGCCCGACGAGCTGCCACCGCTGATGCGATCGGGGGCACCGCCGTTGATGGGCGCGCCGAAGTGGGCGTTATTGCCGTTCATCGAGAAGGCCAGCTCGTCGGTGACGGTCTTGCCGGCGAAGGCCGCGCCGGCGTCGAGCAGCCGCTGCACCGTGGGTGCCGTGCGCTGTTTGATGCCCGACATCACCAGCAGCAGCGGCTGGCCGCCGCTGGTGGGGTAGCCGGCAACATCGAACAGGTCTTTCACACCGAAGCGCAGGCCGGCCAGCGGCCCGGTCGCGGCATGCGGCACGGGCACCTCGGGGTAGGGCATGAAGGCGTGCGTGGGGGCGCCGTGGTGCTCGAGGTTCAAGGTCATGGCGTGGCTCGGGCGGAGGAAGGTTGGGTGGCATCGGTGCGCAGGCAGCGCGCAAGGTGGCCCGGCGCGAGTTGTACGACCGAGGGGTCGGTGCGCTGGCACATATCCTTGGCGAATCGGCAGCGGTCAGCGAACGAGCAGCCGGGCGGCAGGTCGGCCAGGTCGGGCGGCGCGCCGCCGATCGTCTCCAGCCGGCTGCCCTTGGCGATCGCCCCATGCGCGCGGCTGCCCAGCAGCGCCAGCGTGTAGGGGTGGCGCGGGGCGCGGATCAGCGTGCGCGCAGGGCCTTCCTCGACGATGCGCCCGGCGTACATCACCGCGATGCGGTCGGCCACCTCGATGGCGGCGCCGATGTCGTGGGTGACGAAGATGACCGCCAGGCCCATCTCGCGCTGCAGCTCGCGCAGCAAGAGCAGGATCTGGATTTGCACCGTCGCGTCGAGCGCGGTGGTGGGCTCGTCGGCGAGCAGCAGTTGAGGGTGGCAGGCGAGCGCGAGCGCGATCATCGCGCGCTGGCGCATGCCGCCGCTCATCTCGTGCGGGAAGGCGCCCAGCCGCCGCTCGGGGCTCGGGATGCGCACGCGTTCGAAGAGCGCGAGCGCGCGCTGGTGCGCCGCGGCGGCCGAGGTGGCCGGCTCGTGGCGGCGGATGCTCTCGACAATCTGCGCGCCCAGGCTGTAGACGGGGTCGAGCGCGAGCAGCGGCTCCTGGAAGATCATCGAGGCGACCTTGCCGCGGTAGTCGGCCAGCGCCGCCGCCGACAGGGCCAGCACGTCGTGCTCGCCGACGCGGATGCGCCCACTCATCTGCGTGTGCCGCGGCGCGTGCAGGCGCAGCAGCGAGCGCAGCGTGACGCTCTTGCCCGAGCCCGATTCGCCGATCAGCGCCACGACCTCGCCGCGCCGCACCTGCAGGCTCACGCCGCCCACGGCGCGCACGGGCTTGCGGCCGCCGGTGAAGGTGACGGTGAGGTTCTGGATATCGACGAAGGGGGTGTTGGCTGCGGCTTCGGCGCCGCTCACGGCCACGCTCGCGGCGTGCGCGTGGCCGGGCATGCTGCCACCTGTGTCGCCGCTCCTGCTGCCGCTCATGCCGCTGCTCATGCCGCTGCTCATGCCGCCACCTTGGGCGCCTGATCGTGGCCGCTGCCCGCCTCGTGCATGAGGCAGGCGACAGGATGTCCGAGTTTGCCGTTGCCCGTTGCGGTGAGCGTCGGCACCTTCTGGCTGCACACCGCTTGCGCCATCGCGCAGCGTGTATGAAAGCGGCAGCCCGAGGGCGGGTTGATCGGGTTGGGCGGGTCGCCCGCGAGCGGTGGCACCTCGGTGCGGTGGTCCGGGTCCATGGCCGGGATGCTCGACAGCAGCGCCTTCGTGTACGGATGCCGAGGTGCCTCGAACAGCGCCTCGCCGGCGCCGAGCTCGATCACCTGGCCGAGGTACATCACCATCACGCGGTTCGAAATGCAGCGCACCACGTTCAGATCGTGGCTGATGAACACCATCCCCATGCCCAGCCGTTTCTGCAAACCAGCCATCAGTTCAAGGATTTCCGCCTGGATCGTCACATCAAGCGCGGTTGTCGGTTCATCCGCGATCAAAAGATCCGGATCATTCGCCAGCGCCATCGCGATCATCACCCGCTGCCGCTGCCCGCCGGACAATTCGTGCGGGTAAGACCGCATCCGCCGTTCCGGATCGGGGATCTTCACCAGCGCCAGCATGTCCAGCGCGCGTGCCCGCGCGGCGGCGTATCCCAGCTTTCGGTGCTGGCGGATCGGTTCGATCAACTGGTCGCCGATGCGATAAAGCGGATCGAGCGAGGTCATCGGTTCCTGAAAGATCATGGTGATCTTGCGGCCCCTGATGCGGTTCAGCGCGGCCTTGGGCAACCCGATCAGGTTGGTGCCCCGGTAATCGGCCACACCCGAGGCCTGCCCGTTCGATGCA
>JANNRI010000113.1:0-21313 GCA_031401195.1 Burkholderiales bacterium
GAGTGGCCGCTGTGGGAGATCTTCGTTCGCGCCAAGGCCGGGCTGGACCACAAGCACTGCGGCAGCCTGCACGCGCCCGACGCGAAGATGGCGGTGCAGCTGGCCCGCGAGGTTTATACGCGCCGACAGGAGGGCACCAGCGTGTGGGTGGTTAAGAGCATTGACATCACCGCCAGCGACCCGGCCGACAAGGAACAGCTCTTTGATCCGATGGAAGACAAGGTGTACCGCCACCCCACCTTCTACGAGCTGCCCGAATCCGTCGATCACATGTAGGGCCGGTCCATGTCAGCCACCGCGGATTCGATCCACTTGAACTTCACGCCCCCGGTGCGCTACGTGCTGCGCCTGGCCGACACGGCGCTCATACACGCCCAGCGCCTGGGCGAGTGGTGCGGCCACGGCCCGGTGCTGGAGGAGGACATCGCGCTCACCAACATGGCGCTCGACCTGCTCGGACAGGCTCGCGGGCTGCTTGCGCACGCGGCGCATCTGGAAGGCCAGGGGTTCGACGAGGACCAGCTCGCCTTTCTGCGCGACGAATCACAGTTCCTGAACCTCACGCTCGTCGAGCAGCCCATGCGCCGCAGCAGTGCGCATGCACCGGGCGGTGACTTCGCCGACACCGAGCTGCGCAACTTCCTGCTCGCCACCTGGTTCAAGCTCGCGTGGCAGCGGCTGGCTGGCTCGCTGGATGACCAGTTGGCGGGCATCGCCGCCAAGGCCTTGAAGGAGGCGCGCTACCACCAGCAGCACGCCGGCGACTGGGTGGTGCGGCTGGGTGATGGCACGGAGGAGTCCGCGCGGCGGCTGACCGCTGCGCTCGAGCGCGTGTGGCCCTACACCCCGGAAATGTTCCTGCGCGACGTGGTCGACACCGAGGCCGAGGCCAGTGGTTTCGGCCCGGCGCGAGACACGTTGGCCGCCGACTGGCAGCGCGAGGTGTCGTCGATCTTTGTCGAGGCCGCCCTCACGTTGCCGCCGGCGAGCCCTTTCGTCAGCACCGGCACGCTCGGCCGACACAGCGAACACATGGGCTTCATCCTTGCGGAGATGCAATCACTGCAGCGTGCCCACCCTGGGGGTCGCTGGTGACCCTGGCCGGCCTGGCCCTCACTGTCGCCGGCGAGGCCAGCACGGTCACAGCACGCGTAGCCGCGGCATGGGCGGTGCTTGCCACCGTGCCCGACCCCGAGGTGCCGGCGCTCTCGTTGCGCGACCTGGGCGTGGTGCGCGGGGTGCGTGGGCTCGGCGTGGACGGCAACGATGGGCTTGAAGTCGCGCTCACTCCGACCTACAGCGGCTGTCCCGCCACCGAAGTCATCGCGGCCAGCGTGAAGACTGCACTCGAGGCTGGGGGCCTTGGTCCGGTGACGGTGGTGCAGCGCCTGGCGCCGGCCTGGACCACCGACTGGATCAGCGAAGAGGGTCGCCGCAAGTTGCGCGAGTACGGCATCGCGCCCCCGGGTCATCTCCTGCTCGAGGGGGACGTCGGCGTGCAACCAGTGCGCCTGCGCCCGCGCAACGTGCCGTGCCCGCGCTGCGGCAGCGGGGACACCGAACGCCTCTCGGCCTTCGGCTCGACCGCCTGCAAGGCGCTGCACCGCTGCCTCGCATGCCGCGAGCCGTTCGAATACTTCAAACCGATCTGACGCAGGCGACCGCGCAGCTCCCATGGCCGACCCGTTAGACCCCCACCCCACCCGAGGCAAGCGATGAGCGGCCTGCACTTCCATACCCTGCGCGTGAGCCAGGTGCGCGCCGACACCGACGATGCGCGCGTGGTCACGTTCGACGTGCCGCCACTGCTGGCAGAGACCTTCCGCTTTGCCCCGGGTCAGTACCTCACGCTGCGGCGGCCACCTTCGGCCGGCGCCGAGGACCTACGCCGCTCGTACTCGATCTGCGCCGCGCCGGGCGAGGCGCTGCGGGTGGGCGTGCGCCGTGTCCCGGGCGGGGCCTTTTCCAGCTGGCTGTATGCCGAGCTGCGGGCCGGCGACACGCTGGAGGCCATGGAGCCGCAAGGCCGCTTCGGCGCCGCGCTGGAGAAGCGCCCGCACCACGTGCTCGCGGTGGCCGGCGGCAGCGGCATCACGCCTATCCTTTCCATCGTCAAGGCGGTGCTCGAGCGCGACGCTGGCACGCGGGTGACGCTGCTGTACGGCAACCGCGAAGCGGGCTCCACCATGTTCAAGGAGGAGCTCGAGGACCTGAAGAACCGCCACCTGACGCGGCTGGCGATACACGCGGTGTTCTCGCGCGAGGCGATGGATGCGCCGCTGTCGGGAGGCCGGCTCGATGCAGCGAAGGTGGCCAGCTTCTTGCGACTCTCGGGCGGCGCGGCGCGGGTGGACGACGCCTTCGTCTGCGGCCCCCATGCGATGAACGACGAGATCGAATCCGCGCTTCTCGCCGCAGGCCTGACGGCCGAACGCGTCCACATCGAGCGCTTCGGCGTCCCGCCTTCGGCCGCCGATGCCACTCTGCACGCGCCGAAAGAAGGTGATGCGATCACGGCGAAAATCGTCATCGTGCGCGACGGCCTCACGCGCGAACTCGGGTTCCAGCTTGGCGACGAGAGCATCCTCGCCGCCGCATCGCGCGCCGGGCTGGATGTGCCCTACTCGTGCAAGAGTGGTGTCTGCGCCACGTGCCGGGCCAAGCTCATCGAGGGCCGTGTGCGCATGGACCGCAACTTCGCGCTCGAGAAGGCCGACCTGGAGGCCGGTTTTGTGCTCACCTGCCAGGCCCATCCGCTCACCGATCGCGTGGTCGTGAGCTTCGACGAGCGCTGAGCCCGCGCACGAAGGTGTTCTGACCTTGGCGCGCCCACGATCTGCCGGCTATGAAGATCACCGTGGGCAGATCCTTGCCGCGGCGGCGAGTTTGTTCGCCACCCGGGGTTATGCGGCCACGACGATGAACGACGTGGCCGCGGCGTGCGGTCTATCCAAGGCCACCCTCTACCACTACGTGCCAGACAAGCATGATCTTCTGGCGCAGGTGTCGCGCGGCCATGTGCAACGGCTCGAAGAACTGGTGGCAGGCGTGCTGGCGCGCCAGCTGCCGCCAGGCGAACGGCTCGCGGCGTTGATCGCGTGCTTCATGTCGGCTTACGCCGACGCGCAGCACGAGCACCGCGTGCTCACCGAGGACGTGCGGTTCCTGCTTCCCGAGCCGCAGCGTGAAGTGCTCGAAGGCCAGCGCCGCGTGGTGGCGGCCTTCGCTGAAGCCATCGGCGCACAGCGGCCCGAGCTGGCACCACGCCCGCTCTCTGGGGCGCTGGCGATGCTGCTATTCGGCATGATGAACTGGACCTTCACGTGGCTGCGGGCTGACGGGCCGTTGTCGCACGAGGCCGTGGCGCGCATGGTGTCCGAGCTGTTCTTCGGGGGACTGCCGGCGGTGCAGGCTGGCGAGGCAACGGTGCCCCTACGCTGACGCGAGGCAGTGCCGCGTCTGGAGCGGCCAGCGCCCAACCGTCGACGGCCTGCTCTGGCGCGAGCAGGCGCGCCTGGCGGCCGGGCAGCGGCTGCGCGGCCAGGCGCTGCACGAAGTCGTCGCAGGCCGGCGCGCCCAGGCCCATCACGAAATGCAGCCACCGCCGCTGCACACGCTCGCCGAGCCAGGCATCCTCCACCGCCCGCTGCAGGTTCTGTCCGAGGGCCTGCGCTTCCAGCACGCGGGGGGCCACCGCACCGACCCACAGGTTGAAGTCGACGCGCAAACCGTGTGCGGGCAAACGCGCGGCGACGGGGGCAACTTGCTGGCACCAGTCGTTGCTGGCCATGCGCAGGCTGAGCAAGGCCTGCAGTGCCTGCACCGAATTCAATACGCGCGCGCGGTTGGGGGGCAGCACGGCCATTGGCAAGCGAGCGGCCTGAGCCGCTGGCAGCGGCGTGGCCAGGCTGCGCAGGGTGACCAGGCGCCACCAGGCGGCGGCGCCGATGGCGTCGATGGTCGCAACGACCGGTTCGCCTCGCGCAGCCGTGTTTCGCTCGGTGGTGCCCACGTCGCCCATGTCGCTCACGTCGCTCACGCTGCCGATGCTGCCGATGCCGCCGGTTGGCGTACCCGCGAGCGCCGCGGCCAGCTCCTCCGCCCGGGCGCGACGGACCAGATCGTCCAGTGTGAGGCCCCGCCAGGCCTGATCGGCGGCGCGGCTGAGCATCACGAGGTTGCCGGCGGCATAGGCCGCCTGCGGGTTGAGCCGCGCCACCCGCGCCGCGCTCGGCGAGTCGGCCGCGCCACTGAGCGCGAGCCGCGTCACCGGGCATTGCATGACCTCGATCTGCGCCAGGTGGTTGGGCGTCACGGTCTGCAAGTCGAACGGGGCGCGTGCGCGCCAGGCCTCGATGCGCAATGCCAGCCATTGCCGCGTGTGCCGCGTGGCCGGCCAAGACCGGCCGCCGAACACGGCGCGGGCGGCGCGCCAGCCTTGGCCGATGGGTGTGCCATCCAGCAGCAGCTCGGGCGGCGGTACGAGCCCGCGGTGGGCGTGGTCCCAGCCGATGCGGACACCGGTGGAGTCGTCGTGGTGCGGCGCCTGCGCATGCAGCGCGAGTTCAACCTGGGTCATGGTCATCTCCGGCAACAGCCCCGCGAGTGAAGGGCGTGTAGGCAGTGTGACGGGTAGGTGGCTCATGGCGTGAGCCAGTGATGCGACGCATGCATCGAGGCCCCGGCCGCTTCGTGCTGGGCCGCCGCTGCCTATAATGCGGTGCTCTTTCGCGCCGGTGTAGCTCAGTTGGTAGAGCAGCGCATTCGTAATGCGAAGGTCGGCGGTTCGATTCCGTCCACCGGCACCACGGCCCGCATGCCCTGGCTGCCCGCGAGAGTCCTCCAATCAGCCCGCCGTAGGTCCGCCACCGCCGGCCGCGGCACCCACAGATGCCACTGCCTCGCCGCCTGGACGACCACTTCCGGGACAAACTGCGTGCCAGGCTGCATGCTTTCGAGCTCCGATCACTGCCGACACAGGGACGCCGCCACGCGGCGGTGGCCTTGGCAGTGGTCGAGGAAGGCGAGGGCGCAGGCATCCCCGGGCTCGAATGCAGCGCGCCACCGTGGAGCCTGGCCCCCGCCCTGTTGCTCACGCGGCGCAGCGCCGGGTTGCGTGCGCATGCCGGCCAGTGGGCATTGCCAGGTGGCCGCATCGACGATGGCGAGACGCCCGAAGAGGCCGCCCTGCGCGAACTGCAAGAAGAAGTGGGGCTGTCGATCGACGCGGGTTCGATCCTCGGTCGCCTAGACGACTACGCCACCCGCTCGGGCTATGTGATCACGCCGGTAATCGTGTGGGCGCCGCAGGCGCGCGACATGGTGGCCAATGCGGCCGAAGTGGCCAGCATGCACCGTCTGCCGCTGTCAGAACTGCTGCGCACCGACGCGCCGATGTTGAACCACGTGCGGGGCTCGGAGCATCCCGTGCTGCGCATGCCGGTAGGCAGCGCCTGGATCGCGGCGCCGACGGCCGCGTTCCTCTACCAGCTTCGCGAGGTGTGCCTGCTCGAGCGGCCCACGCGCGTGGCGCACTACGACCAGCCGTTCTTCGCCTGGAGTTGAAAGGCGCGGGCATCGGGTCGCCTTCTGCGTTCCTACAATGCGGTCGATGCAGATCCTCATCACCAATGACGACGGCTATCTCGCACCCGGAATCGCGGCGTTGGTCAGAGCCTGCGAAGGGCTAGGCGACATCGATGTCTTCGCGCCCGAGCAGAACGCGAGTGGCACCTCCAACGCGCTCACGCTGAACCGACCGTTGTCGATCTTCGAGGCGCGCGGAGATACGGCGCAGCGCATCCGGGTCGTCAACGGCACGCCGTCGGATTGCGTGCACGTGGCGCTCACCGGTGCGCTCGGCGGCCGCCCGGATCTGGTGCTGTCGGGCATCAACAACGGCGCCAACATGGGCGACGACACGATTTACTCGGGCACTGTCGCCGCGGCAATGGAGGGTTACCTGTTCGGCATCCCATCGATCGCGTTCTCCCTTGTCGACAAGGGCTGGGCTCATCTGGATGCGGCGGCGGCGGTGGCGCGCGACATCATTGAACAAGTGCTGCATGCGCGCCCCTTGGAGAGCGCTGGGCAGCTTGGCCGGTCGGGCCAGCCTGACCCACCGGATCCACTGGGCCAGGGGCCCTGGCTGCTGAACGTGAACATCCCCAACCGCCCCGATGCGGTCACCGCGCAGCGCCGGGTGACGAGGCTGGGCCGGCGCCACGCGAGCGAACCCGTGGTGCAGCAGATCAATCCGCGTGGAGAGACGATCTACTGGATCGGCCCGGCCGGAGATGCGCGTGAGGCGGGGGAGGGCACCGATTTCTACGCGCTGGCTGCGGGGTGCGTCTCGATCACGCCGCTGCAAGTGGACCTCACCCATCACGCCGCACTGGCCACCTGGCGCACGCAGCTGGCCGGCGCCAGGCGCTGAGGCGCCGGGACAACGGCGCGTATGCCTTCGTCGACCAAGCCCGCGCGCAGGCGCTTTCCGCTCGCCCTGGACCACGTGCGCGGCGGCGATCCCGCACCGGCCGCGCGCACCAGCGTGCAGCGCCCGCAGCGTATGGCCCAGCAGGCGGCGGCGGGCAACCTGGTACTTGGCGTGCCGGTGGGGCTCGGCCTCGACTCTTCGGCGGTGCGCACTCGCATGGTGCAGAGGTTGCGTGCCTGCGGTGTGCGCGATGAACGTGTCCTTGACGCGTTTGCGCGGGTTGAGCGCCATCGTTTTGTCGACTCGGCCCTGGCCAACCAGGCCTACGAGGACACGAGCCTGCCGATCGGCCTGGGCCAGACGATCTCCAAACCCTCGGTCGTGGCGCAGATGCTGGAGTTGCTGATCGAGGGGCGTGATCGAGGCCATCGCGCGCCGCTGTGCCGTGTGCTCGAAGTCGGCACGGGCTGTGGCTATCAGGCCGCGCTGCTGGCCTGCCTGGCCGAGTCTGTGGTGAGCATCGAGCGGCTCGGGCCGCTGGCCGAGAAGGCTCTGGCCAATTTGCAGGCTGCGGATGTGAAACGGGTCGAACTCATACACGGCGACGGTCGCGGCGGCGCGGTGGGGCGCGGCCCGTTCGACGCGATCATCAGTGCCGCGGGTGGTGACGACGTGCCCGCGGCTTGGCTCGAACAGCTGGCGGCTGGTGGCCGCCTCGTGTCGCCGACGGCCTGCGCGCGGCTCGGCGTGCAGGAACTCGTGGTCATCGATCGCGGCCCGCACGGCTACTCGCGAAGGGTCGCCGCGGAGGTCTACTTCGTCCCACTAAAATCCGGCACTGAATGAACCTCTTCATCCTCCTTTGCGAACTCGTCGCGGGCTGCACCCGACGATGGCCCTCCGGCGCCGGCACCGCGGCGTTTGCCGGGTTCGCCTGCGCGCTGCTTGCCGGATGCGCGACCCGCAGCCAACCCGCGCCGGTGGAAGAGCGCACGCCGACCCCCGTGAGCGCCACGTCCATGGCCACCGCGGCAGGGTCCACCGCCGCGGGGGCCGCGGCCAGCACTGCTGCTGTGCCAGCCGCAACTGCAACCCCGGCGCCAAACACCGTGACGACGCCCACAGCCACTGCGCCTGCCGTCGATGGCAGCGCGGCCCGGCCCGCGGCGGAGAGCACCGTCCCCGCAGGCCACCACATGGTCAAGCCCGGTGACACGCTGGTCCGCATCGGGCTCGACACCGGGCAGAACTGGCGCGACATCCAGCGTTGGAACAGCATCGACAACCCCAACGTGCTCGAAGTCGGTCAGGTGCTGCGCGTGAGCCCTCCCGCTTCCGAGGCGGGCGTGGCCACCACGCGCCCCGTGGCGCCTGCGCCGCGCATCGAAAGCCGCCCGTTGGATGCGCGGCCCGCACCAGGCGCCTCGGCCGCGGCTGGAGGCACTCCGGGTGCCTTGCCAACGCCAGGCGCACCGTCCGGCCCCTCGCCGTCGGCGGTGACTCCGGTACTGACCCCTCCTCCGTCCAACGCGCCCGCGGCCGGCGCCACTGGCCCAGCCGCCCCGTCGGCGCCAGCCAGGGAGGCAGAGTCCGATGTCAGTTGGGGCTGGCCCGCCTCCGGGCCGGTGACCGCCGGGTTCGACGATATCCGCAGCAAGGGGCTTTCCATCGCCGGCAAGGCGGGCGACCCGGTGTTGGCGGCCGCAGACGGCCGCGTGGTCTACGCCGGATCGGGACTGCGTGGCTACGGCAACCTCGTCATCGTCAAACACAACGCCACCTACCTCACCGCCTACGCGCACAACCAGGCGCTGCTGGTGAAGGAAGACCAGGTCGTGCGCCGCGGGCAGAAGATCGCCGAGATGGGCTCTTCCGACAGCGATCGCGTGCAGTTGCACTTCGAGGTGCGCCGCCTGGGCAAACCGGTCGACCCGGCAAAGGTGCTGCCGGCGCGCTGAACGGCCCCGCGCTGCATGGGGCCTTGCAGCACCCTTGGACCGGGGGGCGACGCGTGCGCTGTCACGCGCGTCGTGCCCGATGCACGTCGGCGTCAGCGTTTCCCTTAGGCAGCGGGGGCGAGGCCTGCCGCTAGCATCGCGCCTTCTTTCGAGTGGGCATGATGCTCCGGGGGCTTCTTGCAGATTCTTCAGCTGTTGATCAGTGGCGTGGCGCAGGGCTGCATCTATGGCCTCATCGCGCTGGGCTTCGTGCTGATCTACAAGGCCACCGAGACGGTAAGCTTCGCCCAGGGCGAGTTGATGATGCTGGGCGCCTTCCTGGCATTGGCGATGCTCGCTGGCCTGGGCTTCCCGTTCTGGATCACGGTGCCGGCCACGATGTTGGCGATGGGCCTGTTCGGCCTCGCGCTCGAGCGCGTCGTGATCCGACCCATCCTCGGACAGCCGGCCTTCTCGATCGTGATGCTCACCATTGGCATCAGCTATGTCGCCCGCGGCGCGATCACGATGATCCCCGACGTCGGCACCGACACGCGTGTGCTGCCCGTGCCTTACAACGATGCCATTGCGAAGGTCGGTGGCCTCGTGCTGGACATCGAACAGATGGTGGTCATCGGTGCCACGGCCGCCCTGTGCCTGGTGCTCGCGATGCTGTTCAAGCACACCAAGATCGGCATCGCGATGCAGGCAAGTTCGCAGAACCAGCTCGCGGCCTACTACATGGGCATCCCGGTGCAGCGGCTGAACGGTCTGGTGTGGGCGCTGGCCGCGGGTGTGGCCGCCATCGCGGGCATCCTGCTTGCACCCATCACCTTCGTGCACGCCAACATGGGCTTCATCGGCTTGAAGGCCTTTCCGGCCGCGGTGGTGGGCGGCTTCGGCAGCCTGCCCGGGGCCATCGTGGGCGGGCTCATCATCGGCATAGTCGAGTCGATGGCTGGCTTCTTCCTGCCCGAAGGCTTCAAGGACATCGCCGCCTATGTGGTGGTGTTGATCATGCTCATGGTCAAGCCCAACGGCCTCTTCGGCGAGAAGCTCTCCAAGAAGGTCTAGGCTGCCCGCCATGCGCTTCATATTCAAGACCGACTACGACCAGGACCTGCGCCTGGCCAAGCACGCGGGGCACCTTTTTTGGTACGGCGTGCTGATGCTGGTGCTGCTGGCATCGCCGTGGCTGCTCGAGGAGTACCTGCTCGCGCAGTTGACGCTGGTGCTGATCTATTCGGTGGTGGGGCTGGGCCTGATGCTGCTGGCGGGCTTTACGGGCCTGTTTTCGATCGGACACGCGGCGTTCCTGGGGGTTGGGGCATACACCCAGGCCGTGATGGCGGCGGCCGGTGTGCCGTTCCCGATCGCCTTGCTGGCGGCGGCGGCGTTGTCGGCCGCGGTGGGCGTCGTCGTGGGGCTGCCCGCGCTGCGCGTGAAGGGCATCTATCTCGGCATCGCAACGCTGTCCTTCGGCTTCATCGTCGAGGAGGTCTTTGCGCGCTGGGAGAGCGTGACGGGAGGCAATGCCGGCATGCACGTGAAGCCGCCGAGCATCGGCGCGTGGAAGCTCGACACGCCCACGGAGTTCTATTTCATGTGCCTGGCGGTCACGGTGATCGCGACGCTGGCGATCCTGAACCTGCTGCGTTCGCCCACGGGCCGTGCCTTCGTGGCCATCCGCGACTCGGAGATCTCGGCGCAGAGCATGGGCATCCACCTCGCGCGCTACAAGACGCTGTCGTTCGCCATCTCGGCGGCATTGGCCGGGCTCGGCGGGGCGCTCTATGCGCACATGATCAAGTTCCTCAGTCCCGATCAATTCAACATCATCCAGTCGATCGACCTGCTGCTGATGGTGGTCATCGGTGGCCTTGGCTCGGTGCACGGTGCCTTTCTCGGCGCTGCCTTCCTGATCGTGATGCCGCAGGCCATTTCCGCAGTGAAGGAACTGCTGCCGGCCTTCATCGGCGAGGCGCCAGGCCTGAAGGCGGTCGTCTACGGTGTGGTGCTGATCGCCTTTGTTCTCTTCGAGCCGATGGGGCTGTACGGCCGCTGGCTCAAGGTGCGCACGTATTTCTCGATCTTCCCCTTCTACCGTCGCGGCATGTTCAAGCGCCAGAAGTCGTTCCAGAAGTCCGACCGTTTGAGATGAGCCCGCGATGAGCGACATCCTCCTGTCGGCCGAAAACCTGAGCGTGCGCTTCGGCGGCGTGCTGGCCGTCAACAAGGTCAGCTTCCAGGTGAAGAAGGGCGAGGTCTTCACTCTCATCGGCCCCAACGGCGCGGGCAAGACCACGGTCTTCAACCTCATCAGCCGCATCTACACCCCCACCACCGGGCGCATCACCTACGTCGGTGCCGACCTCACGAGCCAGCCGCCCCATGCGGTGGCGGCGCTGGGCATCGCGCGCACGTTCCAGAACATCGAGCTCTTCGAACACGCCACGGTGCTGCAGAACCTGCTCATCGGCCGCCACACGCACCGCGGCACGAACTTGTTCGACGATCTCTTCTTCACCGGCAAGGGGCGCCGTGCCGCGCTCGCGGCGCGCGAGAAGGTGGAGCAGGTGATCGAGTTCCTGGACCTGCAGCACCACCGGGATTCGATGATCGCGGGCCTGCCCTACGGCGTGCGCAAGGTGGTGGAGTTGGCCCGCGCACTGGCCTCGCAACCCAAGTTGCTGCTGCTGGACGAACCCTCCTCGGGCCTGAACGTCGAGGAGACCGAGGACATGGTGTTCTGGATCGACGACATCCGGCGCGAGTTTGGCACCACCGTGTTGATGGTGGAGCACGACATGTCGCTGGTGAGCAAGGTCAGCGACCGCGTATTGGCCATGAACCACGGCGAGGTGCTGGCCATGGGCAGCCCAGCCGAGGTGCAGGCGCACCCGGGCGTGATCGAGGCCTATCTCGGCTCGGCCGACGACATGTCGTCGCTGCGCCGGGCGACGTGAGGTGAGCGGCATGGCCACCGGCAACCAAGAGCTGCTCGTGCTTTCCAACGTGGAGAGCGCCTACGGGCCCATACGCGCCATCCGTGGCGTGAGCCTGAAGGTGAGCAAGGGCGAGATCGCGACCGTGCTGGGCAGCAACGGCGCGGGCAAGACGACGGTCCTCAAGACCATCTCCGGCATCATCGACCCGCGCCGTGGCACGGTGCACTTCAAGGGCCAGGACATCACGGCCGCAGACCCGGCCGCGATTGTCCGGCTGGGCCTCATGCACGTGCCCGAGGGGCGTGAGGTGTTTCCGCTGCTGACGGTGCACGACAACCTGCTGATGGGCGCCTACACGCGGGCCGACCGCGACGGCGTGGCGCGCGACATGGAGCTGGCGTTGCGCTACTTCCCGATCCTGAAGGAGCGCGAGCGCCAGGACGCGGGCCTGCTCTCGGGCGGCCAGCAGCAAATGCTGGCGATCGCGCGCGCCTTGGTGGCTGCACCCGAGATGATCCTGCTCGACGAGCCGAGCCTGGGCCTCAGCCCCAAGCTCACGCGCGAAATCTTCGAGATCGTGGTGCGCATCAACCGCGAGCGCGGCACCACCATCCTGCTGGTGGAGCAGAACGCCAACATGGCCCTCAACGTGGCCGATTACGGCTACGTGCTCGAGAACGGTCGCATCGTCATGGAAGACCGCTGTGCCGTGCTGCGCGAGAAGGAGGACGTGAAGGAGTTCTATCTCGGCATGAAGGATGCCGGCGTGCGCGGCGAGCGGCGCTGGAAGAAGAAGAAGACCTGGCGCTGAGCGCCGAGTCTCGACGCACACCAAGCGGATCACGGAGCCGAACATGCCCCAACTGTGGGACCTGCCGCTGAACACGACGAACACCGAGGTGGTGATTCCGGGCGAGACCCTTCCGGCCGTCTTCTGGAACGCGGTGCGCCTGCGCGGCGAGAAGGTCTGGCTGCGCGAGAAGGATCTCGGCATCTGGCGCAGTTGGAGCTGGAACCGCACGGGCGAGGCGGTACGCGACGTGGCGCATGGGCTCATCGCCATCGGCCTGCAACCAGGCGAGCGGGTTTCCATCCTCAGCAATACCGTGGTCGAGTGGGTGTTGGCCGACCTCGGCGTGCTGAGCGCCGGAGGAGTGGCCAACGGCATCTATCCCACCGATGCCGCGGGCCAGGTGCACTACCTGTGTGAAGACTCGGGCTCGGTGATCCTGTTTGTCGAGGATGACGAACAGCTGGACAAGGCCCTGGAGGTGCGCGCGCGCCTGCCAGGCATGCGGCAGATCGTGGTCTTCGACATGGAAGGCCTGCACGACCTGAACGACCCATCGATCATCTCGCTGCAGGCGCTGCGTGAACGTGGGCGCGAGCACGCCAAAGCCCACCGCGACGCGATGGACAAGCGTATCGCGGCCATCGACCCCGAGTCGCTGGCCATCCTCATCTACACCTCGGGCACCACGGGGCGGCCCAAGGGCGTCATGCACAGCCACCGCACGCTGGTCACCGAGATGCGCGGGCTGGAAACGCTCTGGGGCCGTGCCGGCGAAAACGACGAGCGCATGTGCTTCCTGCCGCTGTGCCACATCGCCGAACGCATGGGCGGCGAGTACCAGGCCATGTACAACGGTGCGCGGCTGAACTTCGTCGAGAACCCCAACACCGTGCCCGAGAACGTGCGTGAGATCTCGCCCACGCTGGTGACGGCCGTGCCGCGGGTGTGGGAGAAGTTCTATTCCGGTGTCACCATCGCTGTCAAGGAAGCGGGGCGTCTGCAGCAGCTGGCCTACGTCTGGTCGCTCGGCGCGGGCATAGCGGTGGCCGAGCGTGTGCTCGCCGGCGAGCCGGTTCCAGCCTCGCTGAAGCTGAAGTACCGCATCGCTGAATGGCTGGCGCTGGCCAACGTGCGCAAGATGATCGGCATCGACCGCGCGCGGCTGTGTGTCACCGGCGCCGCCCCCATCTCGCCCGAGCTCGTGAAGTGGTATCTCGCGCTCGGCGTGCCCATGCTCGAGGTGTGGGGCATGTCGGAGAGCTGCGGCGCCTCGACCTACATGCCCGCGAACCGCATCAAGCCCGGCTCCATCGGCGTGGCCTGCCCGTGGAACGAGGTCAAGCTCGATCCGGCCACGGGCGAGATCCTCGTGCGCGGCCGCAACGTCTTCATGGGCTATCTGAACCAGCCCGAGAAGACGGCCGAGACCATTGATGCCGAAGGCTGGCTGCACACCGGTGACGTTGGCACCGTCGACGCCGACGGGTTCTTCAAGATCACCGACCGCATGAAGGACATCATCATCACCGCGGGTGGCAAGAACGTCACGCCCAGCGAGTGGGAGAATGATCTGAAGTTCTCGCCCTACGTCACCGACGCGGTGGTCATTGGCGACAAGCGGGCCTTTCTCACCGCCATCGTGATGATTGACCAGGAAAACGTCGAGAAGTATGCGCAGGATCACGATGTGCCGTTCAGCAACTACACGAGCCTGACGCGCGCCCCCGAGGTACGTGCGCTGGTCCAGGCTGAGATCGACAAGGTCAACACCAAGTTCGCGCGCGTGGAACAGATCAAGAAGTTCTATCTCCTCGAGACCCAGCTTTCCGCCGAGGACGAAGAACTGACGCCGACGATGAAACTCAAGCGCAAGCTCGTGCAGCAGAAGTACGCCCCGCAAATCGAGGCCATGTACAGGTAAACCCGGTCCCGGCCGGCCGGGGCATCACCGTTCCACTTTCATCCCCAAGGAGAGTTCCATGAAGCGATTGAACCTGTTCGCCACAGCAGCCCTCACGGCCGCGGCGCTGGCCAGCGGCACGGCCGGCGCGCAATCTCAAGGCGTGAGCAAGAGCGAGATCGTGCTCGGCTCCATCCAGGACCTGTCGGGCCCGATCGCCGGCTTCGGCAAGCAGATTCGCCTGGGCATGATGCTGCGCGTGGACGAGATCAACGAGCAAGGCGGCATCGGTGGCCGCAAGATCAAGCTCATCATCGAAGACTCGGCCTACGACCCCAAGAAGGCGGTGCTGGCCGCGCAGAAGCTGGTCAACCAGGACAAGATCTTCATGATGCTGGGCCACCTCGGCACGGCGCAGAACAACGCCGCCATGCCGGTGCAGTTCGAGAAGAACGTCGTCAACTTCATGCCCGTGACGGCGTCACGTGACATGTACGAGCCGTTCCACCGCCTGAAATATTCGTTCGCGGTGACTTATTTCGATCAGATGAAGCTGATGGTGCCCAAGTTGGTGAAGGAGAAGGGCGCCAAGAAGATCTGCACCATGTACCAGGACGACGAGTTCGGGCTGGAGGTGGTGCGCGGCGCGGAAGCGGGCCTGAAGACCATCGGCATGGAGCTGGCCGAGAAGACCAGCTACAAGCGCGGTGCCACGGACTTCTCATCGCAGGTCGCGCGCATGAAGGGCGCGGGGTGTGATTTCGTCGTGCTCGGCACCATCATCCGCGAGACCATCGGGGCCATCGCCGAGTCACGCAAGACCGCGTTCTCGCCCACCTTCGTTGGCAGCAGCGCTGTCTACACCGACCTCATTCACAAGCTGGGCGGCCCGGCCATGAACGGCCTCTATGCCGCCATGGCTGCGCAGCACCCCTACCTGGACGAGGCGTCGCAGCCGCTGCGCTTCTGGGCCAACAAGTACAAGACCAAGTTCAACGAAGATCCGACGGTGTTCTCCGTGTACGGCTACGTGGTCGTCGATTCGTTCTCGCAGGCTGCGGCCAAGGCCGGTGGGAACCTGACGACTGACAGCTTCATCAAGGTCATGGACACGATGGCCTTCCCGGCTGACATGTTCGGCTCCGCGCCGTCGAGCTTCGGGCCGAAGAAGCGCCTGGGCAGCGACGCCTCGCGTCTGAGCCAGATCACTGACGGTCGCTGGAAGATCATCTCCGACTACGTCACTCCCTGAGCAAGGCGCTCCATGGCCTGACGCGGCCGCCCCTGGGGCGGCCGCTTCCTTTTGTGCCGCCGATAATCCGGGCGATGGCCGATGGATACGAATGGCTCGAGGTCGAGTCGCTGGACCTCGAGGCGCAAGGTGTCGCGCACCGTGCTGCTTCCGATGGGACCGAGGGCAAGGGCAAGGTGGTCTTCATCGAAGGCGCACTGCCTGGCGAGCGCGTGCAGGCGCAGATCTCGCGCAAGAAGAACAACTGGGAGCAAGGCCAGGTGACGGCGATCGCGCGCGAGAGCGCGCAACGCGTGCGGCCAGCCTGCCCGCACTTCGGCCTGCACGCCGGCGCCTGCGGCGGCTGCAAGATGCAGCACCTGCACCCGGCCGCCCAGGTGGCCGTGAAGCAGCGGGTGCTGGAAGACAACCTGTTGCACCTGGGCAAGGTGAAGCCCGAACAGATGCTGCGGCCAATCGCCGGGCCCGCCTGGGGCTACCGCTACCGCGCGCGGTTTTCGGTGCGGCATGTCGCGAAGAAGGGCACGGTGCTTGTCGGTTTTCACGAGCGCAAGTCGCGTTACGTGGCCGACATGACGATCTGCCCGGTGCTGCCACCCAAGGTGAGCGTGATGCTGCCGGCATTGCGCGAGCTCATCGGCGGCATGAGCGGGCGCGACCGCTTGCCGCAGATCGAGCTGGCCGCCGGCGATGACGTGGTGGCGCTTGTGCTGCGTCACCTGGAGCCGCTCACGGAGGCCGATAGGCAGCGGCTGCGAGAGTTCGCATGTCGGCACGGCGTGGTCTGGTGGCTGCAACCCGGCGGGCCCGATACTGTGGAACCGATGGACGCAGGCGGGCCGGCGCTCGCCTACGCCTTGCCCGAATTCGGCATCACGATGCCGTTCCGGCCGACCGACTTCACGCAGGTCAATCCGCACATCAACCAGGTGCTGGTCGCGCGGGCGCTGCGTCTGCTCGACCTGCAACCTCAGGACCGCGCCATCGACTGGTTCTGCGGTCTCGGCAACTTCACACTGCCGATGGCCACTCGGTGTGCCGCCGTGCTCGGCCTGGAGGGCAGCACGGCTCTGGTGGCGCGGGCGAAGGCCAACGCCGCGCTCAATGGATGGGCCCAGCGAGCCGGGTTTGCCGCTGTCGACCTGTTCAAGATCGATGCGTCCGGTCTGACCGCGCTGGGCGCGGCGCAGCGGTGGCTGGTCGACCCGCCGCGAGAGGGCGCCTTTGCATTGGCCAAGGCGTTGGCCGACCTGCATCAGTGCGGGTCTGACGCGGTGATGCCTTCGCGCATCGTCTATGTGAGCTGCAATCCTGGCACGCTGGCGCGCGACGCCGGCCTGCTCGTGCATCAGGCGGGATACCGCTGCAGCCAGGCCGGCGTGGTGAACATGTTCCCGCACACGGCGCATGTCGAGAGCATTGCGGTGTTCGACCGCAATATGTCGCCCATGTCGCCCATGTCGCCCATGTCGCACTAGGGCGGACCAGGTGCGTACGGCGTTTGGCGGGCCGAAGCCCTGGCGCAGGCAAATCGGGGTCGGCGAAGGGTTTGCGAGCAACACCTAGATCGTCACGATCGATACGATCCCGGCCATGCTGCTTCCCGCCCATTGCCCGGTCGTCGGAAGTGCGCCGGGCATACACGTGTTCGATGGCGCAGCGCTGGAATGGCAGCCCACGTCGCAGCCCGGCCTGCACCTGAAGCCCGTGCGCTATGACAACGAGGTCGGCCACTATCTGGGCTGGGTTTCATTCGCCCCCATGGCCCGCAGCGGCCTGCACCAGCACCGAGGCGTGGCCACCAGCTTTGTCGTCGACGGGGGCCTCACCGATTACCACGGCAGCCTCGGCCTGCACGAGGCGGGCATCAACCTCGCCGGCGCCACGCACGACGCCATCGCCTACCGGCAGACGGTGCTGGTGTCGCGCCTCGAGGGGCCTGTGGTC
The DNA here is from genome assembly GCA_031401195.1 of Burkholderiales bacterium. Lineage (GTDB taxonomy): Bacteria > Pseudomonadota > Gammaproteobacteria > Burkholderiales > Burkholderiaceae_C > Rubrivivax. Next base: position 17,214 of record JANNRI010000113.1, read on the forward strand.
TATCCGCCCGAGCATGGTGACCTCAGCGGTCTGCATGCGGGATCGCGCCACGAGGCCGTGGTCAACCCGGCGCCCGAGGTGCCGCCGGAGATCAATGTGCCCGTTGATGCACTGCCGGCCTACGAGACCGGCGTGCACGGCCTGCGCCGGCAGCTGGTGTTCGACTACGCCGGCACCGGCACTGCGCATCGTTTCGTGCAAATGCGGTTCGGCCCCGGCACCTCGGTGCCACCGTGGCAGGCCAGCGCTGCGACCGAATTCTGGGTTCGGGGCGGGCGGCTTCTGGTCAACGACACGGTCGTGCTGGCCAACAGCTTCGTTATCGTCGAGCCCGATGTGCCGGTGCACCTGAGCTCCCCCCACGGTGCACTCGTGCTCGCCTGGGCGGAAGGGCCGGAGCAATGGCTGGCGCCACCGCAGCCCGCCGAGCGCGCGCGCGGGCGGTCCGCTCAAGCCTGTTCGGCTTCTGAGTGCGCCGCAGGCCGGGCGAGCCGGTCGCGTTTCTGGCGCGTGCTCGACGTGCCCGCCGCATCGAGATCGGTCTGCGCGCCCTGCAAGGCCGCGATCAGGCGGTCCAGCGTGCGGCTCATGCGGGCCTGCTCGACGTCGGTCACGCCGCAGAAGAGTTGCGCCTCACGCACCGAGGCCAGGGAACCGATGCGCACGAAGAGCGCAGAGCCCACCGGCGTGAGCGTGAGGCGTGCGCGCCTGGCGTCTGTTGTGTCGGTGTGCCGGTCGAGCCGCCGGTGCCGGGCCAGCGAGGCGATGGCCCGGCTGACACTCATCTTGTCGAGGCCGGTCGCGTCGACGACGTCGGTCGCGGCCACGCCCGGGTGACTGGCCAGCACGACCATCACGCGCCACTCGTTGAGGGTCAGCCGGTGCGATCGTGACAGCGTCTCCACGAAGGGGCGCGCGGTGAGGTTCACCACCCGCACGAGCTTGAAGAACAACGAGCTGTCGATCGGCAACTGCGGGCTGCGCCGACCGTTCGCTTCGGTCACCGCCGGTACGCGGCGCGTGTTCGGCCGTGCGTTCACGCCTTGCCACGCGCTTTTTCGGCCACCTGCTCGATCTTGCCGACGAGACCGGCGTGCGTCGCGACCTTCCAGCGGGCATAGATGCGCCGTGTGGCGATCTGCCAGGTCTGGCGCTCGGCCGGCGTCGGGATGTGCACCTCCACACCCAGCGCACGCACGCGCTCGACGTCCTCGGCAAAGAGCTTGCGCACGAGCCCGACTTGCTGCTTGGCCGCGTCCTGCGCCGCTTCACGCACGAGCTTCTGGTCTGCCACCGTCCACTGCAGCCACACCGGTTGTGCAATGGCGAAGAGCAGGATGTCGTTGGAGTAGTTCCACTTGGTGACGAACTTCTGACCAAGGGTGTGGATCTTCGCGGCCAGGAAGACTTCCAGCGGATTCTCCTGCGCGTCCACCGCGCCGGAGGCGAGCGCGGGCTGGGCGTCGGCCCAGCTCATGAAGGTCGGATTGGCGCCCATGCCCGACATGATCTCGCCGTACATCGGGCTGCCGACGACACGCACCTTGATGCCTTTGAGGTCGTCGGGCGCCTTCAGCGCACGCTTGCTGTTGCTGATCTGCCGATAGCCGGTTTCGCCCACGGCCAGCGGCTCGGCGCCGGCCTTACGCACGAGGTCGAAATACTCGTCCATCACCGCGGGCTGGCTGGTGACGGCGTCCCAGGCCTTGTGGTCGGGCAGGATGAAAGGCAAGGTGAACACGCCCAGCTGCGGCACCGTGCCCGACCAGTTGATCGGTGCGCCACAGAGGACATCGATGATGCCCTGGCGCATGGCCGAGAACTCGCGGTCCTGTTGGCCCTGCACCAGGCTGGCGCCGGGGTACTGCTTGATGTTGATGCGGCCTGCGGTGCGCTCGCGCACCAGGATGCCGAAGATCTCACCGCCCTTGCCCCAGGCAAAGGCCGGCGGCACCACGGTGCTCATCTTGTACTCGGCCTTGTAGGCGCCCTGGGCCTTGGCGAAGCGGGGCAGGGCGATGGCGGCGGCGGCAGCGCCGGTGAAGTGGATCAGGTGTCTGCGTTGCATGGCTGTCTCCTCAGGTGTTTATCGACGCAATGGGGTTCAGTATCCCAGTGAACGGGGCAGCCACAGTGCGATCTGCGGCAGCAGGGCCACCAGCGCAGTGGCGATCACGAAGCTCAACACCAGCCAGCCGACGTGGGGCAGGGTCTGTTCGATGCGCACCCGGGCCAGCCGGCAGGCCACCAGCAGGTTGACGGCCATCGGCGGCGTGAACTGGCCGATGGCCACCACCATGGTCAGCAGCACGCCGAACCACACGGCGTCCCATTGGTACAGCGTCATCAACGGCGTCAGCAGCGGCAGGAAGATCAGGAAGATCGACACCCCGTCGAGGAACATGCCCACCACCAGCAACAGCGCCAGTAGCAGCGTCAACATGGCCGCCGAGCCCAGGCCCGCCGCCTGAGCTGCCAGCACGATGGGGTCGGCCAGGCCCAGGGTGCTGACCGAGTAGGCGAAGATGCCGGCCAGCGCCATCACGATCATGATCACGGCGCTGGTTTCGGTGGCGTCGCGGAAGATGCTGTACAGGTCGCTCCAGGCGATGCTGCGGTGGATGACCATGCCGACGAACAGACCGTAGGCCGCTGCCACCGCGGCTGCCTCGGTGGGCGTGAACCAGCCCATGCGCATGCCGCCCAGAATGAGCACCGGCGCGGCCAGGCCCCACACGGCCTCGCGCAGCGAGCGCCAGAACGGCGGCCGCGGCAGCTCACGCTCGAGCGCGCCGTAGCCGCGCAGGCGCGACAGCCACACCGCCGGCACGATCAGCGCCAGGCCAGCCAGGATGCCCGGGAACATGCCGGCCGCGAACAGTGCCGGTACCGACGCGCCCGGCACCGACACGCTGTAGACCACGAAGGCGATCGATGGCGGGATCAGGATGTCGGTGGCGGCTGCGGCGCCGACCACGCTGGCCGAGAACGGTGCCGGATAGCCGGCCCGCGCCATCGCCGCGATCATCACGCCGCCCACCGCCGCGGCGTTGGCCGGGCCCGATCCCGAGATGCCGCCCAGCACCATGGCCACCAGCACCGCCACCAGCGGCAGCATGCCGGCCGAGCGGCCGACGCAGGCCACCGCAAAGTCGACCAAACGCTGGGCCACGCCCGAGCGGTCGAACACCGAACCCACCAGCACGAACATCGGCAGCGCCAGTAACGGGTACTTGGAGATGCCGGCCTGCATGTTCTGCATGTTCTGCGACGCCGCCAGCAGCCCGAACCATTGCGTGTCGGCATTGGCCCAGGCGATGGCGACAATGCCGCCCAGGCCCAGCGCCGCGCCGATGGGCACGCCGGCCAGCATCAGCACGATGAACAGCGCGAACAGCGTGAAGCCGATCAAGGCGGCGGGCCCGGCAGCGCGGTCACAGGCTGGCGTGCACGCTGCCAGGCCAGGGCGAAGCTGCGCAGCGCGATGGCGGCGCACAACAGCGGCGACAGCGCCGTGAACCACCAGCGCGGCACGCCCAGGCCCATCGAGGTTTCAGCGTAGTGGATCTCGTCGGCCACCATGCGCGCGAACAGCAGGGTCAGCCCGGTGAACAGCAGGCCCGAGATGCAGGCGCCGACCACGGCCAACTGCTGCCGCCGCGCCGTGGTGCCGCCGTCGTAGAAGAACTCGATGCGCACGTGGCGGTCGCGTGCGGCTGCCGCACTGGCGCCGGCCAGCGTCATCACCACCATCAGGAAGACCGAGATCTCTTCGGTCCAGGCAAAGCTCTGGTCGGTGAAGTAGCGCGTCAGCACGTTGAGCAGCGTGATCAGCACCAGCAGCACCATGCAGGCCACGGCCAGGCCTTCTTCGAGTTTGACCGGGATGCGGTTCATCGGCGGGGCGCGCCTGGACGGCGCGACAGCGGCGGGCCTGCATGTTAACGAGCCGAGTCGCGGCCGGGCGAAGCAACGACTTTCGCAGTGCCAAGAGAAACGGGGCCCGCAGGCCCCGTTCAGGTGGATCATCGAACGCTGGTCAGTCGCTGCTGCCGCCGATGCCCAGGATTGCCAGCAGGCTCTGGAACACGTTGTACAGG
>JANNRI010000114.1:0-2063 GCA_031401195.1 Burkholderiales bacterium
GCCGCTGGTCTGGCAATGGGTGCGCAGCATCAGCGACTTCGGGCTTTTGGCGTTGAAACCGGTCATGATGCGGTGCCATAACAGCCGCGCGGCGCGCATCTTGGCCACTTCCAGGTAGAAGTTCATGCCAATCGCCCAGAAAAAACTCAAACGACCAGCAAATCCGTCGACGTCCATGCCTTTGGCAATCGCAGTCTTGACATATTCCTTGCCATCCGCCAGCGTGAAGGCCAGTTCCAGCGCTTGGTTCGCGCCAGCTTCCTGCATGTGGTAACCGGAAATGCTGATCGAGTTGAACTTGGGCATGTGCTGCGCCGTGTACTCGATGATGTCGCCAATGATGCGCATGGACGGCGCGGGGCCGTAGATGTAGGTGTTGCGCACCATGAACTCTTTCAGAATGTCGTTCTGAATGGTTCCGGAGAGCTTGTCCTGCGAAACGCCTTGCTCTTCAGCGGCGACGACGTAACCGGCGAGTACCGGTAGCACGGCGCCGTTCATGGTCATCGAAACAGAGATCTTGTCGAGCGGGATGCCGTCGAACAGGACTTTCATGTCTTCGACGGAGTCAATGGCTACACCGGCCTTGCCGACGTCGCCGACGACACGAGCATTGTCGGAGTCATAACCGCGGTGCGTGGCCAGGTCGAAGGCGACGGAAACGCCTTGGCCGCCGGCGGCAAGCGCCTTGCGGTAGAAGGCATTGGATTCGGTCGCCGTCGAGAAGCCGGCGTATTGACGGATGGTCCACGGACGCACCGCGTACATGGTCGCTTGCGGGCCACGAGTGTAGGGCGGGAAGCCGGGGAGCGTGTCGGTGTAGGGCAGGTCGGCGACATCCGCCTTGGTGTACAGCGGTTTGACGACGATGCCTTCAGATGTGACCCAGTTCAGGGCGTCAAGGTTTCCGCCGGGGGCGGACTTGGTGGCAGCCTTTTTCCAGGCCTCCAGATTGGATGAGTCAGGCAGCACGGGGCTGTTCTCGTTAGACATGGCAAAACCTTTCAGGAAGTAAAAATTTGGGGGCTTTTTGAACCGGGAATTCAGGAAGTCGTGAGCTGGCTGGAAGCGTCGTGTTGTCGTGTTGACGTGCGGTTTCAATCTCGCCTTGAACACATAATGCTACTTTATCGACCGCATCAAAGCAAGGAGAAGCAAGCGTTTCAGGCATTTCTTTCAGCATAAGTCAATGGGCGAATGCGAGAAGGGAAATGCCGTCCAAGAGACTGTTTCGACACACATCGTCGTACGTATACGTCCTTGTTGGTCGTGGAAAAATTCGTTTCCCGCTTGTGCCGGAGGGCGTCACTCGAACGTTTGGAAAAATCATCACGGCAAACTTCGTCAGTCGGCCGGGAGCGCGGCAATGCTGATGCGATAATCGATGTTGTGTTCAGCCGGTCTCCTTTGCCGTCTGGTTTGTCTGCAGTTCCTCCGGGGCGGACACATGGGGGCACTATTTCAAACTATTCCTATAGTGACAATTGTGGAAATCCACAATGAAACAACAGGTCCATTCAAGAGGCGTTCTTTTGCCGAAGCGGCGTTGCGTACCGCCTTCGTGCGCAATGGGTGATCAGGTTTTTCAGGAAAAAAGCTTCCAGACCATCTTCGCCGCAAGGGCGACGAGAAGGCAGGCGAAGACGCGCTTTAGCGTTGCCACTGGGAGCGTGTGTGTCAGGCGGGCGCCGAGTGGCGCCAGCAGTATGCTCGGCGGAACCATCCAGGCGAGCGCTGGCAGATAGACAAAACCGAAACTCCACTCAGGAAGACCTGGATGCCCCCATCCGTTGAAGATGTATCCCAACGACGCCCCGAAGGCGATCGGGAAGCCGATGGCTGCCGACGTTCCGATGGCTTGTTGGACGCGGACATTGCACCAAGTCAGAAAGGGGACGGTGAGCGCGCCGCCGCCGATGGCTACGAGTGACGAAATCGCACCAATACCCGTGCCAACGGCAAATACGCCACTAGCACCGGGGAGTTCTCTCGATGCTTTCGGCTTGAAGTTCAGGATCATCTGCAAGGCGACAAAACAAACGAAGCACGTAAAAAACAGCGCC
>JANNRI010000115.1:0-39003 GCA_031401195.1 Burkholderiales bacterium
GTGCAGCAAGACCAAAGCGGCATGCTCGGCATTGCGCTGGACCCGCAGTTCGCCAGCAACCGCACGCTCTACGTCTACATGGCCAGCAGCCTTGCCGGCGCCACCGACAACCGCATCGTGCGCTTCGTCGTCAACGCCGACTACAGCGCGGTGAGCGATCGCGCCGACATCGTCACCGGCATCCGCTTCGACCATGGTGTGCATTCGGGCGGGCGCCTGCGCTTCGGCCCGGACGGCTATCTCTACCTCACCACCGGCGACAACCGCACGGGCACCGTGCCGCAAGACCTGAGCACGCTTGCAGGCAAGGTGCTGCGCGTCACGCGCGATGGCGCCCCGGCGCCTGGCAATGCCGCGCCCGGCGGTGGCGACCCACGCATCTACACCTACGGCCACCGCAACCCGCAGGGCATTGCCTTCCGGGCCGGCAGCGGCGCACTCGAACCCGGACGGCCCTACCTGTGTGAGCACGGCCCCGGCCTGCACGACGAGGTCACGCCACTCACTGCCGGCGGCAACGGCGGCTGGGACCCACGGCCCAACGCCGGCACCGGCCTCTGCCTCGACGGCTCGGCCATCAGCTACTGCGGCTACAACGGCACCGACATGACCGACCGCGTGCGCTACCCCGCGGCCATGCCGCCCATCTGGCGCAGCGAGCCGCTCTCGCAAGGGCTTTCGGGCTGCGGCTTCGTGAGCGGCCTGCCCTGGCGCGACTGGAACGGCGCGCTCGCCACCGCCTCACTTTCGGGCCGCCGGCTCGAAATCCTCCGCCTCGACGCGGCAGGCGCAGTGAGCGCCGTTGTGCGTTTGCTCGACACGCTCGGCGAACGCCTGCGTCACGTCGAAACCGGCCCCGATGGAGCGCTGTGGGTGCTGACCGACAGCAAGAGCGGCGGCGACGAGATCTGGCGCCTGGTGCCTGGATCCTGATGACGCAGACGAAGCGCGCGAGGCAGCTGAGGCAGCCTTACCCCAGGCTGAAGACCTCGTTGATGGCGCTCTTCACCCCGCCGCCCATCTGATCTCGGGGAGGCCGATGCGCCCGGGCTGGTTCAAGCTCTCGAACTGGCTGCTGTGATGGTCGTGGTGCTGGGCGCGCAGCAGCGGGCGTGGCGAGCAATGCAGCAGCAGCGACCAGGCGCCGCAGGGGTTGCGAGGGTTGACCGTCTCGCGTGCGGTTCATGCGGTCTCCGTGCGTGTGTGAGCCTTCAGTCCGTCAGGGACTGTTGTGTCCGGCAGTAGCATCGGCCATGGCAGTCAGTGTTTTCGACCTCTTCAAGATCGGCATCGGGCCAAGCAGCTCTCACACCGTGGGCCCGATGCGCGCCGCGCGCCTGTTCGCGTTGCGTCTGGCGCACGAGGGCCGGTTCGAGGCCACCACGCGGGTGCAGTCCCAGCTCTACGGCAGCCTGGGCGCCACCGGAAAAGGGCATGGCAGCGACAAGGCGGTGCTGCTGGGTCTGGCGGGGCACGAGCCCGATACGGTGGATGTGGAAGCGATACCGGCGCTGCTGGCCGAGGTGCGCGGCAGCGGCCGCATCGCACTGCTCGGCCGCCACGTCATCACCTTCACCGAAAAGGACGACCTCAAATTCCACCGTCGCGAGACGCTGCCCTTCCACGCCAACGGCATGCGCTTCATTGCCTTCGACGCCACTGGCCAGGAACTCGCCAACCGCTGCTACTACAGCGTCGGTGGTGGTTTCGTGGTCAGCGACGAAGTGGCTGCCGACGGCAGCAAGCACAAGGTGATCGCGCCGGACACCACCGTGCTGCCGCACCCCTTTCACTCCGGCGAGGACCTGCTCGCACTCACGCGCCGTGAAGGCTGCGGCATCGCCGAGTTGATGCGCCGCAACGAGCGCTCCCTGGGCCCAGGCGGTGGGCGCAGCGATCTCGAGATCGATGCGGGCCTGCTGAAAATCTGGCGCGTGATGCAGGACTGCGTGGAGCGCGGTTGCCGCACTGGCGGCACACTGCCCGGCGGCTTCAAGGTGCGCCGGCGCGCCAAGGCGCTGCGCGAGGCGCTGGTGTCCAAGCCCGAAGAGGCCTTGCGTGACCCGCTGCAGGTGCTCGACTGGATCAACCTGTACGCACTTGCCGTCAACGAGGAGAACGCCGCCGGTGGCCGTGTGGTCACCGCACCCACCAACGGCGCGGCAGGCATCGTGCCCGCGGTGCTGCACTACTACACGCGCTTCGTGCCCGGCTCCGACAACAAGGGAGTGGTCGACTTCCTGCTCACCGCCGCCGCCATCGGCATCCTCTACAAGGAAAACGCCAGCATCAGCGGGGCCGAAGTCGGCTGCCAGGGTGAGGTGGGCGTGGCCTGCAGCATGGCCTCAGGCGCGCTTGCCGCGGTGATGGGCGGCACGCCCGAGCAGGTGGAGAACGCCGCCGAAATCGGCATGGAACACCACCTCGGCCTCACCTGCGACCCCGTGGGCGGCCTCGTGCAGATCCCCTGCATCGAGCGCAACGCGATCGCATCGGTGAAGGCGATCAACGCCGCACGCATGGCACTCAGGGGCGACGGTACGCACCACGTGAGCCTGGACAAGGTCATCAAGACCATGCGCGAGACCGGCGCCGACATGATGACCAAGTACAAGGAAACGGCGCGCGGCGGCCTCGCGGTGAACATCGTGGAGTGCTGAGACACCGGCACGAAGATGCGGTGCCGAGCGGGCCTACGCGATGCCGTATGCCAGGCCCGCCAGGCCCGCCAGGCCCGCCAGGCCCGCCGGGCGCCTGATGACGTTGTCGCAGCCTTCGAACAACTCCGGGTCTTCGAAACACTCGAACGGCGCCGCGCACTCGATGAGCTGCGCGCGGACGGCCGGCATCGGCGGCGACAAAAAACGTTACGCACCGTGACCCGCGCGAAAGGACGCGCGGTACCGCGCCGCGCACCATGCGTCCATGTTCAACCGGCCGGTCAACCACGCAACCCGGCCCCATCCCGAAAGGACCTGATCATGAGAACCTGGATCCGTCGCACCTTTATCGGCGTCTTCGGCGCCGCGGCGCTGCTCGGCACCTTCGCCGCCTGTTCGCACCACGGCCACGACCGCCACGGCTGGAGCGCGATGAGCGAGGATGACGCAGCCAAGCTGAAGGCGCGGCTCGTCGAGAAGGCGGGCCGCAAGCTCGATCTCGACGAGGCGCAGAAGGGCCGGCTCGGCACGCTCGCCGACAAGTTGCGCGAGCAGCGCATCGCCTTCGTAGGCGACACGCGGGACCCGCGTGCCGAGCTGTCGGGCCTGATGACCGGCGCCACCTTCGACCGCGCCAAGGCGCAGGCGCTGGTGCAGGCCAAAACCGGCGCCGTGCAGGTCAAGAGCCCGGAGGTCATCGCCGCGATGGCCGACTTCTACGACAGCCTGAAGCCCGAGCAGCAGGCCAAGGTGCGCGAGTTCCTGTCGCGCAGCGGCCGCCACGCCGGGCGCGGCTGAACCACGGGCCGGTGCGCCAGGCCTCTCCCGCCCGGCGCACGACTTGGCCGAGGCCTCGTAGACCACCCGGGGCGCCTCGGCTCTGAGGCGCGCCTTCTGCGGTTGGTACAGTGACTGCGCGGCCGCCGTGCGCCGCTGGATCTGACCCCCGACCTACACGCAGAGCCGCCCACCCCTCTCCCGCATGCCCCGCCTGCTGCTGATCGACGACGACGAGCGCCTCGGGCCACCACTGGCGGCCTATGTGCAGCGCTTCGGCTTCACGCTGGAACACGCCACGCGCCCCAGCGTGGGCCTCGCACGGCTGCAGCGCGGCGGCATCGACGCCGTCATCCTCGACGTCATGCTGCCGGAGATGGACGGCTTCGAGGTCTGCCGCACCATCCGCAAGGCGAATGGCACGGTGCCGATCGTCATGCTGACGGCACGCGGCGAGGTGATGGACCGCATCGTCGGCCTCGAGCTCGGCGCCGACGACTACCTGCCCAAGCCCTTCGAGCCGCGCGAGCTGCTGGCGCGCATCCAGACCGTGCTTCGGCGCACGGCCGCGGCACCTATGGCCGCCGCGGCGAGCGGCACCACCACCTTGGGCACGCTGCGCTTCGAAGGCCTCAGCATCGACCTCGATCGCCACCAGGTGCACCGCGGCGAAGTAGCGGTCGAGCTCACCGGCACCGAATACGAGTTGCTGGTGCTGCTGGCCGGCCAGCCTGGCAAGGTCTTCAGCCGCGACGACATCCTCACGAAACTGCGCGGCCATGCCGCCGAAGACATCGCAAGCCGCGCGGTGGACATCCTGGTGAGCCGCCTGCGACGCAAGCTCGAGCCACTCGACCACATCCGCACTTTGCGCAACGCCGGCTATCGCTTCGTCGGGGCACGACTGTGACACCGGAGCAGTCCGCGCAGCACGGGCATGGGCATGGGCATGGGCAGGGACAAGAGCCCCCGCGACCATCCTCACCCCCGTCCTCGCGTCCTGCCTGGCGGCACGCCGGGCGGCGCTGGCGGCACTCCATCAAGGGCCGCCTCGTCGCCCTGTTCCTGCTGCTGGCCTTGGCCATCAGCGCGGTCTTCATCATGGGCCTGCAGCGCGCCGTGCAAGGCGGCTGGCAGGCGTATGCGCGGCCGCTGGTGGCCGACTATCTCGATCGGCTGGTGGCCGAGATCGGCGCGCCGCCCGATGCCGCGCGTGCCGCCGCACTCGCGGCAAGGCTGCCGATCACACTGCGCATCGAGGGGCCGGTGGTGCAGTACGAATCCCGCGCACAGACGTCGCGGCACCGCAGGTACGACCCGGACAGCCACGAATTCGACGCTGCCGCCTGGGGGTTGGTGCGACACACCAACGGCGGGCACCGCATCACGTTCGGCCTGGCGGAGCCTGCGGCGCCCTGGCGCACGCGGGGCGCCGGCTGGATCACGCTCATCGTCTTGTTGGCGCTCACGGCGGTCGCCTATGCCGCGGTGAGCCGCCTGCTGCGCCCGCTCGCCGACATCACACGTGGCGTGCAGGCCTTTGGAGGTGGTGACTTTGGCAAACCGATCGCGGTGCGGCGGCGCGATGAACTCGGCGATCTCGCCACGCGCGTGAACACGATGGCCTCGGGCCTGCATGGCATGCTGGAGGCCAAGCGCTTGCTGCTGCTGGCCATCAGCCACGAGCTGCGCAGCCCGCTCACGCGGGCCCGGCTCAACGCCGAGCTGTTGCCCGACAGCGGCGAGCGCACCGCCTTGCTGCACGACCTGGCCGAGATGCGCGACCTTGTCACCGGTCTCATTGAAGGCGAACGGCTCGCTGAGGGCCACGCCGCGCTGCACCGCGAAGCCACGGATGTCGCGGCACTCGCGGTGGCTGCGGTGCAGGAGCACTTCGGTGACACGAAGGTTGAATTTGCGCTCGACACTCACATCGGCTTGCAATCGGTGGACCCGATGCGCCTGCGGCTCGCGCTGCGCAACCTGCTCGAGAACGCGCGCCGTCATGGCCGCGGAACCAACGACTTGCACCCTGTGGTCTTCCTGCGACGTGAGGGCGCGGGCGAAGTCGCACTCGGCGTGCGCGACCACGGCCCTGGCGTGCAGCCTGACCATCTGGCACGGATGGGCACGGCCTTCTACCGCCCCGACGATGCCCGCAGCCGCAGCAGCGGCGGCGTGGGATTGGGCCTGCACCTGTGCGGCCTGGTGGCGCGCGCGCACGGCGGTCGCCTGCGACTTGCCAACGCCGCGCCGGGGCTGGAGGCGGCCATCGTGTGGCCCGAGACTTGAGGCGCTCGGTTGTTTGCCTGGCCCCGCGCTTGAGCGTGCAACCGCCGAAGCTGGGCGCCTTCAGGCCGCGAGCGCCGCCAGCCGCACCGGGTCTGGCGCCGTCTTGCACCCCTCGACGATGCCGTACGCCGCAACGCGAAACCCCGTGTTGGGTTCCATCACCTTGGCGCAGTGGACCACCAGGTACGCCGCGGCCACGGCGGCCGCCCGCGCTGCCTCGTAGTCGGACAGGCCCGCGCGTTCCCGAATCGGGCGCAGGAGCGGCTCGAGCTGACGCTGCGTGTCCAGGAATGGACGTTGCGGCTGGTGCGAGGCATCGATGGCCGTGCCCGCCCGCGGGCTGTCGAGCGTGATGCCCGAGGCGTGGACGATCGCCGCGGCAATGCGGATCAGGGCGTCGGCACGCTCGGTGGCTTGTTCGGACAGCAAGGCCTGGCCCGGCGAGGCGCCTGGCACCGCGAGCTCAAACGAGCGAAACAGGTACGTGCCCGCCATGCGGGCCGTCGCGGCCACCACCGCGCCTGGATGCATGGAGCCACCGACGCCGAGCGTCTGAGCGGCCACGTTGGCGAACTCGCGGGCGATGAGGGCGTGGGCTTCGGTGAATGCGGTCATCGCAGAAGGTCCCGCTTCGTTGGCTTGCGGCCGATGACACCACAACGGGCCGTGGCAAGACACCCGCGGGCGGTCTGGCCGGCGGCCCCGCGTGAACAGCAGCACGCGGCGGCCACCCTGACGAGTCGCTGGCCCTACTCGATGCGCCGCTGTGCCTCTGGCGCCTCGAGGTAGTCGCACGTGAGCTGCGCGAGCGCGCGCACACCCAGCGGCAGCGAGGCTTCGTCGACATGGAAGCGCGGCGAGTGGTTGGGCTCGGCGGTGTCGGCACCAGACCCCGGCGTGACGCCGAGAAAGAAGAAGACACCGGGCTCTGCCTGTTGAAAGCGGGAGAAGTCTGCGCTGCCGTGATCTTGGGAACGAAGCGGAGAAACTGAGCAGCGGAGAAACTGAGAAACGGAGAAGCGCCAAGAAGCACGGCCGAGCAAGCTCATTTCGAAGCACCGGGCGCGGCGGCATTGCCGATAACCCATACATCCACGCAACCCTCTCGGGGCACGGGCATGAATGGCTGGATTCTCGGCTTGCATCTCTTGAGCACACACCTCGGCGACCTCGATCCAGGTGCACATCCTCGCCACTTCACGCCCGGGTTGTACATGGTGGCGCCCGGTGGGTTCACGCTGGGCGCCTATCGCAACTCGGTGGATCGCGACACCGTGTATGCCGGCTGGACCTGGCGCACCGGACACAGTGTGGGCCCGTTCACCGACCTCACACTCACCGCCGCCGCTGCCACGGGTTACCCCGAGGCCAGAGTCGTGCCCCTGCTCGCTGCGGCAGCCACCATCGGCCGAGGCGACTACGCGCCACGCATACTCTGGGTGCCGCACCGGACGCAGCCTGTCTCGTTGGCCATCGAGCGGCGCTTCTGAAGCACGGCGCCGTCGCGGCAGCGCCCCGCGGCATCCGGCAGCACCTGGTGATTCGACCTCTCGCTTCGCACCGAGGGGCAGGCACAATGGCGGCGCGAGCCTCCCCTCTTGCAGGCCCGGCACACAGCGCCCATGGACAACATCGACCGCCAGATCCTCGAGCAGATCACCACCTGGTGCACCGCCGGCCATCGCGTCGCGCTGGGCACCATCGTGCGCACCTGGGGCTCGGCGCCACGGCCGCCCGGCTCGACGGTAGCCATCCGCGACGACGGTCTCATCACGGGCAGCGTCTCCGGCGGCTGCATCGAGGACGACCTCGTCGACAAGGCCCGCAGCGGCACGCTCACGACGCTGCGCCCGCAGGTGTTGCGCTACGGCATCGACGCCGATGCGGCGCATCGCTTCGGCCTGCCTTGCGGCGGGCTCATCGAGTTGGTGCTCGAGGCGGTGGCGCCGCACTCGCGGCTGCCCGAGCTGCTGGCACGGTTGAAGCGTGGCGAGCGCGTGCGGCGCCGCCTGGCACTCGCCACCGGTGTGGTGGCGTTGGAAGACGGCAGCACGAACGACGAGCTCACGCTCACCGACACCGAACTCGTCACCCACCATGGCCCGAGCTGGCGCATGCTGGTCATCGGCGCCGGGCAGCTCACGCAGTACTTGGCGCCGATGGCGCATGCGCTGGGCTACCAGGTGACCGTGTGCGACCCACGCGCCGAATACGCCGAGGGCTTCGCGGTCGAGGGCGCCACGCTCGTGCGCACGATGCCCGACGACACCGTGCGCGCGCTCGAGCCCGACGGGCATCTGGCCATCGTCGCGCTCACCCACGACCCCAAACTCGACGACATGGCCCTGATGGAGGCGCTGGCAAGCCCTGCGTTCTACATCGGCGCCATCGGCTCGCGCGCCAACCAGGCCAAGCGCAAGGAGCGGCTGAAGGAACACTTCGACCTCACCGACGAAGCGCTGGCGCGGCTGCACGGCCCCGTCGGGTTGAAGAACGGTGCGCGCACGCCGCCGGAGATCGCCGTGAGCATCCTCGCGGAAATCACGGCGGTGCGCTACGGCTACCTGATCCCCGAGCCGGTGCCGGCCACAGCGGCGGCGGCCGTCCCCGCCGGCTGCATCGCCTGAGGCCCCGCGCACCAGCCAGCCCGGGCTTTGGGCTTTAGGCTTTGGGCTTCGGGACCGAGTCCGCGCCGACTCAGCTCCAAACTCAGCGCCGGCCCCAGCGCTGCAGCAGCAACGCGTTGCTGATGACGAAGAAGCTGCTGAAGGCCATCGCGCCGCCGGCGATGACCGGGTTGAGTAAACCGAACGCCGCCGCCGGGATGCCCACGACGTTGAAGGCGAAGGCCCAGAACAGATTTTGTCGGATCTTGCGTGTCGTGCGGCGCGAGATGTCAATGGCCTCGACCACCAGCGACACGTCGCCGCGCATCAGCGTGATGCCGGCGGCGTGCATGGCCACGTCGGTGCCTGTGGCCATGGCGATGCCGACGTCGGCGGCGGCCAGCGCCGGTGCGTCGTTGATGCCGTCGCCCACCATCGCCACGCGGCGCGGCCGCCCGCGGCCCGGTAGAGCCTGCTTCAATTCGGCGACGATGCGGGCCTTGTCCTCGGGCAACACCTCGGCGCGCACTTCGTCGATGCCCAACTGGCCGGCCACGGCGGCAGCGCTGCCCGCGTTGTCGCCGGAGATCAGCACGCAGGCCAGGCCCATGGCCTGTAGGCGGGCGATGGCTTGTGCCGCCTCGGGCTTGACGACGTCACCGAAGGCCAGCAGGGCCATGGCCCGTGGGGTGCGCGGCTCGCTCGGTTCGCGCGGTGCCCGCTGCGCATGCTGCGCATGCTGCGTCTCGACCCCCGCGGGCCGCGCTGCGGCATGCGCGGGCACCTGCGCCAGCCATGACACGGTGTGCCCGCGAAGTTGCAACGCTTCGGCCTCGGCCAGCCCGGGCCCGAGACGCACACCCAGTTCCTGCATCCAGCGTGTGCTACCCAGGCGCAGCGCCATGCCGTCGACCGTGCCAGCCACGCCGCGGCCAGGGACCGCGTGCATGTCCGTGGTGGTGGCAGTGGCGATGTGAGCCGCACGCGGCAACGACACTGCGTTCGGCGCCACGTCCGCCGCGACGTCCGACGCTACATCCGCCGTTACGTCCGCCGTTACGTCCGCCGCTAGCTCCGCCGCCACGTTCGCTGGTGCCTTCACCTCCGCCGCCGCTTCGCGCACCGCGCGCGCCAAAGGGTGCTCGCTGCCGGCCATCAGGGTGGCGGCCAGAGCCAGGTACTGACCGCGCGTCTCGTGCGTGTCGTGTGCTTCGGGTCCATCGAGCGCGTGCAATGCCACCAGCCTCGGCCGCCCGATGGTGAGCGTGCCTGTCTTGTCGAAGGCGATCACGTCCAATGCATGCGCCAGCTCCAGCGCCTCGGCGTCCTTGATCAAGATGCCCCGTCGTGCCGCAGCACCGGTGCCCGCCATGATCGCCGCGGGCGTGGCCAGCCCCAGCGCACAAGGGCAGGCAATGACGAGCACGGCCACTGCGTTGAGCCAGCCCTCGGTCCAGCGGCCACTGCCGAGCCCCCAGCCGAGCAGCGTCAGCACCGCCGCCACGACCACCACCGGCACGAAGACCGCGCTCACACGGTCGACCAGGCGCTGCACCGGCGCCTTGTGGGCCTGTGCCGATTCGACGCCACGCACGATGCGCGCGAGCATCGTCTCGGCGCCGACTGCGGTGGTGCGCAACACCAGCAGCCCCTCGCCGTTGACGGCGCCGCCCGCGAGCCGGTCGCCGACGCCTCTCGCCACCGGCAGGCTCTCTCCGGTGAGCATCGATTCATCGACGTGGCTCGCGCCCTCGAGCACGAGGCCGTCCACGGGCACACGTTCGCCCGGGTGCACAACCACTTCGTCACCCACCCGCACCCGGGCCAGGGGCAACTCGGTTTCGGCGCCATCGCGGCGCACGCGGGCCGAATCGGGGCGCAACGCCTCCAGCGCACGCAGCGCTTCGGTCGTGCGGCGCTTGGCGCGCGCTTCCATCCACTTGCCCAACAGCACGAGCGTGATGACGACCGCGGAGCCCTCGAAGTACAGCGGCAGGTGGTGCGTCACGCCCTCGCGCCAGAGCGTGAAGACGCTGAGGCCGTAGGCTGCGCTGGTTCCCAACGCCACCAGCAGATCCATGTTGCCGGCGCCCGCGCGCAACGCCTTCCAGCCTGCGCGGTAGAAGCGGGCACCCAACCAGAACTGCACCGGCGTGGCCAGAGCCCATTGCCACCACGGGCCGGGCATTGCATGCACGCCGGCTGGCAGGAAAGGCCCGGCCAGCATCGGCAGCACCAGCGGCGCGCAAAGCAGCGCGGCGATGAGCACGCGCGTGCCTTCTCCGAAGCGGCGCGTGGCCGCGGTGCCTGCCACAGTCGCACCCGCGGCACCCGCCGCACCCGCAAGCTGCCCTGCTTCGGCCCCTGCGTCCCCTGCAGCCACTCCGGCCACTTCGGCACCCACCGCCTCGTAGCCCGCGCGGGCGAGTGCAGCCAGCACGGCCGTTTGCACATCTGCGCGGCCAGCGGCGCGGCCGACCCAGGTCACCTCCGCTGTCTCCGTGGCCAGGTTGACACTGGCCTCGCTCACACCGGGCACTGCCAGCAAGGCCTTCTCCACGCGTGTCACGCAGGACGCGCAGGTCATGCCGTCGATACGCAGCGTCCAATGCGAGCGCGCCGGGGCGGCGCCGATAGCCGCGGCAGTAGTGCTAGCAGCAGCAGCGGTAGCGGTAGTGCTCGTCACGTGATGCACCTGTCCTGACCTGGAACACGCGCGCGCAGGGAGCGGCGCGCGAAAATCAGCCCCCCGGCGGCGGAGGCCGACGGCGGCCGCCCCGCTTGCAGCATCATCGCTCTTTCCGCCAGGGGACCCACCATGCTCGATCTTCAGATACCCAATATGACTTGCGGCCACTGTATGCGCGCTGTCACCGAGGCCGTGAACGCCGTCGACCCACTGGCCAAGGTGGTGGTTGACCTGCCCAATCACAAGGTGCGGATCGACACGCAAGCACCTCGCGAGGCCGTGCTGGCCCGATTGGCCGAGGCCGGGTACGCGCCGGCCGCGGCCTGAATCCCGTACAGGCAACCGCAGCGGCCCATCAAACGCCCCACTCGCGCATGGCAGGCATCCACATCACCGACATCGAGTCCGCCATCAACTGGTGGCGCGAGCGCTCGCCCTCGCCCGACGGCATCAGCGCCTGCGCGGAGGTGCGCGCACTGGCCGAGGTCTACGCGCTGATGGTGTACTACCGCGAGCCGATGGCTGACGAAACCAGCATGCCGAGCAAGGCGCGTGACGCCTGGCTGGCCTGGTACGCCAGCACGCCCGATGCGCCTTGCATCGCCATCTGCTCCACCAGCCAGGGCGACGCGATGTGCAAGGGCTGCGGCCGCAGCTTCGAGGAGGTGCAGCGCTGGCCGGAGTTCACCCCCGCAGAGAAGCGCATCGTGTGGCGCCGCATCACGCAGGAGGGCACGGCCTGGCGCTTCAACCGCTATGCCGAGAGGGCGCAACTGGCGACCGGAGAAGACCATCCGAATCCGCACCGCTTTGTCGGCCCGGCCGCGACTTCGGCCGCGATTTCGGCCGCAACTTCCTCCGCAACTTCCGCCGCGACAACGACAACGACCGCATCTGCGACGGTAAAGGCTTGAGCCCCCTCTCGTTCACCGCGAGCACGCGCCTGATCGCGCCTCTCGCCTGGCCGGTGTTCGTGGGCCAGATCTCGGTGCTGGCCTTCTCCACGGTCGACACGCTGCTCCTGGCGCGCTACCACGCCACCGATTTGGCGGCGCTGGCGGTCGGCTCGGCGGCTTACCTCACCGTCTTCATCGGCTTCATGGGCGTGGTGCTGGCGCTGGCACCGATCGCGGGGAGACTCTACGGCGCGCGCGACCTCGCCGCCGCCGGCCGGCAGGTGCACCAGGCGGTGTGGATCGTGCTGGGCCTGGCTGCGGTAGGCAGCACGCTGCTGCTGACGGGCCAGCCCTTCCTGTGGCTGGCCGGTGGCGCCATCGAACCCGAGGTCGAGGGCAAGGTGCGCGGCTATCTGTTGGCGCTGGCCTTCTCGTTGCCCGCATCGTTGTTGTTCACCATCTACCGCGGCTTCAATTCCGCGGTGTCGAGGCCCAAGGCGGTGATGGCGCTGCAAGTGGGCGGCCTCGCGCTGAAGATCCCGCTATCGACGCTGCTGGTCTTCGGCGTGCCAGCGCTGGGGCTTCCAGAGTTGGGCGCAGTGGGCTGCGGGCTGGCCACGTGCATCACGATGTGGTGCCAGGTCGCGCTGGCTTTTGTGGTGTTGCGGCGCGACCCGTTCTACGCCCCTTTCGCGCTCTTCGGCCGCGGGCTCGACCGGCCGCGCCGGGCCGAGATCGGCACCCACCTCGCGCTCGGCCTGCCGATGGGGGCTTCGATCTTCGTGGAGGTCACGGGCCTGGCGTTCATGGCCTTTCTGATCGCGCGCGTGTCGGGCACAGCGGTGGCCGGGCACCAGATCGCACTCAACCTCGTCTCGCTGTTGTTCATGCTCTCGTTGGCCATCGGCAATGCCACCGGCACGCTGGTGGCGCAGCGCATCGGCGCCGCCGATCGACAAGCCGCATGGCGCATCGGCTGGCACGGCATCGTGCTCGGCACGGCGGTGGCGGCGGTGGTGGGCTTGGCGGTGTACGCGCTGCGCGAACCGGTGCTCGGCCTGTACACGGCCAACGCCGCGGTGGCCGCCGCGGCGCTGCCGCTGCTGGCCTTCGTGGCCGTCTTCCACCTGGCCGATGCAGTGCAAACGCTCGCGGCCTTCGTGCTGCGGGCGTGGCACGTCACCAAAGCGCCGCTGGCGATTTACGCGTTCGCGCTCTGGGGCCTGGGGTTGGGCGGCGGCCACCTGCTTGCCCAAGGCCACCTGGGCGGCACGCCGCACGCCTGGCTTGGGGCGCCGGGCTACTGGCTGGCCGCCACGGCAGGGCTCGGGGTGGCCGCAGCGGCGTTGTGCGTGCTGCTGTGGTGGTTGCAGCGCGAGCGTGAGCGCGAGTGTGGGCGCGAGGACGGGCAAGAACGGGAAACCGGGCTCACGATCGACGCTGCCCATGAGCGCGGTACCGGACAGGCGCCCGCCGACCCCGCGGTGGCATCGCCGCCACGCTGAGGTGCAGTGGCCGCCGCCGCTCAGGTCAGCGGCAAACCGAGCACGAAACTGCTGCCACCGCCCTCACGCGGCTCGCAGCTGACGCGGCCGCCGTGCCGCTCGGCGATCTGGCGCACGAGCGACAGGCCAAGCCCCACACCGCCCGCGCGCTCGGCGTGGCCAGGCATGCGGAAGAAGGCCTCGAAGATGCGCTCTCGGTACGCCTCGGGCACACCCGGCCCGCGGTCGCTCACGCGCACCTCGGCCAGCCCGCCGCGCCGCTTGATGCCGACCTCGACCTCGCTGCCACCGTAACGGCGGCCGTTCTCGAGCAGGTTGCGCAGCGCACGGCGCAGCAGCCTTTCGTCGCCGGTGACCTGCAAGGCCTCGCCAGCGGCCTCGGCGCCCACGCGCGCGGCCTCTTCGGCGGCCAGCGGCAGCAGGGCCACGGGTTCGTGCTGGTCGAGCGTGCCCGTGGCATCGAGCCGGCTCGACAGCAGCACTTCCTCGACCAGGGCATCGAGCTCGGCGATGTTGGCATCGATTTCGCGCTTGAGCGCCAGTCGCTGCGAGGGGCTCGACTCCTCGATCATGGCCAGCGCCATCTTCAGGCGCGCCAGCGGCGAGCGCAGTTCATGGCTGGCGTTGGCCAGCAGGCTCTGGTGCGAGCGCAGCAGCGCCTCCACGCGTGTGGCCGCGCGGTTGAAGCTCACCGCCACCGCGGCCACCTCGTCGCGGCCATCTTCGGGCACGCGCTGGCCGAGCGCACCCGCGCCAAATGCTTCGACGCCCTGCTTCAAGGCCTCCAGCCGCCGAGTGAGCTTGCGCACCACCGGCCAAGCCCCGCCCGCGACCGCCAGAAAGAGCAAGGCAAGCAATGCCGCCAGGCCCAACCCTTCGGGCATGCCGGTGGGGGAGATCCAGGACCAGCGTACCTCGCCCCAGCGCGCGCCTGCACCCTGACCGGCGCCGATGCCGCCCGGCGGCACCATGCCGCCGCCACCACCGCCACCACCGCCCTGCCCGCCGCCGCGCGCCATCAGCGGGCGCGGCACGCGCAGCAGCCGGCCGTCTTCGAGGCGGATGGTTTGCACGCGCTCGGTAAACGCCGGCCGGTTGTCGGCCTCGCGCCGGGCAAAACCGTCGGAGGCACCGATGCGCATACCTTGCGCGTCGTCCAGCGCCATCGGCAGGCGCAACCGCTGCGCCCACTCGCGCAGCGCGGTGGCCTGCTCCTCGCGCGGCGCCTCGGCCGGCGGCAGCGAGCGCTGCAACAAATCGGCCCAGGCCCCGGCGCGCTCGCGCGCGGCGCCCTCGACCCGCGCGCGTTGCTCCTCGAGATGGCGCTGGACCACCCAGGCCGAGACGAGTGCAAACAACAGCAACGCCGCAACCACCGTGAAGTAGATACGCAGGTACAGCGAGCGCATGCAGGGAGCCCCGGGCGCCGTCGGGTCAGTCTTGCTTGCGCGCGAACACGTAGCCGGCGCCACGCACGGTCAGCACTCGCCGCGGGCTCTTGGGATCGTCTTCGATCACGGCGCGGATGCGCGAGATGTGCACGTCGATGCTGCGATCGAAGGCTTCCAGCGGATGGCCCTTGAGCGAGTCCATGATCTGGTCGCGCGAGAGCACACGGCCCGGGGCGGCCGCGAGCACGGTCAGCAGTTCGAACTGATGTCCGGTGAGCTCACAGGCCTTGCCGTCGAGCCGGGCCTGGCGCGCTCCGAGATCGACCTCCAGCCGGCCAAACGTGAGCACCTCATCGGGCCCCGCTTCGGGCACCGCGCGGCGCAACAGCGCCTTCACGCGCGCCAGCAACTCACGCGGCTCGAAGGGCTTGCCCAGGTAATCGTCGGCGCCGAGTTCGAGCCCGACCACCCGGTCGGTGGGCTCGCCGCGTGCGGTCAGCATCAGCAGTGGCAGGCGCCGTGTGCGTGCCTCGTGCCGCAATTCGCGGGTGAAGTCGAGGCCGTCGCCATCGGGCAGCATCAGATCGAGCACCAGCGCGTCGGGCAAGGCCTCGGCCAGGTAGCGCCGTCCCGCGGCCAGGGAACCCACCACCTGCACCTCGAAGCCCTGCCGGCGCAGGTAGTCGCTCACCATGTCGGTGAGGCGGGCGTCGTCGTCGATGAGCAGCAGTTTCGGCGTCATCCCGGTATGTTGACCGATAGTCGGGCGGCGCGCATCCCGCCCGCCGCACGGTGGCCCAGCCCGGGCGCGCCGGCATCGAACGCACGGGCCGTGCGCGCACCCAATTCAGGGGCGGCGCGGGCCGCCAGGCGCCGCACCCTCGAGCGACTCGCGTTCGGAACGGTGACGCTGCATCATGCCGCGCCGCTGCTCCAAACGCTCGGCCATCTGCTTGCGCTGCTCGGGGCTGAGCACGCGGCTGGCATCCAACATCGCCTGCGTCATGCGCTTGCTCGCCTGCTCGTGGTTGCCCTGCATCTGCAGGCGCAGCGTTTCGACGGCGCGGGCATCGACCGTGGGCTGCGTGAAGAGGCCCTGCATCTGGCGGCGCAGCGTGCGCGCAGCCTCGCGCAGCGGCTTCAGGTCGGTACGTGCCGTGTCCATGATCTGGCGCAACTGCGTCTTTTGTTCGGCGCTGGCGCCGACGCTGTCGAGCATGTGCTCGCGGTGGCGGCCGGCCATCATGCCGGGGCCGCCCATGCCTTCACGCATGCCATCACGCATGCCCTCACCCATGCCATCACCCATGCCGTCGCCCAGATGTTCAGCCATCTGGTCAACCATGCCCTGCGCAGGCATGGCGGCCACCGGCTGGGCGAGGCTGGCAACGATCGCCAGCATGGCGGTTGCGACATACGCTCGCTGGGCGAGGATCGTGCTCGACTTGATTTCGGTTCTCATTTCTCTGGCTCCTGGAGCCCCTGTGGGGGTGGTTCATCGGATGCCGAGATCGTGGGCCCGGGCCTTGTCGGCGCTGTGCACGCCCGGTAAAGATGTGTGGCGCGCGGCGGGTCCGTTCAGCGCCCCGGCGCCGCCGCCTCCACGCGCACCAGGCGACGCGTGCCTTGGAACGGCGGCTGGGCGCTGCGCAGATCCAGCCGCAGCAGCACCCCGCTGGCGCGATCGACGACAAGCACGCCTTCCAGCCGCGTGGAGCCCGCGGCCTGCAGCACGTCACCGAAGAGCTCCAGCACCGCGGCTTCGAAACGCCGACCGGCCACCTGCTGCGGGCCCAGGGCGATGACCTGGGCGCGCACGCGGGCACGCGCAAACGGATCCCCCGCGACCTGCATCTCGCCGGCCATGACCTGGCCGAGCACCAACTCATGCCGCAGCAGCTGGGGCCAGATCAGCGCGGCGGGCGCGGCATCCAGGACGTTGCCGGCGAGGTCGTGGCGCTGGCCGGGGCCGGTGGTGTCGCCGGCAGCTGCCGGCAGGTACTCGATCTCGTCGCGGCGCAAGGCCCGCACGACCCAGGCCTGCTCGACCGCGGCGTGCTGGCGCGTGGGGCGCATTTCGTACACCAGCCGGTCGCCCAGGGCCACCGGGAGCGCTGCCGCGCGCGAGGGCAGCAGGTCCGCCGAGGGCAGCGGGCACGACTTGCGGGCAGCCGCTTCACGCAGCGCCTCGAAGCGACCCTTGAGCCGCGCCAGTTCCTCCGCCTCCGCACCCTGCGGCCGCAGCGCCAGGAGCGCGGGCCAGAACACCGCCACACCGATGCCCAACGCGACGATGTTGTTGCCAGCGCGCTCGTCGACCGCCCAGGCCACATCGGCCGCTCGCCTTTGCACGACATCGGCTTCGTCGTCGATGCGCTCGCAACTCCAACTGATGAACTGCACCGGGCTCGCGGGCACCGCAGCCACCTCACCAGAGCGTGTGGCACAACCGGCGATCGAGCCCGCGACGGCCGCGGACAGCGCCAGCCACGACGCCGCCCTGCGCGCCCCGTACGCCCTATGCCCGCGACCACCAAGACCCGTGTGCGCCTTCATCGGAGTGGATTGTGCAGTGTGGCGATCCGACAGAAGGCGGGTCCTAGAATGAATCCAATGTCCGGCTCATTCCCCATCTTCGATGCCGTCTGTGAGCGCCTCGTCGGCGCCATCTCACCGGCCCGGGCGCTGGACATCGGCGCCGGTGCCGGCAAATACGGCCGCCTGCTGTCGAGCGCCGCGCCAGCGTGCGAACGCGTCGCCCTGGAGGTAGAGGCCGAGCATGTCGAACGCTTCGGATTGCGCGAGCTGTACCAGCGCGTCGAGGTCGCAGACGCGACGCAGTGGTGGCGCGCGAACCCCGAGGAGGCCTTCGACCTCGTCGTCGCCGGCGACTGCCTTCAACAGATACCCAAGAGCGAGGGCATCGACCTCGTGAATGCGTGGCTCTACCGCAGTGCCTACCTGTTGTTGGTGGCGCCCGAGTTCGTCGTGCAGGGTGCGGTCGACGGCCATGCAAGTTCAGTGCACCGCTCGGCATGGAGCGAGCGCGACCTGCAGTGGCACGATCTCTGGGCCTGGGACAACACGCGCTCGGTCACGCTGATGCTGCTGCGCGGCTACCGCCCCTCGGGCGTGCCCCTGCACGCCGTGGTGCAGCAACTCAATGACGCCCACGTGCCCGTACGCGACTACGACGGTGCGGGTCTCGTGCGGCCGTGCCGGATGCGCCTGGTGGACCACGCGCGCGAAGCGGTGTACCGCCCGCGTTGAGCCGGTCAGGCGCACCATGCCCCAGGCCGCATCGCCGCACAGCATCTTCATCAGCATCGCCGCCTACTGCGATCCGATGTTGGCCTTCACGGTCGCGAGTGCCCGCTCGCAGGCCAGCGACCCCTCGCGCATCTACATCGGCATCGTCGAGCAACAAGTGCCGGGGCAAAACCTGCGGCTGGACGATGTATGGTCACGGCAACACGTGCGTTTTACGCGCGTGGATGCACTCGAAGCGCGCGGCCCCTGCTGGGCCCGCGCCACGGCGATGGGGCTGTACCAGGGCGAGGACTGGTACTTGCAGATCGATTCGCACATGTGGTTCGAGCCTGGCTGGGATGACAAGCTCGTCGAGTGGGGCCTGTGGTGCGAGGCGCAGAACACGCGCAGCATGATCTCCTGTTATCCCAACCCGTTCGAGATCGTGAACGGCCATCCGGTGGCCAAGCCGGTGACGAACAACATCCTCGCGTTCGCCGTGCAAGGCGACAGCGAGTTCGCCGCCGACCACCCGGTGCTGATGTTCGAGTGCGTCGCGGTGGAGAGCGAGGAGCCGGTGCTCGGCATGCACGTAGGCGGCGGCTGCCTGTTCGGGCCTGGCTACATCGTCGAGGATCTGCCCTACGACCCGCGCCTGTACTTCCATGGCGAGGAACAGGCGTTTGCGCTGCGCGCCTGGACCCACGGCTGGGACATCTACCAGATCCCGGGCATGCCGATCTATCACCTGTACACGCAGCCCGGCTCCTCGCCGCGGCCCATGCACTGGACGCCGGAACAGGACGAGCGGCGCGCCGTGCGTTCCTCGATGCTGGAGAAGGCCGCACAACTGCGCCTGGCCGCTCTGCTGTGGGCCGATGCCGACCTTGGCGCCTACGGCCTCGGGCGCTCACGCTCGCTGGCAGACTACGCCGAGTTCAGCGGCATCGACTACGCGGCGCGGACGATCTCGCCGCGGGCGAGGAAGGCACGCTGGAACTACTGAGGATGCCGTGCCCTCAGGGCCCGGACTGCAGCGCGCCGGGATAGAGAGGTGGGCCCGGCAGGGCTTTCACGCCGGCCGGATGCAGGTACTCGTGGCGAGGCAACAGCGCCGGCGCCACCGGCGCCGGCATGGTGCGCGCCCAGTTCGCGCGGGCAGCGTCGCTCAGGCGATAGTCCTCGCGCGCCGGCCGCAGCAGGTCGCGCCACTCGGCCTCGCGGTCGCCAGCGACATCGGCGCCCTTTGACGGGTCGACCTTGCCCGAGCCGACGAACAGGTTGTTGCGCAGGGTCACCGAGCCTGCGCCCGGCCAGACGCGGAGGAAGCCGCCCCCCAGGCGCAGGTCGTTGACGACCGTGTTGTGCACGAAGGCCAGATCATTGCGGGGCCAGCGATAGCCTTCGGCCCCGTACGACACGATCGTCGAGTTGCGCCCGCCGGTGCCCTGCTGAATGATGTTCCCGACGACCTCTGCCACGCCGCCGTTCGGGAACTCCAACTCGTAACTGCTGCGGCCCCCGATTTCGTCGGTCAGCCGGTTGTATTCGATGCGGCTGTGGCGCGCCCGGCTCTTGACGAGATGGCCGACGTTGCCGTGGTGCAGGTAGTTTCCGGTAAGGCGAAAGCTCTCGATCGCGCCGGCATAGATGCCGTGCGTGAGGCCGTCGCCGTCGCCGTTGTAGCCGAACTCGGAGTACTCAACCTCGAGCCGCGCTTTGGGGTCCTCCGAAGTCAGAATGCCGTTCTGGCCGTTCCAGAAGCGACAGCGCCGAACGATGAGATGGCCGCTTTGCAGGCGAATGCCGGCCCCGTTGCGGTCAGCCACACGCGCATTCACGAATTCGATGTTCTCGACCGTCGCCTTGGCGCTGCGGAAGACCCAGATCGCCTTGCCTTCGGCGTCGGCGCCGCCAGCAATGAGACGAACCCTGTCCCCCAGACCGCGGATCGTGAGGTTGGCCCGCTCCCAGACCGCGACGTCGGCGACGTAGTCACCGGCGTCAATTTCGATCACGCTCCCATCGACCGCGGCTCGCGCAGCCTCGCGGATGGTGGTGATCGCGCGACCGATCCCGACTCGGATCACCCGCGGGTCATGAGGCACCGGCGACGATGCGGCACGCATCGGATTTGGCGGTAGCGGTGCAACGGCAAACGGCAGAGCCAGTTCAGCTTCGTCCTGCTCGGCCAGTGCCCGGCGCAGGACGTCAAGAATCGGAAGCGACACGAACTCCAGGCTGCTGTGCCCCTGGAGCCGGCGCTTCGCGAAGTCAATGAGCTCAACGGGCGTGCGCCCGATCGTGACGCTGGCGGCGACCACGGCGCCCAGCAAAACCACCACAGACAGCAGGACCGCTGCGCCCAGAAGCATCCATCGCGCGCGCCAGCTGCGAAACCGGCCCTTGCTCACGCCAGAACCTGCAGCAATCACCGCCGATCGCTTCGTCGAGCGTCGCGCGCTCATAGCGGCCGCCGCGCCGAGATGACGCGGGTGTTGACGCCCACCCAGTGCAGGCCGCCGAAGAGCCGCGCGTGTTCGATCTTCACGCAGTGGTCCATCACCGCGTCGAGCCCGGCGGCGCGCGCCAGGGCGTCGGCTTCGAGATTCCTCACGCCGAGCTGCTGCCAAAGGCACTTGGCACCGATCGCGATGGCGCCGGTGGCTATGGGCAATACATCCTCGGTGCGTCGGAAGACGTCCACGAGGTCCACCGGAAACGGAATGTCATCCAGCCTGGCATAGCAACGTTCGCCCAGCACCTGCTGGTAGCGCGGGTTCACCGGCACGATCCGGTAACCCTTGCCCTGCATGTAGCTTGCCGCGAAGTAGCTCGGGCGGTGCCACTCGGCCGACAAGCCCACCACCGCCAGCGTGCGGCAGGTCTCGAGGATGCGTCGAAGGGTTGCAATGTCGTCGGCCATGCGCAGATGCTAGCCGTTGGACGCCGGCCGATCGCTCGGGCCAGCGCTCACGAAAGCCGCCCGGCTTGGCGCTCGATCAACGCCTTGCGAGTGGCGTCACTCTCGAGCTGCTTCAACCACCAGGAGAGCGCGCGCCCGAGGCCTTGCGCACCACGCTCGGCGCGCCAGGCATAGAAAAGGCGGGCCAGCGCAGGTGGCCGCGCTGTGGGCTTGAGCACGAGGTGGCCGGCTTCGATGTGCAGCCGCGCCATCGGCTCGGGGACAAAACCACAGCCCAGGCCCCGCAGCTGTGCCTCCAGCTTGGCACGCATGTGGGGCACCGTCAGCACATCCTGCCCCGGCAGCAGGTTCACGGTGATGGCGGTCATGCGCAGGGCCGTGTCGGCCACGGCGATGGCGCGGTGGTGCACGAGCTCGGTGTCGGTCAAGGGCTCAGTCGCTGCCGCCAATGGGTGGTGGGGCGCCACACAGAAGACGAAGCCCACTTCGCCCATGGGCTTGAGCTCGATGCCGCCCGGGTTGGCATGCTCGCCGGACACGCCGAGCGCCAAGTCGACCTGGCCCGTGACCAACGCCTCCCAGGTGCCGGCCAACACGTCGGTGCGCAGACGCAGGCGTGTGGCGCGGCCGCCGGTGTCGCCGGCGGCACCGCTGCTGGGCTTTATCTCGCGGTTTTCGCAGAAGGCCTGCACGAGATCGAACACCACCGGCATGGACAGGATGTCTTCGACGCTGATGGAAAGCTCTGACTCCCAGCCGCTGGCCACGCGCCTGACCCGGTTGGCCACCGCATCCATTTCCTGCAGCAGCCTGCGCCCCTCCCGAAGCAACTCCGAGCCCGCGGCAGTAAGCCGCGCCTGGCGCGAGCTGCGGTCGAACAGCAGCACGTCCAGCGCCTCCTCGAGCTGGCGCACGCTGTAGGTGAGCGCCGAAGGCACCTTGCCCAGCTCACGCGCAGCCGCTGCAAAGCTGCCCTCGCGCGCGATGGTGTCGATCATCGTCAGCGCATCGGGCGTGAGGGCCTGGCGCGGGTGAGCCTGGGCTTGGCTGGAGGCAGACATGGCTTTCATCTTATTTGAACGCCTGCTTCAAGGCCGGTCAGCCCACCACCGGGCGCGGCAGCCTAGAGTTCAGGCCACCCGGAGAATTTCATGCTCACCCTGCGCAAATCTGCCGACCGCGGCCACGCCGATCACGGCTGGCTCAAGAGTTTCCACAGCTTCTCGTTTGCCGACTACCACGACCCGCGCCACATGGGCGTGGGCAACCTGCGTGTCATCAACGAAGACCGCATCGCACCGGGCACGGGCTTCGGCACCCATGGCCACCGCGACATGGAGATCGTGAGTTATGTGCTCGACGGGGCGCTGGCCCACAAGGACAGTATGGGAACGGGCAGCGTTGGCGCCAACCACTCGGGCGTGATCCTGCCCGGCGACGTGCAGCGCATGAGCGCCGGCACCGGCGTGCGGCACAGCGAGTTCAACCACGATCCGGCGCGCACGACGCACTTCCTGCAGATCTGGATCGTTCCTCGCCGGAACGGCATCGCGCCGGGCTACGAGCAGAAGCGCTTTGAGCCTTCCAGCAAACGTGGCCACCTGGCGCTCGTCGCCAGTGAAGACGGCCGCGATGGCTCGGTGACGATCCATGCCGATGCGGGCCTGCGCGCGGGCCTGTTCGATGGTGCAGAGCGGGCCGAGATGGCGCTCGACCCGAAACGGCTGGCCTACGTGCATCTGGTGCGCGGGCGGCTGTCGGTCAATGGGCAAACGCTCGAAACCGGCGATGCGATCACGGTTGCTGGCGAGCAGCGCCTGGTGCTCGA
This sequence comes from Burkholderiales bacterium, assembly GCA_031401195.1. GTDB lineage: Bacteria > Pseudomonadota > Gammaproteobacteria > Burkholderiales > Burkholderiaceae_C > Rubrivivax. The sequence goes on from JANNRI010000115.1 coordinate 22,820, forward strand.
AGGCGGCCTCGACGCCGAAGTGCTGGTGTTCGACCTCGCACCCAGCACGTAGCCCGTAGCCCGTAGCCCATAGCCCATAGCCCCCGTGGCCCCCGAAGCCGCGGGGCAAGCGAGATGCCCCGGCCTCAGCGTCCGGCACCGCCCGCCAGCCGCTGCCCGGCCAGCGCCGCGCCGAGCGCGAGCGCACGCAGCTTGGCCTCGGCCACCTCGCGCTTCATCGGCGCCAGCCCGCAGTTGGTGCAGGCAATCAGGCGCGCGCGCGGCACGAAACGCAAGGCGCTCTCGATGGTGGCGGCCACCTGCTCGGGCGACTCGACCTCGTCACTGGCGACATCGATCACGCCGACCATCACATCCTTGCCCTCGAGCAGCGCCATCATTTCGGGCGGCACATGCGAGTGATAGCACTCCAGGCTCACTTGCTGAATGGAGCTCTTGGCCAGCGCGGGGAAGATGCGCCCATATTGCCGCCACTCGTCGCCCAACGTCTTCTTCCAGTCGATGTTGGCCTGGATGCCGTAGCCATAGCAGATGTGCACGGCAGTCGTGCAGGTCAGGCCCTGCGCGGCGCGCTCGAGCGCGCGCACGCCCCAGTCGGCAGCTTCGTCCATATAGACATTGAAGGCCGGCTCGTCGAACTGGACGATATCCACGCCGTCGGCCCGCAGCGCCAGCGCCTCCTGATTCAGAAGCTCCGCAAAGGCGAAGGCCATCTTCACGCGGTCGCCATAGAAACGGTCGGCCACCGTGTCGACGATGGTCATGGGCCCGGGCAATGTGAACTTGATGCGCCGCTGCGTGTGCGCACGCAGGAAGCGCGCCTCCGTCTCGTGCACGCGCCCCGTCAGCGCCAGCGGCGCCACCACCTGCGGCACCATCGCCTTGTAGCGGTCATTGCGGATGCCCATCTCCACTTTGTGCTCGAAGTCGATGCCCGCCACTTTCTCCAGAAAGCCGTGCACGAAGTGCTGCCGGCTCATCTCGCCGTCGCCGATGACGCTGAGCCCGGCATCCTCCTGCGCCTTGATCCACAAGAGCGTGGCATCGAGCTTGGCGCGCGCCAGTTCGTCGCCGCTTTGTTGCCACTGCGGCCACAGCTTGCCGGTTTCGGCGAGCCAGGCGGGTTTCGGCAGGCTGCCGGCAATCGTGGTTTCGAACATGCGCAGGTCTCCAGGGTCAGGATGTCGTGGGCGTATCGATTCCGGCATTCTGACCCGCGCGCTGTGGTGCATGGCTTGTGGGCTCGTCGTGTCGCCAGGGCTGTTCGTCCACCAGCGGCAGTGCTTCATCGACATCGGCCCGTGGGCCAGGTGGCCCCGGTAAGCTCCCGGCCATGGCCATGTATGCCCGTGTAGATCTTGGCGCACCGTTGCCCGACCCGATCACGGGCCGCGCGCACGGCTGGATCACGCGTTATCGCCGATTCCCGGTGTTCAGCCCGGCCTGGGTCCGCGGCCGCGCCGCCACGGTGGGCCTGCTGGTGTCGACGTCCACGCTGCTTGCGCTGGGGGCTGCCGCATTCGCCGACGACGAAAACCGCCCTTGGGGCGCCATCGTGCAAGCGCTGATCGGCATCGGCGTGCCGCTGTTCGCGGGCCCCTGGCTGGGCAGCCTGGTGCGGCGGCGCGGCTACACGCCCAAGCGCGAGTGGCAGCTGCTTTGCGCGCTCATGATGGCCGTGGTGCTCACCATGGCCGCCTTCAACGAGTGGGGCGCGGAGCCCATCAAGCAGCGCATCGCCGAGTGGACCGGCATGGTCGACGAAAACGGCAAACGCCGCCGCGTGGCATTGATGATCGGCGTCAGCGTGCGCGCACCAGAGGCGCCAACGGTCAGCGCTGCACCCGGCGCAGGTCCGGTGGCCCGCCCTCCGGTTGTCCACACGCCTGCCGACATCGACCGAGAAATCGATTCCCCGACCAGCGGCACGCGCATCATGAGCCGCCTGCTCGTGGCGTTGTGCACCTTCGCTCTCGCCGGGGGCTTCGGTTTGCCACGCTGGTGGCGCGAACACGAAGGCCTCGCGTCGCTGGCGCAAGAGCAAGAGCTTGCTCGTGCAGACGCAGCGCGCCGCGAGGCCGAATTGCGCCTGTCGGTGCTGGCGGCGCAGGTCGAACCGCACTTCCTGTTCAACACGCTGGCCGGCGTGCGCAGCGCCATCGCCACCGACCCCGCCCGCGCCAGCGAGATGGTCGACCGCCTCACCGACTATTTGCGCGCTGCCATACCGCGCCTGCGCAGCGATGGCGGCGCCGAGGCGACGCTGGGCGGCCAGCTCGAGACGGTGCGCGCCTATCTTGGCTTGATGCGCGCCCGCATGCCGCGCCTCGCATTTGCCATCGACGTGCCCGCCGCGTTGTTGCGCCTGCCCTTCCCTCCGCTGATGCTGATCTCGCTGGCGGAGAACGCAGTCAAGCATGGCGCCGAGCCCAAGATCGGCCCCGTGCGCATCGAGATCGACGCGCAGCGCCTGGAAGACGGGCGCCTCCAGGTCACCGTGGCCGACGATGGTGCCGGATTCGGCGGCGCTGGCGTGGCGGCCAGCGGCGGCAGCGGCCTGGGACTGGCCAACATACGCGAGCGCTTGGCGCAGATGTACGGCCCGCGCGCGGCGTTGGACCTTCGCGCGCGGCCACTGGGGGGTGTGGCTGCGAGCCTCACCCTGCCCACCGCCTGAGATCCGCTGATATCCGCTGATATCCGCCGATATCCGCTGCGACCCAATGCTCCCGGCACGGAAACTGGACGGATTCTGGAGACCCACCGATGCCTTACACCCACCCTCGCGCCCTCATCGCCGACGACGAAGATCTGCCGCGCGCCGAACTGCGCCGCATGCTGGCCAAGGCCTGGCCCGCGCTCGAAGTGGTGGCGGAGTGCGAGCATGGCCCGGCGGCGGTCGAGGCCATCGCCGAACACGCCCCTGACGTGGCCTTTCTCGACATCCGCATGCCCGGCTCTTCGGGACTGGACGTGGCACGCGCCGCCGACGGCCGCTGCCACGTCGTCTTCACCACCGCCTACGACAGCCACGCCATCGCCGCCTTCGAGGCCGGCGCGGTGGACTATTTGTTGAAGCCCATCGCCGCAGAGCGCCTCGCGCAGGCGGTGTCACGGTTGCAGGAGCGCCTGGCCGCCAAGGCCGCCGCGCCCGACCTCGGCGGCCTCGTCGAGCAGCTCACGGCACGCTTGCGCACGGCGAGCACTGACGCCACCGACGGCACCGGCAGCAGCCGCGCCGCACCACGGCTGCGTTGGGTGAGCGCCAACGTGGGCGACACCATCAAGCTCTTCGGCATCGACGAGGTGCTGTTCTTCCAGAGCGACGAGAAGTACACGCGTGTGGTCACCGCCAGCGACGAGGCCCATGTGCGCAAGCCGCTGAAGGAGATCGCCGACGGCCTGGACCCCGAGGTGTTCTGGCAGGTGCACCGCGGCACGCTCGTGCGCGCCAGCGAGATCACGCGCGCGGTGCGCGACGAACTCGGCCGCTACACGCTGCACCTCAAACATCACAAGGAGACGCTGGCGGTGAGCCAGGCCTGGGCCTGGCGGTTCAGGCCGATGTAGAGCGGCGTCGGGAGGCGGCGCTGGCGCAGCGCGGGGCCAACGACTTACCAGGTGTCGATAAACCCGCGCCTCGGCCGCAACGGGGCCGCGCAGGCGCTCGTGAGCACGCGCGCGAGCCAGGCGCGCGTGTCGGCCGGATCGATGACATCGTCGATCTCCAGGTGGCTCGCCATGTTGAGCGCCTCACCACGATCGACGGCCGCCGCGAGCAGCCGTTGGAAGAGCGCATGGCGCTCGCTTCCCTCGGGCACCGCCTCGAGTTCCTTGCGAAAGCCCAGCCGCACCGCGCCCTCCAGCCCCATGGCGCCGAACTCGCCGCTCGGCCACGCGCAGGTGGCCACCGGGGCGTGGAAGTGGCCGGCGCAGAGCGCCATCGCGCCCAGGCCGTAGCCGCGACGCAGCACGACGCTGGCCACCGGCACGCGCAACGCCGCAGCGTTGACGAACAGACGCGCCGCGTGCCGCACCATCGCCGTCTTCTCGCTCTCGGGACCGACCATGAAGCCCGGTGTGTCGACGAAAGTGACCAGCGGCAGGCCGTGTGCATCGGCCAGTTGCATGAAGCGGGCGAGCTTGTCGCAGGCGGGTGCGTCGAGCGCGCCGCCGAGGTGGCGCGGGTTGCTCGCCGCCACCGCGACCGCGCGGCCTTCAAGCCGGGCCAATGCCGTGATCAGACCCGTGCCCCACTCACGACGCAGCTCGAGCACGCTGCCAGCGTCCATCACGGTCTCGACGATGCGGCGCGGCTCGTAGAGTGCGTTGCGGTTCTCGGGCAAGGCCTGGCGCAACGTCGAGACATCCGCACCCGGCGCCCCGGCCGCAGCGAGCGGCTGGCCCACCAGCCCGAGATAGTGGCGCGCGGCCTCGCCGGCGGCGGCCTCGTCGGCCGCCCGCACGTCGATCACGCCCACCTTGGCCAGCGTGTCCACGGGGCCCACGGCATCGGCCTCGACACGACCGAGGCCACCGCCCTCGATCATCGCCGGGCCGCCCATGCCGATGCTCGCGCCCGCCACGGCAATCACGAGATCGCAGCAGCCCAGCAATGCCGCGTTGCCCGCGAAGCAGCGCCCGGCCACGATGCCCACCAGTGGCACCTGCCCCGACAGGCCCGCCAGGCGTGCAAAGGTCGTGCAATCGAGGCCCGCCACGCCAGGCCAGTCGACATCGCCCGGGCGCCCACCGCCGCCTTCGGCCCAAAGCACGAGCGGCCAGCGGTGCTGTGCGCACAGCGCCAGCAGGCGGTCGCTCTTCTTGTGGTTCTGCACGCCCTGGGTGCCCGCAAGCACGGTGTAGTCGTAGGCCATGACCGCCACCACGCGGCCGGCCACGGTGCCGGTGCCCGTGACCAAGCCGTCGGCCGGAGTCTGCTTCTGCAGTTCCTCCAACGGACGGCGGCTGCGTTGGGCCGCCACCGCGAACGCGCCGTATTCGGTGAAGCTGCCGGCGTCCAGCAACCCGGCGATGTTCTCGCGCGCCGTGCGCAGTCCGGCCTGATGGCGGCGCGCCGCCGATTCCGGGCGAGCGGTGTCCAGCGTCAGCGCATGACGCTGGCGCAAACGTTCGAGGTTCGCACGCATCGGCACGGGCGTGGCGGCCGCGATGTTCGACGCGCCGGAATCCGCCGCATCGGCCCCATCCGCCGCAGTGGCGGTGGCCACGCCCCCGGCGCCGCCGTCCCCGAGCGGCACTGGTGCTAACGGTTCGAACTCAACCAGCGATGCTCCTTCATCGGCCACCTCACCCACGGCGGCGGCAATTGCCAGCACACGCCCGGCAGCAGGCGCCTCGAGCGGCACCTCCATCTTCATCGCTTCCTGCACCAGCAGCACCTGGCCCGCCGCGACCAGGTCACCCGGAAGCACTTCGATGCCGATCACGGCGCCATGCACGCCGGCGCGCAACCACTGGCGGCCATGCTGCTCGCTCGATCCCATCTCCAGATCCCCGCGGCCAGCCTGGGCAGCGCGCTCAAGCCGCCTGATCGGCGGCCAACAACCCGCGCTTGCGCAGCAGCGGCTGCACGGACGGGTCACGGCCCCGGAAGGCACGGTACGTGGCCGCGGGTTCCACACTGTTGCCGGCACTGTAGATGTGCCGCAGCAGCCTTTGCGCCACCGCGCTGTCGAAGGGGCTGCCGGCTTCCTTGAACGCCTCGTAGCCATCGGCGTCGAGCACCTCGGCCCACAGGTAGACGTAGTAGCCGGCGGCGTAGCTGCTGCCGGCGAAGAGGTGCTGGAAGTGCACGAATCGGTGATTCAACCCCACCGCGTGCGGCAAGCCCTTGCGCTGCAGGAGTGCGGCCTCATACGCGCACAGGTCGGCAGGCAGTTCGGCACCGGGCAGCGAGTGCACGGCCATGTCGGTGAGGGCGCTGGCCACGTAGCGCACCGTCTCGTAGCCCTGGTTGAACTGGCGCGCCCGCTCCAGGCGCGCGATGAGCTCATCGGGGATCGGCTCGCCGGTTTGCCAGTGGCGCGCATGGCGCTTGAGCACCTCCGGCTCGGTGATCCAATGCTCGAAGATCTGCGAAGGCAGCTCGACGAAATCGCGCAGCACCTGCGTGCCTGACAAGCGCCCGTACGTGACACTGGAAAGCAGCCCGTGCAGACCGTGGCCGAACTCGTGGAACAACGTGCGCGCATCGTCCAGCGAGAGCAGCGTGGGCTCGCCACGCGCGAAGTTGTTGTTGTTGAGGATGATCGGCCGCCCGCCCCCCTCCTCCGGCGTGGCCCCATTGCGCCGCTGCCAGCGCAGGCTGCTCATCCAGGCACCGCTGCGCTTGCTTGCGCGCGCGTAGTTGTCTTGCAGGAACAGGCCCACCAGCGCGCCCTTGGCGTCATGCACCTCGTAGGCCTTGACGTCGGGGTGGTACACGGGCAGGTCGGCGCGCGGCGTGAACCTGAGCCCGAACAGGCGCTGCGCGCAGTCGAACGCGGCGGCCACCACGTTCTCGAGCTTGAAGAAGGGCTTGACTTCGGCCTCGTCGACGGCGAATCGTTCGCGCCTCACGCGCTCGGCCCAGAAGCGCCAGTCCCAGGGCTCGAGGCGCCCACCTGCGCCGGGCTCGCCGAGGTCGGCGGCGGCACGCCGCACCTGCTCGAGCATGGCCCCCTCGCGGTGCACCGCGGCGAGCGCGCGCGGCCACACTTCGTCAAGCAGGCCGGCCACGGCGGCGCGGGTGCCGGCCATCGTGTCGGCCAGCGCGTGATCGGCAAAGCTGGCGTGGCCCAACAACGCCGCTTGCTCGCGCCGCAGGCGCAGGATGGATCGCGCCACCTCGCGATTGTCGTGCTCGCCAGCCTGTTCACCGCGGCCGATCCAGGCGCGCCATGCCAGCTCGCGCAGGTCACGGCGCGAAGAGTAGGTGAGGAACGGCACCACGAGGGAACGCGAGAGTGTGATCACCGCTCCCGTCAGGCCACGTTCGGCCGCGGCCTGGCGCGCGGCATCGACCAGGAACGCCGGTAGGCCGGCAGTGGCCACCGCATCGGGAAGCGCCAGCGACCACGAAGACTCGTCATGGAGCACGTTCTGCGCGAACCGCGTCGTGAGCGCGGCCAGTTCCTCCATCACCGCGGCATAGCGCTGCTGGGCAGCGCCGCTGAGCAAAGCGCCGGCGCGCGTGAAGTCCAGGTGCACGCGCTCGAGCAGGCGCAGCGCCTCGGGCGCGAGGCCGAGCGCGGCGCGACGTGCGTGCAGAGCATCGACGCGCGCGAACAGAGCCGCGTCCATGTACACCGCATTGCGATGTGCGGCCAGCGGGGCGGCCAACTCGCGCTGCACAGCCTGCACCGTCTCGCTGGTGGCCGAGGCCGAGATCGTGAAGAACACCGCGGTGACACGGTCGAGCAACGCGCCACTGCGGTCGAAGGCGGCCAGCGTGTTGTCGAAGTCGGGCGGGGCGGGCTGGTGGCCGATGGCGGCCAGTTCGGCCCGATGCAGCCGCATGGCCTCACGCACTGCCGGCTCGAAGTGCCCGGCGCCGATTTGCGCGAACGGCGGCAGGCCATGCGGCGAGGTCCAGGGCAGGAGCAGCGGGTTGGCGGCGTTGTCGGCGGCGTTGTCGGCGGCGGCCATGCCTGCGGCAGCGCCGCGGGCGGCAGCCGAGGGTGCATCACCCGAACTCGAAACGGAGGCCCCGATCGGAAGTGCTTTCATGGAGATATCCTTCACTTGCCCGAGCGGATGGAGGTCTCGTCATCCTCGCGGTAACGCCGGTTGCCGCAGCCGGTGACCCATGCCGTGCGCTCGGAGTCGAGCACCACGTTGGCGTCGTTCCAGGCGTTGTTGCGCTTGTTCCAGTCGTCCACACGGGCATCAAGCGCGCGGATCTTGACGTTGAAGGCCTGTGCCGCCTGTTGCCGCTCTTCCTGCAGCGTGGTGAGGCGCTTGCGCTCGACCTCGAGGGCGGCACGTTCCCGTTCGAGCTCGATGCGCTCGGCGCCCAAGGCGTCGCGCTCGGCGTCCGTCGCATTGCGACCGGCCTCGTTGAAGGCCTTGACACGCGCTTCCCAGGTGGACACGCGCGCCGCGAAGGCCTTGCTGCGCTCGGTGAAGGCCACAGCCGCAGCGGCAAATTCACCACCCTCGACCTTGGCGCGCTCGGCACGCATCGCGGCCTGTTCCTCGGCAATGGTCTTCTTCTCCTGCTCCAGCGGCGCGCGCCCTGCTTCCTGTGCAGCGAGCCGCTTCTTCAGGTCATCCTCCTGGGAAAAGCAGACGCGCAGTTCGTCGCGCGTGAGCAATGGCCCCCGTGCCGTGCCAAAGCCCCGGGCAACAGACGCTGCCGGCGCTGCGGGCGCCGTTGCAGTGGCCGCTGGTTTTGGGGGCTGTTGAGGTGGCTTGGCGGGAGCCTGCGCCAAAGCGATGGACCAACCGATCAGGCACGGCAAGGCCAGGGCGGTCGTTGTGTGGGCACGCGGCAGCAGAGTCATCGCTTCCTCATCGAAAAGGGGTGGCGGCTTTGGCGTCCGCGAGGGAGCGGATTTTGCCACCCGGTAGTTGGTCGCGGGTTGGTCGCGGGTTGGTCGCGGGTTGGTCGCGGGTTAGTCGCGGGTTGGCCACGGGCTGGCCGCGGGTTGGCCGCGGGTTGGCCACGCAATGCCCGCGCTGGCATCGACAATCGACCGCCATGACACACAGCCGGTCACCTACGATCCGCCGCTTGCCGACTTCGCGGCTCGCTCGCATCCGCCGCCGGGATTGGTTGCTGGTCACTCTGGCCGGTGTTCAGATGCAGACCTCCGCCCAGACCGTGACCACACCCTCTTCCTCCCACACCCCAGGGCGCACCGAGGGTCCGCCGTCGCGCCCTGACGCCGACCTCGACGACCCACACCTGTGGCTCGAAGAAGTGCAAGGTGAGCGGGCCCTCGCATGGGTCCGTGCGCGCAACGCCGAGAGTGAAGCGCGGTTGCGGCTTGAACCTGGTTTCGACAGCCTGCGCGAACGGCTGCGCGAGGTGCTCGACTCGCGCGAGCAGATCCCGTATATCTCCCGCCTCGGGCCCTGGCTGTACAACCTGTGGCGCGACGGGGCCAACCCGCGCGGGCTGTGGCGGCGCACCAGCCTGGCGGAGTACCGCGGCGACAAGCCGCGGTGGGAGACCGTGCTCGACCTCGACGCGCTCGGGCGCGCCGAAGGCAAGAGTTGGGTCTGGGCTGGCGCCACCGCGCTCGGGCCGGCCTACCGGCGCTGCCTGCTGAGCCTCTCGGTGGGCGGTGCCGATGCCACCGTGGTGCGCGAGTTCGACCTCGTCGACAAGCGCTTCGTCGAGCCCAAGGAGCGCGGCTTCTTCGTGCCCGAGGCGAAGACGCGGGTGGACTGGATCGACGCCGACCACCTCTACATCGGCACCGATTTCGGCCCCGGCTCGCTCACCGACTCGGGTTACCCGCGCGTCATCAAGCGCTGGCGGCGCGACCAGCCGCTGGCCGAGGCAACCATCGCCTTCGAAGGCTTGAAGAGCGACATCTTGGCCTGGGTGTCGGTGGACGCAACGCCTGGCTTCGAGCGTACGACGTTTGGCCGTCAACTGGACTTCTATCGCTCGCGCTTGTGGCTGCAGGAGGGAGTCGCCGCTGCCTTGGCGACGGCGCCTGCCGCACCCGCACCCGCACCCGCACCGAAGCCGCTGGACAAGCCCGAGGATGCTTCGATCAGCTTCTGGCGCGAGCGCGTGCTGATCGAGTTGCGAAGCGATTGGCCACTGGACGGGCAAATCCACCGTGCCGGCTCGTTGCTGGTGGGCGACGCCCAGGCCTACCTGGCGGGCGAGCGGCGCTTCACTGCGCTCTTCGAACCCACGGCCACGCGCTCACTGGCGGGCTGGACGACGACGAGGCAGACCGTGATCGTCAACCTCATGGACAACGTGGCCAGCCGGCTCGAAGAGTGGCGCTGGCGCGAGGGCGGGGAGCGTGGCCGCAGCGGCAAGCTGAGCCAGGGCCAGTGGGTGCGGCGTGAGGTGCGCGCGCCCTACCCCGGCACGCTCTCCGTGACTTCGCTGCACGACCCGTTGCTCGAGAGCAGCGCCCAACCCGATCCGCTCGAAGAACACTACCTGCTCAACGCGGCCGACTTCCTGCATCCCGATTCGCTGCAGCTGGGCACCACCGGCAGCGATGAGCGCGGGCGGCTCAAAGCGCGCCCGAGCTTCTTCGACGCCGAGGGCATGCGCGCCGAACAGCGCTTCGCCACCTCGAAGGACGGCACGCGCGTGCCCTACTTCGTGGTCTGGTCGAAGCAGGCACTGGCCAAGGGCGCCAACGGCGATCACCCGACGCTGCTCTACGGCTACGGCGGCTTCGAGGTCTCGATGCAACCCTCCTACAGCGGCACACGAGGCCGCGCCTGGGGCGAACGGGGTGGCATCTTCGTGCTGGCCAACATCCGCGGCGGCGGCGAGTTCGGCCCCGCGTGGCACCAGGCGGCGCTGAGGGACAAGCGGCAGAAGAGCTACGACGATTTCATCGCCGTGGCCGAGGACCTGATCGCCGCGCGCATCACGCGCCCCGCGCGCCTGGCCATCCAGGGCGGCAGCAACGGCGGCCTGCTGGTGGCCGCGGTGATGCTGCAGCGCCCGGAGCTCTTTCGCGCCGTCGTCTGCCAGGTGCCGCTCATCGACATGCGGCGGTACCACAAGCTGTTGGCGGGCGCGTCGTGGATGGCCGAGTACGGCGACCCGGACGACGCGGCGCAGTGGGCCTACATCCGTGGCTACAGCCCGTACCACAACGTGCCGCGTGGTGCAGGGGCAGGCGGCAAGGTGCGCCTGCCCGCCGTGCTCATCGACACCTCCACACGCGACGACCGGGTGCACCCGGGCCACGCGCGCAAGTTTGCCGCGCAGCTGGCGGAGTTCGGTCACGCGCCCCTGTACTGGGAAAACCTCGAGGGCGGCCACGGCGGCGCTGCCGACAACGCGCAGCGTTCGTTGATGATGGCGCTGGAGTTCAGTTTCCTCTGGCAGGAACTGCAGCGGCCCGACGTAGCGCGCTGATGCGCTGAGGCGCTGATGCACTAGTGAGCAAGTGCGCTGATGCGCTGGTGCACTAGTGCGCCAGTGCACTCGTGCGCTGGCGTGTGCCGCGCGGCATTGGCGCAGAATTGCAACGCCCATGCTCACCTGGCTAGACGAACGCACGCCACTGCCCACCGCGGCGCAGGCTTTGTCGGCCGACTCCGAGGCCCCCGGCCTGGTCGCCGCAGGCGGCCAACTGACCGTGCGCCGTCTGGAGGAGGCCTACCGAAAGGGCATCTTCCCCTGGTACTCGCCCGGCCAGCCCGTGCTGTGGTGGAGCCCCGACCCGCGCATGGTGCTGCCGGTGGCGGAGTTCCGCCTCTCGCACTCGCTGAAGAAGACACTCAAGCGCTTCTTGCGCCTGGGCGCAACGGGCGCCTGCGAGATCCGGTTCGACAGCGCCTTTGGTCGCGTCATCGAGTCATGCGCCCTCACGCCGCGCGACGAGCAGGATGGCACATGGATCGTGCCCGCGGTAGTGCAAGCCTATGAAGAGTGGCACGCCATGGGCCGCGTGCACAGCGCGGAAACCTGGATCGACGGCGAACTCGTCGGCGGCCTGTACTTCGTGGCCATCGGACGCATGGTGTTCGGGGAGTCGATGTTCTCGCACCGCACCGATGCCTCCAAGCTCGCGCTGGCCGCACTGGTGGCGGCCTGCCGCGCACGCGGCGTGCCGCTCATCGACTGCCAGCAGAATACCGGCCACCTGGCAAGCCTCGGAGCGCGGGAGGTGCCACGTGCCGCGTTCGAAGCGCACCTGGCGCGCACCTTGGGGGAGCCGGACGTCGCCGATTGGACCTATGATGCGGCGCACTGGCGCACCCTGGATAACGCCCTGGATTCACGAGCGTGACTCACCCCAAGGAACTGCCCCTCGCGTCGCTGCAGTTCTACGCCACGGCGCCATATCCGTGCAGCTATCTGCCTGACCGCCTCGCGCGTTCGCAGGTGGCGACACCGAGCCACCTGATCCATGCCCAGGCCTACTCCGGCCTCGTTGCCAACGGCTTTCGCCGCAGCGGCATGTTCACCTACCGCCCCTACTGCGAGGGCTGCCGCGCCTGTGTGCCGCTGCGCGTGGCGGTCGCCGCGTTCGAGGCCACACGCAGCCAGCGCCGCGCGTGGGCGCGGCACGTCACGCTGCGCGCCCGTGTGCTGCGCTTGTGCTTCGTGCCCGAGCACTACCAGCTCTACCTGCGCTACCAGTCAGGCCGCCACAGCGGCGGCGGCATGGACCACGACAGCGTCGACCAGTACACACAGTTCCTGCTGCAAAGCCGCGTCAATTCGCGCCTGGTGGAGTTCCGCGAGCCGCCCAACGCGGCCGGCATCCCCGGCGCGTTGAAGATGGTCGCCATCCTCGACGTGCTCGAAGACGGCATCAGCGCCGTCTACACCTTCTACGAGCCCGATGCACAGGCAAGCTACGGCACCTACAGCGTGCTGTGGCAGATCGAGCAGACCAAGCTGCTGAAGCTGCCGCACGTGTACCTCGGCTACTGGATCGAGCAGAGCCCGAAGATGGCCTACAAGGCGCAGTTCTGCCCCCACGAGGTGCTGGTGGAAGGGCGCTGGCAGGCGCCCGCCTAGGCCCTGGTCTGAGCGCGCCGGTCGGATCCCGGTCGTGGCCCACCTCGAGGCCGAACTCGGCGTTCAACCCGTCCCTTGAATAGGAGGCGGCCGCCGCCAACTCGGACCAGCGCCTGCCGTGTCATCGCCTCGCGCCTGCCCGTTCGGGCAGGTCGGCCCGCCCGCCCGGCGGTGGCACGCAGAGTGGGTCGAGGCCACCATGGGCGCCTCATTCACAGTGGGTGCCCTGCCCGGCCCGAAGCCATGTCCGATCTTCCGATGACCCCTTCCGACCCCTCCGACCCTTCCTTCCCATCCAACGACCTCACGGCTGAGCGCGTCGAGTGGGTCGGCGCCAGCGTCGTCGGCCTGGCCGTGCCGCGCCGCGGCCTTGCGGCCGCCGTGGTGTGGAAGCCCGGCTTGCTCGTCACCACTGCCTCGGCGGTCGGCCGAGCGGAGCAGGTGCACGTCGTGGCGGCCGACGGCGTGGCCGTCGAGGCCACAGTGCGCGGACGCGATGCCGGCACGGACCTCGCACTCATCGAGGTCGACACGAAGGTCATGCCGTTACCCAGCCGCCGCACCACGCCGCCGCTGCGCGCCGGCGACGCCGTGCTGGCCGTCGGCCGCGAGAGCACGGGGCTCGTGCACGCGAGCTTCGGCCGCATCGGCGCGGCAGGCCCGGCCTGGCGCACCTGGCGCGGGGCCGAGGTCGAACAGTTGCTGCGGCTGGACGGGGGCCTCTACCCGGGCCTCGCGGGTGCGGCGCTCGCCGATGCGATGGGCCGCGTGATCGGCGTGGCGAGCCCCGCGCTCTCGCGCCACCACGGCATCGTGCTGCCGTGGGCCACCATCGACCGCATTGGCGAGGTGCTGCTCAACCACGGCCATGTGCCGCGGGGCTACCTCGGCATCGCGGCGCAACCGGTGGCGCTGCCGGCCAAGGCGGGCGCGGCGGCCAGTGGCGGCCTGCTGGTGGCCGGCATGGCCGACGACAGCCCCGCCACGCGCGCCGGCCTGCTGGTGGGCGACATCATCGTCGCCGCCGGTGGGCAGCCCGTGGTCAACATCGAGGCGCTGCGCGACCGGCTCAACGCCCAGCCGGCCGGCACGCGGCTGAACCTGCAGCTCTCGCGCGGCGGCCAGCCGTTGGAACTTGGGGTGGACCTTGGGCAGCGGCCTTCCAGAAGCTGTCATTGAGCCCGCCGCCGCGCCACGGCGCGTGGCCGTGGCCGGGCCGACGCGCTGGGCGAGCGAAGGCGTCGCCGCGGCACTGAACGCCGCGTTAAGCGCGGTACCAGCCACGGCGCTCTGCGCGGAACTCGGCACGACACTCCGCGCGACACCCCGCGCGACACTCAGCGCGACAAACGACGCCGCAATGAGCGCGGCCTTGCCCGCGGCACCCAACACCGGCCCGAAGGCAACGTTCAATGCGGGCGCCGCCAACGCTCGCTCGATGGAGGTGCGTGCCTTCGACAACCCGGCGCAGTTGCATGCCGGCAGCCGCTGGCCCGAGGTGGTGGTGGCGCTGGTGGCGAGCGCCGCGCAACGCAACGAGGTCGAACGCGCGCTGCCACCAGACCTGCCCGTGCTGTGGCTGCTCGAGCCCGGCGCGGAACGCGATGTCGCGCGCAGCAGCACCGGCCGCCCCAGCGCCTGGCTGCATGCCGAGAGCGCCCCGGTGCGCTGGCACGCGGCTCTGGCAGCGCTCGCGGTGGGCTTGTCGGTGCATGAACCGGCCCTGCTGCCAAGCCCGGCCACCGACCCACTCGCCGCGCCGCTGGACCCGCTCACGCCGCGTGAGTTCGAGGTGCTCGAGCTCATGGCCAAGGGCCTGCCCAACCGCGACATCGCACAGGCGCTCGGCATCTCGCCGCACACCGCCAAGTTCCATGTCGCGCAGATCCTCGAAAAAACCGGCACCGCCGGCCGCACCGAGGCCGTGGCCCTCGGTTTGCGCCATGGGCTCGTGGGCCTCTGACACGTTGGATGCGTTCAATTCGCTCAAATCCGCTCGATCCGCCCTTCGATCCGATCCGCAGAACTCGCCTGGAGACCGACCCGATGTTCGACCTGCATGACGCACGCCCCGACACGGCACCTCAGGACGCTGCACCTCACGACGACACTCCGCGCGACGAATCACTTCTCGACGCCTACTCGTTGGCCGTGATGGCCACGCTGGAGCGCACGCGCGCCGGCGTGGTCTCGCTGCAGGTGCGCGGCCCGGCGCGCGTGCCGGGCCGTGGCCGGGGTGGGCCCGGTGGATCGGGTAGCCGACCCGGCGCGGGCGGCACCGGCTCGGGCTTTTTCATCACGCCCGACGGCTACCTGCTCACCAACAGCCACGTCGTCGAAGCCGGCGGCGCGTTGCCTGCCGTGGAAGTGGCGCTCGAGGACGGCAGCACGCTCGCGGCGCGCGTGGTGGGCACCGACCCCGACACCGACCTCGCGCTCGTGCACGCCGGCACGGCGAACACGCTGTGCCACCTCGAACTCGGCGACTCGAGTGCGGTGCGCGCCGGGCAGGTGGTGGTGGCCATCGGCAGCCCGCTCGGGCTCGGGCACACCGTCACCACCGGCGTGGTCTCGGCGCTCGGCCGCTCACTGCGGGCGCGCAACGGCCGCCTCATCGACAGCGTGATCCAGACCGACGCCAGCCTCAACCCCGGCAACTCCGGCGGGCCGCTGCTCGACACGCGTGCGCGCGTCATCGGCATCAATACGGCCATCATCGCCGGTGCCCAGTCGCTGTGTTTTGCCGTGCCGGCCTCGACGGCGCAGTGGGTGGTGGCCGAGCTGCTGCGCCACGGGCGCGTGCAGCGCGCGTGGCTGGGCGTGGCGGCGCGCACCGTGCCGCTGCCACGGCGCGTGAGCCGGCACCACGGCCTGCAGACCGAATCGGCCATCCTCGTCGACGAGGTCACGCCGGGCGGGCCCGCGGCCGACGGCGGCCTGCGCTCGGGCGACCGCCTGGTGGCGCTGGACGACACCGAGTTGCGCGGCATGGACCACCTGCTGCGTTTGCTGGGTGGCGAGCGCATCGGGCGCCGCGCGCGGCTGCGTTTGCTGCGCGGGGCGGCGCTGCAGCAGGTGGAGATCACGCCGGCGGCGCGGCCGCAAGACTGACGCGGCGTTGATCGCGCCTAGCCCGGGCCGAGGTCGGGCGCTGAGGCGGGCCCCGCACCGGCGACGCTCAACCCATCCAGCGCCACAACCCCTCGTGGCGCGCGGCGCGGCCATCGCCCTCCAGCTTGATGAGGTGCGCCAGCAAAGAGCGCTCGGCCATGCCGTGCAGCGCGCTCGGCACATCGTCATAGACCGCGGGCAGCAGGGCATTTGCGCTGGCCGGGCCGCGCTGGCGCTGCAGCGCCGCCACCACCTTGGCTTCGCGCTTGAGCCGGTGCGCGATGAGGGCACGCAACACGCCATGCGGGTCGGCGACGAGAAAGCCGTGGCCGGGGGCGAGCCACTCGAGGTCTTCGGCCAGCAGCCCTTCGAGCGCGCGCAGGTA
>JANNRI010000116.1:0-25344 GCA_031401195.1 Burkholderiales bacterium
GACGTGGTCGAGAAGCTGCAGACCTCGATGCAGTCGGGCAAGAGCATCTACGACGGCTGGATCAGCGACTCCGACCTGATCGGCACGCACTACCGCTACGGCAAGATCATGAACCTCACCGACTACATGACCGGTGCAGGCAAGGAGTGGACCAACCCGGGTCTGGACCTGAAGGACTTCATCGGCACGAGTTTCACCACCGCGCCCGATGGCAAGCTCTACCAGCTGCCCGACCAGCAGTTCGCGAATCTGTACTGGTTCCGCGCCGACCTCTTCGCGCGCCAGGACCTGAAGGACCAGTTCAAGAAAAAGTACGGCTACGACCTGGGCGTGCCGTTGAACTGGAGCGCCTACGAAGACATCGCGGCGTTCTTCACCAACGACGTGAAGCAGATCGACGGCAAGCCGATCTACGGCCACATGGACTACGGCAAGAAGGACCCGTCGCTAGGCTGGCGCTTCACCGACGCGTGGCTGTCGATGGCCGGCACCGCCGACATCGGCATCCCCAACGGCAAGCCGGTGGACGAGTGGGGCATCCGCGCCTCGGCCGATGGCTGCAGCCCCCTGGGTGCGAGCGTCTCGCGCGGTGGCGCCACCAATTCGCCGGCGGCCGTCTACGCGCTCACGAAGTACGTGGACTGGATGAAGAAGTACGCGCCCAAGGAAGCCACCGGCATGACCTTCGGCGAAGCCGGCCCGGTGCCCGCGCAGGGCCAGATCGCGCAGCAGATCTTCTGGTACACGGCCTTCACGGCCGACATGACCAAGAAGGGCCTGCCGGTGGTGAACGAAGACGGCACACCGAAGTGGCGCATGGCACCCGGCCCCAACGGCCCGTACTGGAAGCAGGGCATGCAGAACGGCTACCAGGACGTGGGCAGCTGGACCTTCTTTACCGACCACCCGGCCGACAAGACGGCAGCCGCCTGGCTGTACGCGCAGTTCATCACCAGCAAGACGGTGAGCCTGAAGAAGACCATCGTCGGCCTCACGCCCATCCGCGAGAGCGACATCCAGAGCCAGGCCATGACCGACATGGCACCCAAACTGGGTGGCCTGGTGGAGTTCTATCGCAGCCCGGCGCGCGTGGCCTGGACACCCACCGGCACCAACGTTCCTGACTATCCGAAGCTGGCGCAGCTGTGGTGGAAGAACGTGGCGCAGGCGGTCACGGGCGAGATGACGCCGCAGAAGGCCATGGACACGTTGGCCGACGAGATGGATGACGTGATGGGCCGCCTGGAGCGGGCGGGCATGGCCAAGTGCCCACCCAAGCTCAACCCCAAGGGAGACCCGAACAAGTACCTGAGCGACAAGGCTGCGCCCTGGAAGAAGCTGGCCAACGAGAAGCCCAAGGGCGAAACGATTGCGTACCAGACGCTGCTGGACGCGTGGAAGGCAGGCAAGGTGCGCTAGCACCCCCGGTCCACAACGCTTGTGTCCTCTGGGTAACCAGAGTTGGGCCGCGCGCGGCAACTGCCGCGCGCGGCCTTTTTGCTTCTCATGAACACCACCCACCGCCACGCCCTCGTCACGGGCACCCTGTTCGCCCTGGCCGCCGGGCTGATGTGGGGCCTAGTCTTCGTGGCTCCGGCGATGCTGCCCGAGTACCCGGCGGTGCTGCTGTCGTTCGCCCGCTATCTCGCATTCGGGCTCATCGCGTTGCCGCTGGCCTGGCTGGACCGCGCCCACCTGGCCGCGCTGACCCGCGCCGACTGGATCGAGGCGTTGAAGCTTTCGGCGGTCGGCAACCTGCTGTACTACCTCTTCCTCGCCGCCGCCATCCAGCGCGCAGGCGTGCCGCTGCCGTCGATGATCATCGGCACGCTGCCTGTGGTCATCGCCATCGCTTCGAATCTGCGCGACCATGTGCGCGACGGGCGGCTCGCTTGGTGGCGCCTCGCGCCCTCGCTGGTGCTGATCGCTCTGGGCATCGCAGCCGTCAATCGGGCAGAGCTGGCCGGCCGCGGCGCGGGCGCAGCAGCGGGTGACCCCATCGACCTCGGTCGGCACGCGCTTGGCGCGGCGCTGGCCGTGGGCGCCGTGGTGTGCTGGACGTGGTATCCGCTGCGCAATGCCGACTGGCTGCGCGCGCACGCCTCGCGCAGCCCGCGCACCTGGGCCACGGCGCAGGGCGTGGCGACCTTGCCGCTGGCGGCTGTGGGCTTCGTCGGCTTCTGGATCTTCAACGCCGTGTCAAGCGCTGTGCCGGCAGGCTCGGCCGTGTCGGCAGGCGCCGGTGTCGGGACCTTCGAGATGCCCTTCGGCCCGAAGCCCATGCTCTTCATCACGCTGATGTTCGCAATCGGGCTCTTCGCCTCGTGGCTGGGCACCCTGTGCTGGAACGAGGCCAGCCAGCGGCTGCCCACCACGCTGTCGGGGCAGTTGATCGTCTTCGAGACCCTGTCGGCGCTGGCCTACGCGTTCATGCTGCGCGGCGAGATGCCTGGTTGGCTGACGCTGTGCGGCATCGCGCTGCTCGTCGTGGGCGTGGCCTGGGCCTTGGGCTCACCGCCGCCGCAGGGCGGCGCGAAGGCCGCAGGCCCGGTGGAGGCGCCGCACTGAGGTGCGCCAGGCCTCTGCCCGTCAGGCGGGCACCACCTTGAACAGATACTGAAACACCTCCGCGTCCACGGCCGCCTGCTCGGCATCCGCCCCGGCGGCGCGTGCGATGGCACGGATGCCATGCATCAGCTCGGCCGGCGGCGTGGCGCTCACGCGCCGCGCGATCGCCGTCTCCACGCGCCATCCCGCCTGCTGGAACATCTCCATGATCGTGATGCGGGTGAACCAGCGCAAGTGCGTGCGATCGAGCAGGCCGCTGTCCTCGTAGCGAAAGAGGCCCGTGGCCAGCCGCATCTGCACGCTCCAGTGCTGGCCGTTGGGGATGCAGGCCACCAGGCAGCCGTCGGGCGCGATGCGTTCGCGGATCTGCCGCACGATGCGCCACGGGTCGCGCAGGTGTTCCAGGCAATCGCCGAACACCCAGCAGTCGCTCGGGAACAGCACCTCGAAGGCCTGCGGCTCGAAGAGCTCGATGTCGCCCGAGAGGGCTGTGTCGCAATGCACCCCCGCCTGCGCGACGTACTCGGGGTCGATGTCGATGCCCGTGTAGCGTGTGCCCGGGTTGCCGGCGCGGTAGGCCGCGGCCAATGCGCCGTGCATGCAGCCCACCTCCACGACGTGGCGGGCGCCGCGGGGCATCAGCGCCAGCAGGTCGCGGTTGACGACCCGATGTGCCGGCGTCTGTTTCATCAACGCAGCCATTCGTTCACTCCCCGGCCCAGCGACAGCAGGTTCGCGTTGAGCTGTTGACCATCGTGCAGCGCGTTGACGTAGCTCACGCGCAGGTTGAAGTGCTCGGCCTCGGCCGCCATCACGTCGAAGAGGCTGCGGCGGCCCAGGTACTGCCACTGCTGCAGCGTGAAGTTGCGCACCTGCTCGGAGTCTCGCAAGACGTCCGCGGTGCGGCGCGCGCGGTCGAAGCTCGACAGCGTCTGCTCGTGCACCTCGGCAACGCGGAAGCGTCGCGCCTCCAGCGCCTCGGCGCGCTGCAAATCGGCTGCGCGCGCGCGCTTGCGTGCGGCATCGGTGGCGGGTGCGAGGCCCGGAGTGAGCAGCGGGATGTTGATGCCGATGCCGACCGCGTAGCTGCCGTTCTTCACCGCGCCGCGCGTGCCGCCGCGGCCCACAGATTGCGTGCCGCTGATGTTCCAGCCCACCTGGGGCCGTGCGCCAGCGACCACCGCTTCGGCATAGTGCTGTGCGGCCTGGACCAACGCGTTGAGCGCGGCGATCTCGCTGGCGCGTTCCACGTCGGCCACCAACTGCGGCAGCGGCTCGACACCGAGCAACAGGCTCGGCAAGCCCTCGGCACCCGGCAGGTTGTCGCCCACTATGCGGCGCAGTCGGACCTCAGTCTGCCGCAGCTGCGATTGCGATTGCGCGAGCGAGATTTCGGCCTGCTGGTGCGACTTTCTTGCCTGCACCAGCTCGCTGGCGCGACCGCGGTCGGCGCGCACGATGGTCTCCAGCGCCTCCACGAGGCAGACCATCTTGCGCACGTACTGGCCATACACCACCGTGTGCTGCCTGTAGCGACTGCGCTCGAGGGCCAGCGACACCGTGTTCAGCGCGAGCTGCTCCTGCACGTTGAGCTGACCGTGGCGCGCCGACTCGGCCATCTGCGTACGCCAGTCGGTGAGGCGGTCGATGCGGCCGCCGTCGTACAGCAGCTGCGCGATGTTGAGCGAACCCCGAAGCTGCATTGCCGAGGTCTCGGTGCCGGCCAGCGACTGCGAGCCCCCGGGGCCGAAGCCGGTTCCGAGACTCGCCTGCACGCTCTTGGCGGCGCGCGTCTCGCGGATGTCGTCTTCGGCCGCATCGGCGAGCAGCCGGGCCGCACCCACCTGGTGGCTGCGCGACAGGGCTTCGCGCACCATCGCCTGCAGGCCCTCGCGTGGGTTGGCAGGCTGAGCGGAAGGTGTGACAGCTGTGCTCGTGGCAGCGGAAGTGACCGGAGTCGCAGAACTGTTCGAGGTCGCCGGGGCGCTGGATTCGTAGCTGTCTTCGTCCACACAGCGGGCCGCGGCGGCTGTGTATGGCAGCAACCCGGCGGCCAGCAGCATCGCAGCCAGGAGCGTCCACGCACGCACACGCCGGCGGGCGAGCGTCGCGGCCGTCGCGGCACGATGACGGGGCTCAAAATGGGACTGGGCAGACTGCATGGGCCTGACGCCTCCGGCTGCGGCGCACAGCCGTATCGGGCCCTCCCCGGGGCGGCGCGCACCGCGTGCAGTCTGTTCGGCCGCGCCCGCGCCGATCGCCGGATGTCGCGGGCGAAGGCGGTGCTTTTCGTGGCCGCGCTCAGTGAGTACCGGGTCAGTGCCGGTCAGTACCGGGTCAGCGCCGGGTCAGCGCCGGTTCAGCGCCGCTGCAAAGACTCAGCCCGGCTGCACCCCGAACACCCAGGCCAGCGTGCTGAAGCTCACGAACGCGAGCACGGTGCTGGTCATGATGATGCGAGCGATGCGCCCGTTGTCGGCGCCGAAACGCTCGGCCAGCAGCGAGACGTTGCTCGCACTCGGCAGCGCGGCGGTGAGCGTCAGCACCACCACCTGCGAGACCGACATGGACGCGCCGAGAGAGCGCGCCGCCATCGCGAGCATGAATACCAGCAGCGGGTGCAGGAAGAGCTTGACCAGCGCCATCGGCACGAAGTCGGCCAGGGCCGTGCGGCCGTGCACATGTTGCCCGGCACGAAAGAGCACGGCACCGATCGTGAACAGCGCCACCGGCGTGGCCGCGTCGGCGAGCAGGCGCACCACCACGTCCAGTGGCCCCGTGAGCTTGAAGCCGAATGCCGAACCGAGCGCGCCCAGCGCAATCGCCCACGGCAGCGGGTTGGATAGCGCGCCCCGCAGCGCACGGACCGCCGCCGCGCGCGCGCCGCGGCCGCCGTCCTGCGCCGCCGTGGCCGCCTGCGCCAGCGCGATGCACAACGAGCTCGTGACGAACAGATCGACCAGCATCGTGGTCACCATGGGCGCAGTGGCCGCGGGGCCGAGCAGCGCGGCCAGCAACGGCAGCCCCATGAAGCCTGTGTTCGGGAACGCCGCCACCAGGGCGCCGAAAGCGGCATCCTTCATGCCCACGCGCGCATTCAGCGAGAACGCCACCGCCACCAGCACGATCAGCAGCGCCGAGACCAGCCACACCAAGAAGGCCGCCGGGTTGAGCAGCTCCAGCACCGGCGTGCTGTTGCCGAAGCGGAACAGCATGCAAGGCAGTGCGAAGTAGAGGACGAAGGCGTTCAGCCCCGGGATCGCGCTCTCGGGCAATACGTGCCGGCGCGCGGCCAGGTACCCGGCGAGCACGAGAGCGAAGAACGGGATCGTGACCGACAGGATTGCCTGCATCTCGCGCGGAGTATCTCAATCTGCGCTTTCGGCGCTCCGTCGGCCGCTCCATCGGGCGCTCCGTCAGGCGCTCCATCACGCGCCCGGGGGCGTTCGTCGCGCTCTACGACGCCTCGGCCTCGGACCGATATGCTAGTCGCCGCACTCCAGCGCTTCGGCGTCCCCCTCTCCATGACTCAAGATCGACCCCTCTCTCTCATCGTGCGCGCCTTCCGTGGCCTGACGTCCGTGCTGGATGGCACGCGCCGCCTGCTGCTCAACTTGCTGCTGCTGGCGCTGATCGCCGGCCTGCTTGCGCTCGTTTGGCAACGGTTCAGCAAGCCGGGTCTGCAGGAAAAGACCACGCTCGTGCTCGACCTCAACGGCAGCGTGGTCGACCAGTCGCGCGGCGGCAGCGCACGCAGCCAGGCGCTGGCGCAACTGCGCGGCCAAGGCGATGCACACACGCGCTTGCGCGACGTGCTGGCCGTGCTCGACGCGGCCGCGCGCGACGACAACGTGTCGCAGATGCTCCTCATGCTCGACGGCCTCGGCGGCACCGGGCTCGTGAGCCTGCGCGAGGTGGCCGCCGGCATCGAGCGCTTCAAGGCCAGCGGCAAGAAGGTGGTGGCCTGGGGTTCGGAATTCGACCAGCGCCAGTACTACCTGGCCGCGCACGCCCACGAAGTGTGGCTGCACCCGATGGGCGGCGTGTTCATCGAGGGCTACGGCCGCTACCGCAGCTATTACAAGGAAGCCTTCGACCGCCTCGGCGTGAGCGCCAACGTCGTGCGCGCGGGCAAGTTCAAGAACGCCGCCGAGACCTTCTCGGCCAGCGGACCCAGCCCAGAGACGGTGGAGTCGGATCGGGCGCTATACGGCTCGCTCTGGGCCAGCTGGCTGGCCGGGGTCGAGAAGGCCCGCAAGCTGCCGTCGGGCACCATCGTCGCGGGCATCGAAGGCCTGCCCGGCAATCTGCAGTCTGTGGGCGGCGACTTCGCGCAATTCGCGCTCAAGGCCAAGCTTGCCGACGCGCTCAAGACGCGCGACGAGATGCGCGCGTTGCTCTCCGAGCGCGGCGCCAAGGATGAGAAGAACAAGACCTTCCGCCAGATCTCGATGGGCGAGTACCTGGCACGCGTCCAGCCCCCGAAGGGGGGCGATGCGATCGGTGTCATCGTGGCGCAGGGCGAGATCATCGACGGCCGCGCCGGCCCCGGGCTGGTGGGCGGGCTCAGCACTGCCGAGCAGATCCGCAAGGCGCGCGAGGCCGACGATGTGAAAGCCCTGATCCTGCGCGTCAACTCGCCCGGTGGCAGTGCCTTCGGTAGCGAACTCGTGCGCCGAGAGCTCGAGCTCACGCGCGCCGCCGGCAAGCCGGTGGTGGTGTCGATGGGCGACCTCGCCGCCTCCGGCGGGTACTGGATTTCCATGGCCGCCGACGAAATCATCGCCGACGAGGCCACCATCACCGGCTCCATCGGTGTCGTCGGCATGGTGCCCAGTGCCGAGGAAGCATTGGCCAAGCTGGGCGTGCGCAGCGCCGGCACCACCACCACCTGGCTGGCCGGGGCGCTGGACATCAAACGCGCGCCCGATCCGCGCCTGCTGGCCGTGGTGCAGTCGGCCATCGACGGCGCCTACAACCAGTTCATCGGCCTCGTCGCCAAGGAGCGCAAGCGCACGCGCGAACAGATCGATGCCGTGGCGCAGGGCCGCGTCTGGAGCGGCAAGGAGGCGCGCGGCCATGCGCTGGTCGACCGCCTCGGCGGCTGGTCCGACGCCGTGGCCGCCGCAGCCAAGCGCGCAAAGATGGCCGAGGGCACGACACCCAGGCTGCGCTATTTCGAGGCCGGGCCCGGCCGGCTGCAGCGGCTCTTGCAAAGACTCGGGCTGCGCGAGGCGCAGGCGGCGCAATGGGCCATGCTGCTGGGCGATCCGCTAGGCACGCACGCGGCCACGGCCACGTCGGCGTCGCTGGCCTCGGCGGCCTCGGTGGCCACCGTCGGCCTCGGGCTCGTCAGCCCCGAGATCGCCGCCTCGCTCGTCGCCGATCTCGGCTGGCTGGCCGATGTGGCGGTGCGCCGGCGCCCGTTCGTGGCCGCCACACACTGCCTGTGCAGCGCTCCGTGATGTCGCGAGCTTGGAGGGCGTGGCACCTGCCCCCCCAGGCCCTCGTGCGCCAGATGGTTAGGATCCGAGTTACCACACAGATGCGATGCGCGGCTCTCGCGATCCTGGTTGGCAGCGCCGCCATCGGTGCCGCGGCGCAGGACGAGGTGCCCTTCATCGCCACGCCCGATCAGGTGACGGTGGCGATGCTTGAGTTGGCCGGCGTCGGCGCGCGCGACCACGTCATCGACCTCGGCTCGGGCGATGGGCGCATCGTCATCACCGCGGCGCGGCGCTTCGGCGCCACCGGCCTGGGCGTGGAGATCGTGCCCGACCTCGTGCGCGAGAGCCGCGTCAACGCCCGTGCCGCGGGCGTGCATGGGCGCGCCGAGTTCCGCGAGCAGGACCTGTTCATCACCGATCTGGCGCGCGCTACCGTGGTCACCATGTACCTGTTGCCCGAGGTCAATCTGCAATTGCGCTCACGCCTGCTGGCGCTGGCACCGGGCACGCGCATCGTCTCGCACGACTGGGACATGGGCGACTGGTTACCCGACCGCGCGCTGACGCTGGAGGTGCCCGACAAGGCCATCGGCCGCGAGAAGAAATCGCGGGTCTTGCTTTGGGTCGTGCCGGCGCAGGTGCACGGCCGCTGGTGCCGCGGGAACGTGTGGCTCGAGGTGACGCAGCGCTTCCAGCGCTTCTCGGCCACGCTCGAGGAGCGCCCGCCAGCAGCGGCAGGGGCGACACAGACGACACGGGCGGCACCGACGGCACCGACAGCACCGACGGCCGTATTCGACGGCCGCATCGAGGGCCTCGAGCTGCGCGCCGAGGGTGGACTCGCAACGCCGACCCGCATGCGACTCGAGGGCGAGACGCTGCTGCTGGAACAAGCCGGCGGCGCGGCCGCCGGGCACACCGGCAGCCGTTATCGCCGCGCCGGGGCTGCCGACACGGGGTCCTGTCCGGCTACTTGATCGCGTAGTCCTCGAGCTTGCGGCCACCGGCCAGCGCATCACGCAACCAGATCGGGCGCTTGCCGCGGCCGGCCCAGGTATTGCCGTTCTCGTCGCGGAACTTCGGCGCCACCTTGCTCACCTTGCCCATGATCTTCTTCGGACGGCCGGGCTTGCGGCCCGGCTTCTTGCGTGCGACCGGCGCGCTGCCACCGCCGGCACCGAGGCCGAGATCGGCCGCCGTGAGCCCGTAGTGAGAAATCGCTTCGCGGATGCGCGTGACCACGCCGTCGATCTCGTTGCGCCGAAGCCTTTCGGCCTGGGCCTTGAGCTCGTTGATCTGTTTGAGAACTTGCAGGTAGGTTTTCGTCATCGGATCTTCACTGGTAAATGAGGGGGAGGGGGGAGCAAACTCCCGGTTCACTTCGATTCGGTATTTGGCGGCGCGATTCTAGGCGCATATCCCAAACCACTATCTCATAGGCCGGGCTCGCAAAGTACATCGGTTTTCACCGAGTTTGCGATGAAGCACTGGGCATGGGCCTCGTGGTGCAGCGCGTGTACCGTTTTGGCATCGGGCGCGGCCGTGCCAGACACGAATTGCACCCGCGGGCGCAGCACCACACGCGTCATGGCGGTGCGGCCTTCGGCATTGCGCCCCATGGTGCCCGCCGCCTCGTCCTCGTAGCGCTCGATGTGGTGCCCCGCCGCTGCGGCCAAGGACAGGAACCAAAGCATGTGGCACGACGAGAGCGAGGCAACGAACATCTCCTCTGGGTCGACGGCGCTGGCGTCCGAAAACGGCAACGGCACCACCGCGGGCGAGGACGATGCCGGCACCACCGCCCCGCCATCAAACGTGACGCTGTGGCGGCGGCTGTAGCGGTTGTCGGTAAATGCCTCCAGGGGCTGGCGCTGCCAGAGCAGACGGGCGGTGTATTCGGACATCGTGGGCCTCCAAGGGGTTTGCAGGAGTCGGGCGTGAGCGCCGGCGCCGGGCGGTGCATGTCATGATGACAGCATGATCACGCTGCACTATTTTCCGAGCAATGCAAGCTTCGCGCCCCATGTGCTGCTGCGCGAACTGGGTGTGCCATTCGAGCTGAAACTCGTCGACCGTACCCAGGGTGCGCACAAGTCGGCCGAGTATCTCAGGCTCAATCCGAACGGCCTCATTCCGGTGCTCGTGGACGGCGACCTCGTGCTCCACGAGACGGCCGCGATCCTGCTTCACCTGGCCGACACGCACCCGCAGGCAGCGCTCGCGCCGGCGCTGGGCACGCCCCAGCGCGCGCTGTTCTACAAGTGGCTGATGTGGCTGACCAATACGCTGCAGGCCGCGATGCCGCTCTACTTCTACGCCGACCGCTATGTCGACTCGGGCAATGCTGCAGGCGCGCAGCAGCTGAAGGCCCATGCACAGTCGCGCATCGACGACTGCCTGGGCCAGATCGACAGGCACCTGGCCAGCCAAGGTGGCCCGTGGTTCAATGGCACGGCGTTCTGCGCACTCGATCCCTACGTCTTCATGCTGTGCCGTTGGACTCGCGGCTTTGCCGGCAGCCGACCGGCGCGCGAGTACGCGCACGTCGGTCCGTACCTGCAGCGTTTGCTGGCAAGGCCGGCCGTGCATCAGGCCATCGCCGTGGAGCAGTTGCCCCAGCCCTGGGTGTGAGCCAGGCGTGCTGCGCTTCGGCCTGGCCCACGCCCGGGTTGGCGCCGGATCGGCCCGGGCCTGGGCCTGGGCCGGCTAGAACGTGCCGCTTGCGCGCAACCTCTCCAGCCTGAGTGCGAGCACCTGGCGCTTGTCGGCGAGTTTCTTGCGCAACGGGCGCACAACGCCCTCGTCAGTGCCCGGCGGCAATGCGTCGAGTTCGGCCTGCAATGCCGCGATCTCGCGCATCGCCTCCACCTCGGCCGGCACGACGCCCGCGTCCTTGAGGATCTTCATCGACATGCGGAACTCCGCAGGCGTCTGTTCGTAGCCGTCCCCCAGATCGAGCGGCTTGCCGAAGCCGCGCGCGGCGCGCAACTCGCCACTCTTCTCGGCCTCGGCCAGATGGCGGCCGATCTCGTCGTCGACGAGCCGCAGGCGTTGCTCCTTCTTTTCCTGCGCATTCACGGTGGTGCCTCCGCGCCCGTTACGCGCAATGGCACGCCTGCGTGCCACGCGCTCCAGTATTCGCCCTTGGGGCGGCCCTGCGGGCTCATCAGGCAACCTCCGCGCTGCGCGCTGCGGTATTCGCCTTGGGAGCGGCCCGACGGGTTCATGCCCTCGCGCCCTCGGAGTCACCCAGCGCGTCCATCCAGTGCCTCGTCAGGGGCGTCACCGGCTTGGCCATGCGGCGTTCGTTGACGAGGGCGCGGCCCATGCCACGGTGGCCGCCTCCGGCCGCGGCAGCGAGCAACGTGAGGTCGATCAGGTCGCGCTGGGCGTGGCTGCCGCCGAAGCGCTGCGCCAGCGCGCGCACCGGGTAGATCTGCTCACATGCCACGGTGGCCGCACCACGCTGCCAGGAAAGCAGCCCGCGCATGAGCGGCAGCCCCACCTCGCGCGCCATCAGGTGGTTGGTGCGGCGTGCGTCCTCGGGGGCCATGGCGCGCTCGGCGCAGCGCGCCGCCCAGGCCTCGGCGCGATGCACTTCGCCTGCACCGAGCATGGCAAGTACCGCGTGCACGTCGTTGAACGCGTAGTAGCCGGCGGCCTCGCCTTGAAAGTCCCAGCCCTCGAGAAGCGCGGCGCAGCGGGAGGTCACGTCTTCGCCCAGCAGGTGCAGGCGCCACAGGATGGCGGCTGCGTCCACGCGCTGCAGCGTGATCTGCAGTGTCTCACCGCTGATGTGGCTGTCGACCAGCCGCAGAACGCCAACGACGTCCAGCGCCTCGAGGCGGAACAGCGCCTTGTGCCACCACAGGTGGCCCGAGAAGCCGTTGCCATCGGCCCAGACGGCCTGGTGCTGGCGCAACCAGGCGCCCCCCTCTTCGAAGCGACCCTGCATCTCCATCACGTGCGCCACCGCGTGCACCGCCCAGGGCGCACGCGGTTCGATCGCCAGCGCGCGGCGGCCGGCCTCCTCGGCCTGCGGCTGCAGGTGGTTCTCCTCCAGCCCGAAGGCATAAAGCGCAAGCACGTGGGCGTACAGCGGATCGGCTTCGTCCCATTCGGGCAGCGCCCGTGCCGGGCGGCCACGCAGGCCCCCGAGATCGCCGCGGTAAAAGTCCCACAGGTGTGCCCACTGCAACGCGAGTGCGTCGCGAGGGTGCTCCACGAGCAGTTCGTCCCAGGTGCGGCAGGCGCTGTGCCAGCGCCCTTCGAGCACCTGCTGCACGGCCTCGACATGCGCTTTCTCGCGCGCCGTGGCTTGGTCGATGCGCTTGCGAGCCGCTTCGAGATGCGCCGTGGCTTCGGCCACGAGCGCGGGTTCGGTCAGGCTGAGCAGGAAGCCGGCCTTCATCACATGTGGCAAGGCCCAGCCCGGATCAGCGGCGATGGCGCGGTCGAGGTCCGCGGTCGGCACGTCGTAGAACGACATCATCCGCCACAAGGCCCGCTCCGCTGCCTCGCGCGCGGCCGGGCTGGCACTGGCGCAAGGATTGCCGCGCGGGTCTTGATGGGCCATGGCACTGACTTTAGCGCGCCGCGGTGGCGGGTTCGTGGCAGGCCGGCGCCGGGCTTGCCGCGCGCATTTGAGGGGTTTGCGGCGAGCAGGCGCCAGGTTATCCGGGGGCATGTCGCGCGTGCCAGCGCACTCTGCACGGCCCACCGCGCTCAGGGCCGCGGTGGCGTCGGCCAGGGGTTCAGGGCGGCCGCCGGCCGCAGGCGCTCGAAGGCGCGTGCCAGGCGCAGCACGCCTAGGTCATCGTGCCGCCGTCCGATGATCTGCAGGCCGACCGGCAGCCCTGCGGCGTCGTGCCCGCAAGGCACGCTGATGGCCGGCTGCTCGCTCATGTTGAACGGCAGCGTGAATCCGATGTGGTCCATCGTGGTCAGTGGGTTGTTGGTGGGGCTGGCCCACTCGGCGGGGTAGGTGCTCACCGGTGCCACAGGCGAGAGCACGAAGTCGAAAGGCTGGCAGGCGGCCACGGCGGCGTCGCGCAGCGCTGCGATCTGGCTGAAGCCCTGGAACAGCTCGGCGGTGCCGGTGCGCTCGCCGATCGCGGCCCACTCGCGGATGTAGGGCAACACCTTGTCGCGCCGCGCTGGCGGCAGGCCGCTGATATCGACCCAGCTGCGCACGCGCCAGAAGAGGTTGATGCCATCGGCCATCTCGCGCGTGGTGTAGGGCTTCATCAGCACGACGGTGGCGCCGGCCTGCTCGAACAGGCGCGCCGCGCCTTGCACCGCGCTCACGATGTCGGCGCCGGGTGCGAGGCCCCAGCCGGCATCGAGCAGCAGGCCGATCTTCAGGCCGCGCACATCACAGGCCAGCTCGCCCCAGGGCAAGTCCTGGTGCGGCAGGCTCATCGCGTCGCGCCAGTCGGGGCGCGACAGCACGGCCATCATCAGCGCGGCGTCGGTGACGCTGCGCGTCATCGGCCCGGCGACGCGCCCGATGTAGGGTGGCTTGATGGGCACCCGGCCATTGCTCGGTTTGAAACCCACCACGCCGCACCAGCCTGCAGGCAGGCGTATCGAGCCGCCGATGTCGGTGCCGACGTGCAGCGGGCCATAACCGGCCGCCGCCGCAGCGCCTGCACCAGCGCTGCTGCCGCCCGGGTTCTTGGACAGATCCCACGGGTTGCGCGCCAGTGCGTGGAAGGTCGACAGGCCCGAGCTCAGCATGCCGTAGTCGGGCATCGTCGTCTTGGCCAGCAGCACGCAGCCGGCTTCGGCCAGACGCGCCGCGGGTGGCGCGTCTTCGGCGGCCGGGGTCAGCTCAGTGGCGGCGGTGCCCAGCGGCACCGGCGTGCCTCGTGTAGCGATGTTCTCCTTGATCGTCACCGGCACGCCGTCCAGGGGCGAGCGCGGCGCGCGTTGATGCCAGCGCGCTTCGCTCGCGCGCGCCAGCGTCAGCGCTCGTTCGCCATCGAAGGCATACAACGCATGCAGATGAGGCTCCCAGCGCGCGATATGGTCGAGCACCGCCTGCGTGGCTTGCACCGGCGAGAGCGTGCCCGCCGCATAACCCGCGGAGAGTTCGGCCGCGGTCCAGTCGTGCAACGCGGTCGGCGCGGCCGAGGCCGACACGCCGGTGGAGTGGGTCATGGATGCGGCCTCAGAGGCTTTTCAGCGGGATCACAAGTGGCTGGCCAGGAAGCGCGCCAGCTTGTCGGCCGCCTGCTTGCGCGCAATGCGGCGCAGCACCGGCGACCAGCCTAGCAGCTGCCCCGGCAACCCGAGCGCCTGGCGCGCCCAGACCGCAAAGTCGAACCGGTCCACGTGCCTGAGGATGAGCCCATCGGCCGTGAACTCGAAGGTCGAGTCGACGACGTTGTGCACACGGCGGTCGGCCGGGCCGTACAAGTACGTGGCTTCCCAGTGCGCGTGGCCCTGATCGCCCTCGACGCGGAAGCCGCCGGCCTCGAGCGACCACTCGTCGCGGCTGCGCTTGCGCGCCGAGCGGCACAGCATGCGCCACATGCCGCCGATCTCGTGCGCGCCATGCAGCGAGAACACCGGGTCGTCGAAGGTGGCCTGTGGCGCATACAGGGCCTGCATCGCCTCGCCGTCACGCCGCTCGAAGGCGGCGTACAGGCGCTGCAGGGTGTGCAAGCGGCCGGCGACGGCGCCCGCCTCCTCGAGCATCATGCGTTCGGCTCCCCTCAGGTCCAACTCACGGCGCCCATGTCGTTGGCGAAGATGGGCGAGCTGTTCCACAGGCCCTTCAGCCCCTTGCGGAATACCGCCACCTGCGCCGGGTTCCAGATGAAGACGTTCACCGCGTCCTCGGCAAGCTGGCGCTGCACGGCCTGCCACAGGCGCGCCTTTTCCTTGGCGTCGCTCGTGGCGGCGAGCTGGCCCACGAGGCCGCGGAACTTGGCGCTGTCGTAGCCGAAGTAGTAGTTCGGGTCGGCGTAGGCGGTGGCGTAGTCCAGCGGCTCGACGTGGTTGATGATGGTGAGGTCGAAGTTGCCCTTGAACGGGCCGGAGAGCCACTGCGCCCACTCGACGTTCTCGATCTTGGCGTTGATGCCCACCTTGGCCAGCTGCGCGGCGACGATCTCGCCGCCCTTCCTAGCGTACTGCGGCGGCGGCAAGGTCAGCGTGACGCTGAGCGGGGTCGTGATGCCGGCCTCCTTGAGCAGGGCCTTGGCGCGCTCGGGGTCGTAGGGGTAAGCCTTGGTGAGATCGAGGTAGCCCGCATCGGTGGGAGCGAAGTGGCTGCCGATGGGCTTGCCCAGGCCCTCCTGGGCGCCGTCGATGAAGGCCTGGCGGTCGATCGCATGCGCCAGCGCCCGGCGCACGCGCACGTCGTTGAACGGCGCCTTCTTGTTGTTGACCGACATGATGCCCTTGCCGGCGGTGCTGCCCACCTCGACGACGAAGCGCTTGTCGGCCTGGAACTGCTTGAGCGACTGCAGCGCGGCGAAGCGCGGCATGCCGTCGATGTCGCCGGCCAAGAGTGCTGCCACCTGCGCGGCCGGGTCGTTGATGAAGCGAAGGGTCACCTTGGCCAGCCGCACCTTGGCCGCGTCGCGGAAGGTGGCCGACTTGGCGAGAGCGACCGAGCTGCCCTTGTTCCAGGTCTCGAGTGTGAACGGGCCCGTGCCCACCGGCTTGGTGTTGGCCTGCGCAGCGCTGTCGGGGTGCAGGATGACGGCCGTGTTCTCGCCCAGGCGGAACGGCACCGAGGCGTCGGCCTTGTCGAGCACCAGCGTCAGCGAATGTGGATCGTGCACGACGACGCTGGAGATGTTGTCGAAGAGCGCCTTTTTCGCCTTGTTGGTGCTCTTGGCGTCGCGCGCGCGGTCGAAGCTGAACTTCACCGCATTGGCGTCGAACACGGCGCCGTCGCTGAATTTGATGCCGCGCTTGAGCTGGAAGGTGTAGGCCTTGCCATCCGGCGCCAGCGTCCAGCTCTCGGCCAGCAGCGGCGTGACGGCGCCGTCGACGCCGATCCGCACGAGACCCTCGAGGATGTTGTAGTGCACGATCTCGCCGATGGCGGCAGAGGCGCCGCTGGTGGGATCGAGCCCTGTGGGCTCCAGCACCATGGCCAGCACGACACTGTCCTTGCGCTTCTGTGCCAGTGCGGCGGGCCAGGCGGCGGCCAGCGGCGCAGCGGCGACGAGACCATGGACCAAGGTGCGGCGTTTCACGTTCGGCATTTGCTTCTCCTCTTGGGCTGCCAGGCGGCCATTCTGCGGCAGCCGCCGAAAGGTGCGGCCGGACCGGGGTTCTGCGACTTGTGCGGCCCTGCGGCCACGAGCCCCCAAGTGCCCGGCCCGGCGCCGTCAGTGCCTAGGCGCCGCCTCGAGCAAGCGCTGCGTATAGGGGTGCTCGGGGGCACGAAACAGCCGGTCGGGATCGCCGCGCTCGACGATGCGGCCGTGCTGCAGCACGATGACTTCGTCGCACACCAGGTCCACCACCGCAAGATCGTGGCTGATGAACAGGTAGGCGAGGCCGTAGCGTTCCTGCAGGTCCTGCATCAGGTTGAGCACCTGGGCCTGCACGCTCACG
Source organism: Burkholderiales bacterium (assembly GCA_031401195.1). Lineage (GTDB taxonomy): Bacteria > Pseudomonadota > Gammaproteobacteria > Burkholderiales > Burkholderiaceae_C > Rubrivivax. Next base: position 16,596 of record JANNRI010000116.1, read on the forward strand.
TCCAGCGCACTCACCGGCTCGTCGGCGACGATCAGCTTGGGCCGCGTGATGAGCGCGCGCGCGATAGCGATGCGCTGGCGCTGGCCGCCGCTGAATTCGTGCGGGTATTTGGCGAGATCGCTTTCGCGCAGCCCGACGGCATCGAGCGCTTCGCCGGCGCGTTCGCGCTGCTCGGTACGGCCGGCGCCATGCAACACGGCCAGCGGCTCGGCCACCGTCTGCAGCACGGTGCGGCGCGGGTCGAGCGAGCCGTAGGGGTCCTGGAACACCATCTGCAACTTGGCGCGCGCCTGGCGCAGCGCCGCGGGGTCCAGCGCATGCAGGTCTTCGCCCTCGAGCAGCACGCGTCCGGTGCTGGGTGGCTCGAGCGCCATCACCAGCCGCGCCAGCGTGCTCTTGCCGGAGCCCGACTCGCCGACGATGCCCAGGCTGCATCCGGCGGCGAGTGTGAAGCTCACGTCGACGAGCGCCTGCACCTCGGGCGCGCGTGCGAGCAGGTGCTCGCGCGGCAGGCGGTAGCGCTTGCCAAGGCCGGCAACTTCGAGCAGGGTGGCGCCCAGCGCAGTGCCTTCGTGCGGCCCAGTCCGGTTGTCGCCCTGCGGTTGGCCGGTCGGGCTCATCAGGCAACCTCCGCGCTGCGCACTACGGCATTCGCCTTGGGAGCGGCCCGGCGTCTCATGCGTCGAGGCGCACGCAGCGCGCGACGTGGTTCGAACCGACCGAGACGGGTGGCGGCAAACCGCCGCGACACCCGTCGGCCGCCTTCGTGCAGCGCTCGGCAAAGGGGCAGCCCGCAGGCAGATCGGCCAGCTCGGGCACGCGCCCCGGGATCGTGGCCAGCCGCGTGCCGCGCGCCAGCCCCAGGCGTGGCCGCGCGGCAAACAGGCCTTGCGTGTAGGGGTGCGCGCGCCGCTCGAAGACCTCGGTCGTGGGCCCGCTCTCGACCACCGTGCCGCCGTACATGACGAAGAGCCGTTGCACGCGGTCGGCCATCACGCCCAGGTTGTGGCTGATGAGCACCAGGCCCATGCCGCTCTCGCGCACGAGTTCGGCAATGAGGTCGAGCACCTCGCGCTGGATGGTCACGTCCAGCGCCGTGGTGGGCTCGTCGGCGACGAGCAAATCGGGCCCGCAGGCCAGCGCGATGGCGATCACCACGCGCTGGCGCTGGCCGCCGGAGAGCTGGTGCGGGTAGGCGTCGAGCCGCTGCGCGGGCTGCGGCAACTGCACGCGCTCCAGCAGACGTTGTGCCTCGGCCCGTGCGGCGCGCGCATCCAGCCCCTGGTGCAGGCGCAGCGATTCGCCGATCTGTGCGCCCACCGTGTGCAGCGGGTTGAGCGCGGTCATCGGCTCCTGGAACACCATGCCGATGCGACTGCCGCGCAGCTTGCACCAGGCCGGCTCGTCGAGCGTGGTGAGCTCGATGCCGTCGAAGCGGATCGAGCCGGTCACCTTCGCGCCCTCGGGCAGCAGGCCCATGAGCGCGAGCGCGGTGATCGACTTGCCGCAGCCCGACTCGCCGATCAGCCCGAGCGTCTGCCCGCGCTCCAACGCAAACGACACCTCGCGCAGCGCATCGGCGGGGCCGCGGGCGGTCATCAGCGTGACGCGCAGGTCTCGAACTTCCAGCAAGGGCACGCAGGGACGATAGCTCAGAAGCCGGGGCCGACCCGCCCAGAAGCGGCAAGCGATGCGCCCCGCGTGGGCGCGCCACGGCGCCTCACACCCGTCGCGTCCGTCCGGCCCAGTACGGGTCGCGCAGGCGGCGCTTGAAGATCTTGCCGGTGTCCTCGCGCGGCAGTTGCTCGTGCACGGTGACGACCCTGGGCACCTTGTAGCTGGCCATGCGCTCGCGCAGCCACTCGCGCACGGCCTCGGCCGTGAGCGTGGCGCCGGGGCCGGGCTGCACGGCGGCGGCCAAGGCCTCGCCGAACTCGTCGTCGGGAATGCCGAAGACGGCGCAGTCGGCGACCCCGGGCATGCCCTGCAGCACATGCTCGATCTCGACCGGGTAGATGTTGACGCCGCCGCTGATCACCATGTCGGCCTGGCGGTCGACGATGAAGAGGAAACCGTCCTCGTCGACATAGCCGACATCGCCCATGGTCTTCAATCCTTGCCGCTCCATGCGCGCGCGGGCCTCGGCGTTGCCGACGTAGGTGAAGTCGGGCGTGGCGGGCTGATGGATGTAGATGAGGCCGGGCTCGCCTGCCGGCAGCTCGCGGCCCTCCTCGTCGAGGATCTTCAGCACCACGCCGGGCATCGGCAGGCCCGCCGAGCCGGGCTTGCGCAGGGCCTGCCCGCTCGTCAGCAGCGTCATGTAGCCCAGTTCGCTGGCGCCATAACACTCGTGGATGACCGGGCCCCACCACTCGATCATGGCGCGCTTCACCTGCGGCGGGCAGGGGCTGCCGGTGGAGCAGACGAAGCGCATCGAGCGCAGGTTGTACTTCGCGCGCACCTCGGGCGGCAGGGCGAGCAAACGCACGTACATCGTCGGCACCAGGTAGGCGTGGGTGAGGCGCTGCTCGTGAATGAGCTGCAAGGTGCGCTCGGCGTCGAAGCGCTCTTCGATGAAGAGCGTGCCCTCGTCCTGCGCGATGCCCAGTGCATAGCTGTTCGGGGCGCTGTGGTACCAGGGCGCGTTGAGCAACGCGCGCATGCCGGGCTCGGTGCCATAGGCCATGCGCCGCATCTCGAGCGCTGCCGGGGCCAGCGCCGCCGCCATCGGCTGGCGCACGATGCCCTTGGGCCGGCCCGTGGTGCCCGAGGTGTAGAACATCGCGCCTCGCGGCGGCGCGTCGGCGGTCGTGATCGGCGGCGTGGCGTCGCGTTGCGGCTCCCAGGCGGGCACGCCCGACGCGCTGCCGCGGATGGACCACAGCCAGGCAGAGCCCGTTTGCGAGCCGGTGTGCGATCCCGTTCGCGATCCCGTTTGCGAGCCCGACTGCCATCCCGTCCGCGAGCCCGGCCGCAAGCCCGGCAGCGCGGCGAGCAGCGCGGCGTCGGCAATCAGCACCTTGGCCCCGCTGTCGTCGAGGATGTGCTGCAACTCGTCGGCCAAGAAGTGCCAGTTCACCGGGCACCATTGCGCGCCGAGGTGGCGCGCCGCGACCATCAGCTCCATCGCCTGCGGGCTGTTGTGCATGAGCAGGGCGACGACATCACCATCGCCCACGCCGGCCGCCTGCAGCGCCGCGGCCGAGCGCATGCAACGTTGCTCGAACGCCTCCGGCGCGAGAGTCTCGCCCTTGAAGACGATGGTGGGTCGCATGTGGTGTCCGTCCTTCGTTCTGCGCAACGCGCCCCGGGATCATCGCCTGGATGGCGCTCTGGCGCTCAACCCGGCTCACCGCCCCACAGCAAGCGTACGCCGGCCGCCAGCATCCAGGTCGAGAGCAGCGTCACCGCCGCCGCCACGGGCATGAGAGCCGGGCCGCCGAACACCGGCAGTGCCAGGGCGGCAAGGCCGAGCGCAGCGACGAACCCGAAGCCGGCCAGCCAGGTCGGCAGCCCGCCACGCACCAGCGCGCCGACGCTGAGCGTGCCCAGCGCCAGCGCCATGAACAGGCTGACGCCGAGCACCTCGCCGATGCCACCACCGTAGAGGGTGACGGCGTTGAAGATCAGTTCGATCTGCGCCTTTGCCGCGGGGTCGGCGGCGGCATGCGTTGCGGCCAGCGCAGGCATCACGGTCAGCCAGCGCAGGATGCCGATCGCGCGCGCTAGAGCCGACAGCGTGGCGAAGGCGGCCACCGTCATGCCCAGCGGTGAGGCGAGGCCCCCCTTGAGGCGCGCCGCCAGCGCGATCATCACCGGCGCCACCAGGATCGAATACAGCAGGTACAGGCCGTAGCCGGCCGTGACTGCTTCCGGCGCAGCGGCGATGGCGGCCAGTTGCTCGGCCGACGGCTTGCCCAGCGACGCGGGCCAACCGATGGCAGGGGCGAGGATCGCCACCGGCGCGAAGGACAGCAGCGCATCGACGATGAGCAGGGCGCCGAGCCCACGGGCCCGCGGGTGCGGGTGCTCGGTGGCCGTGGGGTAGCGCAGGACGGTGGATGGGGTCGTCATGAGAGTTTCCTTGAAAGAGGCAGGGGTGGATCGGTAGCGGGTGGTCAGTGCGCCGTGGCACCAGCGACAGGAGCGGCACCGACACCGGCAGCGGCAGCGGCAGCGCGGTCCGCGCCGAAGCCGAGGTCAGCCAAGGCCGCGTGCAGTGCCTGGCGCGGGGGCGTGGCAGGCAGCGCGCCGACGGCACGTTCGAGCGCGCCGCCATCCAGCGCGTGCGGCACGCGCCACAGGTAACTCATGCCGGCCAGCTCACGCATCATCGGGTTGACGAGACCGATGGCGCGAATCACGCCCCATGGCAAACCACCGTGAAGCCAGCCGCGTTCCGGGCGCAGGCCGAGTTCGTCGGCGGCGGCCTCCACCGCGGCCAGCAGTTCGCGCCCGGTGAGCGTGTGGCCGGCGAAGTGCAAGGCGCGGTAGGCCGGCGCTTGTTCCTGTGCCGCGACGGCCACGAAGGCGCACGCCAGATCGGGCAGGTAGGCCCAGGCATGCGGCACGTCGAGCGGGCCGGGGTACACGAGCTTGCCGCGCGCGAGCGACTTCGCCACCGCCAAGTCCAGCCAAGAGCCGCTGCCAACGCCATAGAAGTCGCCAGCGCGGATCACCACCGATTTGATCCGGCCCTCGGTGCCGCGGGCACGCAGTTCGGCTTCCAACGTCTGGCGCTGGCGGCCCTTGAGGGTCGTCGGGCGCTCGGGCGTGTCTACACGCAGCAGCGCCGGCATGCCCTCGCCGAAGCCGTACACGTTGCCCGGCAGCATGAACAGGGCGCCCAGCCTTTCAGCCACCGCCATGCCCTGGCGGGCCAGCGGCAACATCTTCTGAGTCCATTCGGTGTAGACCGGGTTGATCGCATACACCACCGCCCGCGCGCCGGCGGCCTGCGCGGCGAGGGCTTCCGTGTCGTCCAGTGCAGCGCCCAGGTGCGTGGCCCCAGCGGGCAGCGCGGCCGGCGCCCGGCGCGCCTGGGCCAGCACGCGCCAGCCGGCGGCGGCGAAGGCCTTGACGGCAGCCTGGCCGAAACGGCCGTTGGAACCGAGGACGAGAACGGTGGGGGTTGGCATCGTGGACTCCGTGCGTGTCGAGTGGAAGCAGTCTCGGTCGCGGCGGCCCATTCGGCAATTGCCGAGGAATGCAATCGAGCTATACATTTCCGCATGGCTGCCGAACGTTTCGACTGGGCCCTGGTGCAGAGCTTCCTGGCGGTGCTGGATGCCGGCAGCCTGAGCGGCGCGGCGAAGAAGCTCGGTGCGCAACAGCCCACGCTGTCGCGGCAGGTGGCCGCGCTCGAGGTGCAGCTCGGTGCTGCGCTGTTCGAACGCACCGGGCGCGGGGTGGAGCCCACCGCCATGGCGCTGGCCATCGCCGAATCGGCGCGCCAGATGGAAAGCGGCGCCGACGACCTGATGCGCCGCCTGATGCGGCGGCGCAATCTGACCACCGGCACCGTGCGCATCACCACCAGCCAGGTGGCCGCCAGCTACCTGCTGCCGCCCGTGCTGGCCGCGCTGCAGGCCGAGGAGCCGGGCATCGAGATCGAGCTCGTGGCCTCCAACCAGCTCAGCAACCTGCTGCGGCGCGAAGCCGACATCGCGGTGCGCATGGTGCGGCCGACCCAGGCCTCGCTGGTGGCCAGGAAGCTGGCCGATCTGCCGATCACCGCCTGCGCCCACGAGAGCTATCTGGCACGAGCGGGCACGCCGCGCCGCCCCGACGAGTTGCTGCGCCATCGCCTGATCGGCTACGACCGCGACGAACTGCTCGTGCGCGGCTTCGGGGCATTGGGCATGTCGATCGGCCGCGAGCAGTTCGCGCTGCGCACCGACGATCAGCTCGCCTACGGCCGCCTCGTCGCGGCTGGCGCCGGCATCGGATTCGTGGCGCAATACAACCTGCGCTACTGGCTGGGCGTCGTGGCGCTGCTGGCGCAGTTGAAGATTCCGCCACTGCCCTGCTGGCTGGCCGTGCACCGCGAAATCCGCGGCAGCGCGCTCGTGCGGCGCGTATTCGACTTCCTGGCCGAGGCGATACCTGCCGAGCTGGCGCGCCCCGACGTGCGCTGAACCGAGCGATCAGATTCGGCCCGGGCTCAGCCCGCTTCCGCCACGCGGCGCATCGCCTGCGCGAAGGCCTCGGGCGGCTGCGCGCCCTGGATGAGGTGCTGTCGGTTGATCACCACCGAGGGTACGCTGCGGATGCCCGCCTCTTGCCACTCGCGCTCGGCCTCGCGCACCTCGGTGGCGTAGGTGTCGCCGGCGAGGATGCGCCGCGCCTCGTCGGCCGGCAGGCCCACGGCCACCGCCAGGTCCAGCAGCACGTCGTGCGCGCCCGGATTGCGGCCCTGGCCGTGATACGCCGTGAGCAGCGCGTGCTTGAGCTCGCGCTGTCGGCCCATCAGCCCGGCCCAGTGCAGCAGGCGGTGCGCATCGAAGGTATTCCATACACGCGTGCGCTCGCCGAAACTGAAGCCCACCGCCGCGCCCATCTCGCGGATGCGGGCCTGGTTGGTGCGAATCTGTGCCTCGTCGATGCCGTACTTGGCGCCCAGGTAGGCCACGGTGTCGGCGCCCTCGGCCGGCATGTCGGGGTTGAGCTCGAAGGGTTGGAACTGCACGCGCACGGCGAGCTCGGGCCCGAGCTCACGCAGCGCCTGCTCCAGGGCATTCAGGCCGACGGCGCACCACGGGCAAGCCACGTCGGAGACAAAGTCGATCTGCAGCGTCTTCATCGGAGGCACTCCTTCGGACTCAGCGCCGTCGCGCCAGCTTGGGGTCGAGCAGGTCGCGCAGGCCGTCGCCCAGCAGGTTCAAACCGAGCACGCTCAGCATGATCGCCACCCCCGGGTACACGGCGAGCAGGGGCGCCGCAAACATCTGTGTCTGCGCCTCGTTGAGCATGCGGCCCCAGCTCGGCTGCGGCGGCTGCGTGCCCAGACCCAGGTAACTCAACGCCGCCTCAGCCAGGATGGCAGTGGCAAACGAGATGCTCGCCTGCACGATGAGGGGGCTCGCGATATTGGGCAGCACGTGGTCGAGCGTGATGCGCCCCGGCCCCTTGCCCGCGGCGCGGGCCGCGGTGACGTACTCGCGCGTCCACACCGCGTTGGCACTGCCGCGCGCGATACGCGCGAAGACCGGGATGTTAAAGATGCCGATGGCAACGATGCTCATCACCAGCCCCGGCCCGTAGATGGCGGTCAGCATGATGGCCGACAGCAGCGCGGGGAAGGCGAAGGTGAAGTCGCTCGCGCGCATCACGATCTCCTCGACCCAGCCGCGGCCCTGCGAACGCGAGGCCGAAGCGAGGCAACCCAGGGCCACGCCGATGATGAGGCCGATGCCCACCGCGATGACACCCACCACGATGCTGTTCTGCGCCCCCACCAACAACTGCGAAGTGATGTCGCGCCCGAGGCTGTCCGTGCCCAGCCAGTGCGCGGCGCTGGGTAACTGCAGCTTCTTGGGGATGTCGATCTCGGCCGGCGGATAGGGCGACCAGAACAGCGAGACGAACGCGGCCATCGCCAGCGCGGCGCTGAGCAGGCCGCCGACCATGAAGCTCGGATGGGCACGGGCGCGGCGCCAGAAGCCGCCCGGCCCGCTCCTCAATGTGCCGATGGGTGGTTGATCCGGCACAGGCGCAGGCACAGGCGTAGGCACGGGCACACGTGGGGCCGCGCTCACGCCGAGGCCACCCGCAGCCGCGGGTCGATCACCGCGTAGAGCAAGTCGACGACGAAGTTCACCACCACCACCACCGCCGCCAGAAGCATGACGACATCGCGCACCACGATCAGGTCGCGGTTGCTGATGGCCTGGAAGACGAGCCGGCCGATGCCCGGCAGCACGAAGACGTTCTCGACCACGATGGTGCCGGTGATGAGATTGGCAAACTGCAGCCCCGCCACCGTGAGCACCGGGATCATCGCGTTGCGCAGCACGTGGCGCCACAGCGCCTGGCGCCGCGACAGGCCCTTGGCGCGCGCGGTGCGCACGAAGTCCTCGCGCATGACCTCGATCACCGCCGAGCGCGTGACACGCGCCAGGATCGCAGCCTGCACCAGGGCCAGCGCGATAGCCGGCAGGATGAGCGCGGCCAGGCCCTCCCACAGACCACCGCCTTCGTCTTCGGTCCAGCCCGGGAACCCGCCGGCGCTCACCCACTGCAGGTGCACGGCGAACAACAGGATGAGCAGGATCGCGAACCAGAAATTCGGGATCGCGATGCCGACCTGGCTCGCCGCCATCACGCCCACGTCGCCGAGCTTGTTGTGCTGAGAGGCGGCATAGAGACCCAGGCCGAGCGCGAGCACGACGGTGATGAGCATCGCCATCACTGCCAGCGGCAGGGTCACGCGCATGCGCTCGGCGATGAGCTCGGCGGTGGGCGTGTCGTAGCTGATGCTCTGCGCGGTGCGGCCCTGCAGCCAGCCGCCCACCCAGTCGGCATAACGCGTGGCCGCGGGCCGGTCGAGGCCAAGCTTGGCCTTCAGCGTGGCCACCGACTCCGGCGTAGCCGTCTCGCCAAGGATGACCTCGGCTGCGTTGCCGGGCAGCACCTCGAGCACTGCGAACACCACAAACGACGCCACTGCCAGCGTGGCGAGGAAGGTGGCAAAACGCTTGAGTAGAAAGAGACCCATGTCGCGCTCTATGATGCCTCAAGGTCCGGCCAG
>JANNRI010000117.1:0-7688 GCA_031401195.1 Burkholderiales bacterium
TGCCAGAAATGGCACGCGCTCTGCTCGCCGCGCACGCGGGGCCGCTGGTGCTGGTGGGCCACTCGATGGGCGGCATGCTGGCGTTGCATGTGGCACGCGCGGCGCCAGCGCGCGTGGCCGGCCTCGCGCTGCTGGCCACCACGGCCAGGCCCGACACGCCCGAGATGATCCGCTTGCGCACCGAGGCCTGCGTGCTCTTCGCCGCGGGGCGCATGGACGAGGTGCTGCGTGCCAACGTGGCCCTTGCCTTCCATCCCGACAACGCCCGCGACGGCGCTCTGGTGGCACGCTACCTCGCGATCGTACGGCGAGCCGGCGCGACACAGCTCATCGCGCAGAACCATGCCGTGATGGCGCGCGACGACAACCGCCCTCACCTGGCGGCCATCAACACGCACAGCTGCCCCACGCTCGTGGTGTGCGGAGAGGCCGATGCATTGACGCCGCCGGAACTGGCACTCGAAATCGCGCAGGCGGTGCGGGGTGCACGGCTCGTGCTGCTGCCGCGCTGCGGGCACATGCTCACGCTGGAGCAGCATGCGGCGGCGGCGGCCGTGTTGTTGGACTGGATGGGCGAGCACTTCGCGGGGCGGTCCGGATGAAGGATGGGCACGGAGGGCGCTTGACTTGCCAACGATGTGCAGCCGTTGGCGCGACCGCTGATCCTCGATAGCGCAGGCGCGAATCGCGACAGCATCCTTCTGCGAGAGACATGCCATGCGCATCCGACAGATCGTCTTTGCCGCCCACGACCTCGCGCGCAGCCGCGACACCCTCGCCCGCGTGCTGCTGCTCGAAGCGCCCTTTCGCGACCCCGGCGGGCCTGGGTCGAGCTGACACCGTTGCGTTAAGCGACGTGAGCGACGTAAGCGACGTGAGCGACGCGGCTGATTGCGGCAGACGACGGCAGACTGCGGCTGCTTTCGCGACGAACGCGCCGGTCTAGCGGCCGCGCGGTTGCATCCGAAGCCTGGACGGCCGGCGGGCCATGCCCGCGATCGGCGCCGTCCTCCTCCCGCTCAGCGTAGGTGCCGCCTTCTAGCCTTCACCGCCGCCGCCAACTCCCGCAGCACTTCCACCGAATCATCCCAGCCGATGCAGGCATCGGTGATGCTCTTGCCGTACTCGAGCTTCGCGGGGTCGTCCGTGCCGGGGCTGAATTTCTGTGCACCCGCATGCAGGTGGCTCTCGACCATCACGCCGAAGATGCAGCGCGTCCCCGCGGCGAGCTGCGCACCGATGTCGCGCACCACGTCGACCTGCCGCTGGTGCTGCTTTTCGCTGTTGGCGTGGCTGGCGTCGATCATCAGGCGGCAGTCGAGCTTGGCGGCTTCGATCTCGGCGCAGGCCGCGGCGACGCTGGCAGCGTCGTAGTTGGGCGCCTTGTTGCCGCCGCGCAGAATGATGTGGCAGTCCTTGTTGCCCTTGGTCTCGACGATGGCCACCTGGCCGTTCTTGTGCACCGAGAGGAAGTGGTGCGCTCGCGCGGCGGCCTGCAGCGCATCGATGGCGATCCTGATATTGCCGTCGGTGCCGTTCTTGAAGCCGATCGGCGCCGACAGGCCGCTGGCCAGCTCGCGGTGCACCTGGCTCTCGGTCGTGCGCGCGCCGATCGCGCCCCAGGCGATCATGTCGCCGATGTACTGCGGGCTGATGACGTCGAGGAACTCGCTGCCCGCGGGCATGCCCAGGCGGTTGATGTCCACCAAGAGCTGCCGCGCGATGCGCAGGCCCTCGTGGATGCGGTAACTCTCGTCGAGGTAGGGATCGTTGATGAGACCCTTCCAGCCCACGGTGGTGCGGGGCTTCTCGAAGTAGACGCGCATCACCACTTCCAGGTCGGCGGCATGTTTGTCGCGCAGCCCCTTCAGCTTGCGCGCGTACTCCAGCGCCGCGGCCGGATCGTGGATGGAGCACGGGCCGATGATCACCAGCAGCCGGTCGTCCTCGCGCTGCATGATGCGGCGGACGTTGTGGCGGGTGGTGCTGATCAGCGTCTCCACCGGCGTGCCCGCGATGGGGAAGAAACGGATCAGGTGTTCTGGCGGAGGCAGCGGCATGACGTCACGGATGCGTTGATCGTCGGTCTCGCTCGTCTTCTCGCTGAGCGAGAGGCGGTCGGTGAGTCGATCGCCGGTGCGATCGGTGCTGCGCTCGTCCGGATAACTGGCTTTGGCGTTCATGGGCTCTTCCTGGGGTCGTCGTGGGGTCTTGTCGGTATTGCGTGCATTGGTGCTTTGTTCTGGCGCAGGCAAGAAAAAACCGCCGGGGGTGCCGGCGGTTCGTTCTGGGTGCTTGCTTCGCTTTGCGCGTTCAGGCCTCTCCAGCCGCCGGGTGGGGCGAGATCCAGAAATACGCAAAGTAAGAAGCGCGACGCATGGGGGAGAATGTAGCACGAGTACGCCCGTGGGGGCCATAGGCGGCGGCCGCGCCGGCGGGCATCAACCGACCGCGGCGTCGGCGCGGGGCAGGGTGATCTCGAAGCTCACGCCGCATTCGGTGATGTCGGCGCCGCTGTGGGCACTGGCGTCGGCGTGGCTCTCGCCACCCCGTACTCGCACCACCGTTTCGACATTGCGCACGACGATCGTGCCACCCATCTTGGCCAGATAGGTGCGCGCGACGAAGAGACCTTGGCCACGCTGGCTGTGCTCGCCCGCTTCGGTGGTGGCTGCGGGGGCTGCGGGGGCTGCGTCAGGGGCGGCCAGGCCGGCATCCACGCCGGCCCGGCCCGAGACGCCATATTCGAACATGCGCTCCAGCATCTCAGGCGCAATCGGTTCGCCGCGGTTGTGCACGGCGATGCGCCAGGCGCCAGGCGCGGCAGCCAGCGCCAGTCTGATCGGCGTGCCGGGCTTTCGGTGCCGCTCGGCATTGCGCAACAGGTGCGTGAGCACATCTTCGAGCGAGTGTTCGTCGGCCAGCACGGGTGCCGCAAGGCCCAGCGGTTCATAGACGACATCGGCAATCCCGATGTAGTGCGCGTTGCCCGCCACCATGGCAGCAAAGGCATTCAGGTCCAGCGGCGCGAGCGTGAGCTGCGTGCTCTCGAACGCTTCGCTCGGCGAGGCCTGGCCGTAAAGCACGCGCACCGCTTGCTGCATGCGCCTCAAGTAACGCGAAGCAGGGTCGCCATCCGCGCCATGCAATGCCATCAGGCTTTGCAGCGGCGAGACAATTTCGTGGCCGACCGCATGCCACTGATCGCGCTCCTGGCGCGTGCGGATCTGCTCGCGCTCGATGTCGGCATTCACCCGTGCGAGCAAGTCGCGCAGGCCTTGCGCGAGCACGCCGAGTTCGTCGCGGCCGGAGAGGTCTTGCACATCCAGCGTGAGGTCAAGGCGCTGCGCGCCCAGGTTGGCGCTGTCGCCGCTGCCGCTGCCGCTGATTGCACGCATGCCGTCAGAGACGGCCGCGGCGCGGCGTGTGAGCAACGCAATGCGGCGCATCACCACCGCCTCGAGCAGCAGCCACACGAGCAACACGGCGCCGAGCATCGCGCCCACATAGCCCGCCAGGCGTGTGGCCACGCCGGCGAGTTGGCGGTTCACGGTGCGCAGGTCGCCGTGCACCGCGAGCCGGTAATGGCCCAGGCGCGTGGCGATGGTGGAGCGCGACTCGATGGGCGCGTCGAAGCCGGACACCGGCAGCCAGCTGATGAGGCTATCGATCCAGGGCGCGGCCGCGTCTTCGCCGCTGGCGTCGCGCGCATCCGAGCCGCGCGCTTCGAGAATCACGCCGTCGCTGCCTTCTCGCTGCACGCGCAGCGTTTCGCCGGGCAGGAGCAGGCGGCGAAATTCGGCGAGTGCGAAAGGTGCGCTCGCAGCGGCCGTACCGCCACGACCGGGGTTGTCGCTATCGAAGAGCACCTGGCCTTCGCCGGGGGCGAGAAGCTGCAAGCGCACCTGTGTGCCGGCAAGATCGGCCGGCGGCCAGGCGCCGGCGCCACGCAGGTCCAGCGCTTCGCGCCAGGGCTGAATCGGCAGGCGCATCGAGACATAGGTGCGGCGCAAGCACACGGCGGACCCGCCCGCGGCCGCAGCCACCGCATTCGCCTGCTCGTCGATGCAGCCGCCCTCCTGCCACATCCAGCCGCGCACGTCGCGCAGTGGGCGCGAATCGGCTGTCACCTCGGCATCGGCATCAAATGCGACGAGGCGGCCGCGTTGGGCGTTCGGCGCAACAATCATCGATGCCGCTTGGGCTGCATCGCCCTGCGTTTGGAAAGGCGCAATCCAGCGCCAGCTCTCGCCGCCCGCGACGCGCACCTCCACCCAGGCGCGGTGGGCCAGGCTCAAATCAAGTTGGCCGGCGCGGTGCGGCACCAGCGCAGCCGCGGGGACCTGCCCAACCACATAGACAAAGGCACCGGCAAATGGGTTGCTGCCGATGCCGGCGCACAGGGTCGCGCCATCGCCATACACCACACCGCAGCCGGCAAGCTCCACCGCCTGTTGCGCCTTGGCGCGGTCGTCGAAGTCGATGGCGCCGAAAGGCAGTACGAGCGGCGTGAGCGGGGTCGCGGGCAGGTCGGCTGCGGCTGCGTTGAGCAGCATCAGTTGCCCTGTGGGGTGGCGCAGGCGCGCGGCGATCTGCGCTTCGCTCTTGCGCAGGCCCTCGGCATAGTTGCGGTGGCTGCGTTGCTTCTCGTCGTGCAACACATCCAGCGCGAGGCCCAGCGTGGCGGCCAACAGCAGGATGAAGGCGCAGCGGAAGAAGAGGCGCAGGCGGCGCGGCACCGCCACCGGCGGCGCGGCTTTCATGGCCGCCATCGGAAGCCCCGCATCGGGATGTTCTCGATCGCATCAAACCCCGGCTCGATCTCGCGCAGCGCCTCGCGGATGGTGCTCACGTGCTTGCGCACGTTGTCGCGGTTGCGCCCGCTCTTGATGGCGGCATACAGCTCTTCGTAGGAGACGACGTCGCCGCGCTTGACGTGCAGCACGGCGAGGATGCGCTGCGCGGTGAGCGGCAGGTTGACACGCTGCCCGCGGTACAGCGCCGAGGCCTGGTGCAGCGGGTCCAGTGCGAGTTCAGTGGTGGAGGCCGCATTGGCGGCGGCAACGGCCTGCGCACCCTCGCTGTGGCGCGCTCTTGCGCGCAGGATCTCGAGCAGCGTCTCGATGAACTCGCCTTCCTCGAACGTGGTCTTCTGTAGATAGTCCCAGGCGTCGAGCGCCTTCATGATGCTGCGGTACAGCGCCGCAGGCATCGCCGAGACCACCAGCACCGGCGTGCCGGCATGGCGCTTGTTGATGGCGTTGATGAGCGCCACGCCGGCATGGCGCTCGCGCCCGAGCTCGATGTCGAGCACCACGGCGTCATAGCGCTGGCGCTCGAGCGCCGCTTCGGCCTCGTCGCGTGTGAACCATTGGTCCACCACGAGCGCGGGGCGCGCCGCGAGGATCCAGCCCTTGAGCTGCTGGCTGGTGGGGCCGTCATCTTCGATCACGGCGACGCGTTGCGCGGGCATGCTGGCGGCAGGCGTTGCTGTCATGCGGTGGATTGTGTCGGCGGCGTGGCCGCGGCCTGTGAAGGTTTCTTCCGCGCGCGGGAAGCAAGAGGGGTGGCGGGGCGCTTTCGCTCTCCGGGGCGGCTTCGAAGAATGGCCCCCTATCGACTCCCCAAACTCCACCACCCCACCACCCCACCACCCCACCGAGGAAAAGAACATGACCGACTTCAGGACCCGGCTGGGCCAGATCACCACCGCGGCCCGCGACCCGCATCTGATCCAGAAGACGGCGGCGCAAACCAAGACCGAGGTGGAGTGAAATGAGCCGCTCCAGCCTCGACCTGGGCAGCCTGCAACGTGGGCGCCGCGGCAGCCGCACTGCGTACATCGCGACCTCGCTCGCTGCCTTGCTCGCCGCGCTGGTGCTCGCGCTGACTTCTGCGCCGGCATGCGCGCAGCCGGCTTCTGCGCGCTCGAGCAGCCACGCGCTCGTCGCGCAAGACCGCACCGCCCTGCGCGCCGCGCCGCGCGAGGCCGGCGCCGTGCACACCGAGCTGACGCAGGGCGACCTGCTCGAAGTGCGTGGCCAGCGCCTCGACCATCTTCAGGTCTACGACCACCGCCGCGAGCGCGGGGGCTACGTGCGTGTGGACGCGGTGCGCCGCATCCAGCTCGCGGCCCACCAGGCAGAGGAGTTGCTGGTGTTGCTGCGCTTTCTGCGCCACATGCCGGGGCAGGAGGCGCTGGGCATCGCCTATGTGGCCGCGTATCTGCAAGCCGCGCCGGCCGAGCGCATCAGCGCCGAACCCTTCGATGCCTTGGGCACGATGGCCGAGCGGCTGGCGCGCCGCGCCTCGATGGCACGCGCCGGCGATAGCAGCGCGGCACAGGTGGACGCAATGGCCGCCTACGGCGTGCGCTTCGTGACAGTGGAGCGCGAGGGGCGCTTGCAGCTTTGTTATGACGGCGCAGCTTTCCGCCGCGTGCTTGCGCTCAAACCCGAGGCCGCAGAGCAGGCACGCGCAATGCTCGCGCTGACACGCCACGACTGCGTCGATCCATTGCTGGCGCCCACCGCCCGCATCGTGCTCGATGTCTGGCGTGCCGACCTGCTCGATACGCCCTGGCCGCGCGGCTACAACGAGCTGAGCGGCTTGATGAAGAACCGCCTGCACCTGCGCCGCGCCGGCGTGTGGGCGGCGCGCGCACACCAGCTGGCGCGATCGCAGCGGCCGGCGCTTGCTGCAGCCGAGCGCGCATTGGCCGAACTGGCCACCGTGGACAAGAGCGAGTTCACCGATGACGACCAGCTGGAGCATGCGGAGGCCGCCATCCGCGTCGGCGCAGTGCGTTGGGCCGCGGTGCCGGCCAGGGCTGCGGCGGCCATGGGCGCGAACGGGCTGCGCTTCGTCACTCATGCCGGCGCGGAGCCCGGGCAAACCTGCGTCGCGCTGCTCGCTGCAGAAGAGCCGCCGCGGGCGGGCGCCGGCGGCGCAGGTGGCGCAGGTGGCGCAGGTGGCATGGGCCCCGCAGGCGGAGCGGCGCCAACAGCCCCTGGCAGAAGCGCCCACGGCATCATCCGGACCGGTATCACCAACTCAGGCCCGCATCTGCTGGCCGAGCGCTGCACCTTCGGCACGGTCTGGACGAGCTCACTCAGCTTGCGCCCGGGTGGTGACGCACTGGCGCTGGCGGTGCAGCCGCTGGAGGGCTGGACGGAGCTTTGGCTCTTCCGCGCCGAACGTGGCGCCTGGCGCATCGATGTGCTGCCGCCGGCGGCCATGGCTCCGGGCCTCGGCTATGTGGAGTTCGCGGGTTGGGTACCGGGTGCACAACCGCGCCTCCTGGTCGCGCGCGAGTCGCGCACAGAAGGCCGCTTCGACCGCCGCTTCGAGGTGCTGGCGCTGGACACACTGGAGCCGGTAAAGCAGGCGAGCACGCCGAGCCTGCTCGCGGCGTTCGCGCAGTGGAGTGATGCGCAGTGGCGGCGGCCCACGGTGGCGCTGCGTTGAGAGGCCCCGCGTTCCCTGTGCGTGACCGGCGGTCGTGTGGAGGAGGTGGTGGAGGTGGGTGCTCAGCTGAAGGGCGAAGGCCGAAGGCGGCGCAGCGTTGTGGCGCGTGGCCGAGGGTGGCGGGTGGCCGATTCCGCTCATGTCCTCCGACCTCGCCCTTCGGCCTCGGTCTCCCCCTTTACTTCGCTCCATCGGCCACCCGGCACCCTCATCCGCAACCA
>JANNRI010000118.1:0-18161 GCA_031401195.1 Burkholderiales bacterium
TGGCCGACGCGGCGCGTCCGCGCGAGATCGCGAGCCGAGTATTCGGCAGTGCCGGCAGCCAGAGCGGGCTGGATGCGTCGCGCCAGGGCCTCACGATGCTGCAGCAAGGGCAGGCGATGCGGGTTGCGACGCCGCTGTTTCTGTTCGATGCAGGGTTCACGAACCCGCGTGACGCATTGCAGCGCCTGGAGGTGGATCTTGCCGCGCGCACGCTCGCCAGCAAGCCGGCCATCGCGTCGGTTGCCGGCGTGCAGCCGGGCTCGCTCGCTCAGCAACGCAGTGTCATGATCGGCGAGCAGCTCTACTGGCTGCGCGCCGGCCGGCTGAGCCTGCACGAGAGGTAGCACGGCGGGCCACCGCATCCTGCGGCGGCCATCGCTCCTTGGCAGCCAGGGTTCGGCCGTTGCGCCTTAGCCTCTACCCGGCCTCTACCCGGCCTCTACTCGTCCCCTACTCAACCACTACTCAACCACTACTCAACCTCTTCTCGACCGCTAAGCCTCGGCCGTGCACGAGCCGGCCTCGGCCATGAAGGCGGCCAGCTTGACGGCATCCAGCCGGCCGGCCGTGCGCACGCTGCTGCACAGGTCTACCCCGTGCGGCCGCACGCGGGCCACGGCCTCGCGCACATTGCCTGCGTGCAGGCCGCCGGCCAGCCACAGCGGCAGCGGGTGCACGGCGTCTCGGATGCGCCGGCTGAGCGCCCAGTCGTGTGTGCGCCCGGTGCCGCCGAGTTCCTTCACCGCCAGGTGGGGGTTGCCGGAGTCGAGCAGCAAGGCGTCCACCCACGGGGCGGCGGCACGCGCCTCTTCGAGCACGCGTGTGTCGGTGACATGGATGACCTGCACGATCTGCACCTCGGGGCACAGCCGGCGCAGCTGCCGCAACTCGCCAGCCGGCACGTGGTCGACCAGCTGCAGCGTCGTCGTGCGGCAACGCCGGTGTTGCGACGCGATGTCTTGCGCACTCGTGCGAGAGGTGAGCAGGAAAGTGCGCACCGGTTGCGTGCTCATCGCTGCAGCCACCTCGGCCACGCGCGCATCGCTGATCACGCCCGGGCCGCTTGGCATGGCCGAGACGAGGCCGAGGGCGCAAGCCCCCGCCGCCAGCGCAAGCTGGGCTTCCTCGACGCTGGCGATGCAGCAGATCTTGACCGCGACGCCTGCCATGGTTCAGAGCCTGACGCGCTCCACTGGGGCAGGGTTCATGGTTACACCGGTCCTCAGCCGCCGGGGCTGCCCGGCTGAGGGTTGCGCGCCGGCGGTGTGCCGGCTCCGGGCACGCCGAGCCTGCGCGCGGTGTTGTCGACCGCGTCGCCCGCCTTCTGCGCCCCGCGCTCCATCGCGCCGGCGGCGCGGCGCACGCCGCTCGCCGTGGCCTCCTCCGCCTTTGTCACAACGCGTGCCGTGGCCGAGGCGGCGCGTTGCACCCCGCCGGCGCTGGCCGAGGCCGCACGGCGCACGCCGCTGGCGGTGGCTGAGGCGCTGCGTTGCACACCACCAGCGGACGCGGAGCCGCCGCGCTGAATGCCGCTGCCGGCGGCGGCAGCCCCTCGCTGCACGCCGCCCGCAGCGGCCGAGGCGCCCCGCTGCACACCCTGTGCCGCAGCCTGGCCGGCGCGCTCGATGCTGCCTGTGCCACCCGTGGCGCCGGTGCCGCCAGAGGCCCCAGAGGATGTGGGCGCACCCGCGGTCGCGGCTTGTGCCGCGGCGTTGTCCATGAGCGCCATCGGCAAGGCCAATGCCACCAGGAGAGCGAGGCGAAGCGCTGCATTCATGGCGAGCATTCTGGCTCCAGCGGCCCGCTGCCGCTGCCGCTATCGCCAGACGCGCCAAGCGCCCGCGCAGGCACCCACTCGGCCACCACCGGTGTCCGCCCGGCGGCGGCCGCCTGCCCCGGGCTCATGTCGCCGAGCGTGTAGGCGGCGCTGATGGCCGCGCAAGCGGCATCCGCTGCCGCTTCGTCGGCGGCATGCACGCGCGCCAGGGGTTGGCCGCGCACGAGTCTGTCTGCAGGCGCGGCCGCACAGGTCAAGCCGACCCTCGGATCGATGGCCGCGTCGGCGCGCTGGCGGCCGCCGCCCAAGGCCACGATGGCCAGGCCGAGCGCACGCACGTCCACCCGCAGGACCTGGCCGTCTCGCGGCGCCGGCACATCGCGTTGCACCGGCGCCGGCACCATCGCGTGCGACTTGAGCACATCGCGCGGGCCGCCCAGCCGCGCCACCATGCGCGCAAAGCGCTCTGCTGCGCCGCCGCCGGCCAGCGCCGCCTCGGCGCGCTGTCGTGCGCCGGCAAGGTCGGCCACCACGCCACCCAAATGCAGCACCTGCGCGGCGAGCGCCAGCGTCAACTCGAGCAGGCGCGGTTCACGCGCACGGCCGGTGAGGAAGTGAATCGCCTCCTGCACCTCGAGCGCGTTGCCCGCACTCATGCCGAGCACGCGGTCCATGTCGGTGATGAGCGCGCACGCCGGCAGGCCGGCCCCCGCAGCCACGTCCACGAGGCAACGCGCGAGTTCCCGCGCCTCGGGCAGGTTCTTCATCATCGCGCCACTGCCCACCTTCACGTCCAGCAGCAGAGCCGAGAGGCCGGCCGCGAGCTTCTTGCTCAGGATGCTCGCGGTGATGAGCGGTACGCTCTCCACCGTGGCCGTGACATCGCGTATGGCATACAGGCGTCGGTCCGCCGGGGCCAGGTCGGCCGAGGCACCGACGATGGCGCAACCGGCCTCGCGCAAGGTGCGCTTGAGCAGATCGTGCGGCGGGTTCGCCGTGTAGCCCGGCAGGGCCTCGAGCTTGTCGAGCGTGCCGCCGGTGTGGCCCAGGCCACGGCCGCTGATCATCGGCACGATGACGCCGGCCGCCGCGCCCGCCTCGGCCAGCAGCGGGGCCAGGATCAGGCTCACCTTGTCGCCCACACCCCCGGTGCTGTGCTTGTCGAGCACCGGCCCATCGAAGCCTTCGGCGCGCCAGTCGAGCACCCTGCCTGAGTGCGTCATCGCGTGCGTCAGCGCCACCGTCTCCGCCGCCCCCATGCCGCGGCACAAGATGGCCATCGCCAGCGCGGCGGCTTGCCCTTCGCTCCAGGCACCGTCGCCGGTATCCACCAGACCCGCGACGAACGCGTCGATCTGCGCGGCCGAAAGCGCGGCGCCGTCGCGCTTGATGGCGATGACCTCTTGCGGCAACACTAGCGGCTCCAGTAAGCGAGGCCGGCCGGCGAGAAGGGCAGCGTCAATTCAGTCGCGCGATGCGGACCAGCTTTCCCGGCACGATGCCCGGATTGGCCTTCACGTGCAACTCGAAGGCGTCGATGTCCATCGCGCCCGTGCGCACCTCCGTGCCCTGGCGCAGCACGGTGAAGTTGTCGCCACCGCCGGCCAGAAAGCTGTTGACCGTGACACGCACGCGCGCAGCAGCCTCGATCGGCACGCCGTTCAGGCGCAGGCCGCCCGGCACGATGCGCTGACCGGCCGGCTTGCCCGCATCCCAGCTGTAGGCGAAGCCTCGCGAGACGCTCAGCACACGTCCGGCGGCGCTGGGTTGATTGACCCACTGCTGCTCGAGCAGCATCGCGAGCTGCGCGCCCGTGAGCGTCATCGTCACCAGGTTGTTGTGGAAGGGCTGCACCGAGAACAGGTCTTCGTAGCGCACCTGCAGGTCATCACCCGGCCTGGCGCCGAGATCGGCGCGGATGCCGCCGGGGTTCATCAGCGCCACCTGCGCGCCGAATTCGCGTGCGGTGGCCATGAGCTGCGCATCGGCGATCACCTGCCCGAGCGGGCTCTCGCCGTTGGGCGCCTGCGCGCGCGGCAGCGGCGCGGCGATGCGGCCCACCACCCGCTTGGCCAGCGGCGCCACCAGCCGCTCGTAGGTCTCGATCAGCGCCGTCTGCCGCGGGTCTTTCGCGAACGAGGTGCGCACGATCAGGTTCTCGGCGCGCGCGCTCACCACATCGCCCGTCTTGGGGTCGAGCACGAGGTCGATCTCGCTCACCACGGTGCCGTATTTGTCCGCGCTGGTGACGAGGCGGCCATCGATGCGGCAGTTGTAGGCGCGGTGCGTGTGGCCGCTTATCACCACGTCGACCGCACGGTCGAGCTTCTGCACGATGCCGACGATGGGCCCGCTGATGCCCGGGCATTCGTTGTAGTCGCCGGTGGGCGCACCGCCCTCGTGGATGAGCAGCACGATGGCCTCGACGCCTTGTTTCTTCAACTCGGGCACGAGTGCGTTCACGGTCTCGGCCTCGTCGCGGAAGCTCAAGCCACGCACGCCGTCGGCCACCACGATGGTCGGCGTGTCCTTCAGCGTGAGGCCGATGAAGGCCACCGGGATGCCCTGGAAGCGCTTCACGTGGTAGGCCGGAAACAGCGTCTGCCCGGTGGCCGCCACCACGGTGCTGGCGGCCAGGTACGTGAACCCGGCGCCCTTGAACGCCACCGGGCCCTTGCAGGCCTCGCTGCTGCCGGCGCCGGGTGTGTTCGTGCACCCACCGCGCTGCATGCGCACGAGCTCGTCGGTGCCCTTGTCGAACTCGTGGTTGCCCACCGCGCTGGCTTCCAGCCCCATCAGGCTCAGCGACTCGATCGTCGGCTCGTCGCGGAAGAGCGCCGAGAGCAGCGGCGTGGCACCGATCAGGTCGCCTGCCGCCACGAAGATGTGGTTCGGGTTCTTCGCGCGCAACTGGGTCACCAGGGTGGCCAGGTGCTCGCTGCCGCCGGCCGGCACCACGATGGTCTTTGCGGGGTCGGCCGGGTCCTTGATGCGAATGCCGCCGGCACTCGGCTTGAGGTTGCCGTGGAAGTCGTTGATGGCGAGCACCTTCACGTGCACCGGCTCGGTGGGGCGCGGCGCTTCGGTGGCGCAGCCGGCGAGCAAGGCTGCTGTGACGGCCATGAAGATCGAACCGGCCGCAACGGTCCGGCGGGCCGCGTTCGACGCACTCGCGCCGCGAGGCGCGGAACGAACGGTGGAAACACTGGGGGACATTGCAAGCTCCTGGCCTTCAATAACTGCCGGCCGCGGTCGGCGCCGGACCGGCGCCAAGCAACACGGCGTCGATCTCGTTCAACAGACCACTCGCCCCGATGCGAAAGCGCGCGGGGCACACCGCCGCGGCGCCCAGCCACTGCACCGTGAGCGCCATGTAGACGCCGGCATCGGCCAGGCTGCGGATGCCACCAGCCGGCTTGAACCCGACGCGCGCGCGCGCTCGGGGATCGGCCGCGATGGCCTCCAGCAACCAACTCGCCGACTGCGGTGTGGCATTGACCTGGACCTTGCCGGTGCTGGTTTTGAGGAAGTCGGCACCGGCCGCGAGCGCGATGTGGCAGGCCTGCCGGATGCGGCCCTCGTCGCCGAGTTCACCGGTTTCGAGGATGACTTTGAGCGTCAGGCCTACGCTGGCGCGGCGCACCGCCTCGAGCAATGCGGGGGCGGCCTCGAGTGCACGCCAGGGCAGCACCACGTCCACCTCCTGCGCCCCGGCCGCCACGATCTCGCGCGTGTCGCGCACGGCCAGCGCGATGTCGCTGCCGCCTTGCGGGAAGTTGGCCACGGCCGCCACGGCGATCTCGCGCGGGAGCGTGTGCCTGGCAAGTGCGGCGAAGCGCGGCCACACGCACACCGCGGCGGTGTGGCCGCGGCCCACGGGCCCGACAGCGCGCTCGCACAGGCGCAGCACGTCCGCTTCGGTGTCGCCGTCGTTCAGACTCGTCAGGTCCAGGCAGGCGAGTGCCTGGCGCGCAGCGGCCACCCGGTCCGCATCGGCCAACGGCCCGGGTGGTGCCGTCGACGCGCTCGGTAGTACAGGCGCCACGGGCGTCGCGGGCGTCATGGCCTCACGGCTCCATGCCCTCGACGATGGCGCGCAACTGCGCCACCGCCCGTTCGCTGGCTGCCGCGGCCTGCGCCAGCGTGTGCGCGTGGCTCAGGCGCTCGGCCGAGAGCCCAGCCGCCATGTTCGTGAGCAGCGAGATGGCGAGCACGCGCATACCCGCATGCCGCGCCACGATGGTCTCGGGCGCTGTGCTCATGCCCACCGCCTGCGCGCCGAGCAGCTGGAACATCCGAATCTCCGCTGGCGTCTCGAACTGCGGGCCCATGAACCAGGCGTAGACGCCTTCACCCAAGATGTTCAGGCCCGCTCCCAGGCGCCGCACGGCGGCATGTGCCCCGGCGCGCAGCGCGGGATCGTAGGCATCGACCATCGATACGAAGCGGTGATCGCCCGCCTCGCCGAAGAGCGGCGACTGCTGCGACAGGTTGATATGGTCCGCGATCAGCATCGTCGCGCCCGGCGCCAGCGCATGGGTGAGGCTGCCCGCGGCATTGGTCTGTACCAGCACTTGAACACCCGCCCGCGCCAGGCTGCGGATGGCACCATTCATGCCGTCGGCGCGGCCGCTTTCGTATGCATGCTTGCGCCCAGCCAACACCGCCACCTCGTGCGGTCCGATGCGACCCAGCACCACGCGGCCGGCGTGGCCGCCGACGCTCAGCACCGGGAAGGCCGGCAGCTCGGCGTAGGGGATGGCGGTGGCGCCTTGCACCACTTCGGCCAGGGGCCCCCAACCGGAGCCGAGCACGATGGCGATGCGCGGTGCATGGCCGCCGACGCGCAGGCGTGCCGCGCTCGATTCGATCTCGTTGGCTGAGGCGCTCATCGGGGGTGACTCGTTGGCTGGCCAGCGATCGTAGTGCAGCGCCGCGACCACCAGCCATCGCCGCCAAGTTCGATGCGGCACGGCTTTGCCGTCGATCCTCCTGGGGAGCGCACCGAGGGCACGGCCTTGCCGTTTGCCGACACCCTCCTTATGCTTGCCGCGCGCAGTGGGCGCGTCCAGCGCTGCGCTTGAGGGGCCCTACCCAGTGAGCGAGCAACTGACATTCGGCAGCGTCGAGATCCGGCCGGCGCAGCGTCAGCTTGTGCTCGAGGGCCGGCCGGCGGCGCTGGGTTCACGCGCCTTCGACGTGCTTATGGGGCTGGTCGAACGCCGCGACCGCGTGGTCTCCAAAGCCGAGCTGCTGGACCTGGCCTGGCCGGGCATGGTGGTCGAAGAAAACAACCTGTCGGTGCAGATCTCGACGCTGCGCAAGGTGCTGGGCGCGCAGGCCATCGCCACCGTCACCGGCCGCGGCTACCGCTTCACGCTGGTGCCCGAGGAGGCCGCCGCAGCACCGCGCAGCGCCGCGTCCGGCAGCGAAGTGATGCGGCGCCTGGCCACCCTGCTGCACGGCGAGGTGCGGTCCTGGCAGCGGCTGGCGCGTGCGGCGCCGCAGACGGCGGTGCAAAGCTGGCGCGAGCTGCGCTCGACCTTGATCGAGCCCGGTGTGCCGGCGGCTGGCGGGCGCATCATCGAGCTGGCCGCCGAAGGCATGCTGTTCGAATTTGCGAGCCCGGTGGAGGCCATGCGCTGGGTGCTGCAAGCGCGCCAGCGCCTGGCCGAGCAGCCACGCGCCCCGGGCGGCGAAGCGCTGGCGCTGCGCATGGCGATGTGCATCGAAGACATCATCGTCGACGAAGGCCGGCCCGTGGGCGAGGCGGCGCAGACGGCGTCGCGGCTGCTGGCCGCCGCACCCGAGCATGTCGATATGGTGGTGACCGATGCCGTGCGCGCCATCCTGCGCGAACGGCTGCCGGCGCGTTATGCGCCGCTCGGCAACGGCACGTCGGCCTGGTGCGTCGAATTCGACGCGCCCAACGCTTCGCCGCGCGCCGAGAGTGCCCTCGCACTGGCCGCCGCGCCCCATGGCCAGCGCGCGACGATCGCTGCGCTGCCCTTCAGTTGCGCAGAGGACGATGCCTATTTCGGCGACGGCATGACCGAGGAGATCATCGCCTCGCTGTCGGCGAACCGTTCGCTGATGGTGATCGCGCGCAACTCGACCCTGCGCTACCGCGCAAGCGCCCTGCCGCTGCGGCAGATTGCCGCCGAGCTGGGGGTGCGCTATCTGTTGAGCGGCACCGCGCAGCGCGCGCCGGGGCGGCTGCGCCTGCTGGCACAGCTGGTCGACGCGCAGGCCGACCGCGTGATCTGGTCGCAGCGTTACGAAGGCGAGGACAAGCAGCTGTTCGACTTCCAGTCCGAGATCGCCGCCAGCATCGCCGGCGCGGTCGACCCCCGTGTCACCGAGGCTGAAATCGAGCGCGTGGCGCTGGTGCCCACCGCCAGCCTCGGCGCCTACGACTGCGTCTTGAGCGGGCTGGCGTTGCAGGTGACCTTCAACGATGCCGACTTCGCCAGCGCCGGCGACTATTTCCGCCGCGCCGTCGAGCTCGATCCGCGTTATGCCCAGGCGCATGCACATCTGGCCTGGTGGCACAACCTGCGTGTGGGCGAAAGCCGCAGCAGCGATGTGCAGGCCGACGCCAAGGCCGCGGAAGAACTCTCGATGCGCGCGATGGCGCTCGATGGGCGCGATGCGTTGGTGCTCTCGATCGCGGCGCATATCCAGGGCTTTGTCAAACACCGCCTCGAGGTGGCCGCCGAGATGTTCGAGCAGGCACTCGCCATCAACCCGAGTTGCGCCTTCGGCTGGGCGCGCAGCGCCACCGCGGCGGCCTTTCTCGGCCGCGGCGAGGAGGCGCAAAGGCGCGTGCGACTCGCCATGCGCTTGAGCCCGTTCGACCAGCAAGGCTTCACATTCCTCACCAATGCCGGCACGGCAGCGATGGTGCTCGGGCAATTCGACGAGGCGGTGGCTTGGTACGGCAAGGCCCGCCGCGCCAACCCGCGCTACCGCGCGGCCTGGCGCATGCTGGTGGCGGCACTGGCGCTGGCTGGCGAAATGAGCGAAGCGCACGAACAGGCCGCCGAGTTCGTGCAGTTCGACCCCGGCTTTCGCGTTTCGAACTTCGCGCGCTGGTATGCGATGCGCGAACCGCACCTGGGCACGGTGCTGCGCGGCATGCGCCTGGCCGGGCTGCCCGAGTAGGCGCAGGGTGGCGCCGAGCCCGGGCTGCACTCCCACACAAACCCCAAGGAGCAATGATGGCGACACGCTCGGATGGACTCAGTGATGGATTGAGCGATGGGCTCAGCGACGGCCTCAGCGATGGTTTGAGCGACGGCTTGAGTGACGGCTTGAGTGACGGCCTGAGCGATGGTCTGAGCGACGGCTACAGCGACGGCGGCCCGGGCGGTGCCGGAGGCGCATACGCGCGCAACCCGTACAAGCGCCGCCGCCCCCAGGGTGGCGGCGACAGGCCCGGCGGCACCGGTTTTCCCGGCGGCTACGGGCGCATCGCGCGCAGTGGCTTCGCGACGCCGGAGGATCTGGCGTTCAAGCCCTGGGCCAGTGACTTTCTCGTTGTCGGCGGCTTGCCCGCCTACCCCACCGACCAGCGCATCAATCCCTGGGCACTCAACCCCGCGCTCGAATGGCGCACCGAAGACTGGGACCCGGCCTTGCGATTCTGGTCGCTGCCCTTCGACCCCACGCTCACCGAGTGGCTGCAGACCACCAATCTGGCCAGCCCCAATGTGATGGTGGCGCGCGAATTTGCTGCACAGCATCAGTGCTGGCAGTTTGTCGGCGCCGGCGCCACCGAGGAGGAAAAGCTCAAGTTCCAGATCGCCGGCCTGATCGAAGTGGGCTGGCTGAAAGACACCGATGTCGAATGGTGGGGCTACGCGGGCCCACGTTCCGACCGCGCCCTCGCCAAGGCCGGGGAGCGTATCTGCAATGAACTCGACGACCTGGCGATCCTGATGAACGATGCACGCGCCGCCTATCTCGCCGAAGCGCGCGCGCAGGATTCCGAACTGCGGCCCTATGTCGGGCACCTGCTGGGCATCGATACCTGCCAGAAACCCTACACCGCGCACCTGATGCGCTGTGCCACCGCGGTGGCGCATATCGCCTACATGTATTTCAAGGCCCGCTTCAGGCGCGTGCGGCCTTCGCGGCTGTGTGCGGGCCTGGCGCCGCCGTTCGGCCCGCCGCAGCACGCGGCGTTTCCAAGCGGGCACAGCACGGCGGCGCATCTGGTGGTGTTGTTCCTGCTGCGCATTCCGGGCATCGCGCAGCTCTATGGGCTGCCTACCTTGCCCACCTCGGGGCCTTTGCGCAAGGAGCCCACGGTGGCCGAATTGCGCGCCGGCCTGCCCGAGCTGCTGCAATGCCCGCTGCTGTGGGTGGCCGATCGCCTGGCGCGCAACCGCGAGCGCATGGGTCTGCACTACGCCAGCGACAGCGCCGCCGGCCGCCGCATCGCGATCGGTCTGTACGAGGCCTTGTTCCTCACGCCGGAGAAGGCGCAGCCGATGCGGCTGCCCACCCTCGAGCGCATCTTCAAACGGGCCGAGTCGGAGTGGCCCACATTCACGGCAGTGCAGAAAAGCGGCTGAGGGCCAGATTGTTGTCGTGCGCCACGAGGTCGATCAGCTGCGCCGCACGGGTGGGCGGCGTGGCCGACGAGCAGGGTAGCGCGGTGGCCGGGTCGAGATTGGAGTGGTCGGCCGCACAGCTTGCGTCGGTGAGGACGAAAAGCGGCTGGCGCGGCAGATCCTGCGGCAGCGCAATGCGCAGTTGCGCACGGCCGCGCCCCGCGATGCGCGTGATGCGCGCATGGCCAAGCGGGCGCCAGACCAGCGGCCGCTTGTCACCGCGGTCCGGTGCGGCCCAGGCCCGTACCTGGATCGCCTTGGCATCCTTGGCGCCGCGGTTTTGCAGCGCGACCTCCAGCGCGCCGCCGCCCAGGCGAAGGGCTCGCGGCGAGGCATGCCAAGGCTCGCTCGCACCCCAGCGCAAGGGTACGGGCTGATAACCCCCATCGGCCGACGGCCGCCGGTCTTCGATCCACAGATCCACCGCCGGCGGCTGCCCGGCACCGTCGAGATCGATGCCCGGGTCGTCGGTGGCAAACAAGCCCTGCTGCTCGAACGCCCAGCGCACCACCTTGTGCAAACAGCCGCCCTGCGGATCGTCCGCGTCCCGCGCGCGGCTGCCGATATCGGCATCGATCATCGCCGAGACCCAGGCATCGGCCGAACGCACCGGCACCACCATCGCCGGGCCGCACAACATCAGCGCACGGATCACGAGGTGGGCGCACAGGCGCGCGGCGCGCTTGCGCGTTGCGGTGTCGTCCAGCGTGTCACCGCCCAGCGCCCGGTAAAGGCGGAAGATCGACGAAGACAACATCTGCTCTTCGAGATATCCCTTAAACAGCAAAGGCAGCGGACGCGGCGCCGCATGGCGCATGCCGTTGCGCTGGCCGCACCAGCACCAGCCCCGTTGCGCCTCGCGGTCATGGCGGCGGCCGGTGCTGACCCAGGGAAAGGTCTCGCCCCGCAGGGGGTGGCGGCCGTCGGCGCCGCCGAGCCCGGATTCAGGGTCGTTCAGTACCGCGGCCAACGCATCGCCCACGCTGTGTGCGAAGTGAAACTCGAGCGCGCCGGTGGCGGCATAGGCCAGCACATGTCCGAACTCGTGCCAGGCCCAGCGTGGGTCGGCCGCCAGCCCCAGCGGCTGCGCGGTGTGGCGGCCATGGTCGGTGAGCTGGATCTCGCGGTGGCGCAGCGCCGCGGCGCCGAAGCACACCTCCAACTGCGGGCGTTCCTTCAGCTCGGGCTTGGGCAACGAGGCGAGCGGGGATCCTTGCAGCCGCACCTGCGCGTTGACCGATTTGCCGTCGGGCTTGCCGCGAAACCAGGCGCGGTGGCGCATCAAGAGCGGCAGGCGCGCAAAGCGGAATACGGCCTCGCAGCGCAGGCCGGCGCGCTCGAGCACCGCAAACAACTCCTCGGCGCGGCAGTACGCATGCGCGGCGGCGAGATGGTCGCCGCGCAGCGGAAGCGTCTGCGGATCGATGCACTGAACCGCGTTCGGATCGTTCCTTCGGTCGGCCACCACACTTTGCCGCACCTCGAAGCGTTCGCTGCGCAACTCGGCGGGTATCGGGCCGGGCGCACGAAAGCGATCGAGCAGCGCCTCGTCGCGCGTGACGCGGCGCTTGACGAACAAGCCGTGCTGCGGCGAGCCCGCCGAAGCGGCATCCTGCAAGAAGAGTCTTGCGGGAACGATGCGGTGGCCGGCCCGCGCAGCGCCGGCCGCGCCTTCGCTCAATTGCTCCACCAGCTGCTGCCGGATCTCGACGAGTTCGGGTTTGCCGCCCGACGACAAGCGTGCGAAATCGAAGTCGAGCAGCCACTGGTATCCGCTCAGGCCCCCTGCTGCGTCTTCGCGCGCGCCCACCCCGGCGACACGGACGAGCGTGTTGGATAGCGGCTCGAGACCGTTCAAGGCCACCGGCGCCTTGCGGCTGAAGCCGAAGATCTGCGCGATCAGTGACTGCAGCGCATCGCGCTTCTCGGGGGTGAGCAGGTCGTCGACGAGGTCCCGCGGCGGGGGCTCCGCGGCTTGCTGCGTGGGTGCGGGCGCGACGGCTCCCGCACCGGGGTGCATCTTCTTGCCTTTGGGCGTGCGCGCACCGTTGAGCAAGCTCGCACTCAACCCGCACACGCGCAGCAGCAGCCCGGGGGTGCCGAGCGGGCGATCCATATGCATCACGATGCGCAGGCCGACGCCCTGGGCCTCAACGCGCGCGGTTTTCTGCCCGCGATCGAGGCGGCGCCGGTTGCCGGCCAAGAGGACCAGCGTGCCGTCGATGGCCTGGCCCCCGTGCACGCGGCGAACGGCGAACGATCCGAACGGATCGATATCGCCCTGGGGGCCATCCCAGCCCAAAGGCACCCAGCCGAAGCCGATCTCGGCGCGGCCTTTGGCCAGCTTCAGTGCCGCGCTCAGGTCGGCATCGAGTGGCGCGATGCGTTCGAGATAGGCCTCGGCAACCTGGCACAGCTCTTCGAACAGCGTCGCCGCATCGTCGGCGATACGGGCGCGGAACGGAACGCTCGGGTGGCGCAGCAGCGCCAGCGCCCGCTGGCGGACATCGTTGAACAAGTCCTCGCGGTGCACCGCGGGATGCCGGGCGTCCCAATCGGGGGTATCGAAGTGCGGCATGCCGTGCTCCCGCTGCGCTGTCCTGCGCATGACGCCGGTTGTAGCAAATCCGCGGCGGCAGCGAAAGCCTCGTGCGGCCGCGCCATGCCTGCCGCGTCCTTGGCAAAGTTTAGGAATCGTGAAGAGGCGCCGCAGACGGCTAAAGGACGCGCGGGGGTCCCGGCGCCCACAGTACGGGCCATGCGAACGCAGGTTCCGTCGTGCGATGAGCCTCAAGGCACCCCAGGCTCCGCGCCCGTACACACACCGGGGTGCCAAGTGCAAACGGGAGAGACTTCCATGAACGCCAAGCGCATCACCCTCATCGTCACGCTGCTCGTCGCCACCTTCGGCGCTGCTCGTGCCGAAAGCCCCACGCCCGACCCGTACACGAACGGGGTCAGCACACGCACGCGCGCCGAGGTTGTCGCCGAAGTGAAGGCGGCAATCGCCGATGGTTCCATCGCCGCATTGCGCGGCGAGGACAGCGGTTCGATCCAGACGGCGCTGCTGCAGCCGTCCGGCGCGCCGACGCGAGCCGAAGTGCGTGCCCAGCTGCTGGCCACACGCGCCGACGGCTCGTTCGGCCTGTTCGCTGGCGAAGACAGCGGCAGCTTCCACATGGCGCGCCAATGGCAGGCCGGTCGCGCCGGTCGCGTCGACGTGCGCATGATCGGCATGGCCCGCTGAGCCGAACCGGGCCTGGCAAGGCGGGGCCCGCCGATGCGCGAGACTCATGGCCCGTCCGCGCGCCCCTTTCGAATCGGCGGCTTCACGTCCTCGGCGCATGCCGGCCGCACCGGCATGTGTTCGCGCACGGCATTCAGCACGATGGCGGTGGAGGTCTCGGTGAGCAGGCAGAACTTGCTCACCACCGCTTCGAGGTGCGCCACGTCGTGCAGGAGCCGCGCAAGAGCCCTGCAACAGCCGCGCGCTCCGCTGCCGCTGCTCAAGGTTCGGCCAGGTGCCCCGCGCCAAAACCGTGCGGCAGCAACTCGCCCAAGGTGAACTGCCGTCGCACGCCGCGAGGGCCGAGCACGTAGACGGGGCATATCGGGCCAGCGAACTCTGCGAGCTTCTGCCGACAGCCGCCGCAAGGCGTGATCAGCAAGGGCGACAACGCGATCACGGCGACCGCCTGCACACGCCGGCCGCCGGCGCCGACCATGGCCGCAAGCGCCGAGGTCTCGGCGCACCAGCCCTGTGGGTAGGCCGCGTTCTCGACGTTGCAGCCGGCAAACACGCGCCCGCGCTCGTCGAGCACGGCCGCGCCGACGAGGAAGTTCGAGTACGGCGCATGGGCCCGCGAGCGTGCCGTGCGCGCGGCCTTGAACAAGGCCCGGAGCGCGGCGCTTGAAACGGTTGCCGCAGCGCCGGGGGCTGGGCGCGCGCCGGGCGGCTTGCGTGATGTGGGCATGGTCTCGGTGTCGGTGTCGGTGCCGGTATCGGTCTCGGTATCGGTCTCGGTATCGGTATCGGTATCGGTCTTGGTCTCAATCTCTCGGCAGTCCTCAGCGTTCTTTCACGTAGGGCCGTCCGAGGGCCTTGGGCGCCAGCGCGTGGCCGATGAAACCGGCCAGCAGCACCACCGTAAGCACGTAGGGCAGCGCCTGGATCGCCTGCACCGGCACCTGGCCCCCGCCCAACGACGTGGGCAATGCCACCCCTTGCAGCCGGATGCTCGCCGCATCGAGAAAACCGAACAACAGGCAGGCCCACAGCGCCGCCACCGGACGCCACTTGCCGAAGATCATCGCGGCCAGCGCCATGTAGCCGCGGCCGGCGGTCATGTTCGGGATGAAGCTCGGGTTCATCGCCAGCACGAGGTAGCTGCCGGCCAGCGCGCTCAGCACCCCGTTCAAGGCCAGAGCCTGGTAACGCAGCGCTTTCACCGAAACGCCTGCGGCATCGACCATGGTCGGGTTCTCGCCCGCGGCGCGCAGGCGCAGGCCGAAGCGGGTGCGGTACAGCAGCCACCACACCGCGACCACCAGCAGCAGTGCACCGTAGACGAAAGCGTCGTGCCCGAGCAGGCCGATGCCCAGCACCGGGCCGATGCCCGGGATGCCGTGGGCCGCCTCCAGCAGGCCGGGGATCAGCGGGCCCAGGCGCACGCTGTCAGGCAGCGGCGGGGTTTGTCCGCCCTGCTTGAACCAGGCGATGCCCAGCACCACGGTCAGGCCGGCGGCCGTCATCGTGATGGCCATGCCCAGCACGACCTGGTCGCCACGGTGGCTGACACAGGCGTAGCCGTGCAGCATCGACAGCGCCACGCCCACGGCAACAGCCGCCAGCAGCGCCAGCCCGAGCGATCCGCTCGCCACGCCCACGCTGGCGGCGGCAAAGGCGCACAACAGCATCTTGCCTTCGAGGCCGAGGTCGATCACGCCCGAGCGCTCGCACAGCGTGCCGGCCATCGCGCACAAGATCAGCGGCGTCGACACGCGCAGCGTCGACGCGATCATCGTGCCCAGCGTCACTTCATCCATGGGCCGGCCCGGCTGCGTGGCGCCTGAACGCGCGGTGGACCCGCGCCAGCGCAGGGGCCGCCACCTGCGCCATCGCGCCGGCAAAGAGCACGATCAGGCCTTGCAGCGTGAACACCATTTCGCGGCTGAAGCCGGGGATCTCGAAGCTCAGCTCGGCCCCGCCCTGGTACAGCGCACCGAACAACAGCGCCGCCAGCACGATGCCGGTGGGGTGGTTGCGGCCGATCAGCGCCACCGCGATGCCGGCAAAACCGGCGCCGGCGACGAACTCGGCCAGCAGCCGGCCCTGCACACCGGCCAGTTCGTTCATCGCCACCAGGCCGGCCAAGGCGCCCGACAGCATCATCGAGCGCAAGATCTGCGTGCGCGGCGCGATGCCGGCATAACGCGCCGCCTCGGGCGAAAAGCCCACCGCCCGCAGCGCATAACCGGGCTGTGAGCGAAACAGCGCCAGGTACACGCCCACGGCCGCCAGCACCGCCAGCAGCACGCTGAGGTTGAGCGGCGTCTTGGGCCAGTCCAGCCCCAGGACGTTGAGCAGTTCGTGCAGGCCCGGCATGCGCGCGCTGTCGCCGAAGGCGCGGGTTTCGGGCGCCATGTTGCCGGGCTCCTTGAGCACGCCCACCAGCAGGTAGCCCAGCAGCGCGGCGGCCAGGAAGTTGAACATGATGGTGGTGATCACGACATGGCTGCCGCGCCAGGCCTGCAGCGCCGCCGGCACCGCGGCCCAGGCCAGGCCGAACAGCATGGCCGCCAGCGTCATCAGCGGCAGCATGGCCCAGGCCGGCAGGTATGCCGCGAGGCCCAGCGCCGCCAGGCTGGCGCCCAGGCCGCCGAGCATGGCCTGGCCTTCGCCGCCGATGTTGAACAGCCCACCGTGGAAGGCCACCGCCACCGCCAGCCCGGTGAAGACGAAGGTGGTGGCGTAATACAGCGTGTAGCTCAAGCCCGCCTTGCTGCCGAAGGCGCCTTTGATCAGCAACCCCAGCACCTGCACCGGGTCATGGCCGACGACGACCAGCACCACGGCGCTGACCGCCAGCGCCAGCGCCAGGTTGATGGCCGGCAGCAGGACCAGGTCCATCCAGCGCGGCAGTTCGACCGGTTGCGACATCTCAGTGGGCGGCGGCGCCGGCCATCAGCCGACCCAGCGCCGCCTCGCTGCATTGCGCGATCGGCAACTCGCCGCTGATGCGCCCGGCGTTCATCACGATCACGCGGTCGGCCAGGGCCAGGACCTCGTCGAGTTCGCTCGACACCAGCAGCACCGCGCCGCCGGCGTCGCGCATCGCGCGCAGCCGGCCGTGGATGAACTCGATGGCGCCGATGTCCACGCCGCGCGTGGGCTGGCCCACCAGCAACACCTGCGGCTCGGGCAGGGCTTCGCGGGCCAGCACCAGCTTCTGCTGGTTGCCGCCGCTGAACTTGGACGAGCGCAGCCGCGGGTTGCGCGGTCGCACGTCGTAGCGGTCCATCATCGCGCTGCAATCGTTGTGCATGGCCGGCTGCTGCATCCAGCCGCGGTGGTTGTAGCGCGGGCCCTCCTGGTAGCCGAGCACGGCCGATTCCCAGGCTTCGAAGGGCAGCACCAGGCCGCGCAGGTGGCGGTCTTCGGGCACATGGGCGATGCGCAGTTCGCGTGCACGCGTCGGGTCCAGCCAGTGGTGGGCGTCGAAGACCACGCCAGCCACGTCCAGCGTGCCCGACTCGGGCGACTGCAGGCCCGACAGCAGGTCCAGCAGTTCGCTCTGGCCGTTGCCCGAGACGCCGGCCACGCCGACGATTTCGCCGGCGCGCAGGCTCAGGCTGACGCCGTCGAGCCGCGCCACGCCCAGCGCATCACGCCAGGTCAGGCCCTTGGCGGCCACCAGCACCGCGCCGGGCTTGCGCGCGCCGGCGCCGACACGGCGGCTCAGGTTGACGCGGCGCCCGACCATGGCCTCGGCCAGGCCATCGAGGCTGGTGCCCGCGATGGCGGTGTCAAGCACCACGGCACCGCCGCGCATCACGGTCACGGCGTCGCACAAGGCCATGATCTCCTTGAGTTTGTGCGTGATGAGCAGCACGGTGCTGCCGCGCTCACGCAGCCCGCGCAAGGTGTTGAACAGCGCCTCGGTCTCGGCCGGCGTGAGCACCGCGGTCGGTTCGTCCAGGATCAGGATGTGTGCGCCGCGGTACAGCGTCTTCAGGATCTCGAGGCGCTGGCGGTCACCGACCGGCAGGTCGGCCACCAGCGCGTCCAGGTTGAGCTTGAGGCCGGTCTGGTCCATCAGCGGCTCGAGCTTGCGCCGCACCAGGCGCCGCGCGCGCTCGAGCTGCCAATGCGGCTCGGCGCCGAGCATCACGTTGTCCAGCGCCGACAGCGTGTCGACCAGCATGAAGTGCTGGTGCACCATGCCCACGCCGCGCGCGATGGCGTCGGCGCTGCCCTTGATCTGCACCGGCGTGCCGTCGATCGCGATCGAGCCCTCGTCGGCCTGGTAGAAGCCGTAGAGGATCGACATCAGCGTGCTCTTGCCGGCGCCGTTTTCGCCGACGATGCCGTGGATGCTGCCCTTGGGCACCACCAGGTCGACCGCCCGGTTGGCCTGCACGGCGCCAAAGCGCTTGTCGATGCCCCGCATCAGCACGGCGGGGGCGGGTGCGCTCACTTGCAGTCGTTCTTGGCCATGTAGTCGATGACGGCGATCTTGCCGCCGATGATGTCGGCCTTGGCCGCG
>JANNRI010000119.1:0-79621 GCA_031401195.1 Burkholderiales bacterium
CCGATTTCAAGCTGAAGCTCGCCGGCAACGTCAACGAAGGCGTGCCTTTCGTGCACCGCGCGGTGGACGACGACGACAAGACCGGCGACATCGTCGTCAAGGTCATCGACAACGCGGTGGCCGCCCTCTTGCGCTACCGCAGCGCCGCCGCCTGCCAGGCCATCGAACGTGCCATCGTGGCGCTGGCCGAAGCCTGCCGCCAAGGCAAGCGCATCGAGTTCTACGGCGTCGGCCATTCGGGCATCGTCGCCAACGATGCGCAGCACAAGTTCTTTCGCCTCGGGGTCACCGCCGCCGCGGTGACCGACGGCCATGTGCAGGTGATGAGCGCCACCATGCTCCGGCCCGGCGACTGCGCGGTGATCATCAGCAACTCCGGGCGCAGCCGCGACCTGCTCGACATCGACCAGATCGCGCGCCGCAAAGGCGCCACGGTGATCGTCATCACCGCCAGCGGCTCGCCCCTGGCGCGGCAGGCGCAGGGATCGATGCATGTGCTGCTGGCCGCCGACCATCCGGAAGACGCCGACCGCTACAGCCCGATGGTCTCGCGGCTGCTGCACCTGATGATCATCGACATCCTCACTACCGGCGTGGCGCTGCGGCTGGGCAGCGCGACACTTCGGCCGATGCTGCAGGAGATCAAGCGCAACCTGCGCCTGACGCGCTACGCGGCGCCGCCAGGCGTCGCTGCGGTTGCTTCGGCACTGCCGGGGGTCACCGTGCCCAGCGGCAGCAAGTCCTCGATGCCATAGAGCCGCGCCAGTTCGGCCAGCTTGGCCGGAGCGCCGGTCACCTCGAAGGCCCGCCCCTGTGCGCGCGCGCGGCGCTGCGCTTCGAGCAGCAGTGCCAGTGTCGCGGTGTCGAAGTTGCGCAGCGCGCCGGCGTCGATGCGCAGCTCGCCGGCGTCTGCGGCGAGCGCGCTGTCGAGCAGGACGAGCATCTCGCTCACCTGATCGATGGACGCGGCGGCGGGCAGCTGCATCAGCTCTTCGCGGCGGCCTTGTTGCGCTCGGCCAGCTTGGCGATCAGGCCGTCGATGCCGCTGTTGGCCAGCTCCTGCCCGAACTGCGAGCGGTAGCTGGTGACGAGCCAGATACCACCGACGTTGACGTCGATGATCTTCCAGCCGGTGTCGCCTTTGTCCAGCCGGTAGTCGAGCTTGATCGGCTCGCCCTTGCCGCGCACTTCGCTTTGCACCACCACTTGCTGCGTGTTCGGCACAGGCTGGGTGCGCGTGACTTCGACGGTCTGGTCCTTGATCTGCGTCAGCGCACCGGCGTAGACGCGCACCAGCAAGGTCTTGAACTCGCCCTGCAGCTTGGCCTTCTGCTCGGAGGTCGCATCGCGCCACTTCGGGCCCACGGCAGAACGGGTCATGGCCTCGAAGTTGACGCTGGGCATCACTTTCGCATCGACCAGCGCAATGATCTTGCTCACGTCGCCGGTCTGGATGTTCTTGTCGGTCTTGGCGCCGTCGATCACGTCGGCAGCGATCTTCTTCACCAGCGTCTCGGCCTCGCCGTCAGCATGCGCGGGCGCCATCGTGACCGCGGCGACAAGGCCCATCGCCAGCATCGAAATCCATCGTTTGAACACAGTCTTCCTTTCGTCAGTGCCGCGGCAAGTGGCGCGGACCTGGGCCACAACGTCGCGCGGCCTGGTTTGGTTCACCTGGGCTTGGCGGCCGGCTTCTTGTCGGGGTCGTCGTCATCGAAGTTTTCCAGCGGCGGCGCGCCGTCGTAGATCTGGTCCAGACGCCGCGCCAGCCAGGCGTCACGGATGAAGCTGTATTTGTCCAGCGCAGCTTGGTCGACCAGTTGTGTCGTCTCTAGCAGCTCGCTGCGCAGCTGCACCACCTGGATCGAGGTCACCAGGTACTCGTTGTAGTCGCTGAACCAGCGCCCGGGCGAGCCGGCGTAACGGTCCAGTGGCAGTGCCGCCGTGTCGCGCAGCGTGGAGGGGCCCAGGAACGGCAGCACCAGGTACGGCCCGTTGCCGATGCCCCAGACCGCCAGCGTCTGGCCGAAGTCCTCACTGCGCCGCACCAGGCCGAACTCGGTGGCCGGGTCGAGCACACCGACGATGCCGAACACGGTGTTCGCGGCCACGCGCATGCCCATCTCCAGGCCGCCTTGCAC
Source organism: Burkholderiales bacterium (assembly GCA_031401195.1). Classification (GTDB taxonomy): domain Bacteria; phylum Pseudomonadota; class Gammaproteobacteria; order Burkholderiales; family Burkholderiaceae_C; genus Rubrivivax. The sequence goes on from JANNRI010000119.1 coordinate 2,142, forward strand.
CTTGCCTTGCAGGAATTGGTTGGCGCTGGACCAGACGTCGCCGATGTTGCCGAAGAAATTGCTCACGCCGCGGCGCACCAGCGCGGGCACGGCGTCGCGATAGGCCTGCGCCACGGGCTTCAGAACGGCTTCGTCGACGACTTCGTTGAAGGCGAAGACCTTGCGGTTCCAGGCTTCCCAGGGGTCGCTGGGCGCGGTGGCGCGCGCGCTGCCGCCGGCAGTGGTGGGCGCGCTCGCACAGCCCGTGAACAGCGCTGCGACTGCGAGCCAGGCCACCACCATGAACGCGCGCAGCGAGATCATTTTTTCGCTCCGTTGTCGGTGCCGGCATCGGCTGCCTTGCCGGTGAGGAACTGGCCGATCAGGTTCTCCAGCACCACCGCCGATTGTGTTTGTGCGATGGTCTGGCCAGCCTCGAGGTTCTTCTCTTCGCCGCCGGGTTCGAGGCCGATGTACTGGTCACCGAGCAGACCTGCAGTGAGGATCTTCGCCGACGTGTCTTTCGGGAACCGGAAGCGGCGCTCCACGTCCAGCGTCACCACACCCTGGAAGGTCTTCGGGTCCAGGCCGATGGCGACCACGTTGCCCACCGTGACGCCGGCACTGCGCACCGGCGCGCGCACCTTCAGGCCGCCGATGTTGTCGAAGCGCGCCTGCAGCTTGTAGGTGTCGCCGCGCCCCAGGTTGCCCAGGTTGGCGGTCTTCAGCGCCAGGAAAGCGAGCGCCACGATGCCGAGCAGCACGAACAGGCCGACCAGCGTTTCGATACCTTTTTTTGCCATCTCTTGTTCCTTCTACGGCGCTGAAAACACCGGCGCCCGCTAGGGCGCTGAAAACATCAACGCGGTGAGGATGAAATCCAGCCCCAGCACGCCCAGCGACGCGATCACCACCGTGCGCGTCGTCGCGTAGGCCACCCCTTCGGGCGTGGCTTTGGTCTCGTAGCCCTGGTACAGCGCGACGAACGTGCAGACGATGCCGAAGGCAACGCTTTTGACGACGCCGTTGCCGACATCGCGCAGCACGCTCACGCGCCCTTGCATTACCGACCAGAAATCGCCCGCGTCCACACCGATGAGCTGCACGGCCACGATGTAGGCCCCGATGATGCCGATCGCCGAGAACAGGATGGCGAGAATGGGCATCGCGATCACACCGCCGACGAAGCGCGGCGCGAGCACGCGGCCGCGCGGGTCCACCGCCATCAGCTCCATCGCGGCGAGCTGTTCGCCGGCCTTCATCAAGCCGATCTCGGCAGTGAGAGAGGTGCCGGCGCGGCCCGCGAAGAGCAGCGCGGTGACCACAGGACCCAGTTCGCGCACGAGCGCGAGGTTCACCACCAGGCCCAGGCTCTCGTCGGCGCCATACGGCACCAGCGCGTAGTACATCTGTAGCGCGAGCACGAAGCCCACCGCCAGGCCCGAGGCGAGGATGATGACCAGCGAGCGGTTGCCGATGGCGTGGATCTGCGCGATGACGAGCGAGAGGCGGCGCAACGCCGCGGGCGTGAAGCGCAGCAGATCGACGAAGAAGAAGGCGGCATGGCCCAGCGCCTGCAGCCAGCGCAGCGTGAAGCGGCCGAGGTTGGCGACGCGCTCCATCACGCCAGCCCGAGGTCTTGCGCCAAGGCTGGCGCCGGGTAGTGAAAGCGCACCGGGCCATCGGGTTCACCGCGGATGAACTGGTGCACCTCGGGGTCTTCCGAGCGGTCCAGCTCCTGGGGCCGGCCATGCGCGACGACTCGGCCGTCAGAGGACATCAAATAAGCGTAGTCGCAGATCAAGAAACATTCCCGCACGTCGTGCGAGACCACCAGCGAGGTGGCACTCGTGGTGTCGTTGAGCTTGCGAATCAGGTTCGCCGCGACGCCCATCGAGATCGGATCCAGCCCGGCGAAAGGCTCGTCGTACATGATGACCTCGGGGTCCAGCGCGATAGCCCGCGCCAGCGCCACACGCCGCGCCATGCCGCCCGAGATCTCGGAGATGCGCAAGCGGGCAGCACCGCGCAGGCCCACCGCGTTCAACTTCATCAGCACGATGTCGCGAATCATCGTCTCGGGCAGCGTGTTCTGCTCGCGCAGCGGGAAGGCGACGTTTTCGAACACCGACAGGTCGGTGAACAAGGCGCCGAACTGGAACAGCATGCCCAGGCGGCGGCGGATGCGGTACAGCTGCACCTTGTCACGCGCGTTGACCTGCTCGCCGTCGAACACCACGCGGCCCTGATTCGCGGCATGCACACCGCCGATCAAGCGCAGCAGCGTGGTCTTGCCGCAGCCCGAGCCGCCGAGGATGGCCGTGACCTTGCCGCGCTGGAAGCGCATCGAGACGTCGTTCAGGATCATGCGGCTCGAGTCATAGCCGAACGTGACGTGGTCGATCTCGATGAGGGTGTCGGGGTTCAAGCGCTGCTTGCCGGCCAGGACGCCAGCGGGGTCGTTCTTGTGCGGCGCATTCTGACATGCACACCAGAAACCTACGGGTTGACCCGTATGTCTGGATGTGAAGTTGGATGACTGCGAGCCGGTCCAGCGTTGCGCCCGGCTACCACGGCCGAGCCCGCCGCGCTACCGTCACATTTGACAGCCCTTGCGGGCTAGCGCTGCGATGCTGCTTGCGCCACATTTCGCGCCCATGACGGCAGCCGATTGGGGGCCTGCCACTCACGGGGAGCACGGTTGAGACAAGATCGAATCAACGCTGTCCGTTGGCTGCGGGCCGGCCTGGCCGGGATGCTGGCGGCCAGCGCTGCGGTTCTGGGCAACCCCGTCAACATCTCCTACCTCGAAGGCCAGGCCCCGGTCGCCCCGGACGCCATCACCGCCTACGGCCCCGATCTCTTCGGCGACAAGATCAACCTCTTCAACGGCGCGCTCGAGTTCGAACACACCGACCTGAGCCTGCCGGGCAACAACGCTATTCCCGTGGCCCTCGTGCGCAAGCACATCGCCGGGCGCTCGCAAGTCGTGCGTGGCCAGTTCGACGATTGGGACCTGGAAGCCCCGCGCATCGGCGGCAGCTTCTCCAACCTCAGCGGCTGGGTCACTTCCAGTGGTGGCACCAACCGCTGCAGCGCCTTCTCGCTGCCGCCCGCCATATCGAGTTCCACCTTCACCGCCGGTGGCTCAGCCCCGCCGCCCGGTTCGCCCCCTTCACCCCAGTCGCCGAACCAACCCCCTTCCCCCACGCCCGGCGGCCTCGTCGTCGGCTTCATCGCCACCAACTACTGGCAAGGCACCCGGCTGCACATCCCCGGCCAGGGCAGCCAGGAAGTGCTGCTGCGATCGGGCACCTACAGCGCCGCTCCTACCGATGGTGCCATCTACCCCCTCGTGACGCACCAGAACTGGCAGATCAGCTGCCTGCCCAGCATCCAGAACGGTGCCGGCGAAGGCTTCCTCGCCGTCTCCCCGCAAGGCCTGCGCTACCGCTTCGACTGGATGGCCACAGGTTGGCAAACCGACGTGAAGAAGGCCGGCGCCTCGATCGCGCGCAAGGACATGTACCTGATGGCCACCCAGGTCAGCGACCGCTTCGGCAACTGGGTTCGCTACACCTACGACAGCGCCAACCCGCTGCTGCTGACTCGCATCGAGTCCAACGACGGGCGCGTGATCACCATCACCAACAGCGGTGGCCACGCCATCTCGGCCACCGACGGAACACGCACGTTCAGCTACAGCTACGCCGCGGGCGGCTTGAGCACCGTGCAGCAAAGCGACGGCAGCCGCTGGACGTTCAACTTGGCACCGATGGTGCCGCCGACGCTTCAGACCCAGGGCGAAGGATCCACCTGCGACTGGCCGGGCGACTTTCAAAGCGACGTGCTCACCGGCACCATCACCCACCCCTCCGGCGCGCTGGGCACCTTCACCACGGCCTTCACCCTGCTGGGCCGCACCTATGTGGACCGGGTCTGCGTCCCGCACCCGTCCAGCGGCAGCGTCTTCATCGGGGCGGTGTACCCGCGTTACGTCAACACGCAGGCGCTGACAGCCAAGCAGATCACGGGCCCCGGCCTTCCCACGCTGAACTGGAGCTACCAGTACAGCGCCCCCGGTGGCTGGACGACTTGCACCACGTGCTCCGAGCTGCGCACCATCACCGTCACCGAGCCCACCGGCCAGCAGACCCGCCACCTCTTCGGCAACCGCTGGCGCGTCAACGAAGGGCAACTGTTGCAGCTGGATGAGGGCTGGAACGGCAGCGTGGCGCTGAAGAGCACCAGCTACCGCTACCGGCTGCCCACCGGCCAGAACTACCCCGAGCAATTCGGCTCGAGCCTGTCGGACCGCCACGACTGGCTCTCCTCGCGCCACCGCCCGCAGGACCAGCGCATCACCACGGTGCAAGGCAACACCTTCACGTGGCAGGTGGATCCTCCGCCAACGGGCTTTGACAACTTCGTCAGACCGCGCCTGGTGCGCAAGTTCAGCAGCCTGCCCCACACCCGCACCGAAGCCACCGAGTACGACGACAACACCACCAAGTGGGTGATGGGTGAGCTGCGGCGGATGACCGAGCTGACCAGCGGGCGCGAAGTCGAATGGCACAGTTACCACACCAGCACCGCGATGCGCACCGGCAGCTCAAGCTTCGGCAAGATCGTTCGCACTTACAGCTACAACGCCGACGGCACCCTCTCCAGCGTGGGCGATGCGGCAGGACGACAGACGCTGCTCTCGAACCACAAGCGCGGCAAGCCGCAGTTCGTCACCCAACCCGACGGACGAACCGAGAGCCAGGTCATCAACAACCTGGGCAACTCTGACTCGCGCACCAACGCCGCGGGAACGACCACCACCTTCGGCTACGACACGATGGGCCGCGTGGCCAGCATCACCTACCCGGGCGGCGATGCGGCGGCCTACCACCTCACCACGCAGGCTTTCGAGCAAGTCGCCTTCCCCGAATACGGCTTGGCAGCGAACCATTGGCGCCAGACCATCGCCACCGGCAACGCGAGAACCATCCGCTACTTCGACGGACTGTGGCGCGAGCGACTGGAGCTGCGCTACGACACCACCAACCCCGGTGGCACCACCAGCTTCGAAGAAACCCGCTACGACACCGGCAACCGCAAGTCTTTCGAGAGCTACGCCGAGCGCAGCTTCACGACGCTGGACGCGGCACGCGCCGGGCGCAGGACCACCTACGACGCCATCGACCGCGTGACCTCGCAAGTCGCCGACAGCGAACTCGGGGCACTCACCACCACCACGCAATACCCGGTGAATGCGTTCCAGCGAGTCGTCACCAACCCACGCGGCTTCGTCACCACCTTCTCCTTCGAGGCCTTCGACGCGCCCAGCGAAGACAGCATCAAGCAGATCGCAGCCCCCGAGAGTGTCTCGGTCTCGATCCAGCGCGATGTCTTCGGCAAGCCCACCAGCATCGCCCGAGCAGGCGGCGGCAACAGCGCCACGCGCAACTACGTTTACGACAACTATCAGCGCCTGTGCAAGACCGTGGAGCCCGAGAGCGGCGCCATGGTGCAGGACTACGACCTGCCCGGCAACGTGGCCTGGCGCGCCAGCGGCCTGACCCTGACGGAACTCACCTCTTGCGACCAGGCCAGCGTGATCGCCAACCGCAAGGTGAACTTCGGCTATGACTGCCGCGACCGGCTCACGAGCACCAGCTACGGCGACGGCAGCCCGAGTGTCGCCCGCAGCTACACGGCCGACGGACTGCCCCTGACCATCACCAGCGGCAACTTCGCCTGGACCTTGGCCTACAACAACCGCCGGCTGATGACGGCCGAGAGCCTCAATACGCCGCAGGGTGCCTTTGCCTTCGGCTACGGCATCGACAGCCACGGCAACGTGGCCAGCATGGTCTACCCCGCGGGGCCGACGATCAGCTACAGCCCTGACGCGCTGGGACGGCCCACACAGGTCTCGGGATACCTCTCCGGGATCGGCCACCACCCCAACGGGCAGGTGTCGGGCTACACGACTGCACACCCCAACGGCATCGTCCACAGCGTCACGCAGAACCTGCGCGGGCTGCCGGCGCAGATCCGCTACACCGGTGTTGTGCAAGACGCCTACGCGTTCGATGCCAACGGCAACGTCACGGGGATCACCGATCAGCAGGAGGGCCTGAGTTCCAGAACGATGGGCTACGACGGGTTGGACCGACTGACGGCAGCCAACGGCATCTGGGGCACCGGCGCCTTCGGCTACGACGCGCTGGACAACGTGCGCTCGAGCCGCATCGGGGCCAGAACGCTGACCCACGGCTACGACGCGACAAATCGGCTCATCAGCGTCAGCGGCAGCATCAACGCCAGCATCGCCTACGACGCCAACGGCAACGTGATCAACCGGGCCGGGCAGGGGTTCACGTTCGACATCGGCAACCGCCTGGCGTCGGCAACGAACCTGGCCAGCTACGTCTACGACGGGCATGGCCGCAGGTCCTGGACGCAGTTCAACTCCGGCCGCACGGTGCTGCGCATCTACAGCCAAGGCGGCCGGCTGCTTTTGACCAACGACAGCCAAAAGGGCGCGACGAAGCACATTCACCTGGGTGACAAGGCGATCGCCGAGGTCAACAGCCTGACCGGAACGCGTTGGCTGCACACCGACGCGCTGGGCTCACCGGTGGCAACAACAGGACCCACGGGAGCCATCCTTGAGCGCACCCGCTACGAACCCTATGGCCTAACCGCAGCCGGCACCAACCCCGACGGCATCGGCTTCACGGGGCACGTGAACGACCCGGAGACGGGGCTCGTGTACATGCAGCAGAGGTATCAGGATCCGATCGCGGGGAGGTTCCTCTCGGTGGATCCGGTGGTGACGGATGGGAAGTCGGGGAGCTTCTTCAGCCGGTATGTCTACGCCAGCAACAATCCGTACAAGTTCAATGATCCGGACGGTAGGGCGCCGAGTCTCATTCCCGATGGCGATGGCGGTCGCCCGCCGTTGATTGGCGCACGCAACTTGGACGGTAGTCCAATGCGTCACTCGATCTCGGAGTCTCGAGCCAATTTGCAGGCGGCGCGCGAACAGCTTGCATCCAATGTCTCCAATGGCAAGGCAGGGGAAGCCGCAACCAGGGCCAATTTAGGTAACAAAGCGGCTGGTGAGCAAGTTTCATTCAAGACGAGCGATGGCACGCGCACACGAACCGATTTCGTGACAACAGACAAAGGCGTGGTCGAGACGAAAACTGGCGATGCGCAGCTATCAAAGGGGCAAGAAAAGCTCAAAGCCGATATATCGATGCGGGACGCACCGTAACCCCGGTCGGACAGAACGCCGCGAATGCAGGCTTGAAGCCCAACGAACCGACGAAAATGTCTTGCTGCATCATTGATAGACCCAAATTGATTGACTCAAAGTGAATTCTCAATGATGGCAAAATCTGACTTCATAGTTGACTTCGTGGCTCGTGGTGCGACTGCCGACGAATGGCGAATGGTGTTGGTGGAGGAGGGGCCTTGGGGCCCGCCCTTTGACGACGAGATGCGCCGACTGCAGACGCGTCTGTACGAATGTGTTGACGCGGCACTTGATGGGCAGTTGGCATCGAAGTTCCCCGACTCGCGAGGCAAGCGGCTGGTCATTCAACTGGATGGCTACCGTCTGCCAGACAAAGAAGTTGGTTCCTTCTTTAGTCGATTTGCTGCAGGCGCGCTCGCTACCGACGAGTACCGAAAGGCAGTTGCGTCCTGCCCGTACGTCTCTGCAATATCCTTTGAGCTTAAATTGAACTGACGATCACTTGCAACGCAGAGCCGGTGCCACTCGTGTCATTTGCCCCCCGCTGCTGCTGCGTGACGGTCCCCCGCGTCTTCCTGCCCTTGGCCTCAGGGTGAGTGAACCCGATAGGCCGCTCGGGCGGAAGCGCGGGCGTGGCCAGCAACTCGGCCATGTGCAAGCTCCGCGATGCAGGGCCTGCAGGGCCCACAGGGCCAAGGGCCTGGGGTTAAGCTAGGTCAAGTCTTGCAATGTGCAAGCCAAAACGCGCTGTTTGGAGATTCGCGTCAACGCGGCAGCGTGCTCGCCCCCATCAAATACTCATCCACCGCCCGCGCCGCCTGCCGCCCTTCCCGAATCGCCCAGACCACCAGGCTCTGGCCCCGGCGCATGTCGCCGGCGGCGAAGACCTTGTCGACATTGGTGCGGTATGCATCGGCAGCTTCGGTCCCGGCCTTGGCGTTGCCACGCGCGTCCTTCTCGACACCGAAGGCATCGAGCACCGAAGCCACCGGGCTCACGAAACCCATCGCCAGCAGCACCAGCTCGGCCTTGTATTCCTTCTCGGTACCGGGCAGCTCGACCATCTTGCCGCCTTGCCATTGCAGGTGCACGGTCTTCAGCCCGCTGAGCTTGCCTTTGCTGCCGATGAACTCCTTGGTGGCGATCGCAAACTCGCGCTCGCAGCCTTCTTCGTGGCTCGAACTCGTGCGCAGCTTGACCGGCCAGTAGGGCCACACCAGCGGTTTGTTCTCCTGCTCGGGCGGCATCGGCAGCAGCTCGAACTGCGTGACGCTGGCCGCGCCATGGCGGTTGCTGGTGCCCACGCAGTCGCTGCCGGTGTCGCCGCCGCCGATGACGACCACATGCTTGCCGGCGGCGGAAATTTGGCCCTCGAGCTTGTCGCCTGCCACAACCTTGTTCTGCTGCGGCAGGAATTCCATCGCGAAGTGCACACCGTCGAGTTCGCGACCGGGCACGGGCAGGTCGCGGCTGGCCTCGGCGCCGCCGGCGAGCAGCACGGCATCAAACTCCGTTCGCAACTGCGTCGCGCTCACTGTGTCCTGGGCATCGTTGGTCACCTTGGTGTCAGCGGGCATCGCACCCACCAGCACGCCGGTGCGGAAATCCACGCCCTCGGCCTGCATCTGCTCGACACGGCGATCGATGTGGCTCTTCTCCATCTTGAAGTCGGGAATGCCATAGCGCAGCAATCCGCCCAGGCGGCTGTTCTTCTCGAACAGGGTCACCGAATGGCCAGCCCGGGCGAGTTGTTGCGCGGCGGCCATGCCCGCCGGCCCGCTGCCGACCACGGCCACCTTCTTGCCGGTCTTCACAGCCGCAGGCTGCGGCTTCACCCAGCCCTCGGCCCACGCGCGGTCGATGATGGCGTGCTCGATGCTCTTGATGCCCACCGCATCGTCGTTGACGTTGAGCGTGCAGGCCGCCTCGCAGGGCGCGGGGCAGACACGGCCGGTGAACTCGGGAAAATTGTTCGTCTGGTGCAGCACGTCGATGGCCGTGTGCCAGTCGGTCGGCTGGCCACGGAAGACGAGGTCATTGAAGTCGGGGATGATGTTGTTGACCGGGCAGCCGCTGTTGCAAAAGGGCGTGCCGCAGTCCATGCAGCGTGCCCCCTGTTGCTTGGCCTGCTCGGCCGTGAGGCCGATGACGAACTCCTTCCAGTTCTTCAGCCGCAGCTGCACGGGTTCGTAGCCTTCTTCAAGGCGCTCGTATTCGAGGAATCCGGTGACCTTGCCCATGGGGTTCTCTTCTGGCGCGTTCTATGCGGGTTACTTGGCGGCAACCGAGGCACTGGCCTTGGCCTTGCCGGTGGCTTGCTGCGCTTGCACGGCTGCAGCCTTCTGCGCACGCTCCCCGAGCACGCGCTTGTATTCGTGCGGAAGCACCTTCACGAAGCGGGCGCGTGATGCGGCCCAGCTGTCAAGGATCTCACGCGCACGCAGGCTGCCGGTCCAGCGGTGGTGCTCTTCGACCAGCTTCTTGAGCAGCGCCTCGTCGGGCGTCTCGCGGTGCATGCCCTGGGCCGGGCCTTGCTGCTCCTCGCGCGCGAGCACCTTCTCCAGGCTCACCATGCTGGTGTTGCAGCGACCCGCGAAGTGGCCATCCTCGTCGTACACATAGGCCACGCCGCCGCTCATGCCGGCGGCGAAATTGCGGCCGGTCTTGCCCAGCACCACGGCGGTGCCGCCCGTCATGTACTCGCAGCCATGGTCGCCCGTGCCTTCCACCACCGCCGTGGCGCCCGATAGGCGCACCGCGAAACGCTCGCCAGCGACGCCGCGAAAGAAGGCCTCGCCGCTGGTGGCGCCGTACAGCGCCGTGTTGCCGACGATGATGTTCTTGGTGGCGTCACCGCGGAAATCGATGCTCGGGCGCACGACGATGCGGCCACCGGAGAGGCCTTTGCCGGTGTAGTCGTTGGCGTCGCCGATGAGGTACAGCGTGATGCCGTTGGCCAGGAAGGCGCCAAAACTCTGGCCACCCACACCCTCCATCTGCATGAAGATGGTGTGGTCAGGCAAGCCCTCGGGGCGCTGGCGGATGAGCTCGCCGGAGAGCATCGCACCCACGCTGCGATTGCCGTTGCGCGCGTCCTCCATGAACTGCACCTTCTCGCCGCGCTCGATGGCCGGGCGGCAGCGCTCGATCAGCTTGTGGTCGAGCGCACGGGCAAGGCCATGGTCCTGCTCCTCCACCTGGCGGCGCGGCACCTCGGCCGGCACGGCGGGCAGGTGAAAGACGCGCGCGAAGTCCAGGCCGCGCGCTTTCCAGTGCGCGACGCCCTTCTTGGTGTCGAGCAGGTCGGCGCGGCCGATGAGTTCGTCGAACTTGCGAATGCCCAGTTGCGCCATGATCTGACGCGCCTCTTCGGCAACAAAGAAGAAGAAGTTGACGACATGCTCGGGCTTGCCGGCGAACTTCTTACGCAGCGCCGGATCCTGCGTTGCCACGCCCACCGGGCAGGTGTTGAGGTGGCACTTGCGCATCATGATGCAGCCCTCGGCCACCAGCGGTGCCGTGGCGAAGCCGAATTCGTCAGCGCCCAGCAGCGCGCCGATGACCACGTCGCGCCCGGTCTTCATCTGGCCATCGGCCTGCACGCGGATGCGGCTGCGCAGGCGGTTGAGCACGAGGGTCTGCTGCGTCTCCGCGAGACCCAACTCCCAGGGCGTGCCGGCGTGCTTGATCGACGACCACGGCGAGGCACCGGTGCCGCCGTCGTGGCCGGCGATCACCACATGGTCGGCCTTGCACTTGGCGACGCCCGCGGCGACGGTGCCCACACCCACTTCCGACACCAGCTTGACACTGATGCTGGCGCGCGGGTTGGCGTTCTTGAGGTCGTGGATCAGCTGCGCAAGGTCCTCGATGGAATAGATGTCATGGTGCGGCGGCGGGCTGATGAGACCCACACCGGGCACGCTGTAGCGCAAGTAGCCGATGTACTCGCTGACCTTGCCACCGGGGAGTTGGCCGCCTTCGCCGGGCTTGGCGCCCTGCGCCATCTTGATCTGGATCTGGTCAGCACTCACCAGATACTCGGTGGTGACACCGAAGCGCCCGCTGGCGACCTGCTTGATCTTGCTGCGCAGGCTGTCGCCATCCTTCAGCTCGATGTCGGCCTCCATCACCTTCTTGCCGATGATGTCGCTGACCTTGGTGCCGGCAGTGACCTTGATACCCTTGAGCTCGTTGCGGTAGCGCGCGGGATCTTCGCCGCCTTCGCCCGTGTTGCTCTTGCCGCCGATGCGGTTCATGGCAATGGCGAGCGTGGTGTGCGCCTCGGTGCTGATGCTGCCCAGGCTCATGGCGCCGGTGGCGAAACGCTTGACGATGTCGGCGGCGGGCTCGACTTCCTCAACGGGAATCGCCGTCGCCGGATCGACCTTGAACTCGAAGAGCCCGCGCAGCGTCATGTGGCGCTTGCTCTGGTCGTTGATGAGTTGCGCGTACTCCTTGTAGGTGTCCCACCTGCCGTTCGGCCCGGCGCGCACGCTGTGCTGAAGCTTGGCGATGGCGTCGGGGGTCCACATGTGCTCCTCGCCGCGTACGCGCCAGGCGTACTCGCCGCCGGCCTCGAGCATGGTCGAGAGCGTGGGGTCGCCGCCGTAGGCTGCGCGGTGCATGCGGATGGTTTCTTCGGCCACCTCGAAGACGCCGATGCCACCCACCTGCGTGGCGGTGCCGCGGAAGTACTTCTCGACGAAGTCGGTCTTCAGGCCGATGGCCTCGAAGATCTGCGCACCGCAGTACGACATGTACGTGCTGATGCCCATCTTGGACATGATCTTCGACAGACCCTTGCCGATGGCCTTGACGTAGTTGTAGATGGCCTTGTCTGCGTTGACCTCTCCGGGCAGCGAGCCCTGTAGCTCGATGAGCGTCTCCATCGCGAGGTACGGATGCACGGCCTCGGCGCCGTAGCCTGCGAGCACGGCGAAGTGATGCACCTCGCGCGCCGTGCCCGTCTCCACCACCAGGCCCGCCGTGGTGCGCAGGCCCTCGCGCACGAGGTGGTGGTGCACGGCTGAAAGCGCGAGCAGGGCCGGTATCGCCACTTGCGTACGGCTCGCATGCCGGTCGGTGATGAGGACGATGTTGTGGCCGGTTTTCAGAGCGTCCACGACCTCGGCGCACAGCGAGGCCAGCTTGGCCTCGACACCTTCGCGCCCCCAGGCCAGCGGGTAGGTGATGTCCAGCTCGTAGCTGCGGAACTTGCCGCCGGTGTGCTTGGCGATGGCGCGCAGCCGTGCCATGTCGTCGAAATCGAGGATCGGCTGGTCGACTTCGAGCCGCATCGGCGGGTTGACTGCATTGATGTCGAGCAGGTTCGGCTTCGGCCCGATAAAACTGTTGAGGCTCATCACGATGGCCTCGCGGATGGGGTCGATCGGCGGGTTTGTCACCTGCGCGAAGAGCTGCTTGAAGTAGCTGAAGAGCGGCTTGTTCTTGTCCGACAGCACGGCCAGTGGGCTGTCGTTGCCCATCGAACCTACGGCTTCTTCGCCGTTGGCGGCCATCGGCGTGAGCAAGAACTTGAGGTCTTCCTGCGTGTAGCCGAAGGCTTGCTGTCGGTCGAGCAGCGCCTCCTTCGAGGCGGGGCGCGTGCCCTCCGCCGGAATGGCATCCAGCCGCACGCGCACGTTCTCGATCCACTGCCGGTAGGGCCGTGCATTGGCGAACTGGTTCTTTAGTTCCTCGTCATCGACGATGCGGCCCTGCTCGATGTCGATGAGGAACATCTTGCCCGGCTGCAGGCGCCACTTCTTGACGATGCGGCTCTCCGGAATCGGCAACACGCCTGATTCGCTGGCCATGACCACGTGGTCGTCGTCGGTGACGATGTATCGCGCAGGCCGCAGGCCGTTGCGGTCGAGGGTGGCGCCGATCTGTTTGCCGTCGGTGAAGACCATCGCGGCCGGGCCGTCCCAAGGTTCGAGCATCGCTGCGTGATATTCGTAGAACGCGCGCCGGCGCTCGTCCATCAGTTCGTGCTGCTCCCAGGCCTCGGGGATCATCATCATCGCCGCGTGCGCGAGCGGGTAGCCGGCCATCACCAGCAGCTCGAGCGCGTTGTCAAAGGTGGCGGTGTCGCTTTGGCCTTCAAAGCTGATGGGGTAGAGCTTCTTCAGGTCCTCGCCCAGCACCGGGCTCTTCATCACGCCTTCGCGCGCGCGCATCCAGTTGAAGTTGCCCTTGACGGTGTTGATCTCGCCGTTGTGGGCCACGAAACGGTAGGGGTGTGCCAGCGGCCACTCGGGAAAGGTGTTGGTTGAAAAGCGTTGGTGCACGAGCGCGAAGGCGGAGACGACGCGTGTGTCCTGCAAGTCGCGGTAGTACTGGCCGACCTGGTCGGCCAGCAGCAAGCCTTTGTAGATCACAGTGCGGCAACTCATGCTCGGCACGTAGTACTCGCGGCTGTGCGTGAGCTTGAGCTTCTGTATGGCTGCGCTCGCCGTCTTGCGGATGACGTAGAGCTTGCGTTCAAGCGCATCAGGGACGATCACGTCGTCGCCGCGGCCGATGAAGATCTGGCGGATCACCGGCTCCTTGGCGCGCACCGCCGGGCTCATCGGCATCTCGCGGTCGACGGGCACATCGCGCCAGCCCAGCAGCACCTGGCCCTCCGCCTTCACGGCGCGTTCAAGCTCCTGCTCGCAGGCCAGCCGCGAGGCGTATTCCTTAGGCAGAAAGATCATGCCGACGCCGTACTCGCCCGGAGGCGGCAGCTTGACGCCCAACGAACCATCCGGCGTGTTGCCCGACTTCGTCATCTCGGCGCGGTAGAAATCGTCCGGGATCTGGATCAGCACCCCAGCGCCGTCTCCCATCAGTTTGTCTGCGCCCACCGCGCCGCGGTGGTCCAGGTTTTCGAGGATCTTCAGCCCCAGCTCGACGATGCCGTGGGCTCGTTGCCCCTTGATGTGGGCGATGAATCCGACGCCGCATGCGTCATGCTCTTGGCGTGGGTCATACAGGCCGAGGCGGGCCGCGGCCTCCAGTTCGGCCCGCGAGGCGTGCATGAGGTCGCTCGGGAGATCTTGTGGGGCGCGGTCAGCCATGTCGGACTCCGAATCGTGCAAATCTGCGCGTGTCGGCTGAGGCTACCGCAGTGCAACATTGATCGCAATGGAAATGAAATGGGGTCCGACCATGATTGAACGAGATCTCAGTTCCTACGATCGATAAATAGGGACATATCAAGTTCGGGCAGTGGCAATGCGCGACCGGCAATCGATCAAGTGCCGGCGTCTTGGGCCAGGCTGGGTGAGCGCGCGGAGGGGCGACCCCGCGGACGGGGAGCAGTCGGGCGGCCGGCAGCAGTTCCCAATGTCCGCACGAAGCCCTCTGTACCGCATGGCCACCCCCCGCGCAGACAACGCTCGATCTGCTCGCCTTCTCTCGCGGCCAGCGGCTCATGCAACAGGCGGGCAAATGCGCTCTCGCGCTCGAACGGGGTGTTGCCCAGGCCCCAGTACGGCGGCGGGTCCGCGAGGAAACCGTCGCGTGGGCCGCCGCAGCGGTGGTGCGCGCTGGTCGTCCCCATCGGCTCCGGCGCGGCGCCGTCAACATATCGCAGAGCCAGCAGGGTCCAAGCGCCAGGCTCCATCGCGGCGCAGCGGAAACGTCCAGCCCAGATCGTTCCTGAACGCCGGTGCGCGCGGTTGTAGGCGCTCACATAGCGCCTGCCGAGCGCCTGAATGCAGCGCGACAAGGCGCCGCCATCGCCCGGCGTGGCGAGCATGCGCACTTCGCCCGGCAGCAGGGCATAGGCGTGCACCTGCACCTGCGCGGCAGCAGCGGCGTCTCGCAGGATGACGAGGAAACGATCCCGCTCGGCAGCGGAAGTGAACAAGGCAAGGCCCGGCAGGGCCTGCTGCGAGATCAGATGCGGCAACCCAGGCAAAACGAGGCGAAGCTGGCGCGCCATCTTCAGCCCGCCGTGAAGACCCGGCGTCCGGTCAGTCGATGGTGCTCGCGCATTGCGAAGCGATCGGTCATGCCGGCGATGTAGTCGGCCACTGCACGCGGCAAGTCAGCCGTATCAGAGAAATCCGCGGGCATCTCGCACGGGTGCCCGCGGTACGCTTCGAACAAGTCGTGGATCACTTCGCGCGCGAGGTCCGTCGTCTGCATCACCTGCGGGTGGCGGTACAGCGAACGGAAGAGGAGCTGCTTGAGTTCGTCGATTTCGCCGCGTTGGCCGGGCGAGAACGAAACCAGCGCCGCGCCTGCCCGAACGGCATCGATGTCCACTGGGTTTGACGCTTGCAGCGCTGCCGCGGTGTGCTGCACGAGGTCGGCGATGAGCGCTGAGAGCAGCCTGCGCAGGGCCTCGAAGATCAGCCTGCGGGCCGCGCCCGCCTGGGGCGACTTGCCTGTGGCGGCCGCATGCGGCACGCCCGCGTCGCGCGCGGCACCCAGCCAGCGCGAGAAGAGCGACACCGACTCCAGCTCCGCCAGGTCCAACAAGCCCGAGCGCAAACCGTCGTCGATGTCGTGCGTGCAGTAGGCCACCTCGTCGGCGAGGTTGACCAACTGCGCCTCCAGGCTGGGTTGGCCTCCACCAATGAACCGGGCGGCGGGCCCATTCGGCTCGCCCTGCAGCAGGCGGTGCGCGTTCCGGCGCGAGCAGTGCTTGAGGATGCCTTCCCGCGACTCGAAACTGAGATTGAGGCCGTCGAAGGCGAAATAGCGCTGTTCGAGCTGGTCGACCACGCGCAGGCTTTGCAGGTTGTGCTCGAAGCCGCCAAACTCGACCATGCAGCCGTGTAAAGCGTCCTGCCCAGCGTGGCCGAAGGGTGTGTGGCCCAAGTCATGCGCCAAGGCGATGGCTTCGACCAGGTCTTCGTTGAGGCGCAGCTCGCGTGCGGCCGATCGCGCGACTTGAGCCACCTCCAGCGAGTGCGTCAGTCGCGTGCGGAACAGGTCGCCTTCGTGGTTCACGAAGACCTGCGTTTTGTAGACCAGCCGCCGGAAAGCCGTGCTGTGCACGACGCGGTCACGGTCGCGCTGGTGTTCGTTGCGCGTACTTGCCAGCGGCTCGGCAAAACGCCGGCCGCGGCTCTGTCCGGGCCAGGCGGCCCATGGCGCCAGACCGGTGGCTTGCTCGCCTGCGCTCACGCCGCCGCGGTGGCGCCAGTGCCAGCCGCCTCGCTGTGGCGGCGGATCACGGTGGCCACGTGCTCTGCCGGGGCGGCACGCAGCGCCGCCCGGCCAGGGCTATCAATGAGCACGAAACGTATCTCCCCCGCCTCGGCCTTCTTGTCCAGCCGCATCAACTCAATCCAGCGTTCGATAGGCATCGCCGGGGCGGTGACAGGGAGCCCGGCACGCTGCACCAAGGCACGCACGCGCTGGGCGTAGGCGGCCGGCACGAGGCCCATCTGCGCAGACAAGTCGCTTGCCAGTACCATGCCGCAGCCCACGGCTTCGCCGTGCAGCCAAGCGCCGAAACCCAGCCCCGCCTCGATGGCGTGGCCGAAGGTATGGCCGAAGTTGAGGATGGCGCGCACCCCGCTCTCGCGCTCATCGGCTCCGACAACCGCAGCCTTGATTTCGCACGAACGTCGCACCGCGTGCAGCAGCGCGGCGGGGTCACGAGCCAGCAGTGCAGTCAGATGCTCTTCGAGCCAGGCGAAGAATGTGTCGTCGAAGATCGGGCCGTATTTGATGACTTCGGCCAGGCCCGCCGCCAACTCGCGGGCCGGCAGTGTTGCCAGCGTGTCGAGGTCGCAGATCACCCGCATGGGCTGGTAGAACGCGCCGATCATGTTTTTGCCCAGCGGGTGGTTGATGGCGGTCTTGCCGCCCACCGAGCTGTCCACCTGCGCCAGCAGCGTCGTCGGCACCTGCACGAAGGGAACGCCGCGCATATACGTGGCGGCGGCGAACCCGGCAATGTCACCCACCACGCCGCCCCCGAGCGCATAGAGCAGAGTCTTGCGGTCGCACCCGTTGGAAAGCAGGTGATCGTAGATGCGCTGCAGCGATTGCCAGTCCTTGTGCTGCTCGCCATCGGGCAGCAGGACATGAGTGACGCGGCGGTGGTGGCCGCCGATCGCCGCGGCGAGTTGCGGGCCTAAGAGCGCCCAGACCACCGGGTTGCTGACGATCACGCCGTCCGCGGAGCGCGGCAGGCCCGACCAAGTCTCGCTATCGGCCAGGAGCCCAGCGCCTATGCGGATCTCATACATACCGCCCGGCGTGGCCACCTCGACAAGCGAAGGTGTTCTGGGCGCCGGCGTGGCGGCTGGGCGGGTGTGGGTGGCTGCCATGGTGACCATGGCGGGGAAGTGTACGGCGCGCCTTCAGCGCTCCGCGCGAACCTGGTCCACCGGCGACGGCACCTGATCAGGGCTGACGAATCCGGCCAGCTCCAACTGCATGAGCACCATGCTCACCAGCGCATTGACCGAAGGACGCGCCGCCTCGACCACGAAGTGCGCCGTACTGCGGTAGAGCGGATCCCGTTCACGGTAAAGGTCGCGCAGGCGGCGCAGCGGATCGACCACCTGCAGCAATGGGCGGTGGGTGTCGTGCCGAAGGCGGCGGTGCAGGTCTTCCGGCGTCGAGCGTAGATAGAACACCTGCGTGCGGCTGTTCAAGGCCTCGCGGTTACCGGGGCGCAGCACGGCACCACCGCCGGTGGCGAGGACGCAGCCTTCGCTCTGGCGCGTCAGGTTGTCAATAACCTCGGACTCCGCGTCGCGAAACGCATGCTCGCCATGCGCCGCGAAGTACTCCCGGATCGGCATGCCGAGGAGGCGCTCAATCTCGTGGTCGCTGTCGATGTAGCGAAGGCTGAGGTGGCGGGAGAGATGCCGCCCGACGGTGGACTTGCCGCAGCCTGGCATGCCGACCAGCGATAGACGTAGCTCGCGCTCCATCGGACAAGTATCAACGGGGAACCATGGCGCGCCGGGAACTCAAGACGATCGCAGCGCTCCGCCTTGAGGCGCGCCGGCGGCACGCCTCGCCAGCGTCAGCGCGCCGCGGTGCGGTCGGTCACGACCTTCGGTGTGATGAACACAAGCAACTCGGTCTTGCTCTGCGAGCGCACTCTGTTTTGGAACAAGTATCCGAGGATCGGAATGTCGCCCAACAATGGGATCTTGTTGATCGTTTCGCGCTCATTCTGCGTGAAGATGCCGCCGATCACGACCGTGCCTCCGTTCTCGACCAACACCTGTGTCTTCACGTGCTTGGTATCGATGGCGAAGCCGGCCACGGTGGAGATACCAACGCTGTCCTTGTTCACATCGACATCGAGAATCACATTGCCTTCAGGCGTGATCTGCGGCGTCACCTCCAGCTTGAGGTTGGCCTTGCGGAAAGCAATCGATGTCGCACCGCTGGAGGTCGCCTGCTGGTAGGGCAACTCGGTACCTTGCTCAATCAGCGCCTTCACCTGATCGGCTGTGATGACGCGGGGGCTGGAGACGATCTTGCCGCGGCCATCGGATTCGAGCGCTGAAAGCTCCAGATTGAGGAAACGGTTCACCGACGCTGAGAACAGCGACAAGGCGAACGAGCCAACCGAAGCCCCGCCGAAGGCGGTACCGGAAACGTTGGCCGGCAGGCTGACAAACTGCGAGTCATTAAAACCGCTAGTCGCGCCGGGTTGGCCTGTCGTCGAACCAATCGCCGCATAGTTGCCGCCCACAGCCACCCGTGCGTCACCGACAAGCTGGTTGCCGGGAGTGGGGGCGCGCCGGTCATTGGCACCGAACTTGACGCCCAACGCACGGCCGAACGTGTCGTCCGCTTCCACGATGCGCGCCTCGATCAACACCTGCCTCACGGGCACGTCAATCTTCGTGATCAGCGCCTGGATCTCCTCGAGCTTCGAGGGGATGTCGTTGACGAAAAGCTGATTGGTGCGGCTCTCGTAGATGAGCGACCCGCGCGGGGAGAGGATCCGCGACGCCGTCTGGCCGGCACCGCCGCCGCTCGAACTGCTCTGCCCGGAGGAGCTGCCGAGCAGGCCCTTGGCCACTTCCTCGGCCCTGGTGTAGTTGAGCTGGAACGACTGCGTGCGCAACGGCTCGAGCTCGGTCAACTTTCGGCGCGCTTCCAGATCGGCTTGCTCCTTGGAGGCCAACTCGTCCTTGGGAGCGATCCACAGGACGTTGCCGCTCTTGCGAACGCCCAGGCCCTTGCTCTGGAGAATGATGTCCAGTGCCTGATCCCAGGGCACGTCCTTCAGGCGCAACGTGACGTTGCCGGTGACGGTGTCGCTGGTGACGACGTTGAAGTTCGTGAAGTCGGCGATCACCTGGAGCAGAGCGCGCACTTCGATGTTCTGGAAGTTGAGCGACAGCTTCTCGCCCTGGAAGCCAGGACCCTGGGTGAGCTTGTTGGGGTCGACCTTCAGCGGCCGCACTTCGAGCACGAATTGCGTATCGGTTTGGTAGGCGCTGTGCTCCCAGGCCCCGGCAGGCTCCACGACCATGCGAACGCGGTCCCCGCTTTGGAAGCTGGACACCGTACGCACGGGCGTGCCGAAGTCGGTGACGTCGAGCTTGCGGCGTAGGTTGTCGGGCAGCGTCGAGCGCAGGAATTCGACAACGAGGGTCTGCCCTTGCTGCCGGATATCGACACCGACCTGATTGGTCGGCAGATTGACGATGACACGACCGGCACCGTCGGCACCGCGGCGGAAGTCGATGTCGCGCAGGCCCTGCGGTGCCGTGTTCTGCACCGGCGCGAACTGCACCGCCTGGTCGCTTGCGGTGGCTATGGCGGGCGCGCCGCCCGAGGCCGTGTCGAGCACCAGCAACAAGGTCTTGCCCTGTATCTGGGCCCGGTAGCCCGAGGCCTGCTTGAGATTGAGCACGAGGCGCGTGCGGTCACCCGCCTGTGCCACGCTCACTGAGCGAAGATTGCCCTGGTTGATCTCGACGCTGTTGCGCCCCATCGCGTTGCCGACACCAGGCAGGTCGATCGCGATTCGCGGCGGCTGCTGGATGGAGAAGCCCGTAGGGGCCGCGGGCAAGGCCTCGCTGAGTTCGATGCGAACGACCTCGGTCCCCGCCTGTTGGGTGCTCGTGATGGACTGGATCGTATTCTGCGCCCAGACTGCGGACGGCGATGCCAGGAACGCGGTGGCCATGGCAGCAAAGGCGGCTCGCCAGCGGAAGGTCATGGTGCAGGTCTCCTGGGATGTCTCCATGCGGCCTCTGGGTGCGGTGCTTGAGGGGCAGTTGTTCGGTTGGCAGGCGTTCATCGTGCCCTCTCCTGAAGCTGCAAGGTCGCCGGGCGTTCGATCCACTCGCCGGCGGCGTCCTGCACGATCTCTCGCAGCGTGATCTCGGTCTCACCGATGCGCGTGATGCGGCCGTAGTTCTGGCCCAGGTAGTCACCCACCTTGACCTGGTAGAGCAGGTTGTCGACCTTCAGCAAGGCGTACGGGCGCCCCACCTTGTTGACGCTGCCCACCATGTTCATCGCGTCCAGCGGGAAGGCTTCCAGCGGCTCGCGCCGCCGGTTCAGTTCGGCCGCGAGCAGGGAGTTGGGCTGCCGCGCCTCCTGCTTCAAGGCCACGCTCAGCTTCTGCTGGCTGAACGGATCTACCGCCTGCGCACTGACGTAGGGCTGAGGATTGAACTTCTTGGGCGGTGTCAGCGGAGTGACGTTGGGCTTGACCTCTCGCCGCTGCTGCTCCATCCACTGCTGCAACTCTTCGTGCTCGGCGCCGCAAGCGCTGAGCAGGCCCATGGCCGCCGCCGCGGCGGCGGCGAACAGCACTCGCCTCAAGCTGTGCGCGGCCCCACTCATGGCTTGGCCCCCGGCTTGGCAGCGGGCTGCGCAGCTTTACGCTGCTCGGCCACTTCCGCAGCGTCAAGATAGCGGTATGTGCGCGCCGTCGCGTCCATGACCAAAGTGCCATCGCGGTTGGGAACCATGTTCAAGTTGTGCAGCGTCACGATGCGCGACAGATTGGCCACGTCGGCAGTGAACGCGCCAAGGTCGTGGAAACGGCCGCTGACGCGTATGGTGATGGGCAGCTCGGCGTAGTAGTCCTTGACCTGCACCGAGCCGGGCCTGAACAACTCGAACAGCAGCCCGCGACCGAGCCCGGCCTGGTTGATGTCCGACAACAGGGCGTCCATCTCGGCCTTGCCTGGAAGCTGCTTCTCGAGTTGCGTCACGTACTCCTGCACCTGCAGTTTCTGCTTACGCAACTCGGCAAGGTTGACTGCTTGCGCCAAGCGGTTGCGGTAGTCGGTCCGCAGCTTCGGCTCCTGTGCGCGCGCGGCGTCGAGTTCGTCCTGCGCAGACGAAACGAGCCCGAACCATCCGGCGGTGACGACGGCGATGACGGCGAACATCCACAGCGCCAGCTTCGGCAAGGTCGGCCACTGCCCGGGCTCGCTGACGTTGAGGTTGCGGAACTGGCCCGCCGCCTGATCGAACAGACTGCTCAGTTCGAATCCGACCGTGGAGGGTTTGTTGGTTGCCATGCCGACCTCAGGAAGACTTGGCCGCCGCCGAGGCCGCGCCGGCTGGGGCCGAACTTGCCCCCGATGGAGCAGGAGCCTGCGGGCGCTTGAGCGTGACGCGCATCGAGAAATCGAACAGGCGCCGCTGCTCCTTGTTGGGCCCGGCAGCGGTGATGGCCTTGATCTCCACCAGCTCGGGACGCTCGAGCCAGGTCGAGTTGTAGGCCGTGTTGCGCAGGAACTCCGACACGCGTTCGTTGGTCTGTGCCACACCGCCCACGGCGATGACCTTGTCTGTCTGCCGGATCGACGTCAGGTAGACACCCTCCGGCGTCTGCCGCACCAGTTCGTCCAACAGGTAGACGGGGAGGTTGCGGTCGGCCTGGAGGTTCTCCACGGCCTCCTTGCGCGCTTTCAATGCGGCGATCTCGGCTTGCAGGTTGGCAATGTCGCGAATCTGCGCATCGAGCCTGGCGATCTCAGCCTTGAGGAAATCGTTGCGTGACTGTTGGGCAGAGGTCATCTGCTGCAACACGGAGTACCACAGGCCGACGACGAGCAAACCGCCCAGCGCGGCGGCCGCGATACCAACGAAGAAGGCGCGCTTGCGTTGTGCGCGCTTCTCTTCGCGGTGCGGCAGCAGGTTGATGAGGATCACTGCATGAACCTCCGCATCGCGAGCCCGCAGGCCGTGAGGTAGGACGGCGCCTCGCGTCGAAGGCGGCCCTCGCGCACGCTGGAGCCGAGTTGCATGTGCTCGAACGGATTGACCACGCTGGAGGCGAAGCCCGTGAGGTCGGTGACACGGTCCTTGAGCCCAGGCAAGGTCGCAGTGCCCCCGGCCAGCATCACGTAGTGGACCTTGTGGTGCGGTGTACTGGTGAAGAAATACTGCAGCGCGCGGCCGATCTCCTGAGACAGACTGTCGACGAACGGATTGAGGATCGCGCCCTCGTAGTCCTCGGGCAGGTCGCCGGAGAGCTTCTTCCCCTCGGCCTCTTCGAAGGAGAAGCCGTACTGGCGGCTGATGAGTTGGGTGAGCTGGGAGCCGCCGAAAGCTTGGTCGCGGTCGTAGAGCAGCTCATCATCGCGCAGTACCTTCAGGCTCGTGGTGTCGGCGCCAATCTCGAAAAGCGCCACCAGAGCGTCACGGCCCTCGTTGGGCAGGCTCGCCACCACCCGGCCCATCGCCAGCCGCGAGGCGTGCGACTCGATGTCGAGCACCATGGGCTTGAGGCCTGCGGCTTCGGCCAGGCCCTGGCGGTCTTGAACGCGGTCTTTGCGGGAAGCCGCAATGAGCACCTCCACATCGCCGGCCGACGTGGGGCTCGGGCCGATGACGCAGAAGTCCAGGCTAACCTCGTCCAGCGAGAACGGGATGTACTGATTGGCTTCGCTCTCGACCTGCAGCTCCATCTCCTCTTCGCGCAGCCCGGCAGGCAACATGATCTTCTTGGTGATGACGGCCGATTGCGGCATCGCCATCACCACATGCTTGGTGCGCGTGCCGCTCTTGCTCACCAAGCGCTTGACCGCGGCGGCTACATCGTCGAATTTCTCGATCTGGCCATCGGTGATCCAGCCCTTCTCAAAGGGCTCGGAAGCGAAACGCTCAAGCACATATTCGCCGGACTTGGTTTGCCCCAGCTCGACCAGCTTGACGCTGGACGAACTGATGTCCAGGCCGATCATCGGGGGGTGCTTGCGCCCCAGCAGCGTGTCCAGAAAGCTCAACTCGATCACTCCTCAGCCACTTGAATTTGCACCGGCAACGATGCCAGCCGCGCTGTCCTGTGCGGTGACGGCTTGTTAAGAAGTTACTTCAATGCTAGCAGTAAACCCCTTGTGGTTCAAAGAAAAAACGGCTCGCAGCGGTAAGGGGGCGTTGCTGAACACCGACTGGCGCAGGCTGCATTGAAACAACCTTGAGGCCCACCCGGCGCTTCGGCGTGCGTGGGGTGCACAGCCCCCCGTGGAAGAATTCACGGCGCCACCCTGCCCGCTGCGAGACACGGTCAAGGCCGTACGGCCGTCTCGAGCCAGACGACACGACCGCTTCGGCGACGCCGGGCGCTGGGCTGCAGCGGCGGCACCCAGGAGGGCCTTCCTATAATCGCAACTCCCGTGTGCCATCTCGCGGGACCACCATGGCCCACGACGAGCCCGAGCCCAAGCCCCACTTTCCAGCCGCTAGGGCCGCCCCGGGTTCCAGCGCCGGCTGGAGGATCTGGCTGCGCGCGGCCGGGCGCGCCGCGACGTGGGCTCTGGGCTCCCTTGGCGCAGTGCTGCTGACGTTGCTCCTGCTCCTGGGCATCGCGTTGGCCGTCGCCTACCCCAATCTCCCGGGGATCTCCGCGCTCACGGACTACCGACCCAAGCTGCCCATGCGGGTGATCGCCTCCGATGGCGTGCAGTTTGGCGAGTTCGGCGAGGAGCGCCGCAACTTCACGCCCATCGGCCAGATGCCGCAGATCATGAAGGACGCCGTGCTCGCCGCCGAGGATGCTCGCTTCTACCAGCATGGTGGAGTCGACTACAAGGGCGTGGCCCGTGCGGCGTTGGAGAACCTGCGCGACGCGCGCAGCCAGGGCGCATCGACCATCACGATGCAGGTGGCGCGCAACTTCTACCTCTCCACCGAGAAGACCTTCACGCGCAAGGTCTACGAAATCCTGCTGGCGATGAAAATCGAAAGCCTGCTCAGCAAGGATCAGATCCTAGAGCTGTACATGAACCAGATCTTCCTCGGGCAGCGGGCCAACGGTTTTGCCGCCGCAGCGGAGATCTACTTCGGCAAGAAGCTGCGCGAGATCTCGATCGCCGAAGCCGCCATGCTGGCCGGGCTTCCCAAGGCCCCCTCGGCCTACAACCCGGTCACCAACGAGCGCCGTGCCACAGCACGCCAGCGCTACATCATCGACCGCATGTTCGAGACCGGCTTCATCACCGAGGCCCAGCACGAGCAGGCGCTTGCCGAACCACTGCGCTACCGCATCGCCAGTGACACGGTGTCGCACGCCGAGTTCGTGGCCGAGACGGCGCGCCAACTCGTCTTTGCGCAGTACGGCGAAGAGGCCTATACGCGTGGCCTGATCGTTCATGTCACTGTCAATTCCACTGAACAGGAGATTGCCCACCGGGCCCTGCGACGTGGCCTGATCGAGTTCGAGTTGCGTCAGGTGTACCGGGGGCCGGAGGCCTTCGTCGACCTGCCAGCCGACCAAAACAAGCTCGACGCGCGCGTGGCGGAGGCCCTGTCCGAGCATCCGGACAACGCAGAGCTGCGCGCTGCGGTCGTGCTCGAGGCCTCACCGCGCAAGGTCGTCGCAATGCTGCAGAACGGCGAGACCATCACGGTGGGCGGCGACGGCCTCAAGCCTGTCGCGTCCGGCCTTGCCGAGCGCGCGGGGCCCAACAAACGCATACGCCGAGGTGCCGTAGTGCGCGCCTTGAAGGGAGCCAAGGGCACCTGGTCGCTGACCCAGCTGCCCGAGGTGCAAGGCGCGTTCGTTTCCATGGACCCACGAACCGGCGCATTGCGCGCCATGGTCGGCGGCTTCGACTTCGGCAAGAACAAGTTCAACCGCGTCACTCAGGCCTGGCGGCAGCCGGGCTCGAGCTTCAAGCCATTCATCTACTCGGCTGCGCTGGAGCGCGGCTTCACGCCGGCCACGGTGGTCAACGACGCGCCGTTGTTCTTCGACGCCGCCGAGACGGGCAGCCAGCCTTGGGAGCCGAAGAACTACGACGGCGAGTTCGCCGGCCATTTGCCATTGCAGTCCGCGCTCAGCCGCTCGAAGAACATGGTCTCGATCCGCGTGTTGCAGGCCGTCACGCCGTACCGCGCACAGCAGTGGTTGAACGCCTTCGGATTCACGCTCGACAAACATCCGCCTTTCTTGACGCTGGCGCTGGGCGCCGGCGCCGTCACGCCGATGCAGATGGGTGTGGCCTACAGCGTCTTTGCCAACGGCGGCTACCTCGTGCAACCCATGCTCATCCAGCGCATCACCGACCACAAGGGCAAGCTGCTGCTCGAAGTGAAGCCGCGCGAACTGGACGAGTCGATGCGTTCGCTGCCGGCGCGCAATGCTTTCGTGATGACGAGCCTTCTGCAGGAGGTCACGCGCTCAGGCACCGCGGCGCGGGCGAGCGCGACGCTCAAGAGGCAAGACGTCTTCGGCAAGACCGGCACCACCAATGACTCGATGGACGCCTGGTTCGCCGGCTACCACCCGACGCTGACCGCCGTGGTGTGGATTGGACATGACACGCCGAAGAAGCTGGGCGACCGCGAGACCGGTGGCGGCCTCGCACTCCCGGTATGGATGGAATACATGCAGTACGCGCTGCGCGGCGTGCCGGTGGCGACGTTGACACCACCGGCAGGCGTGACTGGAGAGGGCGGCTATTGGATGTTCGAGGAATACACTGGCGGGCGCGGTGTCACGGGCCTCGGGCTGGAGGATCCGTTGCCTCCGAAACCGACATCTACCGAAGAGCGCAGCGGCATCCTCGACTTGTTCAAGCGCTAGCGTCCAGCGAAACCGGGCTTGCCCGGGCACTCGCGACGCCGACAGCGCACCTTGCTTCGCACGGCGCTCAGAACTGCAGTGTCTGCCCGCCCTGTGCGCTGGCCTGCCGCGACAGCATCTCGACCAACTCATGCCCGTCGCGCGTGTCTCGCCAGCCTTGGCCCTCCCAACGGTAGTGATAGCCGCCGGAGCGCGCAGCAACCCACATCTCTTGCAACGGCGGCTGCATGTTGATGACGATCTTGCTGCGGTCCGGGAACACCAACTCGAGCAGCCCGCCCGTGCGGTGCGTGTCGATGTCGATCACGTCCTCGTCGAGCCAGCGGTCGCAGGTGGCTTCAATGTGCGCGAGTAGCGTGCCAGTCTCGCGCACGTAGTCGGCATCGCTGAGCGCGGCCTTGGCGACCTGCGGTGTGCTGGAAGATGGCGCCGGGGTGCTCACTAAAATCCCTCGCATGAAGAAAAACAACGGGAAACGCAAGATCAGTGTATCGATGGCCAGCGTGTGCGTTGCCGCCATGGTCTTGCTCGCGCTCGGCGCCTGCGGCCAGAAGGGTCCGCTGGCTTTGCCGGGCCAGGCGGCGCAGCCGGGCGCGGCGGCTTCGGCCGCCGACCCGGGAAGCGGCACCCGATGAGCCAGGCTCCGGCCACGACGCTGGCGCTGCCAGGTGCACCGCAGCTCGCTCGACGCAGTGGCGAGCTCGAACTCGAAGGCCATGCCCTGCGAGACCTCGCGCGCCGCTTCGGCACACCCCTGTATGTCTATTCGCGCAGCGCGATGCGGGCGGCCGTGGCCTCCTACCAGCGTGCGCTGGCCGGCCGCCCCCACCTCGTCTGCTATGCGATGAAGGCGAACTCCAACCTGGCCGTGCTGCAGACCTTCGCCGAGGCCGGCTGCGGTTTCGACATCGTTTCCGCGGGCGAACTGGCGCGCGTGCTCGCGGCTGGCGGCCAGGCCGCACGCACGGTGTTCTCGGGTGTGGGCAAGCGGCGCGACGAGATGGCGCTCGCGCTAGAGGCCGGCGTGCGCTGCTTCAATGTCGAGAGCGCAGGCGAGCTGCGCGTGCTCGATGAGGTGGCACGCGCCCACGGCGCACACGCGGCCGTGAGCCTGCGTGTCAACCCCGACGTGGACGCCGGCACGCACCCCTACATCTCTACAGGGCTCAAGGGCAACAAGTTCGGCGTGGCCCATGCCGAGGCGCTTGCCACCTACCGGCTGGCCGCGTCCTTGTCGGGCATCCGTGTCGAGGGCATCGATTGCCACATCGGCTCGCAGATCACGCAGATCGAGCCCTATCTCGATGCGCTGGACCGCCTGCTCGACCTCGTCGAGGTGGTGGAGGCCGCCGGCATCTCGCTGCATCACGTCGATGTCGGCGGCGGGCTGGGCATCACCTACGCAGACGAAACGCCGCCTGCTGCTGAAGTGTTGATGGGCCGGCTGCTGGCCCGGCTCGATTCACGTGGCCATGGCCACCGTGAAGTGCTGCTCGAGCCCGGCCGCTCGCTGGTGGGCAACGCCGGCGTGCTGCTGACCGAGGTGCTGTACCTCAAGCCAGGCGAAGTGACCAACTTCTGCATCGTCGACGCGGCGATGAACGACCTCACGCGCCCGGCGCTCTACCAAGCCTACATGGGCATCGAGCCCTGCGTGCGGCGCGAAGACCGGCCCACGCAGTGCTGGGACGTGGTGGGGCCAGTGTGCGAGTCGGGCGATTGGCTCGGTCGCCAACGTGACCTCGCCGTCGAGCCGGGCGACACGCTGGCCGTGCTGTCGGCCGGCGCCTACGGCATGGTGATGGCCAGCAACTACAACACCCGGCCCCGCGGCGCCGAGGTGATGGTCGATGGCCCTGCCGTGCACATCATCCGCGAGCGCGAGCAGGTGACCGAGCTCTTCGCCTCGGAGCGCCTGATCCCGCCACACTGAGAGGCAACGGCCCGTTCGAGTGCCTTAGATCCGGCCCTCCTCGACTGCGTGGCAGGCCACACGCACCGCCTTCAACTCGGTGAGCACCGGCCGCTCGGAAGAGCAGCGCGCATTGGCATGCGGGCAGCGCGGATGGAACGCGCAGCCCGTGGGCGGATTGAGCGGATTGGGCACCTCGCCCTGCACCGGTGTGCGGGCGCGGCCGGTCATCTTGATGTCCGGAATCGCATCCAGCAGCATGCGCGTGTACGGATGCCGTGGCCGCGAAAAGAGCTCGCGCTTGTCGGCCAGTTCGACGAGACGGCCGAGATACATCACGCCCACTTCGTCGGACACATGGCGTACCACCGCGAGGTTGTGCGAGATGAAGAGATACGTGAGGCCGCGGCTCCTTTGCAGGTCCTTCATGATGTTGAGCACCTGCGCCTGCACCGACACGTCCAGTGCAGACGTGGGCTCGTCGCAGACAAGGAACTCGGGCTGCGTGGCCAGCGCGCGCGCGATGCTGATGCGCTGGCGTTGGCCGCCGCTGAACTGGTGCGGGAACTTCTCGCAGTCGGCTGCGGCCAGGCCGACACTGGCGAGCAGCTCGCTCACCTTGGCGCGTTCCGCGTCGCTGCCACGCTCGACGATCCCGTGTTCGCGCAAAGGCTCGCCGACGATTTGCAGAACCTTCCAGCGCGGGTTCAAGCTGGCGTACGGGTCCTGGAAGATCATCTGCATGCGACGGCGCAGCGTGCGCAGCTCGGCACCTTCGATGTCGGCAGTGCGCTGCCCATCGAACACCACCTCGCCGCGCGTGGGTGCGTACAGGCCGACGAGCAGGCGCGCGACCGTGCTCTTGCCGCAGCCCGATTCGCCCACCAGTGCCAGCGTCTTGCCGCGTGCGATGGCGAACGACACACCATCCACCGCGTGCACGAACTGCCTGGGCTTGCGCTCGACAACGCGGTTGAGCCAGGGGGCGGAGACGTCGAAGGTCTTCGCGAGATCGCGCACCTGCACCAGCGGCGGCGTGGCCGGCGCGTTCATGCCCGCACCTTGCGTTCTTCCACGAGCCAGCAGGCGGCGCGCGTGGCGCCGGCCGGCAGCAGTTCGGGCCTTTCGCTGCGGCATCGCTCCATCACCTGTGGGCAGCGTGGATTGAAGGCGCAGCCCTTCGGGATCGCGGTCAGCCGTGGCATCGAGCCCTCGATCTGCGCCAGGCGCTCGCGCTCCTCGCCCATGGCCGGGATCGAGCCCATCAGGCCCACCGTGTAGGGATGCGACGGCACATTGATGACGTCGTGCACGGGCCCGATCTCGACGATGCGGCCGGCATACATCACGGCCACGCGGTCGCAGGTCTCGGCGATGACGCCCATGTCGTGCGTCACCAGCATCACCGCCGCGCCATGCTCCTTGCACAGGCGCTTGAGCAGCGAAATGATCTGTGCCTGGATCGAGACATCGAGCGCCGTCGTTGGCTCGTCGGCGACGATCAGCTTGGGCTCGGCCGCGAGCGCCAGTGCGATCACCACGCGCTGGCGCATGCCGCCGCTGAACTGGTGCGGATACTGGTCGATGCGCTGCTCTGCCGCCTGGATGCCAGTCTCCTGCAGCAAGCGGATGGCGCGTCGCCGCGCCTCTTCGGCACCCACTGGCAGATGCGTCTGGATCGTCTCGGTCAGCTGCTGGCCGATCGTGTAGAGCGGATTCAGCGAGGTCAGAGGGTCCTGGAAAACGGCACCGATCTGGCGCCCACGGATGGCGCGCATCTTCTCGTAAGGCAGGTTGTCGATGCGCCGCCCCTCCAGAAGGATCTCGCCGCCGGCGATGCGCCCAGGTGGCTCCAGCAGGCCGATGATGGCCGCTCCGGTGAGCGACTTGCCGGCGCCGGACTCACCAACGACGCCGAGGATCTCGCCCGGCGCGATGGAAAACGAGATGTCCTCCAGCGCCAGCAACGTGCCGCGTCGCGTGGGGAACTCCACGCGCAGATGGTTCACTTCCAACAGGGGCGGGCCGGCAGGGTTCATGGATGCATCGTCAGCGCAGTCGTGGGTTCAGCGCGTCACGCAGCCAGTCCCCGAGCAGGTTCACCGACAGCGCGATCAGCACCAGCATCACGCCGGGGAAGATGGTGATCCACCACTCGCCGGAGAAGAGGAAGTCGTTGCCGATGCGGATGAGCGTGCCCAGTGAAGGCGATGTCGCCGGCACGCCGACACCGAGAAACGAGAGCGTCGCTTCGGTGAGGATGGCCGCCGCCACCTGGATGGTGGCCAGCACCAGCACCGGCCCCATCACGTTGGGCAGCACGTGGCGGAACATGATGCGCAAGGGTGCCACGCCGATGACACGCGCGGCCTGCACGTATTCCTTGTTGCGCTCGACCATCGTCGAGCCGCGCACCGTGCGCGCGTACTGCACCCAGCCCGACAGCGAGATGGCGAAGATCAGCACCCCGAAGGCGAGCGTTTCGTGTGCATTGGGAAACATCGCTCGGCCCACGCCGTCGATCAGCAACGCAATGAGGATCGACGGAAAGCTCAGCATCACGTCGCACACGCGCATGATGAAGGCGTCGATGCGGCCGCCCGCGAACCCGGCCAGCAGGCCGAGCGCGACTCCCACGAACATAGAGAGCACGACCGAAGCCAACCCCACCGCGAGCGAGATGCGCGCACCGTAGAACAAGGCCGAGAGGATGTCGCGCCCTTGGTCGTCGGTGCCGAGAACGTAGCGCGCCTGGCCTTCTTCGACCCAGGCCGGTGGCAGGCGCGCATCGGCGAGGTTCAGCGAGGCGAGGTCGAAGGGGTTGTGCGGCGCCACCCAAGGAGCGAAAGCGGCACAGAACAGGCACACGAACGCAATCGCCGCAGCGAGCATCGCCACGGGTGAGGTCTTGAAGCTGTGCCAGACGTCGCCATCGAGGAAGCGCTGCAGCGCTGTCGAAGGAGACGGCGGCACTATCGCTGGTGTTGGCGTGGGCGTCGCCGAAGTGCTCATGGTCGCTCGCTTCGTCGCTGTCTCAATGGCCGCCGGCCGGCCGCTCGAGCCGCAGCCTCGGGTCAACGGCGAAGTACAGCAGATCGACCGTCAGGTTGACGATCACGAAGATGAGCGCGATGAGGCACAGGTAGGCGGCCATCACCGGCACATCGGCAAACTGCACCGCCTGGATGAAGAGGAAGCCCATGCCGGGCCACTGGAACACCGTCTCGGTGATGATGGCAAACGCGATCAGCTGGCCCAGTTGCAGGCCCGTGATCGTGATCACCGGCACCAGCGTGTTCTTCAGCGCATGGCCGAAGTACACCGCGCGATCTTCGAGGCCACGCGCGCGCGCGAACTTCACATAGTCGGTGCGCAGCACCTCGAGCATCTCGGCGCGCACCAGCCGCAGGATGAGTGCGAGCTGGAACACGCTGAGCGTGATCGCCGGCAGCACGAGGTGCTTCCAGCCATCCCAGGTGAGCAGGCCGGTGGTCCAGGCGCTGCTGCCGAAGAGGGCGACCGTGTCACCGCGGCCGAAACTCGGCAGCCATTTCAGGATGACGGCGAAGAACAGGATCAGCAGGATGCCGATGAGAAAGGTCGGCAGAGACACGCCCAGCAACGAAAGCGTCATCGCCAGCTGTGAGCCGAAGCTGCCGCGGCGCAGCGCGGCGTACACGCCCAGCGGCACGCCCACAACGAGCGCGATCACCGCCGCCGCGAGCGCCAGTTCCAGCGTGGCCGGGAAGCGCTCGGCGATCAAGGTCGAGACCTTGCGCCCCTGGCGCAGACTGAGGCCGAACTCGCCCTGCACGGCGTTGCCCACGAACTTCGCGAACTGGACTGGGAAAGGTTGGTCGAGCCCGAGATCGCTGCGCAACTGCTCGCGCTGCTCCTCCGTCGCGTCCTGCCCGAGCAAGCTCGTGACCGGGTCGCCGACATACTGGAACAGCATGAAGGCGAGAAAAGCCACCGTCAGCATCACGACGATGGCTTGCAGCAGGCGGCGGAGGATGAACGCGAGCATGGGATATGAAGCGAAGCCGCCCGGCCAGGGCGTGCGCCGGTGGCGCGCGGTCGAAGCATGATGCCCGCTGGAAGAATGTCAATGATGGCTTGGGCACCCCCCCGGGCCTAGCGGGAAAGCACCGAGCAACGAATGCCGGCCGCGCCAACCTGCGTTGCGCAGCGCGATGGCACCGATGACGATTCAGTGCAGCGTCACCGCACCGTACCAGGCCCGGGCCCGCGCGCGGGTGTTGTCACTGTCGGTCATCAGCGCGATCGACTGCAGTGGCCCAGGGTCTTCGCCAAACGCCAGCCGGAAGTCCGCCGCAAGGTCGCGGCGATGATCCCGCCAACGTCGCAGGTGCATCGGCCCGGAGTCGACGACGATCTTGCGGATGCGGTCGCTGCGGGGATTGACGATTACGGTGCCCACAGGCGCGCTGGCATCCCACACGTACATCAGCGTGGCATAGGGCGGTGTTTCGCCGGTGAGCGCCTGCGCCAAGTCGAACATCATGCGAGTGCGCGCGGAGAGCTTGGACGTATCGCCACCGAAGCCGAACATGACACGCGCCGGCGCATCCTCGCGGTCAATGTCAACCACGCTGGCGTGGGCGATGAGGTCATCGACCCACCAGGAAAAGCTGACCTCGCGCAGTTGCTCATGGGCGACTTGCACGCGCTTGCGCAGCATGCTGGCAGAACGCTCTGAATTTGCCGCAAACGATTCACGCCCATCCTTGCGCGTGCGGCTGTAGTGGGTGTGCGCCTTGCCCGGCAGGGCGACGGGGTGCCATCCGTCGTGGTGCGCCTCCGCCGTTTCTGGATCCACAGGCAGTGTGGTGCACGACGCCAGCACCAGAGCCAAAACGGCCCACCATGGACCGCGCCACACGGGTCCGGCGAAGCGAGGCGACAGCAGCATGGGTCAGGATGGCCAGGAGATGGTTCTCTACACAAAGAAAAAGCCGCCCGAAGGCGGCCGATGGCTGGTTAGTTCGTGCCGCTCGATGAGCGGCACGAACTCCGTCATCAGAAGCTGTGACGAACGCCGATCGCGAAGCCACGCGAGGTGGCGCCGCCGACGGTCATGCCGGGGCCCTGACCGATCGTGAACGTCGAACCGGCGGCAGTCGTACCGTCATTGTTCAACGAAGACACCGTGCCGTAGAGCGCCGTCCGCTTGGACAGGTCATATTGATAGCCCAGGGCCACCTGCTTGGCATCGAAGTCGAGCGCGGCGCCGCCTTGAGTGCCCTTGCTGTCGGTGATAGAGGCCTTCAGCGTGTTTTGGCCGAAGGAGTACGTCCCGCCCAGCATAGTCGTCTTCTGGTCACGCGTCAGGTGGTCACGCTTGCTGTACTGGCCAATCAGCGTGAAGCCGCCGAACTTGTACGAGCCCCCGAAGTTGAGGTCAGAGTAGTCGTCCGCCAACGCCAAACCGCCGTCCCGGTCAGTTTTTCCGACCGCCAGAGCGATGTTGACAGGGCCGCCCGCGTAGCCGATGCGTCCGCCGACGTACTTGTTGCCGTTGGTGACGCCCTCGCCGGCCGACACCATGACTTGCCCGTACACGCCGCCTGCCGAGGGCAGGAAGTAGCCGACGGTGTTGTTCGCGCGCACCAGCGTGGAGGCGCCGGAACCCAGAGTCGACACCACGTTCAACATCGAGCCCGGGCCGTTCGTGCCGAACGGATCGAAGATGGTGTAG
The DNA here is from genome assembly GCA_031401195.1 of Burkholderiales bacterium. Classification (GTDB taxonomy): domain Bacteria; phylum Pseudomonadota; class Gammaproteobacteria; order Burkholderiales; family Burkholderiaceae_C; genus Rubrivivax. The sequence continues at coordinate 35,989 of JANNRI010000119.1, forward strand.
TTCCAGAACGACGGCGTGTAGTCACGACCCAGGCGCAGCTCACCGAAACCACCCATCAGGCTGACCGTGGAACGGCGCTGCCAGGTTTGGCCGCCGCACCCTTGGACGTTTGCCGCCGGCGCCGGGATTTGGCTCGTGCCGCAGCCGGTGTCGTTGTCCATCGCGCCTTCGAGCCAGAAGCCGGCACGCATGCCGCCGCCGAGGTCCTCGACGCCGCGGAGGCCGAGACGGTTGCTGTTGAGCTGGTTGGAACTCACGAGCTTCTGGGTCAGCGTGCCGTTCTTGACGCTCATGACCGATAGGTCAACGATGCCGAACAGTGTGACCGAAGACTGGGCCGAAGCCACACCGGCAAACGCGGTCAGCGTTGCCAGGGCGAGCAGAGATTTTTTCATTGCGACTATCTCCTAGGTTGAACAAGAGGTCCCGATCGGGGAGGGCACCCGGCCCGGCGCGAACCGAAGGCGAAGCCGACGGAGCCGATGGGCCTTCGGGTTGATCAGGCCAACCTCCTCAGCGGAAGTTAAAGCTATTGCACCAGAGCGCTGCCGCGCTTGCCAACAAGCGAGTCAGAAAAGGCCAAGGGATGTTGTCTGGCAACAACGGGAAATAGGTCGCCCCCGTGGGAACCCCGAGGGCGAGGGCCGCGCGGCACTGCCGCGTGGTGTGGGGTCTTCTGGGCTATTCTCGATTGACATGAATGCGATGGACCGTTTGATTTCCAGCGCCGACGCCGCGCTACGCACGCTGGCGGGCCAGGCCCATGCTGCGCGGCCCTGCCCTGCGCCGGTTCACCGAGCGGAGGGCGGCCTCGACGACGGCCTCGATGCGACGGCCCGCCGCCTCAGCGGCGCGTTGATGCGTGTGAACCACGTCGGCGAGGTTTGCGCACAGGCGCTGTACCAGGCACAGGCGCTTACCGCCCGCAGCGACGCGATGCGCGCGCAGATGGAACGCGCGGCGCGCGAAGAGACCGACCATCTCGCCTGGACCGAGCAGCGCCTGCGCGAACTCGGCGACCGCGCGAGCCTGCTCAATCCGCTTTGGTATGCGGGCGCCTTCGCCATTGGTCTGGCGGCCGGCCGACTGGGCGACGCCACAAGCCTGGGCTTCGTCGTCGAGACAGAACGCCAAGTCGAGCAGCATCTTGCCGGACACCTCGGTCGATTGCCCGCAAGCGACCTGCGTTCGCGCGCCATCGTGGCCCAGATGCAGGAAGACGAGCGGCGCCATGCCGACGAGGCGTTTGCGGCGGGCGCACAACCGCTGCCCGGCCCGGTGCGCGCGTTGATGCGGTTGGCGGCCAAGCTGATGACGACCACGGCCTACCGCCTATAGGGACCGATAGGGGCCTATAGGGGCCGCCTATAGGGGAGAGTAGAGAAAGACCGGAGGACGGGCAGGACCGTGAACGGCTGGCCCGCGCGGCGCACCCAGCAGCGCCTCAGGCTTCGATCAGTTCGAAACTTGTCTCGATGTGCGCCGTCTTGCCCAGCATGATGGTGGCCGAGCAGTATTTGTCGTGCGAGAGCGCGATCGCCCGCTCGACGGCGGCGGCCGACACACCGCGGCCGCTGACCTTGAAATGCATGCGCAGTCGCGTAAACACTTTGGGGTCTTCGTTGGCGCGCTCGACATCGAGCTTCACCTCGCAGCCGCGCACATCGTGGCGGCCGCGCTTGAGGATCAGCACCACGTCGTAGGCGGTGCAGCCACCGGCGCCCGCCAGCAGAGTTTCCATCGGGCGCGGGGCCAGATTGCGCCCGCCGCCATCCGGCGCGCCGTCCATCGTGAGCAAGTGGCCGCTGCCCGTCTCGGCGACAAATCCCATCCCAAGTCCGGCCGACCAATGCACCGTGCATTCCATGCGTTTGCTCCAGAGGCCAGTGATGCGCTGCGTCGATGATGCTCAATCCGGGGTGCGGCCACGGCGCAAGCACTTCATCGCGAGGGGTTTTCCACGCGCGATATTGCACTGCAGCAAACGGGTGATAGACTGATTGTTAAGGGGTGCGGCACAACGGATCCCGCCGATTGTCTCCTCCACCTCCACAAGGGTGGATTGGGCCCGGGCCTTGCGGCCCGGGCCCTATTTTTTGCGCTCTACAGGCGTCGCCAAGGCACCCCTGTTGGCCCGGCCGGCCGCCAAGGGGCGCCCTTATGATCCGCGCCCCGTGCCAAACACTCAGCCCAAGACGCAGATCGAGCCCGCGACACCTTTGTCGAGCAAAGGCCGGCGCATCGCCGCCGAGTACTTACAACGCATCCTCACCGCCCGCGTCTACGACGTCGCACGCGAGACGCCGCTGGAACCGGCACGTGCCTTGTCCCGGCGCCTCGGAAACCACGTGCTGCTCAAACGCGAAGACCAGCAGCCGGTCTTCAGCTTCAAGCTGCGCGGGGCCTACAACAAGATGGTGCGGCTCGATGCCGCGTCGCTGGCACGAGGGGTGATCTGCGCCTCCGCCGGCAACCATGCGCAGGGGGTGGCGTTGGCCGCGCGCAAGCTCGGCTGCCGTGCCGTGGTGGTGATGCCGGTGACCACGCCCAAGCTCAAGATCGACGCCGTGCACGCGCTTGGCGGCGAAGTCGTATTGCACGGTGACAGCTACTCCGAAGCCCATGCACATGCCGTCGAGCTGCAGGCCCAAGAGGTCCTCGCCTTCGTGCACCCGTTCGACGACCCCGATGTCATCGCTGGCCAGGGCACCGTGGCCATGGAGATCCTGCGCCAGCACCAGGGGCCGCTCGATGCCGTGTTCGTCGCCATCGGCGGCGGCGGGCTGGCCGCCGGCGTATCCGCCTACATCAAGGCGCTGCGGCCCGAGGTGAAAGTCATCGGCGTGCAGACGGTGGATTCGGACGCCATGTTGCGCTCCGTGCGCCAGGGCAAGCGGGTGATGCTCACGGACGTCGGCCTGTTCTCCGATGGCACCGCGGTCAAACAGGTGGGTGTCGAGACATTTCGCGTGGTACGCGAACTGGTCGACGACTTCGTCTCGGTCGATACCGACGCCGTCTGTGCCGCCATCAAGGATGTCTTTCAGGACACGCGCAGTGTGTTGGAGCCCGCGGGTGCGTTGCCCGTGGCTGCCATCAAGCAGTACGCGGAGGCGCACAAGCTCAAGGGCCGCACCTTCGTGGCCATCACCTGCGGCGCGAACATGAACTTCGACCGCCTGCGCTTCGTGGCCGAGCGGGCCGAGTTCGGTGAACGGCGGGAGGCGCTGTTCGCCGTCACGATTCCCGAGCAACGTGGGTCCTTCAAGCGCTTCTGCGAGCTCATCGGCCCACGCTCGGTGACCGAGTTCAACTATCGAATCAGCCACGAGCGGCAGGCGCATGTGTTCGTCGGTCTCACGATCAGCCGGCGCGACGAAGCCGAGCGCATCGAGCGCCATTTCGTCAAGCACGGCTTCGCGACTGTCAACCTCACCGATGACGAGCTGGCCAAGGAACACGTGCGCCACATGGTGGGCGGGCGCAGCGAGCTGGCACGCAACGAGCGCCTGTTCCGCTTCGAATTCCCTGAACGGCCGGGGGCCTTGATGCGTTTTCTCGCGGCCATGCACCCGGGCTGGAACATCAGCCTCTTTCACTACCGCAACCAAGGTTCCGACTCCGGCCGCGTGCTGGTGGGCCTGCAAGTGCCGGCTGCCGACGGGCGTGCATTCGCGGCCTTCCTGCACGGTCTGGCCTATCCCTTCGTCGAAGAGAGCGACAACCCCGTCTACCGGCTGTTCCTGCGTTGAAGCGCCACACCCGCGTTCCGGGCGCGCACAGCCAGCCCGGGCCTAGCTAGACTCACGCCGTCATGTCCGCCGCCCGCTCTCTCGTCACCCCGAGTGCCAACCCCGCACTCGAGCGCGCCTTGCGCGAAAAGCTCGTGCGCCGCCAGGAGGCCGCCGGTGGCCTGGGCGAACTCGAACCGCTGGCGATTCGCATCGGCCTCATGCAGAACACGCTGAAGCCGCGACTGCGCGAGCCGCAGCTCATGGTCTTCGCGGCCGACCATGGCCTGGCGGTGGACGGCATGGACACCAGCACCGACGTGCGCAATCGCAGCACGCGCGAGACGGTGCGCAAGCTCATCACGCACCAGTTGCCGATCACGTCTTTCGCGCGCGCTCAGCAGATGAGCGTGACGGTGGTGGACTGCGGCATGGCCGACGACCCCCCGATACACGAGCGCCTGCTGCTGCGCAAGATAGCCCACGGCTCGCGCAATTGCCGCGTCGCAAGCGCGATGTCGGTGGAGCAGGCCCATGCCGCCATGCGTGCGGGCATGGAGATGGCCGACAAGCTGCGTGGCAACGCGACCGTGCTGGCCGGCGTCGGCGTGGGTGCGCACGAGAGCGCGTCGCTGGTGCTCGCGCGCCTCACCGAGACCTCCATTCGCGACCTCGTCATCAGCGGCCCCGACATGGACACCGGCCGCCTCACGCACCTGATGGCAGTGATGATGGGCGCGATGGCCCGGCATCGCGACATCACCGAGCCGGTGGAGGTGCTGGCCGCCTTTGGCGGCTTCGAGGTTGCGGTGATGGTGGGCTTGATGCTGATGGCGGCGAGCAAGCGCCACCTGCTGATGATCGACGGCGTGCCGGCCTGCGCGGCGCTGATGGTGGCCTCGCGTATCGCGCCGGCCGTCACCGACTACTGCGTGTTCTGCCGCAGTCATCAGCACCGCGGTCTCGACCAGGCGCTCAACCTGTTCAGCGCGTCGGCGTTGCTGGAGCTCGGCATGGAAGCCACCGACGGCACTGGCGCCACCCTGGCCTGGCCGCTGGTCAAGAGCGCCGCGGCCTTGCTCACCGAGGTGTCCGAGAGTGAGGACGCGGGCCCGTCGCAGCACGACTTGCCCGATGGCGAACCGGAGCCCTTCGCAGAGGATCGGGAACCAGTCCCGCCTTCGCCATTCGGGCCCGCCTTGTACTGAGCGCGAAGCCGCGTCGGGCCTGGAGCGCCGCCGCGGGCCCCGTCAGACCCAGCGCCGCGCTGCAGCCAGCTTCGAGAGCGCCACCGCATCGGTCGCACCCTCGCGCTGCAGGCCCGGCCACAGGCGCAGCAGCAACTCTGCCGTGGCCAGCGTGTCGGCGATGGCTTGGTGGCGCTTCAGGCAAGGGATGCCGAAATGAGCCAGCCACTCATCGAGCGCGCGCGCGTGGACTCCGGGGTGCGTCACCGCGGCCAGCGGCTCGATGTCGAGCCAGAAGGCAGGCTGCGCGCGCCCCAGTTGCTCGCGCTCGGCGCGCTCGATCATGGCGCGGTCGAATCCAACGTGAAAGCCGAGCCGCGGCGCGTCGGCGGCCCACAGCGCGAAGCGTTGCAGCACCTCGGCAGGGGCATGCCCCGAGCGCATCGCGCCCACGCCGATGCCATGCACAAGGATGTTGGCCTTGTCGGCCACGGCATCGGGTGCTTCGTGACGCAGCACGGCGTCGAAGCTGTCGGCAAGTTCGATCTGCGGTCGCGCGCCGGACATGTTCAACGCCACGGCGGCGATGGCCAGCAAGCGGTCGCTCGATGGGTCAAGGCCGGTGCTCTCGACATCGAGCACGATCCAGCGCGTGGCCGAACGCACGCGGCGGCCCTGATGCAGACGACGCCGCCATCCGGCCCACAGGCTGCTCAAACCAACTGCGCGCATCACCCGGGGTAGTCCAGCTCGATGCGTTGCTGCAGTGTGCGCGCCACGCGCAGCGCCTCCTTCAACAGCCGACGGTCGATGTCGGTGAGGCGGTTGACGTCGACACGATTGGGTTGCGACGCATCGACGTCGCTGCGCACCTGTTGGCGCAGGCGCAGCATTTGCAGCATGTCGAAAGCGGCCACCTGGCTCTCGGCCTCGTGGCCGGGCCGCTTCGATGACTCGGCGCATTGCAGCAGGCGCTCACGCGTACCGGTTGCCGGCACGCCCGCCGCCAGCGCGAACAGCCGCGCCGCCTCCACGAAGATCGCCGTGCCGCCCAGCTTGAGATCGATCCACGCGGCGTCCCCTTGTTCGGTGGCATCCAGCGCGCCGCGCCAGTTCAAGGGCGGCCTGGCACGCAACGCGTTGTCTGCCAGTTGTTTGCAAAAACGCGGCCGCCCCCGCGCGCGCTGCGTGATGAGCTCGCGCAGAGGCGCGACGAGCGCCGCCGCGCCGGCCAGCGCGCGCAGGTCGAAATAGATGCTCGCCTTGAGCAGGTCTTCCGGGGCGCCCTGCTCCATCCAGCGCTCGAACCGCGCCAGCCATTCGGCTTGGCGCAAGCAGCAGGCCGGGTCGCCGGCCATGATCTGGCCCTTGCACAAAGGGTAGCCACAGGCGTCCAGCGTGCAGTTCACTTCTTGTGCCATGTGCAGCCAGGCCTCGCGCTCGGCCTCGTCGACCTCGTCGGCGAGCACGAGGCCGTTGTCCTGGTCGGTGGCGACGGTCTGTTCCGAGCGGCCCTCGGAACCAAAAGCGACCCATGCCGCACGCGCCAGATCCAGCCCATGGGCGCGGGCCGCCAGCACCACGATGCGCTCGGTGAGCAGGTCGTTCAGGTGCGAGAGCATTTCGGTGAGCGAACGCGCCGAAAGCCCTTGCGTGAGCAGGTGCCTGGCCAGGCGGCGGATGGCCTCACCACAAGCCACCAGCGCCGCGTGCGCTTCGGCCGCGCGGATCATGCCGCTCACGTGCTTCAGCGACAGTCGCTGCAGCGCGAACAGGTCGCGCTCCGAGACCATGCTCACGACACGCCCAGCCTCGTCGGTGAGCGGCAGATGGCGCACACCGTGACGCGACATGAGCAGCACCGCCTGTTGCGCCGTGGCCAGTTCCGGCAACGTGTGCACGGGCGCCGACATGACGCGCTCGATCGGTGTATCTTCCGCAGGCCGGGCCAGCGCGACACGCTCGAGCACGTCGTGCCGGGTGAGGATGCCCAGCGCCACGCCCTGGAGATCCAGCACGAGCACCGAGCCGACACGGCACGTGTGCATGAGCCTGAGCACCTCGACGAGCGGCGCGCCTGGCGCACAGGCCACGGGTGATTTGCGCGGCAAGCGCGCAAGCGGCGACTCGAGCGTATGCTCGGCGAGCGCTTGCGCGCCCTGTTCAGCCTGCAGCGCGGCACGCGAGAGCTCAAGCAGGCGCTGCGCGCGCCGCGCCAGGAAGTCGGCCCAGGCCGCGCTGCGCGTGGCCAACTCGCGCGCCATGCCGGCGTCGACCTCCAGGCAGAACAGGTCTTCCACCGCCTCGTAGGTGGCGCTCACCGAGCGGGAACCGGCCACCGCCGCTGCGGGAAAGAGGTCCCCGGCTTCGTAGTGGATGCCACCATCAGAGAAGTCGGCCACGCCGCCGCGAGCACTCACGGCGCCACGCCGGATGAAGATGAGCCGTGGCGCCGGACCGTCGGCCGGCGAGGCGACGATCTCGCCCGGTGCGTGGTAGGTCTGCCGGGCCGCGCCGAGAAAACTGGCCACATCGGCCATGGTCATTTGCGCAAATGGCGCGTGCAGGCGCAACTCGGCCGCCAATTGCGTGAGCAACTGACTCGCGGGGCTGAACGAGGGCGGCGGTGGAGCGGGTGCTCCGGTGGCGGGATCAGGCGTCACGGTCACGCCAGGATCGTCGAGCGCCGATCGGGCCGGCTTGACGCGCGTCAGCGAACTAGCGCGTTTGCGGCTGCACGGGCCCGCCGGGTGACGGCATGGGCGGCAGCTGCCCCGGGCCAGCGGGCGCAGCACGCGGTGCCGGCTGCATCGGCACGGGCTGCAAGGACTGCAAAGGCTGCAATGGCTGCGCCATCGGCGGCGCTCCAGTGACAGTCGTGACGGCACGGCGAGCCGCCGGGACCGGTACAGGCACAGGCACAGGCATGACCGTTGGCGGAAACGCGGTCGGGGCCGTCGCTTGGGGCGGCGGGGGGGATCCTGCTGGCGGCCGCGCCTGGCCGGGCGCCGCAGCACCACCGCTGGCGCCTGGCGCACGTGGGTCGGGCAGGGTGCCCGTGGCCGCGGGCGCCGGGGGTGGGATGTTCAACGCCACCGCCACATTGCCACCGGAAGGGCCGAGGTCAGCCCCGCGCGCGCGGATCGCCTGCACGACGTTCTCGCCGTCGACCACCGCACCCACGCGGTAGGCGCGGGGCGGCTTGCCGTCGACAGCGATGAGCGCCACGCCGTTGCGCGCCGTCTCGTTGCCGCGCGGGGCGAGCACGCCCACGAGCTGAAAGCGCGCATCCGCCGGTGCGCCGGCGAGCGATTCGCCTGCCGCGGGGTCGACCGGTGGCGGCGCGTCAGCACCAAGCACGCGTGTGATGTCGCCGCGCGGCAATTGCGACTGGCCGGCCACCGACACCTGAGGCGGCGCGCCCGGCGCGGTGACGAACAGTTTCAAACCCCAGGCCGCAGCGCTCGCGGCCACGAGGGCCCAGACGAGGAAAGTGATCCATCGTGCAGACATGCGCCCATTATGATTCACGCCCCCTCTCCCTCGGTAACTTGGCCCCGTTCCAAGGCCACGAAACTCAAGCCCATGACCCCTAGTTCGAATCGACGCCTGCGCCTGAGTGTGCGCGGCTTCACTCTGATCGAGTTGATGGTGGTGCTGGTCATCATCGGTGTGCTTGGCGCATTGATAGTGCCCAACTTCCTCGAGCGCGCCGACGACGCCCGGGTCACCGCCGCGCGCACCGACGTCAACAACCTGATGCAGGCGCTCAAGCTGTACCGCCTGGACAACCAGCGCTATCCGACCACCGAGCAGGGCCTGGAGTCGTTGGTGCGCAAGCCCACCTCGGGCAACATCCCGCCGAACTGGAAGCCCTACCTCGACAAGCTGCCATCCGACCCCTGGGGCCGCCCTTATCAATTCCTCAACCCGGGCGTGAAGGGCGAGATAGACGTCTTTAGCTTCGGCGCTGACGGCCAGCCGGGGGGCGAGGGCAAGAATGGCGATGTCGGTTCATGGCAGTGAGCGCCCTGGCCGGCGTGGGCCGCGCGCCCGCGCTGCTGGCCGTATCACTTTGTCAGCGATTGCAAGACGCGGCTTCACGCTGATCGAACTGCTGGTGGTGCTCTTGCTGGTGGCCATAGGCGCAGGTGTCGTGAGCCTGGCAGTGCGTGACGGCAGCGCCACCAAGCTCGAAGAAGAAGGCGCGCGCCTGGCCGCGCTGCTCGAAGGCGCGCGCGCCGAGTCGCGTGCCGCCGGGGTGCCGGTGTACTGGATGCCCGGGCGCGACGAACGTTCGGCCGCGGGCACGGCGGGAGGCTCCGAGTCCAGCGCCGAAGGCGGCTTTCGCTTCATCGGCCTGCCCGTCAGTGTGGGCATGCCCCACCACTGGCTGGAGCCGCGCGTGACCGCTCAGGTGGTCGGCGCCAAGGGCCTCGTGCTCGGGCCCGATGCCATCGTGCCGCCGCAACGCGTGGTGCTGAGCCTGGACGACCGCCGCGTCGAGATCGCCACCGACGGCCTGGCCGCATTCGCCGTCGCCGCCGCGCCGGCCGCGGAGCCGGCGCGATGAACGGCGCGCAAGGCCTGCGCAGGCAACCCGGCCCGCGCGCCTCGCAAGGTGGTTCGTGTCACTGGCGCGGCCGGCATGGCCAGCGCGCTGGGCGCGGATTCACGCTGCTCGAAGTGCTGGTGGCGGTGGCCATCGTGGCCATCGCGCTGGCCGCCGGGCTGCGCGCAGCAGGTGTGCTGACCGACAACGCCGGGCGCCTGGCCGATGTCACCGCCGCGCAGTGGTGCGCCGACAACCAACTCACGGCGCTGCGTCTGGCACGCGCATTCCCTGGGGTCGGTGACGCCGACTTCCGTTGTGAACAACTGGGCCGCGCCTACGACGGAAAGCTCGTCACGCGGCCAACACCCAACCCGAACTTCCGCCGCGTCGACGCTTTGGTGCTCGATGAGGCCGGCCGGCCGCTCATCTCCATCTCCACCGTGCTGGGGCGGCTGTGAGGAGCCTGCGTCCTACTTCACCCGCCCGCCGCGGCTTCACGCTCGTTGAGGTGCTGGTGGCCATGCTGGTGATGGCCATGCTCTCGATGATGACCTGGCAGGGGCTGGACGGCATCCTGCGCGCGCGACGGCAGCCGCGCCGCCCTCGATCGCACGCAGCGGCTGGCCACCCTCATCGTGCAGTGGGAGCAGGACCTGCAGGCGCTGCACGAGACACAGGCCGTGCCCGCGCTGCATTTCGACGGCCGCACCGCGCGCATGACCCGCCGCGTCGAAGGTGGCGTGGCGCTCGTGGCATGGTCGCTGCGCGAGGGGCGTTGGCAACGCTGGGTGGGCCCGACCTACACGCGCCTGGCCGACCTGCAGGAGTCGTGGATCGCCAGCCAGGGGTTGCTGGGCAACGAGCCCGGCCACCTCACTCTGACCGAGGGCGCGAGCGAGTGGCAGATCTACATGCACCGCGGTGGCGTCTGGACCAATGCGCAGTCCAGCGGCGATCTTCGCCCCGGGCCAGTTGCGGCGCCGGGAGGTGCAGCGCCGGGCGGCGTGGCCCTCGGGGTCGCGATCGAGGCCTTGCCGGCCGCGGTGCGGATGGTGATCACGCTGGACGGCAAGGCGCTCACGCGAGACATCGCGTTGGGCCCCTCGGGAGGCTGACAGTGAAGATCTTGCTACCCCCGGCGCGCGGCCGCCGCCCGGCCCGCGGCGCGGCACTGCTGCTGGCCATGGTCATCCTCACCATCGTCGCCACCATCGCCTCGGGCATGGTGTGGCAACAGAACCGCGCCATCCAGGTCGAGGCCGCGGAGCGGGCGCGCACACAGTCGGCGTGGATCCTCGCCGGGGCGCTCGACTGGGCGCGCCTGATCCTGCGCGAGGACGACCGCGTCAACCAGCAGCGCCAGCGCAACGGGCAGCCGGTCTACGACGGTCTCGACGAGCCCTGGGCGACGCCGCTGGCCGAGGCTCGGCTGTCCGCCTTCCTCGCCGCAGACCGCGACAACAACGCCGATGACAGTGGCCCCGAGGCCTTCCTCTCGGGCAGCATCGTCGATGCGCAGTCGCGCTGGAACCTGCGCAACCTCATCGACCCGGCGGGAAAGATCGTGCCGGGCGAACTGGCCGCCTTGCGCGCACTGGTCGACCTGGCCGGCGCGCCCGCCGATGCCGCCGAGCGCATTGCCACGGCCTTGCGCGATGCCTGGGCACCCGCGGTGGACGCCGCCGCGGCGCGCGCGCGGCCCGTGGCGCCCGCACGCCTGGCCGACCTTGCCTGGCTCGACATCGAGCCGCAGACCGTGGCGCGACTGGAACCCTGGGTGACCCTGCTGCCGGTACGCACGCCGGTGAACGTGAACACCGCGTCACGCGAGGCCATCGTGGCCGCCATCGACAAGCTCGACCTCGGCACTGCCGAACGCCTTGTACAGCAACGACAACGCCAGCCCTTCGAGTCGCTGAAAGCGGTGCAGGATCAATTGCCGCCCAATACGCGGCTCGACGCGGCGCGGGTCTCTGTCACCTCGCGCTGGTTCGAAATCGCCGGCCGCCTGCGCCTCGATGAGCGCGTGCTCGAGGAGCGCTCGCTGGTCGAGCGGCGCGACGCCGATGTGGTGGTGCGCAGGCGTGAACGAATCAACCTTTCCGAGCCGCGCTGACGGCCACAATACGCCCCCCCGGCGCCCCAACTTTCCCCGTTTCTGACTAGGCTTGCGCCGAAGCGCACGCACACTCTCATGTCTGTCCTTGCCATCGTTCTTGAACCCAGGGAACGCATCGCCGCCCAATCCGGCGGCGAGGCCAGTGCCGGCGTGCGCGTGCCCGACGACTTTGCCTTCGTCTTCAGCGCCGACGGCACCGTGGTCACGCAGGTCGGGCGCACGGCGGCGTCGCTGCTGCCCAAGGCCGACCGCGCCATCGTGGTGATGGCCGACGCCGACGTCAGCTGGCACAAGATCAAGGTGCCCAAGGCGCCGCCGGCGCGGCTGCGTGCCGCACTCTCCGGCATCCTCGAAGAGTCCTTGCTCGACGACGAAGGTGCGGTGCATCTGGTGTTGGCGCCGGGCGCGCAGCCCGGGCGCCCGGGCTGGGTGGCGGTGACGCACAAACCCTGGCTCACCGCGGTCGTCACCGCGCTCGAGTCGGCCGGCACCGACGTCGAGAAGGTCGTGCCGGCCAGCGCCCCGGTGGCGCAGCCGATGGGGCACTTCTCCATCGACGAGGGCGACGTAGGGCCCGACAAGGTGCGTCTCGTCTTCGCGCGCAAGGAAGGCGTCAACAGCGTGACCCTCGACGGCGCGCTGGCCAAGAGCGTGATCCTCGGTGCTGGCGAGCTCGCGCGCTGGACTTCCACACCGGCCGCCGCCTCACACGCAGAACGCTGGCTGGGCACCCGCGTGGCCGTGCTCACCGATGCCGAGCGCGCGATGCTCTCCTGCCGCGGCGCCACCAATTTGCGGCAATACGAACTCGCACCCCGCCACCGCGGCATGCGCGCTCTGCGCGAAGTCGGGCGGCGGTTCATGCTGCCCGAGTGGCGCGCAGTGCGTTGGGGTCTCATGGGATTGCTGGCAATGCAGCTGATCGGCCTGAATGCCTATGCCTGGCACCACGAACGCCAGCTCGAACGCAAGCGCGAGGCGATGAACGAGACGCTGCGCAGTGCCTTCCCGGGCGTGCGCACTGTGCTCGATGCGCCACTGCAGATGCAACGCGAGACCGAGCGCGCACGCGCGCTGGCCGGGCGCGCGGGCGACGGTGACTTCGAGTCGCTCCTGGGCGCGGCGGCCGCGGCCTGGCCCGACGGCGCGGGCCCCTCGCCCACCGTCCGCTTCGAGCCGGGCAAGCTGACACTGGCGGCTCCCGGCTGGGGCGAGCCACAAGTCAAGCAGTTGCGCGAGCGCCTGGCCGCCGCCGGCCTGGCGGGCGAGTTTGCCGAGGGGCGCGTGGTGGTCACGCGCCGGGCGGGAACACGATGAGCACCGACACAGAAGACGGCGCAACCGCCGCACGCAAGCCGCTCGACACGCTCGGCCACTGGTGGCAGGGGCTGGCCCGGCGCGAGCGCCGGCTCATCGGCGCCGCTGCAGCCATCGTCGCCGTCGCGCTGCTGTGGTGGGTGGCTCTGGGGCCGGCGGTGCGCACCCTGCAGCGCGCGCCAGCCCAGATCGACGCGGCGGATGCGCAACTGCAGCTCATGCAGCGTCTGGCGGCCGAATCGCGTGAGCTGCGCGGCGTCACGCCCGTGCCTGCGGACCAGGCCGCCAACGTGTTGAAGGCGGCCACCGCGCGCCTGGGCGACAAGGGGCGCCTGTCGCTGCAAGGCGACCGCGCGGTGCTCACCGTGGCCGGCGTGGGCAGCGTCGCGCTGCGCGACTGGCTCGCCGAAGCACGCTCCGGCGCACGTGCGCGCACGATCGAGGCCAACCTGTCGCGCGGCACGAACGGGCTCACTGGCACCGTGGTTGTCGGCATGGGAGCGGGCACGTGAAGCGCTGGCTCACACTCGGCGCCACCTTCGGCCTGCTGCTGGCACTGATTGCATTTGCACCTGCGGCCTGGCTGGCCTCTGCCATCGGGGGCATGAGTTCGGGCTACTTCATCCTCAGCGATGCGCGCGGCACGGTATGGTCGGGCTCGGGCGTGCTGGTGCTCACGGGCGGCGAGGGCAGCCGCGACGCGAGCGCGCTGCCCGGGCGGCTGCAGTGGAACGTCGGCACCGACGGCCTGGCCATCGCGGTGCGCATGCGCCAGGAATGCTGCCTTTCTGGCGAACAGCGCCTGCGCATCGTGCCAAGCCTCGGCCGCGTGCGCATCGAACTCCTGCCCGCGGGAAGCGGTGGGCCGCTCGGGCAGTGGCCCGCGGCGTGGCTCAGCGGTCTCGGCACGCCCTGGAACACCCTTCAACTGAGCGGCGCGCTGCAGCTGAGCACACCCGGCATCGTGCTGGAGTCTGCCAGCGGGCGCTGGACCTTCAGCGGTCGCGCCGACCTTGACCTGCAATCGCTGGCCTCGCGCATCTCCACGCTGGACATGCTGGGCAGCTACCGTCTCACGCTGGCCGGCGACGGGGCCCAGAAGGAAGGCACGAGTGTGCTGCTCACGACGACCAACGGTGCGCTGCAGCTCACCGGCAATGGCCAGTTCGCGGCCGGGAGGCTGCGCTTTCGCGGCCAGGCCAGCGCAGCGCCGGGCTCGGAGGCGGCCTTGAACAATCTCCTGAACATCATTGGGCGGCGCCAAGGCGCGTACGCCGTCATATCGATCGGATGACCATGAAGCGACGCCTGCAGCTGCCCCACCCCACCGCCACCGGCGCAGCCTTGTGGCCCGCGCCGGGCGCTGCGCCCCCAGCCGGCAGTGCGGCGGCCTGGATCGCGTTCGCCGCGTTCGCCGCCTTTGCCGCCGTCGCGGCGTTGGCGGGCGTCCTGGCCGCTGCGCCGGCAGCAGCGCAGGCACCCGCGCCGGCCGCCGCGCCTGCGGCGCCGGCCGTCCGCACCACCGCCCGCGCGCCTCGCGCCGCCACGGTGACCGTCAACTTCGTCAACGCCGAGATCGAGGCCGTGACGCGCGCTTTTGCCGCCATGCTCGAGCGGCCCATCATCGTCGACCCGCGTGTGCGCGGCCAGATCACCGTCTACAGCGAGCAGCCGCAGACCATTGCACAGGCCTACGCCAGCTACCAGTCGGCGCTGCGTGGCCTGGGCTTTGCCGTGATCGAGAACAGCGGGCTGCTCAAGTTGGTTCCCGAGGCCGATGCCAAGCTGCAGGCAGGTACCGTCTCGGTGGGCGCGGTGCCCGCCAAGGGCGAACAGATCATCACGCAGATCTTCCCGTTGCGGTACGAGAACCCCAACAACCTGGTGGCGGTGCTGCGCCCGCTCATCACCGCCAACAACACCATCAACGCCAACCCGGGCAGCAACTCGCTCATCATCACCGACTACGCCGACAACCTGCAACGCATGAGCCGCATCATCGCGGCGCTCGACCAGCCGCCGGGCACCGACGTGGAGATCATCCCGCTGCAGCATGCCGTGGCGGCGGACCTGGCGCCGCTCGTCCAGCGCCTGTCTGACGGCGGCGGTGGTGGCGTGCCCGGCGTGCCGGCGGGGGTCGGCGGTGGCTCGGTGACGGTGATTGCCGACTCGCGTGCCAACGCGCTCATCGTGCGCGCGCCCAACCCCTCGCGCCTGGCCCAGGTGAAGAACAACATCGATCGGCTCGACCGGCCGACGACACTCATCGGCGCCGGCGGCGGCATGTGGGTGGTGCACCTGAAGAATGCCGATGCGGTGAAGCTGGCCTCGGTGGTCCGGGCAGCGTTCAGCGCTCTAGGCAGTTCCTCCGGTGGCCCAGGAGGGGGCGGCGCACAGGCCGCGCCCGTGGCTGTGCCTGGGGCACCGCCGCCGGGGGCCACGCAGGCCACCTCGCCCGTGTCGGGCTCGGGCTCGCCCTCCACCGGCGGCTTCATCCAGGCCGACCCCTCGACCAACTCGCTCATCATCACCGCGCCCGAGCCGCTGTACAAGCAGGTGCGCGCGCTCATCGACCAGCTCGACACGCGCCGTGCGCAGGTTTACATCGAGAGCATGATCGTCGAGGTCGACGGTGGCGACAGCGTCGACCTCGGGTTCCAGTGGCAGGGGCTGCTGGGCCAAAGCGGCGACAAGTTCGGCGTCGGCCTGGGCACCAACTTCGGCGGGCAGGGCAACCTGATAGGCATCACGGGCGCGGCCGCCGCGGGCAATGCGGCGAATGCGATCTCCAACATCGGCCAGGGCCTGAACATTGCGCTGCTGCGCAACTACGGCGGCGTGTACTCGCTGGCCGCCATCCTGCGCGCGCTGCAGTCGCAGACCACCACCAACGTGGTGAGCACGCCAAACCTGATCACACTCGACAATGAAGAGGCCAAGATCGTGGTCGGCGAGAACGTGCCCTTCATCACCGGCCAGTTCACGCAGACCGGCGGTGCCACCACCAACCCGTTCCAGACCATCGAGCGCAAGGACGTCGGCATCACGCTGCGCATCCGGCCGCAAATCGGCGAGAACGGCGCCATCCGCATGGTGATCTTCCAGGAGCAGAGCAGCGTCAAGACCGACGTTGCCGCAGGCACCAGCAACGCCGGCCCGTCCACCACCAAGCGCTCCATCGAAGGCACGGTGACGGTGGACGACGGCCAGATCCTGGTGCTCGGCGGCCTCATCGAAGACCGCTACGAGACCACGCGCAACAAGGTGCCGCTGCTGGGCGACATCCCCTTCGTCGGCGCCCTGTTTCGCAACGAATCGCGCACCAGGAAGCGCACCAACCTGATGGTCTTCCTGCGCCCGGTGGTGCTGCGCGACGCCGACTCCAGTTCACGCTTCTCCACCGATCGTTATGAGCAATTGCGCGGCCTGCAGCGCGAAGCACAACCGCCGCTCAACCCGCTGCTGCCGATCAACAGCGGGCCGCTCGTCGGCCCCGCCAAGCCGGCCCCCGTGGGCGTGATCCCGGCCGAGGGCTCGCCGTCCAACCCGAAGGCGCCCTGATACGCGCTCGATCAACCAGCGCCGAACAAGGAGAGCATCACCATGGGAGCCCGCCACCCCCTGCCCTACGCCTTTGCCAAGGCCAACCACCTGCTGCTGGAGGATGACGGCGAGCACCTCGTTTTATGGGCCGGGGAGAACACCACACCTTCGGCGCTGGCCGAGGTGACCCGTCTCTTTGCCGTGCGCCGCTTCGAGCGCGAGGCCGAAGGCACGCTCGGCCAACGCATCGCCGCGGCCTACGCCGGCGGCGAGGGCAGCGCGGCCGCAGTGATGGGCGAGGTCGAGAGCGGCGTCGACTTGAGCCGCATGATGCAGGACCTGCCCGCGGTGGAAGACCTGCTCGAGGCCGCCGACGACGCACCTATCATCCGCATGCTCAACGCACTGCTTACGCAGGCAGCCAAAGACGGCGCGAGTGACATCCATATCGAGCCCTACGAGCGCAGCAGCTCGGTGCGCTTTCGCGTCGATGGCTCGCTGCGCGAGGTGGTGCAGCCCAACCGCGCGCTGCACGCCGCGCTCATCTCGCGCCTGAAGATCATGGCCGAGCTCGATATCGCCGAGAAGCGCCTGCCGCAGGACGGCCGCATCTCGCTGCGCATCGGCGGGCGCGCCATCGACGTGCGTGTGTCCACCCTGCCCAGCTCGCACGGCGAGCGCGCGGTACTGCGCTTGTTGGACAAGACCGAATCGAAGTTCACGCTCGAGGGCCTCGGCATGAGCGGCGACGTGCTCGCCGGCTTCTCACGCCTGATCAAGCAGCCGCACGGTATCGTGCTCGTCACCGGGCCCACGGGCTCGGGCAAAACGACGACGCTGTACGCCTCGCTGGGGCAGGTGGACACGGCCACCACCAACGTGCTGACGGTGGAAGACCCCGTCGAGTACGAGCTGCCGGGCATCGGCCAGACGCAGGTCAACGCCAAGATCGACCTCACCTTCGCCAAGGCCCTGCGCGCCATCCTGCGCCAGGACCCCGACGTGATCATGATCGGCGAGATCCGCGATTTCGAGACCGCGCAGATCGCCATCCAGGCCAGCCTCACCGGCCACCTGGTGCTGGCCACCGTGCACACCAACGACTCGGTCAGCAGCGTCACGCGCCTGGTCGACATGGGGGTTGAACCCTTCCTGCTCAGCTCCAGCCTGCTCGGCACGTTGGCGCAGCGCCTGGTGCGTAAGCTCTGCGTGCACTGCAAGCGCCAGGGCGACGACGGCCACTGGCACCCGGTGGGCTGCACCGAGTGCGGCCACACCGGCTACAAGGGCCGCACCGGCGTGTACGAGCTAATGACCGTGGAAGACAAGCTGAGCCAGCTCATCCATCGCCGCGCCGCCGAGAACCAGCTCTTCGTGCAGGCCGAGGCGAATGGCCTGCGTTCGATGCGCGAGGATGGCGAGCGCCTCGTCGTCGCAGGCGTCACCTCGCGCGAGGAAGTGTTGCGCGTCACGGGTGATTGATGCCCGCCTACAAGTTTGAAGCCCTCGATGAAGCCGGCAAGGCGCAGTCCGGCCTGCTCGAAGCCGACAACGCCAAGGCAGCGCGGGCGCAGTTGCGTTCGCGCCAGCTCGTGCCGCTGGTCGTCAACCCAGTGGGTGCGCCCGCAAACGACAGCGTGGGTTCGTCCTCGTCGCGGTTCACCCGCCGTGTCTTCAATGCCACCACGCTGGCGGTGTGGACGCGGCAGATGGCCGGGCTCGTGGCAGCCGGGTTGCCGCTGGAGCGCGCGTTGTCGGCGCTCGGTGACGAATCGGACCACCCGCGCCAGCGCGAACTCGTCGCGCACCTGAAGAGCGAGGTCAATGCCGGCAGCACGTTCGCGCGTGCGCTGGCCACCGCGCCGCGCGAGTTCGACGATGTCTACCGCGCCGTGGTCGCGGCCGGTGAGCAAAGCGGCTCGCTCGGCCTCGTGCTGGAGAAACTCGCCGACGACCTCGAGGAGCGCCAGGCACTGCGCGCCAAGGTCACCGGGGCCATGATGTACCCGGCCATCGTCTCGCTGGTGGCGGTGCTGATCGTGATCGTGCTCATGACTTATGTCGTGCCGCAGATCGCCAACGTCTTCACCAGCTCCAAGCGTGCGCTGCCCATGCTCACGGTGATCATGCTGGCGTTGTCGAGTTTCGTGCGCAACTGGGGTTGGGCCGTGGCGCTGCTGCTGGCCGGGGGCGTGGCGGGTTTCGTGAGCGCGCGGCGCAGCGAGGCCTTCCGGCGCAGCAGCGATGCGGCGTTTCTCAAGCTGCCGCTTTTCGGCCGGCTCGCGCGCGGCTACAACGCGGCGCGCTTCGGCGGCACGCTGGCCATGCTGGCCGGGGCCGGCGTGCCGATCCTGAAAGCGCTGCAGGCCGCGGCCGAGACGGTGAACAACCGCGCCATGCGCGCCGATGCCATGGATGCGCTGGTGCAGGTGCGCGAAGGCGCATCGCTGGCCTCGGCACTCGCGGCCAAGCCACGTTACCCGGGGCTGCTCGCGATGTTCGCGCGCCTGGGGGAGCAGACCGGCCAGTTGCCCACGATGCTCGGCCGCGCATCGACCCAGCTCTCGGCGGAGGTGCAGCGGCGCGCGATGTCGGCGGCGACCATCATCGAGCCGCTGCTGATCGTGGTCATGGGGCTGGTGGTGGTGCTGATCATGCTGGCGGTGATGATGCCGATCATCCAGCTCAACACCTGGGTCAAGTAGACCACCCCGTAGCGCCTTCGGCGCTGCCCCTCACCGGGCAACGCCAGTGGACCGGCCAAGCTGGATCCACGGCGTTCGCCGGCTGTCGGGAGACAGCTCGTTGCCGAGTCGCGGTGGCACGAACTATCGGAAGAGGCCGAGGCGTTGCGCCTCGAGTGCGGCCTCGGCGCGCGAGCTCACGTTGAGCTTGCGGTAGATCTGCTTCACGTAGTCGGCGATCGTGTGTCGGCTCAAGCCCAGCTGCACGCCGATCTCGGGCAGCGTGTAGCCCTTGGCCACGCGCAGCAGCACTTCGCTTTCGCGCTCGGTGAGCGTCACGTGCGGCATCGGGTTGGCCGCCTGGGGCTTGGCCTTCTCGGTGAAGTAGGCCATCACGCGGCGCGCGATGGAAGGTGACAGCGGTGGTTCGCCCTGGCTGATGCGCTGCAGCTGCTCGGTGATTTGCTCGCGCGGCTGTTCCTTGAGGATGTAGCCGAAGGCGCCGGCCTGCAGCGCCGGGAACAGGTGTTCGTCGTCGTCGTGGATGGTGACGATGACGCTCTGCACCTCGGGCTGATGGTCGCGCAGCTTGGTCACCACGTCGACACCGCTGCCATCGGGCAGGCCGAGGTCGATGAGTGCGAGGTCAAAGCGTTGGGTGGCCACCAGCGTCATCGCGTCCTGGATGCGGGCGCTCTCGCTGATCACGGCATCGGGAAAGACCTGCAGCACGAGCTTGCGCATCCAGGCGCGGATCTCGGGCAGGTCTTCGAGCAGCAGGATGTGTTTCATCGGGCGTGGCCGCGATTGAGCGGCCCCTCAGCGCGCAGGGCCCCTGGGCAGGGGATTGACGACGATGTTATCGACCGCCCGGCGTGCCTCATGATGGGCTGGTGGCGCGATCCAGTGGAAGCGTGAGGCGTATCACGGTCCCATACCCCGGTCCGGACTCGACCAGGCACTGCCCCTGCAGCTGTTTGGCGCGGTTCTTCATGCTGGCCAGCCCGTGGCCCTTGTCGAGCCGGGCATCGACATCCTGCAGCGCGATGCCGTTGCCGTCGTCCTGGATGATGAGCTGGAAGTCACCGTCGACGGTGGCGCAGGTCACCGAGCAGTGCGAGGCGCCGCTGTGCTTGATGATGTTGCTGGTGGCCTCGCGCAGGATGCGCGTTGTCTGGACATAGGCGCGCGAGCTGAGCATCTGCGGTGCCTCGTCGGGGCTTTGCCATTCGCCCTCGATGCCGGCCTGCCCCAGACGCGACACCGTCTCGGCGCGCCAGTCGCCCATCGCGTGGGCCAGACGCACAGGGCGGCCGGTGAGGCCGCGCACAGACAGTCGCATCTCCTCCAGCGCCTCGCGGGCCAGCGTGGAGATGCGGTCCGATTCGCTGGTGTGCACGATGGTCAGCAGCTTGGCGCCGAGGTCGTCGTGCAGGTCGGCGGCGATGCGCTTGCGTTCGCGCTCGGCCACTTGCTCCACCTTGAGATCGGCCATCTGGCGCATGTTGCGTTCGATCTCCTGCGTGGCCTCGCGCACACGCGACTCGAGCTGCGCCTTGCCGTATTCGAGCTGCGCGCGCGAGGCCTCGGCCTCGCGGCGGGCGCGGCCATGTTGCATCACCAGTCGCAGGCCGACGAAGACCACCACCAGCGGCAGCGCGGCAGCGGTCACCAGCGCCGGCGCATGCTGCGTACTGGACACACCCGCGCCGGCGTCGACCAGCACCACCAGCGCCACGCAGGCCAGCAGCAGACCGGTCGTCCAGCGTGTTTCGGCGCTGCCCCGATGGCGCAACAACAGCACCCCGGCCGCCGCGATTTCCAACGTGAAGATGGCATACGCGATGAGCGCCAGCGTGTGCAGACGTTCCGGGCCCGCCGCCAGCAAGGTGAGCGCCACCACCGCGCACTGCACAGGCAGACCCACATCGGCAAGCTTCAGGCGCAAGCCACGGGAGCGCAGCAGAAATTGCACCGCAGCCCAGGTGATGAAGGCCAGCAACATCAGCAGCATGAACTCGGAGACGCGGTGTGAGACCGGCAGGTCGCGCAGCCACAGCCGGGCGTCGAAGATGGCCAGCCCCACGCTCACGGCGCCGAAGTACGCAAGCTGACTCTCGCGCCGATTGACATATCCGAGCACAAACATAAACCCGCCCAGGAGCAGCAACGTGGCGCTCGCGCCCTGGGCAAAGCCGATGGCCAGCCCCGTCTGCCGTGCGTGGTATAGGGCCAGCAGGGCCTGCGGCCCCACCCAGACTGCCGAGAGCCCACCCGCGCGCTGCGCGGACCCGACCTCGGCCAAGCGATGGCCGATCACCTTGATGTCCAGCTCGTTGCGTCCAGGCACCAGCAGCGCGGAGGGCAGGTTCACGAGTTGCGGGTGGTTGCATTGTTGCGACACCGGCTCGCGCATGCGCCCACCGCTGGCCACCAGCTGGCCATTCAACTGCACCTCATAGCTGGAACAAGCGCGCGCGATGTAGAGCGCCTGCAGCTCGCGGGCCGCACCCTTGGGCCGGTCGAACTCGAACGCGACGCGGTACCACAGTGCGCCCTGAAAGCCAGGCCGACTGGCCGCCCATTCATCGGGGAGCGTCACCGCCCGCACCGGGGCCGGCACGGCCGGGAACTCCGCGCCATCACCCACCGCGACGATGGCGTCGCGCAGCACCTGGGCGCCGTCAAGGCCCTCGTTGGCGTTCGCGGGAATGCCTGTCACCACCAGCACGAGCCACGCGACGCCGGCGACCAACCAGGACAAAGCCGAGCGCACGCGCCCGGCCGGCCGGGCATAGCGGCCGCCCTCACGCTGGGTGCTGCCATGCGGCCCTGTCCAGGACCGGCTCGATGCTGAAGACGGCCAACTCGTCACGGGTTCATTGTTGCAGCCTGCCCCGGCGCGTCAGCGGGCCCCGGAGCACCAGCGGTGCTGGCACTGCGACAATTCGCCGCTCCGGCACCCGCCCGTGGTCAACCCGCACACACGTCAGCCATTGATCCGCCGCCATCGCATCGTCAACGCCGACAACCGCCGACTCGCGCGCCTTTGCGGTCCGCTCGATGCGCATCTGCGCGAGATCGAAGCGGCCCTGGCAGTGCGCATCGGCCGGCGCGACGCCGAATTCCGCATCGAGGGCGAGCGCGAGCAGGTCCTGCGGACGACCGCCTTGCTCGATCGCCTGCACGAGCTGGCGGCGCAGCCGCTGGACGACGAGCGCCTGCGCCTGGCCCTCATCGAAACCGGCGGCACGCGCGCCGCGGCGGCAGCGGCGTCGGGTCGTGAGGCGGGCGGGGCCGACAACGCCAAAGCGCCCGAAAGGGCTGAGGGGTCCGAGGGGTCCGAGACTGCCGAGAGTCCCATCAAGCTGCACACCCGGCACGCCGAACTCGCCGGCCGCACTGCCAACCAGGTGCAGTACCTGCATCAGATGCTCTCGCATGACATCACCTTTGGCATCGGTCCCGCGGGCACGGGCAAGACCTTCCTCGCCGTGGCCTGTGCCGTCGACGCGCTGGAGCGCCAGGGCGTGCAGCGCATCGTGCTCACACGCCCCGCGGTGGAAGCTGGCGAGCGGTTGGGCTTCCTGCCCGGCGACCTGGCGCAGAAGGTCGACCCCTATCTGCGTCCGCTGTATGACGCGCTGTACGACCTCATGGGCTTCGAGCGCGTGGGCAAGGCGTTCGAGAAGGGGCAGATCGAGATCGCGCCGCTGGCCTTCATGCGCGGGCGCACGCTCAACCACGCTTTCGTCATCCTCGACGAGGCGCAGAACACGACGCGCGAGCAGATGAAGATGTTCCTCACGCGCATGGGATTTCGCAGCCGCTGCGTGGTCACCGGCGACGTGAGCCAGATCGACCTGCCCAAGGGCTCACCGAGCGGGCTGGTCGAGGCACGGCAGGTCTTGGCCGATGTGCGCGGCATCGCCTTCACCGACTTCACCGCGGCCGACGTGGTGCGGCACCCGTTGGTGGCGCGCATCGTCGAGGCTTATGAAGCCGTTCAACCCGTCGGCTGACCCGCGCACATCGCGACCCACCGTGCGTGCGCGATACAGCCTGTGAAGCAGCCGACCCGGCGCACTGCCGGGCCAAAGCCCCATTGCGCGCTCCAGCTCTCGCTGCAATTCGCCGACCCGCGCCACCGGGCCCTGCTGCCGCGCCACCGTGTCGCAGGTTGGATCCGCGCCGCGCTGCTGTGCGACGCCGAGATCACGGTGCGCGTCGTCGGTGCCGAGGAGGGGCGTGAGCTCAATCGCGGCTACCGCGGCAAGGACCACGCCACCAACGTGCTGACTTTCGACTATCAGCGTGCCCCCTTGGTCGTGGCCGACCTCGTGCTGTGCGCGCCGGTGGTCGAAGCCGAGGCGCGCGCGTCGCACATTGCGCTGGAAGCGCACTACGCCCACCTGCTCGTGCACGGCACACTGCATGCCCAGGGCCACGATCATGTGCGTGCAAGCCAAGCCCGGCTCATGGAACGGCTCGAAGGCGAAGTCCTTCTCGGGTTGGGCTTCGCCGATCCCTACGCCTGAGGCGCGCCTCACTTGGTGCCGAACAGGCGGTCGCCGGCGTCGCCGAGCCCAGGCACGATGTAGCCGTGGTCGTTGAGCCGCTGGTCGATGGCTGCGGTGATGATGGGCACGTCGGGGTGGTGCCGGCGCATATTGGCGATGCCCTCGGGCGCGGCCAGCAGGCACACGAAGCGGATCGACTTCGGATGCGCCTCCTTCAACCGGTCCACCGCAGCGACGGCGGAGTTGCCGGTGGCGAGCATGGGGTCAAGCACGATCGCATCGCGCTCTTCCATGCCGTGCGGCATCTTGAAGTAGTACTCCACCGCGCCCAGGGTCTTGGGGTCGCGGTACAGGCCGATGTGGCCCACGCGGGCACCCGGCACGACCTCGAGCATGCCGTCGAGGAAGCCGCTGCCCGCGCGCATGATCACCACGAACACCGTCTTCTTGCCGTCGATGACGGGCGACATCATCTTCGTCAGCGGCGTTTCGATCTCCACCAGGTGTGTGGGCATCTCGCGCGTCACCTCGTAGGCCATGAGCACGCTGATCTCGTGCAGGAGGCGGCGGAAGGCGTTGGTGCTGCGGTCTTTCTCGCGCAAAAGCGTCAGCTTGTGCTGCACCAGCGGGTGGTTGAGAACTTGCACGTGGGGGTCGTGGGAATCCATCGGGGCGGTCTTTCGATAGGGCACTGGGGGCAATCAGCGGCCTGTTGGGCGCGTTGCGCCGAATCCTGCCACAGGCGGTGGACGCCGTGGCCCCCGCGAACGCAACGCATGCCCTGCACGGCGCCAGCGCGGCTTGCCCTGCCTCCGCCCACGCCCGGCTCGTTTTCACCCCACCCCGCGCGCCCCGCGGCCGGGCGCGGTGTATGTTCGGCGCCGATGGCCGCCCGCCCTGCCGCCCCCCATGTCACGCGGCATGCCACCACCGCCCCGGCGGCACCGGCCGTGGCCCAGGCACCGCGAGCGCAGACCGGCCCCGTGCGCGCGTTCGCGGTGGCCTGGGCCGTGTTCTGGCTGCTGCTCGTCACGGTGGCGCTGCAGGATCATCTGCGCCGGGGCCACACCGACCTGTGGCGCCCGCTGCTGTGGGAACTCTCCAGCGGCCTCGTCGCCAGCCTCCTCGTGTGGCGCCTGTGGCCGCATGTGCCCAGGCTCGATCGGCTGCTGGCCCACCCCTGGCGCTGGACCGCGCGGCCGCTGGCGGCGCTGCCGCTGCTAGCGCCGCTGTTCGTGGGTGCGGTCTTCGCCATCCGGCATGCGGTGTATGCGCTGGTGGGCGAGTCGTACCGGCACGCGCCCTGGCCCGAGCTGCTGGTCTACGAGAGCCTGAAGTTCGCCATCTTCTACCTGCTCTTCGTGGCGGTGTTCTTCGGCATGCGCTCCTTTGCCGCGATGCATACCGAGCGGCTGCGCGCCGAGGCGGGCCTGGCCCTGGCGCGCGAGGCGCAGCTGGCGCAACTGGCGCAGCAGATCGAGCCGCACTTCCTGTTCAATGCGCTCAATACCGTGGCCTCGGTCATTCCCGATCAACCCGCGCTGGCCGAACACCTGCTGCTGCGCCTGGCCGAGCTGCTGCGCGCGGCCACCGACCTGACCCGCCGCCCGCACGTGACCCTGGCCGAAGAGCTCAAGCTGCTGCGCGCCTACGCGGAAATCATGGGCCAGCGCTTCGTCGGCCGCGTCTCGATGCAATGGCAGGTCGACGAGACGCTGGCCGATTGCCGCGTACCAGCACTCATCCTGCAGCCATTGCTGGAGAACGCATTCCGCCATGGCGTGGAGCGTCACGCCGGCCGCGCCCGCATCGACATCCAGGTCGCCCGCGCCGAGCGGCAAGGCACGAGCCTGCTGCGCGCCACGGTCGCGTGCAGCCTGGGCGAGTTGGCGCCCGAACTGCCGACGGAGCCGGCGCGAGGCGTGGGATTGGCCAACGTGCGCCGCCGGCTTGCGCTCGCCCACGACGAACATGCAACGCTTCGGCTCGAAGCGCGTGCGGGCGGCGGTGTGTGCGCGACGATCGAATTGCCATGCGATTGCTGATCGTCGATGACGAGGCCCCGGCACGGGCGCGGCTGCGCCGATTGCTGGCCGCATTCCCTGGCGTCGAGGTGGTGGGCGAGGCGGGTGATGCCGATGCCGCGCTGGCCGCAGTCAGCGCGTTGGCACCCCAGGCCCTGCTGCTGGACATCCAGATGCCAGGTGCCAGCGGCCTGGACCTGGCCGCTTCGTTGCCCGAACCGGCGCCGGCGATCATCTTCGTCAGCGCCCATGGCCACTACGCACTGCCGGCCTTCGACGCGGCGGCGGTCGACTACCTGCTCAAGCCCGTGGAGCCCGAGCGTTTGGCGCGCGCCATCATCCGCCTCGAGCAGAGACTCGGTGCACGCGAGCCGCAGCCGCGCCAGAGGCAGGCCAGCGGCGCAGCGCGGCCGGTGCCAGCCCGGTTGCTGGTGCCCGACCGCGGTCGCACGCACGTCATCGCTTGCGCCGACATCCTCTGGCTCGAGGCAGCCGACAACTATGTCGTCGTGCACGCAGCCGATGGCCGGGCGCCGCTCATGCGCCGCACGCTCGCTTCCCTTCTGGCCGATCTCGGTGCGGCCTTCATGCGCACACATCGAAGCGCCGCGGTGGCAGTAGCCCAGGTGATGGCTGTGCTGCCCGGTGAGCGCGGTGATGCGGAGTTGCTGCTGCGCGGCGGAGTGCGCGTGCCTTGCAGTCGTCCGCACCGCGCGGCATTGGAAGCGACGCTGCAGACGGCGCTGCCGGCCGGCACCCCGCGCGTGCCGTAGCCCGGGCTCACCACCAGCGAGCGCGGTTTCGCCCCACGGCGGTCGCGCGATGTCGCCGTCCTGCCTAGTCTGCAAACCTCAGCGCGCGGGGCGGTCCCGGGCGCGTCATGCGAAGTGCATATCGCGATGCGTTGCGAAGTGGGCATCGCCAAGTGCACCACCCGAAGGGGCTCCAATGAGCACATCCACCGTCTGCACGATCGCACCCGGCATATCGCCGCGCGAGACCTTCATCGACTGGCTGCGCATCATCGCGCTGTGCCTGCTGATCCTCTTCCATGTCGGCATGGCGTACGTGGGCTGGAACTGGCACGTCAAGAGCGCCGGCGCCACGGCCGAGCTCGCGGCCGCGTTGGTGCCCTGGATGTGGCTCACGGCGCCGTGGCGCATGACGCTGTTGTTCGTGGTCTCGGGCCTGGCCACGTCGCTGATGCTGCAACGGCGCGGTGACCACCCTGGATGGCTGCGCGGGCGTGCGCGGCGGCTGCTGCTGCCGCTCGTGACCGGCCTGGTGCTGATCGTGCCGCCTCAGTCGTACTTCGAGGTGCGGCAGTTCCATGGCTACACGGGCAGCTACGTCGATTTCCTGCGTCTTTACTTCAGCGCCGAGAGTGGCTTCTGCGCACCCCAGCGCGGCTGCCTGATCCTGCCGACCTGGAACCACTTGTGGTTCCTGCCCTATGTCTTCGTCTACACGGCGGCGCTGGCACTCGTGCAACGCGGCAAGCCGCACTGGCTGGACGGTGCCACGGCGCGCCTGCCAAACCTGCTGGCGCGGTCGCGGCTGCTGTGGCTGCCGGTGGCCTGGCTGGCGCTGACGCGTATCACGCTGCGGCCCATCTTCGGCGAAACACATGCCTTGGTCGACGACCTGTTCCTGCACATGCAGTTTGCGCCGGCGTTCGCGGTCGGCGTGCTGCTCGCCCGCGGTGCGGTGCCCTCGCCGCTGTGGCCGCGCATCGAAGCCACGCGCCACGTCGCACTCGTGCTGGCATGCGCCGGCTGGGCGTTGATCGTGGGCACGCCCCAGGGGCCCGAATGGCGCGCCCTGCCCTGGGCCACGATGCAGTGGTGCGCCATCGTCGCGGCACTGGGCTACGCGCGCCGTCACCTGCAACGCGATAGCGCCACCCGACGCTATCTGTCGCAGGCGGTGTTCCCCGTGTATCTGCTGCATCAGACAGCCACCGTGTGCGCGGTGGCGTGGCTCGCGCCCTGGCGCCTGGGCGCGCCTATCGAAGCCGCGCTGGTGCTCGCGCTGACCTTTGGTGCCAGCATCGCCAGCTACGAGGTCCTCCGGCGCCTCACCGAGCGTGGCTCACCGACGTGGCTCAAGGGCCTCAGGCCCGGGTTCGGGATCGGCGCGGGTCCCGCCACACCTGGCCCACTCGAGAACGTGGCCGCGAAGCGCCAGTTGCGGCCGTTGGCCAGGTGATTGGCGGCGGCGATGTCGCGCTCGTTTCGCCGCGCGTGGGAATCGTCACCGTACCGCTGCCGCCGCTCGTCGTACGCGGGGCGCCTCGTCGGTGCGCGCCGCGACTTGACGTGCGAGGTCATTGCCCCGGGCTTGCGCCACGCGCAGGATCGCTGCAGTCAAACGTTCCGAGCAGCCAGCGACCAGCAGCCAGCGACCAGCGAGCAGTGACCAGCAATCAGCGACCAGCAATCAGCAATCAGCAACCAAGGAGCACCCATGACCGGCATCGACTTCCTCCCCCTCGCCGTGGGCCACATGATCGGCCTGGGCGCGATCGGCTCGTGCATCGGCGTGGGCCTGATGGCCAGCCGCTACCTTGAGGCCAGCGCGCGCCAGCCCGAGATGATGGAGCCGCTGCAGACCAAGGTCTTCTTGCTCGTCGGCGTGCTCGACGGTGCCTTCATCATCGCCACCGGCATCGGGCTGTGGTTCGCGACGGCCAATCCCTTCAAGGGCTGACCGCGACGGCACCACCAACGAGGCGCATCACCCGGGCCGGTAGTTGCGCGTGGATCTCGCGTAGCGCGATCGCTGTCGCTTCATCGGCGGGCAGCAGCGTCTCGATGGCGAGTTCGGCCAGTGTCACGTCGCGCGGCGCGCCGAACACCGTGAGCGTGGTCAGGAAGCGCAACGTGCCGTGCGGCGTGTGCAGCGCCAGCGGCACCGCCACGTCGGGCGGCGCGGTGTCGTCATCGTGGTCGTGGTCGTGGTCGTGGTCGGGCCAGGCGGATGCGCCTGCCGGCGGCGGCAACGCGCGCAGTTCGGCCTCCAGGTGCGCCAGTTGCGGATCACGCGCCGCGGCGAGCTGCCGCCCGATTCGATGCAGCACGTACCGTCGCCACGCCGGCAGGTTCTCGATCATGGGCGCCAGGCCTTGCGGGTGCAGCGAGACACGCAGCACATTCACCGGCGGCAGGGTCAGGCTGGGCGCGACACGCGCCAGAAACAGCGGCACGAGTCGGTTGTGCGCCACGAGGTTCCAGTGTCGGTCCACCACCAGCGCCGGGCTCGGCTCGTGCGCATCCAGCAGGCGCTGCAGCGCGGCGCGGGCCGAGGCAAACGACGGGTCGGCGAGCGCACGTTCGGCGTAGAGGGGCGCGTAGCCGGCAGCCACGAGCATCGCATTGCGCTCGCGCAGCGGCAGGTCGAGCTTCGAGGCCAGGCGCAGCACCATCGCGCGGCTGGGCGCCGACTTGCCCGTCTCGAGCCAGCTCAGGTGCCGCGCCGACACAGCGGCGTCGAGCGACAGCGCGAGCTGGCTCACGCCGCGGTGGCTGCGCCAGCGTCGCAGCAGGGCTCCGAAGCCGGCATGGCCGGCGGCCTGGTCCATCGGCTCTAGCCGCGCCCGGCTATCCGCCCGGCTATCCGCCCGGCTATGCGCCCGGTCATGCGCCCGGCCAGGCCGGCAAGGGACGATGTGCTCAAGCCGACCTCTTCGTTCAGAACACCGTGCCATCGCTCTCGATAGTGAAGGGGGGCAGGCCCCCTTCGCGCCGCTCCAGCGCGATCTCTCGCCCGGCGGCCCAGGTGCCGCCTTCGAGGATGCTGGCCAGTGGCATCTCAGCCGCACTGCGCGCGAGCAGCCCACGCACACGCACCGCCAGTTCGTCCAGCAAGGCCACGGTGAGTGCACGCCACTCGACTATCGGCTCGTCACCGGGCTTGAAGCGGCGCTGCAACAAGCGCGGATCACGCGGCACGATGACGCCGGTGTCCAGCAGCAATCCGCCGTTGCGGTATTCGGGCAAGCCGGTCAAGCCGGCGTCGGGCCCGCCCGGGCCGTCGACGACGCTGATGCCCGCGCAGTCGAGCGGCTCCAGCAGCGAGTAGCTGAGCCACTGACTGAGCTTGTGGAAGGGCACCATGCCGATCGACACCGCATCCTCGCCGCCACCGGCCACACCCGCGCCGGCCCAGCGGTGCGCCCACACGTCGCCCACGCTGCGGCCCATCACGGCCGTGCCCTGCTGAAAGATGCCGTTTACCATCGCCAGCACTTGCCCCAGCACCTCGGCGGCGGTCACGGTCACGGGTGGCGCCGCACCGGCGCACAGGCGGTCGTAGAGCTGCCCCGGGCGCGGCGGCCACGCCGCGGGTGCCCGGGCCGACGCAAGTGTCTCGCCCAGGCGCGCCAGCAGCGCCGCGCGGCCCTCCAGGCCAACCATCGGGTTGTCGGCCCCGACGTTGAAGATCTCGCAGAGTGCCCCGGCATTCAGGCGTGCCAGGACACCGGCATCGGCGCGCAACGGCTCGCCCTCGACGGACGAGAAGCGTCCGGCCATGAAAGCGCGAAAGCTCGCCACGCCCAGACCCTCGGAGCGTGTGTAGGCACGGCCATCGGTGTCGGTGTAGCGCCACGCGGGCCCGGCCCCGGCATCGAGCAGCACGCTCACCACCGTGAGGTCGATGCGCGCGCGCGCGGCCTCGGCTGCGCTGCAGCCGGCGAGCTGTGCATCGAGCTCGGCCTTGCGGTCCACGCCGCCGGCCTCGAAGTGCCGCCAACGGCTGTGGGGTGGCACCTTGAGGTCGGGGAAGCGCCGCCGGATGAGCGCGGCCACGCGCTCGGCGGCATCCCCCAGGCGCGCGCGGTCGATGCGGAACCAGGGGCTGCGCTCTTCGCTCACCGCGTCCAGCACGGCGCGGCAACGGACGCGGATGGTGCCCGGGTGGCGGATCAGCGAGAGGCTGTCTTGCGGCAGTTCACTCAAGGCCGCGCCCCAAGGTCTGCGCCAGCTGCTCGGCGCTGGGCACGGTGCCGTCGGTGAAATAACCGGCGGCGATCTTGGCATCCATCTCCACCTTGGCGTCGGCGGGTACCAGATCGTCGGGGATCTTCACGCGCTCGCGCACCTCGATACCGCTGCCTGTGATGGCGTCGTACTTGTCATTGCTCATGCTCACCAATCTATGAATCTTCGTGATGCCCAGCCAATGCAGCACGTCGGGCATGAGCTCCTGGAAGCGCATGTCCTGCACGCCTGCCACGCACTCGGTGCGCAGGAAGTATCTGTCGGCACGGTCGCCGCCTTCCTGTCGCTTGCGCGCGTTGTAGACCAGGAACTTGGTCACCTCGCCGAGCGCGCGGCCCTCCTTGCGGCTGTAGGCGATGAGGCCGACCCCGCCCTTCTGCGCGCCGACGATGCACTCCTCGATGGCGTGCGTGAGGTAGGGGCGGCAGGTGCAGATGTCGCTGCCGAACACGTCCGAGCCGTTGCACTCGTCGTGCACGCGCGCGGTGAGGGTGATCGCCGGATTGGCGAGGTCGCGGATGTCGCCGAAGACATACAGCGTCTGCCCGCCGATGGGCGGCAAGAACACCTCGAGGTCGCTGCGCGTCACGAGCTCGGTGTACATGCCGCCGGTCTCTTCGAAGAGCGCTCGGCGCAGGTCGGCCTCGCTGACCTTGAAGCGCTCGGCCACGCCGGGCAGCCACCACACGGGCTCCACCGCGACCTTGGTCACCGAGGCCGAGGCGTCGTCCAGCAGGATGCGGCCGTCGGGGTACAGGCGCTGGAAGGCGATGGCCTGCTTGATCTCGGGCAGGTGCACGTGCGCCTTGGTGACGGCAATGGTGGGGCGGATGTCGTAGCCGGCGGCAAGGTGTTCGGCAAAGACCGCCTGCACACTGGCGCCCCAGGGGTCGATGGAGACCATCTTCGTCGCATCACCCCAAGCCGGGTAGGGGCCGATGGTGTCGGTGGGTGCGGTATTCGTCAGGTCGGCACGGTGCCCGCGCAGCAGGTTGCCTGCGGCCACGGCCAGCGCGCGGTAGACGCCGTAGCTGCCGCTGTGCGTGCCCACCACGTTGCGTTGGCTGCGGTTGGCGGTGGTGCCGACAACGGGGCCGCGCAGGGCGGGGTCGGGTGCACCCCACTGCAGAGGCGGCGCGCCACCCGGGCCCTGGCCCGGGTGCGAGGTAAGGCGAATGTGACGTGGCGGGTCGGCTCGGGTCATGGATGGCGTTTTGTCAAGCAAGGGCGGAAGATACGCCACAAATCAAGCGGGCACGGCCCCCGGGGTGGCACTGGCGGCGCTGTCGGGTGCCTTTGCGGGTGGTCGCGAGCATTCGCGAGCATTCCCGAGCATTTGCGTGCATCCATCGGCACCCCCGCGGCGTAGCCTTGCAGGGTGAGTCCGGGCCTCGCGGCCTGCTTTTCCCGCCTGCCCGCCCCAAAACCAAGGAGTGATCATCGATGGCCGAACCCGCCGCCTGGCCCCAGCGCGACGAGGCGCCCGCGCCGCGCGGCGCGCTGCCCGTCGCCGCCTGGGGCGAGCGCAGCCAGGAGCTGGCCCAACTGCTCGCGCGCGCGGGCCTAGGTGACCGCCGCGCTTTCGCCGAGCTGTATGACAAGACCAGCGGCTACCTGTTCGGCGTGGTGCTGCGCATCCAACGCGACCACGCGGTGGCCGAAGAGCTGCTGCAGGAGATCTACGTCGCGCTGTGGAAATCGGCCGCCGGATTCGACGCCGCGCGCAGCCAGCCGCTGACCTGGCTCACGCATATCGCTCGCAACCGCGCCATCGACAGCCTGCGCCGCGCCGAGGCGCAGCCGCAGACGGTCGCGCTGCCGGGCGGCGGTGACGACGACGATGCCGACGACGCAAACCGGCGCGCCCTGGAGGCGCTGCCCGACGAAGCCGCCGGCCCCTTCGACCTGCTGCGTCAGGCCAGCGACGCGCGCCAGCTCGGCCAGTGCATGGAGCACCTGAGCGCCGCGCAGCGGCAGAGCGTCGCGCTGGCGTTTTATGACGGCCTCTCGCACGCCGAGGTGGCCGAGCGCCTGCGCCAGCCACTGGGCACCGTGAAGAGCTGGGTGCGCCGTGCCCTGCTGGCGCTGAGAAGCTGCCTGGACCAGGGCGTGCGGCGCGACCGCGCCGGCGCCACCACCACCGCCGCCCAGGGCGCCAGGAGCTGAACGCGATGGACTACGCACGCGAACCCCTCGCCGACGCCCTGGCCTCGAGCTACGTGGCAGGCACCCTGCGTGGCGGCGCGCGCCGCCGCTTCGAAGCCCTGCTGCCCGGGCACCCCGCGCTGCGGGCGGCCGTGCAGGGCTGGCGAGACCGGCTGATGCCGCTGGCCGCCACGGTGGCTCCGGTGACGCCGCCGCCGCGCATCTGGCAGGCCATCGAAGGGCGCTTGTGGCCGGTGCCTGCGGGCCGGTCCGCCGGGTTCGGGCCCGTGGCATGGTGGCAGCGGTTGAGTCTGTGGCGCGGCCTCTCGGGCCTGGCCACCGCGGCCGTGTTGGTGCTCACGGTGGCGCTCGTACGCACGCCGCCTGCCGCGCCGCCGATCGTGGTCGTGCTCGAGGGTCAGGCCGGCACGGCGGCCGCCGGCGCCAGCTTCGTGGCCAGCGTCAGCGGTGACGGGCAGGCGATGGTGATGTTGCCCGTCTCGACCACGGTACCGATGCAGAGCGACCGCGTGCTCGAGCTGTGGTCGGTGCCGCCGCGAGGGGCACCGAAATCGCTCGGCCTGATCTCCGCCAGCGGCGCCACGGTGCTGCCGCGCTCGCGCCTGCCCGCCACCTTGCTCAAGGGCGGCACTGCCGCGCTGGCGGTGAGCGTGGAGCCGCCGGGCGGTTCGCCCACCGGGGCGCCGACAGGGCCGGTGGTGTTCGCGGGCAAGCTGAGGATCTGAATCGAAGTTCAGTCGCCAGCCGCTCCTGGGACCGGGCCCTGGCCCGCGTCCTGGTCCGCGTCTTCGCCCGCGTCTTGGCCCGCACCGGGGCTGACGTGCTTCCAGCGCATCCACGGCGCAGAGTTGAAGAAGCTTGCGACCACCGAACCTGGCGTGACGAGCACGTCAGCGGCCGACAGCAGCTTGGTGGGCAGGGTCAGCTGCGCCGCGCGCAGCGCCGACTCGACCTGTGCCACGGTTTTTGGGCCGATGATCGCCGACGTGATGCCCGGCTGCGCGATCACCCAGGCGTACGCTGCCTGAGCCGGCTCGAGGCCGTGCTGACGGGCCAGTGCGGCGAACGCATTCCCGACCCCGACCCCCGCATCCGTGACGCGCTCGGCGTAGATGCCGCCGCGCAGCGCTGCACGCGAGTCGTCGGTGCGGCCGTGCTCGTAGCGGCCGGCGAGCATGCCCATCGCCAACGGCGACCAGCAGATCACGCCCACGCCGTGCGCCTGGCAGGCCGGCACGAGTTCGTTCTCGATGCGCCGGTCGAGCAGGTTGTACGGCGACTGCTCGCAGACGATGCGGGCGAAGCCGAGCCGCTCGGACGTCATCACCGAGGTCGCAACGTGCCAGGCCGGCGCCGTCGAGGAGCCGATGTAGCGCACCTTGCCGGCGCGCACGAGATCGTCGAGCGCGCCGAGCGTCTCCGCCAGCGGCACGCCCATGTCGGGTCGGTGCGACTGGTACAGGTCGATGTGGTCGCGGCCGAGGCGACGAAGCGACCCCTCACAGGCGCGCATGACCGCCTGCCGCGAGTTGCCGCGATCGTGCAGGCCGGGGCCGAACGGGTAGTGAAACTTGGTTGCGACGAGTACATCATCGCGCCCGAGCTTGCGCAGCACCGCGCCGACCAACTCCTCGGCGGCACCGGCGGCGTACGAGTTCGCGGTGTCGATCAGGTTCACGCCGGCATCGAGCGCGGTGGCGATGATGCGTTCCGCTTCTGCGGCCGGCGTCGGGTTGGTGAAGTTGTCGGAGCCGAGCACCAGTGCGGAGACCCGCAGGCCGCTCGAACCGAGGGCCCGGTACTGCATCAGCCCGCCGACCAGCCGCCGTCGACCGCCACCAGCGCGCCGGTCATGTAGCTCGCGGCATCCGAGCACAGGAAGACGACGACGCGGCCGATCTCTTCGGGCTGCGCGAGGCGGCCGTTGGGAACGATGCGGTCGGCCATCTCGGCGAGTTGTTCATCGGTGAGCGGCACGGCACGCCCGGCGCCGCGCAACATCGGTGTATCGACCTCGCCCGGGCACACTGCATTGACGCGGATCCCTTCGCGGGCGTGGTCGAGCGCGAGCGAGCGCGTCAGGTTGTGCACCGCGCCCTTCGCGGTGGCGTACGCGGCGTGCCCCTTGCCACCCGCCGAACCCCAGATCGAACCGAAGTTGACGATCGCGCCGCGGCCCTGCTGGCGCATCTGGCGAATCGCCGCGCGGCACATGAAAAAAGTGCCGTCGACATTCACGCGCATCTGCCGGTACCAGGCATCGTCGTCGGTGGCCGGTGCATCGGCGCGCACGATCACACCGGCGGCGTTGACGATGATGTCGACGCGGCCGTGCAAGCCGACGGCCGTGGCCACCGCGTTGTCGCAGAACGTGGGGTTGGAGACATCGCCGCCGAGGGCGATCGTCGGGCCGCCGGCGATGTCGGCGCCGAGCACTGTCGCCCCCGCCTCGATGAGGAGTCGCGCGGTGGCGGCGCCCATGCCGGACGCGGCCCCGGTGACGATGGCGATGCGGCCTTCGAGGATCATGGCACGGAGGATAGCGGGCGTGGAGGATAGCGAAGGGCCCACCGGCTGCAGGCTCAGCCGGTCACGGCGCTTGGTCGGGTTCACCGATCATCGTGTCCCAGCGGCGTTGCATCTCCTGGGGCGACACCTCCTCGACGCGACTGGCCACGAACCAGCCGTATCCGAAGGGGTCGGAGAGCAGCGCCGTTCGATGGCCGTGAAACTCGTTGCGAAGGGGCCGCAGGATCACCGCGCCTTCGCGCACGGCCTGGCCCACGAAGGCGTCGGCATCGTCGACATCAAGATGCAGCTTGACCGGTGAGCCACCAAGACGTTCAGGGCCCACAGCGCCGAAGTCAGGGTATTCGTCGGCGAGTAAGACCCGGGTGGCGCCGAATCGCAGTTCCGCATGCCCGATCCGGCCGTCGCCAGGGTCGATCAAAGAGAAGTCGAGCTCGGCACCGAATGCCCGAACGTAGAAGTCGATCGCCTGCTGTGCGCCCTTGACCACCAGGTAGGGGCACAGCTGCCGGGGCATGAATCGCATGTGGTTCACCTGTTTCGCACTTTGATTTACGTTACTATACGGAACGTAATCAAAGCATGCAAGAGCCCACCCCAGCCAAACGCAAGCCCGGCCGCCCGACCAGCGCAGCGGCACGCGAGAAAGTGCTCGCCGCGGCGCACCGCATCCTCACCGAAGAGGGGCTGGGGCGGCTGACCATCGACCGTGTGTCGCTGGAGTCGGGCGTGGGCAAGCCGACCGTCTATCGCACTTGGGCCAATTCCCATGAGCTGGCGATGGCGGCGTTTCTGGCGGCACCGCGTGAGGACTTCGACACTCCGCCGATGCGCTCGGTGCGCAAGGCGCTGGTGGCACACCTGACGGCAGTCATCACCCGCTTCGACAGTGCGCGCGGGCGGCAGATCACTTTGACCATGGCTTCGGCCGACCCCGAGAGCGAGTTGGCCAAGGCCTTTCGCAATCAGATCATTCTGCAAAGCCGGGAGATCGGCCGAGCCTTGCTAGCCAGAGGCGTCGCCGCCGGGCAATTGCGCAAGCCCACCGACGCCGACGTGGCGCTCGACATGATCTACGGCCCGCTGTTCTATCGCCTTCTGGCCGGGCACTTGCCGTTGACAGCCACATTTGCCCAGCACCTCGTCGACACCTTGATGAGCGGCATCGAGGCGGGCGCCGCGTAGCGCGCCAGGAGGCCGATCAGCCGAAGCCGCGCACAGGCCTGTGCGGCCCGCGCTGCAGCCAGTTCTGCGGCGACCAGCGACAGCGCCCATCGGTGAGGTGCAGCGTGTAGGCCATGCGCGAGACAGCCGATCGGTTGGGGGCGCTGTAGTGCGGCAGCCGCCCGTGCAGCACCACCAATGTGCCGGCAGGCACCGGCAGGGCGCGTGCGCGCTGACCATCGGGCCAGGGGGTGGCGTCCAGCGCTTGCATGCGCAGCGCGCCGCCGTCGCGCAGGTAGCGCTCACGCAGCGGCCCGCGGTGGCCGCCCGGCTCGACCCAGAGGCAGCCGTTGTCCAGCGTGGCGTCTTCGAGCGCAAACCACAGGCCGACGACGCTGTCGGGCTCGGTGGCGAGAAAGCTCGCGTCCTGGTGCCAGGTGACCTCGCCGCCGATACGTGGCTGCTTGAAGATGAGCATCGATTGCCACAACTGCGGCACCTCGATGCCCAGGTCGTGTGCCAGTTCCGCCAGGCGAGCATCGCGCGAGAAGCTGTCGAACACCGGTTCGAGGTCGTGAAGGGCGTGCCCGATCTTGTTGATGGCCCGGGTCTTGGGCACGGTCAGACGGCCGTCGGCGTCAACCGCCTCTTCCTCGAAGAAGCAGTGCACTTCGGTGGCCGAGGCGAGCAGCGCGGCATCGGACAGGCGCGCGCGCTCACGCGTGGAGAAGACTGCACCACCCGACACCTTGGGCTCGAACGCCTCGACGATGGCGAGTGCCCGCTCGCGCACAGCGGCCAGCTCAGGTGCCGACTTGAAGCCCGGCAGCACGAGGCAGCCTTCGTCTCGCCAGATCGCCATCTGCGTTTGGGTCAGCATGCTGGGGCGAGGTGCGGGTGACTGGGGTGGCAGCCAGGGCGGCGCCGGGTGTTGCGACAGGGCATCACTCGGCCCACGGGCATGACTACTTTCATAAAGACCGGGGCGGGTTGGTTCGATGATGCGTTTTGCCGTTGGCATGCCTTTTGGAGCACCGTTTGGAGCACCGTTTGGCACGCCGATTGCACCACAGGCTGCGCTCTCGAGAGCGCCACACAACAAGCCACCAACCCCAGGAGTGACCATGCCTAGAGTCCAGAACAAGCCCTACGCACACCATCGCCTCGCCTTGGCTTCGATGGCCGCCATCACCTCATTGGCCTCGCTGGCCTCCCTCAGCGCCCTGGCGCAGACCACCACCAGCGAAGATGGCCGCCTGCAGACCGTGACCGTCACCGCCGAACGCCGGCTGGAGAATATCCGCGACGTGCCCAGTTCGGTGACGGCGCTCTCGGGCGAGACGCTGGAGATCCTCAATTCGGGCGGCCAGGACATCCGCCAGCTCGCCGCGCGCGTGCCGAGCCTGAACATCGAATCCTCCTTCGGCCGCGCCTTCCCGCGCTTTTACATCCGGGGCCTGGGCAACACCGACTTCGACCTCAACGCTTCGCAGCCCGTCTCGCTCGTATTCGACGACGTGGTGCAGGAGAACCCCATCCTGAAGGGCTTCCCGGTGTTCGACCTCGAGCGCATCGAGGTCCTGCGCGGCCCGCAGGGAACCCTATTCGGCCGCAACTCGCCGGCCGGCGTGATCAAATTCGAGTCGGCCAAGCCGACCAATCGCTTCGAGGGCTACGGCATCGCCAGCGTCGGCCGCTACTCGGCGGTCAACCTCGAGGGCGCGGTCAACGCGCCGCTCGGGCAGGGGATCGCGCTGCGTGTGTCGATGCAAAGCCAGAACCGCAATCACTGGGTCGACAACACCTTTGCGGCCGGCCAGACGCGCGAGTTCGAGGGCTACCACGACAACGCAGCGCGCGTGCAGCTGCTGGTGGCACCGGTGAAGGACCTTTCCGTGCTCGTGAGCGCGCACGGCCGCAGCCTCGACGGCTCGGCGCGCCTGTTCCGCGCCAACAGCATCAAGCCCGGCACCAACGACCTCGTCGACGGCTTCGACGTCACCAAGGTCAGCTACGACGGCCTCAACTACCAGGACCTGCGTTCAAGTGGCGGCAACGTGCGCGTGCGCTGGGACCTCGGGCCGATGGCGCTGTCGTCCATCACCGGCCTGGAGCGCGTGAAGGCGTTTTCGCGCGGCGACATCGACGGCGGCTTCGGCGCGGTGTTCCTGGGCCCGGGCAACTTCGGCCCGGGCTTCATCCCCTTCGACGCCGAGAGCGCCGACGGGCTGCCCAAGCATCGGCAGCTGACACAGGAGTTCCGCGTCGAGTCCACCACCAAGGGCGCGCTGTCGTGGCTGGCGGGGCTGTACTACTTCGACGAGGACATCCGGATCGACAGCTTCAACTACAGCTCGGTCGGCGGCAATGTGCAGAACGGCTATGCCAACCAGGATCAGCAGAACAAGGCCTATGCCGCGTTCGGCAGCGTCAACCTCGACGTCGGCGGCGGCATCAAGCTCCGAGGCGGCGTGCGCTACACCAAGGACGACAAGGACTTCGTCGCCAACCGCCTGCAGGCGCCGCCTTTCTCGCCCGTCTTCATCGGCCAGCGCACGGCCAACACGAGCGCCGACAACGTCAGCGGCGACTTCAGCGCCACCATGGCGCTGAGCCCAGCGGTCAACGTCTATGGCCGCGTCGCCACGGGCTTTCGCGCGCCTTCGATCCAGGGTCGCCTGCTCTTCGGCGACACGCTCTCGGTGGCCAAGGAGGAAAAGATCACCAGCTACGAGGCCGGTATCAAGGGCGACCTGCTCGACCGCCGCGCGCGCCTGGCGGTGAGCGTCTTCAGCTTCACGACCAAGGACCAGCAGCTCACCGCGGTGGGCGGCGCGGCCAATTTCAACCAGCTCGTCAACGCGGCCAAGACCACCGGCCAGGGCGTGGAGTTCGATTTCCAGCTGGCGGCGCTGCCGAACCTGCTGCTCAGCTTCGGTGGCAGCTACAACCAGACCAAGATCAAGGATCCGGGCCTGTTCGTCGATGCCTGCGGCAGCGGCTGCACGGTGCTCGACCCGATCGTGCGGCCCGCGGACCCTGCCAACGGCATCTTCGCGCCCCGCGTGGCGATCGACGGCAACTCGCTGCCGCAGGCGCCGCGCACGGTGTGGAACTTCGGCGCGCGCTTCAGCCTGCCGCTGGCCGGTGGTGAAGGCTTCATCGTCACCGACTGGGCCTACCGCAGCAAGGTCAACTTCTTCCTCTACGAGGCGGTGGAGTACACCGGCAAGCCGCTGCTCGAAGGCGGCTTGCGCGCCGGCTACAGCTTTGCCGGCGGCAAGTACGAGTCGGCAGTATTTGTGCGCAACATCACCGACAAGGTGGTCGCGGTGGGCGGCATCGACTTCAACAACCTGACGGGCTTCGTCAACGAGCCACGCACGTTCGGGCTCTCGTTCAAAGCGGCGTTCTGAAGTCGCCCCTCTCCTTCCCCTCTCCCGCTCCCGCTCGCGGGAGAGGGCAGGGCTGAGGGCTAGTGGCTAGACTGCGCGCATGCGCAGCGTGGTGCTCGGGCGCCGGCCCTATGTGGATGTCGAAGCGGCGATGCGTGCCTACACCAAGGCACGCACCGCCGACACCGAAGATGAGCTCTGGCTCGTCGAGCACGAGCCGGTATTCACGCAGGGCGTGGCCGGGCGCGAGCAGCATGTGCTGGCGGCCGGCGAGATCCCGGTCGTGCGCACCGAGCGCGGTGGCCAGGTCACTTACCACGGGCCCGGGCAGGTGGTCGCCTATCCGCTGGTCGACCTGCGTCGTCGCGGCTACTTCGTCAGGGAATACGTCTACCGGCTCGAACAGGCGGTGATCGACCTGTTGGCCAGCTTCGGCGTCACCGGCCACCGCGTGCGCACGGCGCCAGGCGTGTATGTGCGGCTGGCCGACCCGTTTGGGCATGCCGTCCTCGAGCCCGGTACGGCAGACCCCGCCGACCCGCTGAAGGGCCTGGGCAAGATCGCGGCGCTCGGGATCAAGGTCAGCCACCACTGCACGTACCACGGCCTGGCGCTCAACGTGGCGATGGACCTCGAACCCTTCGAACGCATCGACCCGTGCGGCTACCGCGGCCTGCGTACGGTGGACCTGGCGGTGCTCGGCATCGGCTGCACATGGCACGACGCCGCGATCAGGCTCGGTGAAAGCCTGTCGCGGCGTCTTTGATGATCGCGCCGCGAGCCGGCTCGGAATGAGCCTGTCGCGGCGTCTGGGTCGGGGCCAGGGCCCCAAATCCTGCGGCCTCTCGGCTACAGCGCCAGCGGCTCTTCCGTTTCGCTGATGGGCAGCGTGGTGATGCCACCCATCAGGAGAGCTTCGGCGCTCTCGGTCGGCGCCAGGGCCTTGGCGAATGCAACCCAGCTTGCGGTGGAACCCGAGGCGCTGGTGGGGACTACGGTGGGGTCCTGGATGGGCGCTGGGTCGTCACCGCCGTTGCCGCCGCAGGCGGCGAGCAGCAGTGCGGTGGCTGCAGCGGCTGCAGCGGCGAGGGACAGCTTGAACTTGCTCATGTCACGTTTCCTTTCGTGGCTCACTGCGCGCCTGCACCCGGCAGCGGCGTGTTGAGGTACGGGAAGCCCGGCAACAGGGGCACCACCGCTTGGTCGACTGCGTCGTGCAGCGCGAAGGCTGTGGCACCCAGCGGCACCGCATTGGGGTTGCACGCGGCGCCGAAGCCCAGCCCGTTGCCGGTGCCGTTGGCCACGCACAGGCCGCCCATCACCGCCACCAGGGAGATGTCGACGACATCGTCCTTGGGCCGGCGGCCGTTGGGGTAGCCGGCACGGTCGGGCTGGCCGGCGAGGATGGCGCCGACGATGCCGAGGCGGTTCTGCTGCGCGAAGGGCACCGGTGCGATGTCGGTGTTCAGGCGCAGCATCTCCGAGGGCGTCACGTTGGCCGGTTTGTTGACGCCGGGAATGCCGGTGAGGAAGGTCGTCACCAGGTCCAGACGCGGGAAGTTCGTGGGGCTCGTGCCCGGGATGTTGAGCGCGATCTCCAGCAGCTTGGGCAGCGTCGGGTTGGTCACGTAGTCGGCGAACTGCGCGTCGCCCGTGGGCCTGGAGCTGTTGAACTTGTCCTTGTCCTTGAGGCCGATGACGACCTCGTTGACGAGCGGCATGCCCAGACGCGACACCTGCACCCAGGCGCCGCCGTTGAAGTCGGTGGTCTGGTGGCCGCTCTTGGGCGTGGGGTCGAGCACGCGCGCCTGGCGCAGGCTCGCGGTGGTCCAGCCGCCGATGACGGGGTCGCCGCCACTTGGGCTGGACGTGAGGCAGCTCTTGTGCACTTCCAGCGCCAGGCTGGTGACGTTGGCGTCGTCGATGGTGTTGGGCGCGGCGCCGATGAGCGTCGGGTCGGTGATCACGGCCAGCGGCGCATTCACGAGATCGAAGATGGTGCCCAGGTTGACGGCGAAGGCATCCTTGCGCTGGCCGACGAAGAGCTTGGCCGGCATGTTGCAGCCGGGCAGGTTCACCGTGTAGATGTGCTGCGCTGCGTACGCGGCGTAGTTGGGGATGGTCTTGGTGCCGATGTTGTCCACCGGCTTCAGGAAGGTGGCGCTGCCGCCGCTGGCGTTGGTGACAGCGTGGCGCGTACCGCCGCGGCGGTCGCCACGCACCATGGTCACGCTGTAGCTCTCGCCGACGTTGTTGGTGGCGTCACCCGGGCTGAGGATCTGGCCGCCCTGCGTGAGCGGGATCGCCACGTCCTTGCCGCCGATGTTGAGCGTGATGCCGTTGCCGTTGTTGGCCAGCTTGTTCTGGAAGCGGAACTGGAAGGTGAGGTCTTCCCTGGCGTCGCCGTTGTTGTCGATGTGGATCTCGTACAGCGCGTTCGGATCCATCTTGAAGTAGTTCGGGCCGCCGTAGGCCGCCTGCAGCGGCTGGTAGTTGGCGATCATCGTCACGTAGCCGACGCGGCCGTCTTCATAGCTGCCGAACAGGTAGAAGTCGGTGCCGTCGACTTTGGGGCTGGTGGTGATGAACGGCGCCTCGCGGTGGCTGGAAGCCTGCGTGGTTGGCGTGGCAACAAGGCCGGCGGTGGCGGCAAAGAGGGCGGCGACGATCGGCGCCGCGCGGAAGCGTGCGGTTTGCATGGAGAGGGCTCCTGAGAGTGAGTTGCTGGCAGGGGTCTCTACGCCGGCCTCCTGCCGTTGGATGCACCCCCACCTAAAATCTCTTTTCAGCTCCGGATGCCCTCCTCATGACCACGGCCTACGACCCCACCGCCAAGCAGAAGTCGGCATCGAAGACTTCGCGCATCCCGATCAAGGTGGTGCCGCTGGAGCGGGCCGAGATGCTGAAGAAGCCGGACTGGATCCGCGTCAAGGCCGGCAGCCCCAGCACACGTTTCTACGAGATCAAGCAGATCCTGCGCGAGCACCGGCTGCACACGGTGTGCGAGGAGGCCAGCTGCCCCAACATCGGCGAGTGCTTCGGCAAGGGCAC
Organism: Burkholderiales bacterium; assembly: GCA_031401195.1. GTDB lineage: Bacteria > Pseudomonadota > Gammaproteobacteria > Burkholderiales > Burkholderiaceae_C > Rubrivivax. The sequence goes on from JANNRI010000119.1 coordinate 78,974, forward strand.
CGCCACCTTCATGATCATGGGCGACAAGTGCACGCGGCGTTGCCCGTTCTGCGACGTGGGGCATGGCCGGCCCGACCCGCTGGATGCCGAGGAGCCCGCGAACCTGGCCAAGACCATCGCGGCGCTAAAGCTCAAGTACGTGGTGATCACGAGTGTCGACCGCGATGACCTGCGTGATGGTGGCGCTGCGCACTTCGTCGAGTGCATACGCAAGACACGCGAAGTGTCACCGCAAACCCGGATCGAGATCCTGACCCCCGACTTCCGTGGCCGCGACGACCGTGCGCTCGGCATCCTCAAGGCCGCGCCGCCCGATGTGATGAATCACAACCTCGAAACCGTGCCGCGCCTGTACAAGGAAGCGCGCCCGGGCTCGGACTATGCGTTCAGCCTGAACCTGCTGAAGAAGTTCAAGCAGGAAGTGCCGGGCGTGCCCACCAAGAGCGGGCTGATGGTGGGCCTGGGCGAGACGGACGAAGAGATCCTGCAGGCGATGCGCGATATGCGCGCGCACGGCATCGACATGCTCACGCTAGGTCAGTACCTCGCGCCGAGCGGCCACCACCTGCCGGTGCGGCGCTATGTGCACCCCGACACCTTCAAGATGTTCGAGCACGAGGCGCAGGCGATGGGATTCGTGCACGCGGC